>JABJNO010000012.1 GCA_018664825.1 Candidatus Parcubacteria bacterium
AGAAAGACTAACTGCAAAAATTACTAGACTAGCAATCAAACCAATGCTACCAACCAAACCATCAATCCCGTCGAGAAGCTTGGTGGTATAGGTAATGCCCATCAACCACAAAAAAGTAATAACGACCGGCAAGATAGTTGCCAGAGTCCCCCAGTTTTCAAAAAAATTATCAAGATACAGTACTCCTCCGGTCGGATGAGTAATATAGCTAATCTGTAATCCACCAAAAATAACTATAACTGAAGCAACGATCGGTCCCCAGATCGTATACTTGGCTGACAATTTATATTTGTCATCCAAAAATCCATTTATTACCAGGACCAAACCTGCTACCAAAAACCAGATTATTTGACTACCCTCTATCCTTGGGTCGAGTAGCTGTCCGGTTTTCCACAAAAAGCCAATGGCCAAAACAAAAGCCAAATAAATACCCATACCTCCCAAAAGCGGAGTTGAGGTTTTGTGTATTTTCCTATCACCCGTAGGCTCATCCAAAATACCAAATTTTTTACCAAAATAAATCATCCCCTTGGTAAGCAAGAAAGAAATAAGTCCTGCTCCCAAAAAAACTAAAATAAATTTTGGCCAATTATCTATCATTTTGGGTAAGGTAAGTTTCTAGTATAGCAGTCGCTGAATGTTTATCAATATCTTTTTTGACTCCCATATTTTCATAAAGCTTGGAAGTCAGCTGTTCATCTACAGTAGATACTCCTATATCATTTAAACTGCCTTTTAAAAAATCCACAAAAGCCTGCGTTGTTTCTAGTCGCTCGTTGGTATTACCCGAAAAGCTATGCGGCAAACCAATTACAATACTTTTTACTTCTTCTGAATTGATTATTTCTCTGATCTCTTCGAGTAATGCTTCGGGACCGCTATTTTGTACAACTTTTAGAGGCACCGCAATACTACCCATCTCTGCTAGAGCTAGACCCACTCTCTTGTCTCCATAGTCAATTCCTAAAATTTTGTTTTTCATATTTATACTATTTCATAATTACCTATCTGACCCTTTTCTTTTAGTACCTCTGCCTGGAGACGCAATGCTCCACTATCAATATATAAAATCCCTTTAACTATCAAATCATCTGGTAAATTTTTAATCTTTGTTCTAGAAATATTCAAGTCACCTTGAACCATTAATCTATTTGGTAACTCTCCAATACCTGAGTACTCTAAAAATAAATCACCAGTTATCATCAGTGAATCCGGTAAATTTCCTATTGGCCTTTTCGAAAAATCAACCTGAACACCTGTAATAATTAATCTTCTATTTTTTTTATCTGGTTTTATTTTTTCACGGAGAGCCTCAATATACCCCTCTTGCCGGAAATAGGCTGTGTATGACTCGTCTGGTAAAGTGCCCCTGATTAATTCATCAAGAATTTTCTCTGGATCAAAAATTGCTAATTCACTATGCTCGATATAAATTTCAAGACCAGACTTTGCATCTCTGGCCACTGATATATCTTGAGTAAGCAAAGCTTTGTCTAGTGTACCTTTTTCATGCAAAATTCTTTGGAAAGATTCTCTCAAAAATTTACAAGATTCAGTAATATTCATAAATTATTTATAATCATAAGCATCAATCTGACCTTTTTGTTTCAAAGCTTCTGCTTGATCACCCAACTTTTCATCCAAAAATAAAGTACCCTCTACAACCAAATCTTCTGGTAATTTTGTGATTTCTGTATTTAATATATCCATATCTCCCTTGACCAATAATCTATAAGGCAATTTTTTGACACTAGAAGTAGTTAAATAAAGACTACCATTTATTTGCATATGATTTGGCAATTTACGGACTTCTCGTCTCCCAAAATGTAAAGTATTAGTATAAATCAATTTTCTTTTACCTGGTTTTGTGTTATCAGCAAAATATTTGATATATTGACTTCTGTACAATGAATTTTTACTCGCGTCTATAGTATCTTCTATAAGTCGTTTGAGTGTTTTATCATAATCAAAATATAAAATTCCGAATAATTCCTCAAATTTTTCTTTAGTTTGACGCATTTTGTCCATATCACCACCTGTTGCCAAAGCACCCTTAAAACTTGCCCAAAACTCCATCATTTCAGCAAAGCCTTGTTTGATTTCTTGGCAGTTATCGTACATTATTCTGTCAAAATTAATGGCCCGTCTTTTGTGACAGCTACACTATGTTCAAAATGAGCAGTCAAAGAATTGTCGACTGCATTGACGTCCCATTTGTTAGGCCCCGTGGTTACCCTATGATTTCCACTGACAATAATCATTGGCTCGATAGCTATCACCATACCTTCAAACATTTTGGCTATTTTATTTTTGGGATTGTAGTTTGGTACCACTGGCTCCTCGTGAATTGACCTACCAACTCCGTGTCCAGCCAAATCACGGACAATACCATAGCCATATGGCTTGATAAACTTTTCAATTGCCTTGCCTATGTCACCAATAAAATTACCGGGCTTGACCTGAGATATTCCCACCTCCAAAGATTGCTTTGTGATTTTGAGTAACTTTTCTGCTTCCGAACTTACCTTACCAATTGGTACGGTCATAGCTGTATCTGTATGCATACCTTTGTATTCCATACCAATATCAAAACCTACCAAGTCCCCTTCTTCAAAAGGCTTGTCACTTGGTATACCATGGACTACTGTTTGATTGACTGAAATACAGAGAGTATTTGGAAACCCTTGATAACCTTTGAAGCTAGGCTTTCCACCAGCTTTTATAATCATCTCCTCGGCTTTTTTATCAAGCTCAATACCTGTCATCCCAGACTTGGCAGAAGTAGCCACAGTACGCAAAATAGACCCTAATATCTGGCCCCCTTCACGTAATATTTTTATTTCCTGCTTAGTTTTTTTATCTAACATTTTTATCTAAATATTCTTTTATATCCTTCCAGACAGTTTTTATATCCTTGTTTCCATCAAAAGTTTTGACTTTTCCTTCTTTTCTATAATACTCCAAAACTTTTTCAGTATGCTCATGATATATCGCCAAACGTTTGGCGACAGCTGTTTCTTTGTCATCATCCCTCAAATGCAATCTATGGTCACATTCGTCACAAATACCATCTTTTTTTGATGGATTAAATTTTATATGAAACACATGTCCGTTGCTACATATCCTTCTGCCGCTAATTCTTTTTATAGCTTCGCTATCTGGAATATCTACATGGACTACCAGGTCTATATCATATTTTTCTTCAAAAATTTCTAGTTGAGTAGCGTTGCGAGGAAAACCATCCAAAATAAAACCATTGTCATAGTCTTTTTTTTCTAACTCTTGAAACATCAGCTCAATCATCAGGTCGTCTGAAATCAAGGCACCAGCATCAACCAAGTGTTCTATTTCTTTGCCCAATTTTGTATCATTCTCAATTGCCTTACGCAATATATCACCAGCAGCTACTTCTTTGATGCCCAGGTGCTCTGCAATAAACTCTCCTTGTGTACTTTTTCCCGAAGCTTGTGGCCCTATTAAAATTATTCTTTTCATATACGTTTTAGCTATTCTTTATATTACTATTTAAATTATAACACTGAAATTATACCATTATACCCCAAAAAATCAAAAAGCCCACTACCAACAACTGGCAGTGGGCAAAATATAAAATTTTTAGAATCCCTCGTAGTCTCTCATTACTAGTTGAGCATCTATCTGCCTAACTGTTTCTATCACTACAGCTACAGTAATCAACAGACTAGTACCACCTAGGGTGATAGTCTGAATACCGGTCATTGGTACCACTAGAGGTAAGACGGCGATAATACCCAAGAATACAGCTCCAGCCAAAACAATCCTATTCATCACTGTACCCAAGTATTGGGCGGTGTGCCTACCTGGTCTGATACCAGGAATAAAACCACCTTGTTTTTGTAAATTTTCAGAAATCTGATCTGGCTTGAAAATAACTGAGGTATAAAAATATGTAAACAAGACAACCATTATGAAATAAAATATTCCATAAAATAATTGATCTTGAAAAGTTACAATAATCCAACTAGAAAAATTGGCGAGCCAGGCTACTTCTGATCTTTCAAAAAATTGAGCCAGCATTGGCGGAACCAAGATAATAGAAATAGCAAAGATAATAGGAATAACTCCTGCTTGATTGACTCGCAATGGCAGAGAAGTCTTTACTCCACCAACACTACGTTGACCTACCACGTGTCTAGCGTAGGATACCGGGATGTCTCTACGACCTTCAGTGATCAAAACAATAGCGGCAATAGTGACCAAAGCTATGATGGTAAAGATTACCAAACTCAAGACCATTGTATTGTCAAAAGCAATAATAGTATTTCTCAAAGATTGTGGTAAACCAGAAACTATACCAGCAAAAATCAACAATGATACGCCATTGCCAATATGTTTTTCGGTAATCAATTCACCCAACCACATCAAAAATATAGTACCAGCAGTAACAATGATTATTGTAGTGAGTAATTGAAATCCTGTAATATCTCCCAAAAGAGTTCCTCCTGTTTGACTTGATAATAGTTTGATAAAACTAAAACCTTGAATAGCAGCCAAAGGAATAGTAAGCATTCTGGTATATTGATTTATTTTTTGTCTTCCAGCTTCACCTTCTTTTTGCATAGCTTCCAACTTTGGTACAATCATCACGAGTAATTGGAAGATAATAGAAGCAGTAATATACGGACCAACACCAAGCATCACAATAGAAAAGTTTTGCATGGCTCCACCAGAAAATAAATTAAGCATTCCCAAGACTTGATTGCCTTGAAAAAACTCTGCTAAACCTTCTGTGTTTATGCCTGGAACAGGTATATGAGCTGCGACCCTAAAGACAATCAAAAGAGCAAGAACGTACAATATACTATTACGAACATCCTTGGCTTTCCAAATTTGCCTTAATTTATTCCACATAATTTATTTTTTAGGTTCTTCTGCTGCTGGCTTTTCCTCTTTTGGAGCTGCTTCAGCAGGAGCTTCTTTTTTATTTTTCTTCTTTTTATCGTCTACTTTTTTCTGACCTACCAATTTGGCTTCTCCGCCAGCTTTTTCAATAGCTGCTTTGGCGGTTTTAGAAAAAGCATTTGCTTCAACAATAAATTTCTTGTTTATTTCTCCACTTGATAAAATCTTTAATCCATTATCAATAGTAGAAATTAACTTAGCTTTTAACAAAGCACGGGCATTGATAGTTTCTCCATCTTTGAAATTTGAGTTCAATCCACTTAAGTTTACTACAGCCATTTTATTATGTATAGATTTGAAACCTCTTATCTTTGGAATACGTAGCAAATAACTTTTGATACTACGCAAAGCCAAACCAGATTTTCCACCTGATCTAGAACGTTGACCTTTTATACCACGAGTAGAATAATTTCCTTTTCCGGAAGCATTACCCCTACCTCGTCTTTTTTTGGTACGATTGTCAGATTTTTTATTAAATTCGTGTAAAGTCAACATATATTTATTTCTTATCTTCTACTTTATCAGTTTCAGTTTTTACAACTGGTTTTTGAGTAGATTTAATAATTGGTTTATTGATAAAAGAATTTAAGCCTTCTAGCGTAGCTTTGGCATTGTTTACTTTGTTGTTTGTACCCAAAATTTTGGCTACTGCATCTTTTACTCCAGCAAGCTCCAATACAATACGCATCACACCGCCGGCTTTGATACCACTACCTTTTCTACCTGGTTTGATCATAAGTCTAGAAGCACCTTTTTTGATATTGATTTCATGAGGAACTGTACCATCAAGAATAGGTACGGTAATCAAATTCTTTCTAGCCTTGGTAACTGATTTTTGGATAGCCATGGCTACATCAACGCCCTTGGCAATTCCTACACCAACTTTACCTTTTTTATCACCAATAACCATACAAGCTCTAAATTTCATCCTCTTACCACCGGCCATAACACGAGTAACTCTAGTAAGGTCAACAATTTTTTGCTCAAAATCATCTTTTGGTCTATTGTCTCTTCTAAATGGTTTACGTTTTCCACCAAATTTTTTCTTACCACCAAAAGGCTTTGGAGCAAACTTTTTAGCTGGCTCTGAAATGTTGCTAGCACCTGGTTTGTTGTTTTCTACAACTTTTGTAGGTGTTGGATTTGGTTTTTTGTTATCTTCTGCCATATCTTAAAATTTTATTCCTTTATCTCTAATACCATCGGCCAAAGCTTTTATTCTGCCGTGATATTTATAAGCACCTTTATCAAAAATAGCTTTATTAACTTTTTTGGCTTTTAATTTATCGCCCATGATCTTACCTACTTCAAGAGCTACCTCTGACTTATTGCCTTTGGTTTTTACTTCTTTATCACTTGTTGCTGCCAAAGTTTTGCCGTTAATATCATCAATAGCTTGGATAGAAATATGTAGCAAACTTCTAAAGACAGACAATCTTGGCTTGTCAGTAGTGCCGGTAATTTGGGCCCTAGTCCTTCTTTGACGGCGATAAGTTCTCGCTCCTTTTAATTTATTTAAATCTTTCATAATTTTATATTAAGCTTTTACAACCTTACCAGCCTTACGACGGATATGTTCATCAATATATTTAATACCTTTTCCTTTATAAGGTTCCGGTTTTTTGATTGCTCGAATCTCTGCGGCAGTCTGCCCAACAGATTGTTTGTCTATTCCTGAAATCTTGATATTGTTTTTTTCAACTTCAGCAACAATACCTTCTGGTAAGTCATATTCTACAGGATGAGAAAAGCCTACATTCAAAACTAATTTTTTACCTTGTAGAGCTACTTTGAAACCAACGCCGTTGATTTCTAACTCTTTGGCATATCCCTCAACCACTCCCAACACTGCGTTGTTGACCAAGGTTCTGGCTAATCCCCAGATAGCTTTTTGTGATCTATTTTCTGGGTCAGGTACAGTCAAAATAATTTGATTATCCTTTTGTTCAGCACTTACACCCTTTGGAATACCTACATTCAAAGCACCTTTTGGTCCTTTTACAGCAACTTCAATATTTCCCAATTCATCTGAATTGACTTTTATTTCAACGCCGCTTGGTATTTCGATTGGTTTTTTTCCGATTCTTGACATATTTTTATTTATTACCAAATTTCACAAACAAATTCTCCGCCCATATTTTGAGCAGTAGCCTCTCTATTAGTCATAATACCTTTGGAGGTAGAAATAACAGCTAGGCCATAGCCATTCAAAACTCTTGGCAATTCTTTACTAGAAACATAAATTCTTTGCCCTGGTTTTGAAATACGTTTAATGTGGCGAATGGCTGGAACTTTTTCAGTGTATCTTAATTCGATTTTGAGTTCATCAAACTGTCCAGTTTTCACAGTAGAAACCCTGCCAACGTATTTCTCTTTTTCCAAAAGTTTGGCAATGCTAAGCTTAATTTTTGAGAATGGCAAAACTACCTCTGGCTTTTTTACTGCCATAGCATTGCGAATTCTTGTTAGCATGTCTGCAATAGGATCTGTCATAATTTATCTTAAATTTATACTTTAATATTTTGAAATAATTTTACCAACTTGATTTTGTGATTCCTGGAATTTCACCTTTTTCAGCTAATTCCCTAAAACATATACGGCACAAGTTGAATTTTCTCATATATGAACGCTGTTTACCACAACGCCAACATCTGTTTACTTCGCGTGTAGAAAACTTTTGTTTTTTCTTTGATCTTGCTTTTTGTGCTGCTGTTGCCATAATTATTTCTTAGTATTTTTATCTTTTTTAAATGGAAAACCAAAACCCCTAAACAAAGCCAAGGCTTGTTTTTTGTCTTTGGCACTGGTTGTGAAACAAATTTCCAAACCATGAACTCTTTCTACATCTTCCATACCAATTTCAGGAAAAACAATATGTTCTTTTAATCCAACTATATAATTTCCATTTTTATCAAAACCTTTTTTGGTCTCCAAGCCATAAAAATCTCTAAAACGTGGAATAGTACTATTTACTAATCTATCAATAAAATCATACATTCTAGCTCCACGTAAAGTGACCTTAGTACCAACTATCATACCTTCTCGAAGTTTAAAGTTTGAAATTGATTTTTTGGCTTTGATACTAACCGGTTTTTGACCAGTAATTCTCTGTAAAATAGAACTAGCAAATTCAACCAGTTGTTTATCTTGGCTAGCTCTACCAATACCAATATTAATGGTTACCTTTTCAATCTTTGGGGTAGCCATGATATTGCTCAAGCCTAACTCTTTTTGCAAAGCAGGTCTGATTTCTTTTTTAAATTTTTCTGCTAATTTAGTCATATTAGTCAATTACTTCGTTACATTTTTTACAAAATCTTGATTTGACCTTTTTGTTTTCTGTATCAGCTATTCTGATACCAATACGAGAAGGTTTATTACATTTTGGACAAAGTAATGCAATGTTGCTCAAGGCGATAGGACCATTAAATTGAATACGTTGCCCTTTTTCGCCACCTTTTTGAGCTTTTACGTGTTTGTACATTACATTGATACCTTCAACTACAACCCTTTTGGCGGTTGGTAATATTTGAATTACTTTACCGGTTTTTCCCTTATCTTTACCAGCTGTAATTGAAACTTTATCGTTTATCTTTATCTTCATTTTCATAATTATAATACCTCCGGTGCCAAGGAAACAATTTTGTTGAATCCTCTAGCCCTTAATTCTCTTGCAACAGGTCCAAAAATACGAGTACCTTTGATTTCTTTGGTTTTTCTATCAACAATAACTACTGCGTTTTCATCAAAACGAATATAAATACCATTTGCTCTACGCATTTCTTTTCTCTGTCTGACAATCACAGCATGTAAAACTTGTCCTTTTTTTACACCACTATGTGGTTGAGCAGATTTTACAGTAATAGTAATAATATCACCAATGCGGGCATATCTTTTTTTGTAGCCACCTAAAACCCTAATGCATTGTACTAACTTTGCACCAGAATTATCAGCGACTTTTAACATTGATCTGTGTTGAACCATATCAAATTTACTTAATCTTTTTAATTACTCTCCAAGTTTTATCTTTAGAAAGCGGACGACATTCTTCAATTGCAACAACATCACCTACTCTGTACTCATTTTTCTCATCATGAGCTTTGTACTTTTTGGTAGATTTGTATCTCTTTTTGTACTTAGAATGAATTTTTATACTAGTAACATTAACAACGACGGTTTTATCCATTTTGTTGCCTACTACTTCTCCTTCAAGCTTTCTTTTTTTATTATCCATATTATTTGTCTTCTACTTTATTTGTTTTGCTTTCTTTGGCTATCCTTTTTTCATTTAATATAGTCAAAATTTTAGCAATATCTTTTTTTACATCTCTTAAATCACGCACTTTTTTCAATTGGTTGTTGGCAATACTAAATCTAAGTTCACGACTCTTGTTGCGGAGTTCAGCCAACTTTTCGTGTAATTTGTCCATTTCCAATTTTTTGATTTCTTGTATTTTCATAATTCTATACTAACTCCTTTGTTACAAATTTTGTTTTGACCGGCAATTTATATCCCGCCAATTGCATAGAACGCTTAGCGACCTCTTCTGTTACACCTCTCATCTCAAACATTACAGTACCTGGTTTTACTTCAGCAATATAGTGATCAATCGCACCCTTACCTTTACCCATGGGCATTTCGTTGCCTTTGGCTGTGATAGGCTTGTCCGGAAAAATACGAATAAATACTTCTCCACCACGCTGGATGTGACCAACAATAGCACGACGAGCAGACTCTATTTGACGAGCAGTAATCCAACCCGCTTGCAAAGTCTTTAAGCCATAATCACCAAAACTGACCCTGGTCATACGAGTAGCTTTACCCTTGATCTTGTCTCCTCTGTGCCACTTTCTATGTTTTACTTTTTTCGGTGCTAACATATATTTTATTTCTTATCTTCTTTCTTAGTTTCAGTATTTTTTGTTTCAGCCTTGACTGGTTTTTTTTCACCAACTGGTTGAATATTCAATTTTTCTTTTGAAAATAATTTTACTGATTTTACAGGTGCTTCTTTTTTGGCTTCTTTTTTCTTTACATCAAACCACTGACCTTTATAAATCCAAACCTTGATTCCGATTGTACCGTAGATAGTATTGGCTACACCACGACTATAATCAATATTGGCTCTCAAAGTCTGTAGAGGTATTGATCCCTGGATCAACTTTTCTGTACGAGCAATATCAACGCCGTTAAGCCTACCTGCTAAAATGATTTTTACACCTTTTGAGCCGGCTTTCATTACTTTGTCAATATTTTGTTTCATTACTCTACGAAATGGAATACGCTTCTCCACATCTTCTTTGATACTTTGAAGTATTACATTGGCTGACAAATTTGGAATTGATACTTCTGTAATATTGATATTTATAACATCTGCTTGATCCAAAAATTCTTTTTTGATCCTTTTCTTTAGATCTTCAATTCCTGAACCACCACGACCAATGATCAAACCTGGCTTGGCAGCGCTAATGTTTATAATAATCTTTCCTCTACTTCTTTCAATATCAACCCTATCTACACTGGCATCTCCCAATTTTTTTTGTAAGAACTTTCTAATACGAATGTCCTGTTCCAAAAACTTGGCAAAATCACGATTACTAAACCAGCGAGATCTCCATTTCTCACTCAATCCGATTCTAAATATTCTTGGATTTACTTTTTTACCCATATTCTTTATTTAACCTTTCTTTACGTTACTTTTATCCTTCTTACCACCTAAAGCCTTGGTAGAGATGGATCTTTCTTTTGGTTGTTTGCTTACTTTTTTTACGTCAGCTTGCTTGATGTCTTTGGAACCCTTTTTCTTGTCATCTTTGGTTTTAGTCAAATCAACAGTTTCAATAGGAGTTACCTTTTTTTCTTTAGCAACTACTTTGACACCTTCTTTGGTAGTCAAAACAATTTCTACATGAGAAGAATGCTTTTTAAAAGGATGAGCTCTGCCAAAAGCAGCTGGCTTCCAACGTTTTAAATCAACACCTTTATCCGCCATGATACTTTTCACGATCAAATCTTTGGCACCTACTTCGTACCTATCTGTGGCATTGGCTACGGCTGATTTCAATAGTTTTGCAATAACCGGAGATGATTTCTTAAAAGTAATTTCCAATTTCTCCAAAGCTACTTCTACATCTAAACCACGAATAACATCAATCACCAATCGTATCTTTTTTGGTGAAATTCTAACGTGTCTTAATTTTGCTTTAACTTCAATCATAATATTTTAAAATCTTTTGCTTTATTTACCTTTAGCTTGAGTCTTGGCCATCTTACCACCATGAGAAACAAACTTTCTTGTTGGAGAAAATTCACCCAAACGATGTCCAACCATATTTTCAACTACTGGTACGTTTATGTGATCTTTTCCATTGTGCACTCCAAAAGTGAAACCAACCATCTCAGGGGTAATGACAGAGGCACGAGACCAAGTCTTGATTATTTTACCCTCTTCTTGTTTTTGGTTAGAAACCTTCTTTAACAATTTTGGATCTGTGTATGGGCCTTTTTTTAAACTTCTTGACATATTTTATAATACTTATAAATTATTTTCTTCCAGTCTTACTTGGACGTCTCTTTAAAATCAACTTGTCTGATGGTCTATTTTTTCTTCTAGTTTTTACACCATAAGCAGGTTTACCCTTGTAAGTCTTTGGATGTTTCATACCAATCGGGTTTGAACCTTCACCACCACCATGGGGATGATCACAAGGATTCATAACTTTACCACGAACAGTAGGTCTGACTCCCATGTGTCTCTTACGACCAGCTTTACCTATACGGACATTTCTAAACTCTGGATTACTAGGAGCACCAATAGTGGCCATACATTTTTCTGAAACTTGTCTGATTTCACTACTCGGCATCTTTAGTTGAGCTTTACCATCAGAAACAGACATTAGCATCAAGCCATTACCAGCAGAACGTGCAAGTTGACCACCTTTCATTGGCGTCAATTCTACATTACATATTTCTGTACCAGTTGGAATTTTACTCAAAGGTAGACGATTTCCAATTTTGATAGGAGCTTTTGTTTCTGAAGAAATAACTCTATCACCGGCCTTTAGCTTTTGTGGAGCCAAAATATATGCTCTAGCACCATCAATATAAACAATAAGGGCAATATTTGCATTTCTATTTGGATCATATTCAATAGCCTCTACTTTGGCTGGAATATCAAACTTGATTCTTCTAAAATCAACTTTTCTGATAAATCTCTTAGCACCACCACCTTGATGTCGAACGGTAATACGGCCAGTATTATTTCTACCGGCTTTTTTCTTTTTGATGGTAATCAAAGACTTCTTTGGGCGTGCTTTGCTCAATTCTTTGTTTACCAAGACGCTAGTCTTTCGACGACCTGGTGTGGTTGGTTTGTATACTTTAATCGGCATATGTTATCTATTATATTCCTTCGTATAGTTTTATGCTGTCACCTTTTCTCAAAGTAACAACTGCTTTTTTAATATCTTTAGTTCGTCCAAATCTACGACCAGAGCGAACACTTTTACCTCTTTGGTTTAATACATTTATAGAAACAGGTACTACTCCATAAATTTCTTCAATAGCTTTTTTGACTTCTATTTTGTTTGACTTGGCTGAAATCTCAAAAACATATTTATTCAATGAAGTTCCCATGGTAGCCTTTTCTGAAATAATAGGCTTGATCAAAACACGATAAGCATAGCCGCTAGGCTTTGCTGTTACCTTTTTGGCAACTGGCTTTTTTGCTTTTACAGTTTTGACAGGCTTTGCTTCTTTTTTAGCAACCTCTTTTACAACAGATTTTTTATCTGCTTCTTTTTCTTTTTTGTCGTCTGTATTTTTTTTGCTAAATAATCCCATATTCTTATGAATAATGTTCTTTAATTTTATTTATCAGTTCTTTGTTTACCAATAAATATTCATGTTTCAATATATCTACGATGTTTAGACTACCTGAATAAATAGTATCAATCTCTGGCAAATTCTTGGCAGCAGTTACAATATTTTCAGTAGAGTTTTTGGTAACAGCCAAAATTGTTCCGCCTTTTGTTGGTAATTTGTCCAAAGTATCTTGCAGCATTTTGGTCTTGGCCTCTGGTAGATTGTATGATTCTACTAAGATCAATTTATCAGAAGCTATTTTATCGCTCAAAACCATCTTTATAACTTTAGCTTTAACCTTTTTGTTTACTTGTACTGAATAGTTTCTCTTGTTGGTAGGACCAAATGTAATACCACCACCAATCCAAATAGGTGAACGAGTAGAACCATGACGAGCACGGCCTGTACCTTTTTGACGCCAAGGTTTTTTACCACCACCGCGTACTTCACTACGGCCCTTGGTATGAGCAATAGCTTCTCTAGAATTTTTTTGTTGAGCAATCACTACTTCATGTACTAATGCTTTGTCTACTTCTACACCAAAAAATTCTGAGTCCAAGTTTTCGGTACCCATTTCTTTACCTTGCCAGTCATATAATTTTACCTTGATATCTGCCATAATTATTTCTTAGCTTCTACTTTTTTATCTTCAGCCTTTGGCTCTTGGCCCAGGCCACCCTCTTTGGCTTCGCCATTCACCTTGTCTTTTTTAGCTTCTACTTTTGGAGCTTCCTCTTTCTTAGCTTCGGCTGGTTTTTCTTCTACTTTTTTTTCTTCTTGTGCTGGAATTTCCTTTGGAGCTTCTTTTTTAGCTTCTTCTTTAACAGGTTTTTCTTCCTTTTTATCTTCAGTCTTTACTTCTTCCTTTTTTGGTTCAGCTTTTTTTTCTACAAAAACCAAATCTCCGTTAGCTTGGATTCGAACCAAAGCTTCACGAGCACCAGGAACAGCACCTTTGATATACAATAGATTTTTTTCTGTATCAACTTCAATCAATTCTAGATTTGATACTGTAGTAGTGTCTCCACCCATACGTCCGCCCATACGAGTACCTTTGAATACACGAGCTGCATCTGTAGCACCAATAGAACCAGGCATACGATGTTGATCTTTATGACCATGAGTAGCTGGAGAACCATGAAATCCATGTCTCTTTACTACACCTTGAAAACCTTTACCTTTTGAGGTAGCGGTTATCTTTAAAATATCACCAACTTGGAAACTTGTTACATCAAAAACTTTACCTTTTTCAAAAGTATCAGAATTTTCAACTCTAAATTCTTTTAAATAACGAAAATTTTCGAACCCTTTCAAGTGTCCGGCTATTGGTTTATTTACCTTTCTCTTGTTAGCAAAGCCAACTTGAACGGCAGTATAACCATCTTTTTCACCCTTTACTTGAACTACGGTACAAGGACCAGCTTCTACAACAGTGACTGGTACAACCTTGCCGTCTTCCAAGAATTTTTGGGTCATATTCAATTTTCTTCCTAAAATAAACTTAGCCATAATATCTTTTTAAAAAATCGCGATTTTGTTCTCAAAAAAACTTTTTAAGGACAAAATCGCGACTACTAGAAAATTACTAGTAAGATGTTTGTTTTTGATTTTTTGCGATTTTGTTCCTTCTAAAACCCTTTGTCTACCTGCATACTTCCCAAATATGGGGTTATGCAAATAAGCAAAACGTTTTTAAATTGTGTCCCTGGGAAAAACCTGGGATGTTTACATTTTAATTTCAACGTCAACACCAGCTGGCAAATTTAAATTCATCAAAGCGTCTACTGTTTGAGGGGTAGGATCAATGATGTCCAACATTCTTTTATGAATCCTCATCTCATATTGATCACGAGCATCTTTGTGCACAAAAGTGGATCTCAATACAGTAAATTTCTTTTTGTCAGTAGGTAAAGGAATCGGACCAATTACCTTGGCTCCAGTACGATCAACGGTTTCGATAATAGTCTTGGTAGACTGATCGATAATCTTATGATCATAGGCCTTGATTTTGATTCGAATTCTTGACTGTGTCTCTTCTTTGACTTCTTTGGCTGGCATGAAATTGATTGGTTGTTAATTTGCTTAATTAATTTATTTAAACCCTCCCCCCGTGAAGGGGGAGGGATAAAAATTTATTTTATAATTTTGGTTACTACACCTGCACCTACAGTTCTGCCACCTTCGCGGATAGCAAATCTTGATTTTTCTTCTAGAGCAACTGGAGCAATCAATTTGATTACCAAGTTTACAGTATCTCCAGGCATAACCATCTCTGTACCTTCTGGTAAAATTACTTCACCAGTAACATCGGTAGTACGGATATAAAACTGTGGCTTGTATCCTTTGAAAAATGGAGTGTGACGTCCACCTTCTTCTTTACCTAAGATATAAGTCTCAGCTTCAAACTCTGTATGAGGAGTAATAGAACCGGGTTTGGCCAAAACTTGACCACGTTCTACTTCTTCTTTCTTTGTACCACGAATCAAAATACCAGCATTATCACCAGCACGACCTTCTTCAAGTTGTTTATTAAACATCTCGATTCCAGTTACAACAGTCTTGGTAGTATCTTTGATACCAACCATTTCGACTTCTTCGTTTAGTTTGACAATACCTCTATCAATACGGCCAGTAACTACAGTACCGCGACCTTCGATTGAAAAAATGTCTTCAATAGGCATCAAGAAAGGTTTGTCGGTATCACGTTTTGGTTCTGGAATATATTCATCCAAAGCTTTCATAAGCTCATTGATAGACTTGGCGTCATCACCACTTGTATCTTCTAGAGCTTTCAAAGCTGAACCTCTAATAATTGGAGTTTCGTCACCAGGAAATTCATATTTTTTCAATAGATCTCTGATTTCTTCCTCAACTAAGTCAACTAATTCTGGATCATCAACTTGGTCCATCTTGTTTAAGTAAACAACGATATAAGGTACACCAACTTGACGAGCCAATAGAATATGCTCTCTAGTTTGAGGCATAGGACCGTCAGCAGCAGAAACTACCAAAATAGCACCATCCATTTGAGCTGCACCAGTAATCATGTTTTTGACATAGTCAGCATGACCAGGACAGTCAACGTGGGCATAGTGTCTTTTTTCAGTTTCATACTCGACG
>JABJNO010000013.1 GCA_018664825.1 Candidatus Parcubacteria bacterium
AGAAAAAGGTAAGTAAAGATTTAGATGAAAAAGAAGATAAGGAAGAAAAACCAAAGAAAAAGGTAAGTAAAGATTTAGATGAAAAAGAAGATAAGGAAGAAGAAAAAGAAGAGAAGAAGCCTAAAAAAACTACTAAAAAATAATTAACACTAATTAATAATTGAATTTATGACCAAAATAGAATTATTTGCTATTTTAGCAGCCGTTGTCTCATTGTTTCTGGACTAGTCATGATCAGACAAATCTTGAAAAAACCTAGAGGTGACGAAAAAATGAAAGAAATCGCTGATGCTATCCAAGCTGGAGCAAAAGCATATCTAACCAGACAATATAAGACTATTGCCTATATGGCCGTTGCCTTATTCATTGTTTTGGGATTTTTAACTGATTGGTACACAGCTATGGCCTTTATAGTTGGCGCTGTCTTATCTGCTGCAGCGGGTATTATTGGCATGAACGTATCTGTCCGTACCAATGTCCGTACTGCAGAGGCTGCCAAAAAAGGCATCCAACCAGCTTTTAATCTAGCTGTGTTAGGCGGTGCTGTGACAGGCATGCTTGTTGTAGGACTCGCTCTATTGGGAGTAGCTGGACTATATAGCCTACCTTTTATCGAAGTTCGACACTTGATAGGTCTGGGCTTTGGAGGAAGTCTTATCTCTGTATTTGCTAGACTTGGTGGTGGTATATTTACCAAGGCTGCCGATGTAGGAGCCGACCTAGTTGGTAAAGTAGAAGCTGGTATTCCAGAAGATGATCCTCGTAACCCAGCTGTAATAGCTGACAATGTCGGAGACAATGTCGGAGATTGTGCTGGTATGGCCGCTGATCTTTTTGAAACCTATGCTGTCACTCTGGTAGCTGCTATGTTACTCGGCACTTTGACATTTGCAGACAACGCCAATGCTATCCTCTACCCAATAGCCCTGGGTGGTGTAGCGATATTTACTTCCTTGATTGGTCTATTTTTTATCAAACTAAATAAAAATAAATCTGTAGAAGAAATAGAAAAAAATGACGACATCATGAAAGCTTTATACAAGGGCTTGATTGCCGCTGGTGTATTGACTGTAATTGGTTTTTACTTTGTCACCAAATACATGATGTCTGACTTGGTAGTAGAAAACTACATGAATATCTACTACGCTAGTCTAGTCGGTCTAATTGTAACTGCTTTTATTGTTTGGCTTACCGAATATTATACTTCCACAAAATACAAACCAGTCCAATCAATTGCCAAAGCTTCTGAAACTGGACATGGTACAAATATTATCCAAGGTTTAGCTATTAGCATGAAAGCTACTGCTTGGCCTGTTATAATTATTGTACTTGGTATTGTAGCTGCTTACTCTTTTGCTGGCTTGTACGGTATTGCCGTAGCTGCTATGAGTATGCTGTCTCTAGCTGGTATCATTGTCACTATTGATGCTTATGGACCTATCACAGACAATGCTGGTGGTATCGCTGAAATGGCCAAACTACCAGAAGAAGTCAGAAATATTACCGATCCACTTGATGCTGTAGGTAACACTACCAAGGCTGTGACAAAAGGTTACGCCATTGCTTCAGCTGGACTAGCCGCCCTGGTGTTATTTGCCGCTTATACCGAAGAGCTCTTGGATGCTGGTAAAACCCTATCTTTCAACCTAGATAATCCTTATGTAATTGCTGGATTATTTATTGGTGGATTACTACCATATATCTTTGGTGCCCTATCTATGGAAGCCGTAGGTAAAACTGCTGGCTATATCGTCAAAGAAGTTCGCAGACAATTTAAAGAAAAACCAGGTATCATGGATGGTTCTGAAAAACCAGATTATACTAGAGCTGTAGACATCGTGACCAAGGGCGCTTTAAAACAAATGATTGTACCTGCCCTTATTCCTGTTTTAGTACCTGTCTTAATATTTATACTTTTCCAACCAGTTGATATATCACTAGGATTTACTTCCATAAGCTTTGGTCATGAAAATAATCCCTGGTTAGTATTGGGTGGTGCCTTAATGGGTAGTATTGTAACTGGAATATTTATGGCTATCTCTATGACCTCTGGTGGAGGTGCTTGGGACAACGCCAAAAAATATATTGAAAGCGGAAATCACGGTGGTAAAGGCAGTGAAGCACATAAAGCTGCTGTCACCGGTGATACAGTTGGTGATCCATACAAAGATACTGCTGGTCCAGCCATCAATCCTATGATCAAAATTTTAAACGTTGTAGCCTTATTATTAGTAGCCGTTTTATTATAAACCTTTATGAAAATTACAAAAAAAGATTTAGAAAAGAAAGAAATAGAACTTACCATTGAAGTATCTTTGGAAGAAATAAAGCCTCATTTACAAAAGGCTGCGGAAAAAATTTCTACCAAAAGTAAAATCCCTGGATTTCGTCCCGGCAAAGCTCCTTATGATTTAGTCAAAAGTAACGTCGGTGAAATGGCTATCTGGCAAGAAGCTATGGATTCTATAATCTCAGATACTTTTTTTAAAGCTGTCACTAGAGAAAAATTGGAAACCGTCGGTCAACCTGATATCAAAGTGGAAAAACTTGCTCCAGGTAATCCTATAGTTTACAAAGCTACTGTGGCCTTGTTACCAAAGGTGACTTTGGGAGAGTGGCAAAAAGTTTCTGTCAAAAAAAAGGAAGTAAAAGTTGAAGAAGAAGAAATCAACAAAACTATAGACCAACTAAAAGAAACGAACGTCAAAGAAGTTGCTGTTGATCGTAAAGCCAAGAAGGCTGACAAATTGGAACTAGACTTTGAAGTCCTAAGAGAAAAAGTAATCATTGAAGGTGGTAAAAATCCAAAATACCCAATAGTAATCGGGGAAGGAAAAATGATCCCTGGATTTGAAGACAAATTGATTGGTTTGAAAAAAGGAGATAAAAAAGAATTTGAACTAAAATTTCCTGACAAATATTTCCAAAAAAATCTAGCTGGTAAATTGGCTACTTTCAAAATAGAGGTAATCAATGTTTATGAAAGAGAGCTACCAACACTAGATGACTCTTTTGCCAAAACAACTGGTTTTGATACCTTGGATAAACTCAAAGATCAAATCAAAAAAAACATCCTCCAAGATAAAGAGGGTAAAGAAAAACAACGTGTAGAGGGCGAGGCTATTCAAAAGATGGTAGATAACTCTACCATTGAAGACATACCTAATACTTTGATAAAAAACGAAGTTCATAAAATGATCCATGAACTAGAACACAGTATCACTGGTCAAGGTATGGATATGGCTGGGTATCTAAAATCCATCAATAAAACTCATGATGATCTGCATAAAGATTTTGAACCTCAAGCAATGCAAAGAATTCAAGCAGCCCTAATGCTACGTCAGTTTGCCCAAGAAGAAAAAATCACCACCACCGATGAAGACATAGACAGGGAGATAAAAAAACAAGAAGAGATGTACAAAGACAATCCTCAGGCAATGCAAAATATACAAAACCCTGGATATAGACAACATCTACTCAACCTACTTACCAACCAAAAAGTTATTCAATTCATCTCTGAAAAAATTATAACATAAAGACTTCCCCCTACTTGGGGGAGTTTTTATTTTGCTAAATAAAATGTTATAATTGAAGCAATATGTCAAAACTTGCAGTCATTTCAGATATACACGATAATGCTCCCAACCTAGAAAAAACTATCGGAGTCATCAATAAAGAACAAGTTGATTATGTTATTTGCACTGGTGATGTCCAGAGTATGGAATGCTGGCAAATGTTGAATAAATTATCCATGCCTATCTATGCTGTATTAGGCAATGTAGACCACGATATACTTGGCTATGAACAATTATCTAGTGTTTTAAAAAATATAAACTTATCTCCTGATTTGGGAGAAGTTGAGCTTGGCAATCAAAAAATAATCTTTAGCCATTATCCTGATATAGTCAAAAGAGCTATTATCAATAATCTGGGCAAATATAGCTTAGCCCTACACGGGCATACTCATAAACCCTGGGAAGAAAATTTTAACAACACAAAATTACTCAATTCTGGTAACGTCGGTAATTTTAGATTTTCACCAACTTTTGCTATTATAAATCTAGAAACTCTAAAAGCAAAATTAATTTTACTAGATGAAATACAATAAAGGATTTACATTGGTAGAACTATTGGTAATTATTGCCATTGTGGGAATACTCTCTTCTGTTGCTGTTGTAAACCTGCAAAGCTCCAAGGACAAGGCCAGCAAAGCAATGGTCCTGAGCTCTCTGGCTATGGTCCAAAGAGCGGCTGCCTTGTGTGCAGAAGACAAGCAAGAGCTTAGCTGCAGTGGCATAACTTGTAATGGTAGACCAGCTTTCCCTCCTGCGTCAGGTCAGCCCATTTGCAACGGTAGTACTGATGTTTGGCCAAGCTTTGATGAGCCTGACATAGAATGGTACGTGGCCGAATCTGATATAAATACTACAAAAGAATTTTGCTTTGAAATAGCTTGGAATGATTATGATTTAATATATGTAAACGGTGGTAATTGGTCAGAGCAGTATTCTTGTGATGAAAATGGGTGTAACGATACACCTGTTGCAGGTAGCAATTGCGCGGGCTCTATGGCCTGCTCTCACCCAGGTCAAGTCTGTGTTGGAAATAGCGATTGTTGTGGAGCATTGATATGTGATCTAGGAGTATGCACGCCGCCCGGCCATATAAGTTAAATAAAAAAAATTATGTATAAAAAAGAATTAGAAATTGCAAAAAGAGCAGCTCGTGAAGCGGGTAAATACCTTGGAAAAGAATTTTTACTTTGGACACGCGGAAAGGCCAACTATAAAACCCATCGCGAACTGGTAACAAAATGTGATAAACATGCCGAGAAAATAATTTTTTCTCATATCAGAAAATATTTTCCAGAATACGCCATCCTTTCTGAGGAAAGTGGTTTGCTTAATAAAAAAAGTGACTACTTTTGGGTAGTGGACCCACTTGATGGTACTTCAAATTTTACCAACCACATTCCAATGTTTACTTCTTCTATTAGCTTATTTTATAAAAACGAAGTTGTCTTGGGCGTCACCTATATGCCCCTACTTGATGAAATGTACTACGCCACAAAAGGAAATGGATTTTATAAAAATAATAAAAAATTATCTGTTTCAAAAATAAAAGATTTAAAAAAAGGCGTCATATCATACAACCATGGCAAGGGCATAGCCAATACAAAAAAAGCTTACAAGATCTATGAACATTTTCACCTCAACGCCTTTCGTTGTCGTAATATATATTCTACCACTCTACAAATGGGCATGGTAGCCGCTGGGCATATAGACGGATATATAGTATCTGGAGCAAAACTATGGGATGTAGCCGCTGGAGTTATTATGATTACTGAAGCTGGCGGAGTACTTACTGACTGGCAAAACAAGCCATGGAATAAAACTTCAAAAAGTATAGTGTGTGCCAATAAAAGCCTATACCCCTTGATTGTAAAAGATATGAAAAAAATAGGCTTGCTAAAAAAATAAATATTTGCTAAATTAGCCTAGCAAATATTATATGGCCACGTAGCCAAGTGGTAAGGCAGAGGTCTGCAAAACCTTTATTCGGCGGTTCGATTCCGCCCGTGGCCTCCATTATAAAATAGATAGGGTTACCCTGGAATGGGTGGCCTCCAACAAGAAAGAGTTAAAGACTCTTTTTTTGTTTAAAATAAAAAGAGCAAACTTTTGCGTTCACTCTTGTAAAATTCTATACTGGGCATGTGCAACAAGCTACTGCTTCTTTTTTGGACATATAACGCATGCCACATAACAAACAAGAAAATGGACCATCAACACGACCTTCGGATCTGGCTTTGTCCAAAAGCCTATCGTAATTGGTAAATCCCTCACCTTTCTTGAGAGCTCCATCATTGAGCTTTTTCTTTTTAGTTTTAACACCAGACTTATTGGAGCCCATAGAATTCCTCCTTTGTATTTAAAAAGATCTTCTTAAGACAGAATCAAAATACACTATCTAAAAATTATAGTCAAGAAATTCCAACAACACGTTGACCATTGTGATGATTATTACTATAATAAACATAACAATTAATATTAAATTCTAAAATTATGAATGTTCACAAAAAGTTAATGAAAAAATATAAGTGGTACCGTGCTTGGCATCACAATCCTTATGCGAATCTTTTTCATATTTTAATTGTACTACTAATGTTCTCCTATAATTTATACCTATTATTAGAAATTTTAAAGCACGTTAAAAAGATATAAATATTATATGAAAAATAACAAAAAAGGTTTTACACTTATAGAATTACTAATAGTAATTGCCATACTAGGCATATTGTCTGCCGTATCTATTGCTTCACTAAGCAGCATCAAGGATAAGGCTCGAGATACAACGAGAATTACCGAATTAGGTCAAATCAGAAAAGCTCTAGAGATATATTATGGTGATTATGGTCATTATCCATATTTTAGAAATGCTGCCTATGCTGGGACAGGTCACTGGACCGATGCATACATAGCTAACAATTGGAATGACTTTATTTATACACTAAATGAAGCTGGTGTGATAACAAATCCAGACATCCAGGACCCTTCTTTTGGTGTTATTTCTACTTATTCAAATTCTTACCAATATATGCCTTCTAACAATCCAGCATCCTCAACTCTGCCCGATAATTTCCGTATTAGAGTAAAATTAGAAAAGGATAATAACCCTATTTTAACAACTGGTCTAACTGGGGCCTTTTTATATACTGACGAATTTCATGATAGCGACAGTGCTACTCATAGAGCGGCTTCCTGTACTCCGGCTGAGGGCTGGTATTGTCTAGGGCCTAAAGAAAACTTTACAGCTTTCAGACCAGGTAAACCCGTAATCTACCTCTATCCAACCGAAGAAACAGAGGTAGCTGTCAATGTCACTACCAAGAGAATTACCGAGTCCATACCAGACTATGGTGATGGCTGGAATGTTACAGCTTATCCTGATGGCACTATCAAAAACCAGGCAGATGACCAAACTTATCCTTACTTATTTTGGGAAGGTGTATCTAGCAAACCGTACGTCGATAGAAATTATGGTTTTGTCACAGCAACAGACCAAATAGAATCATTCCTAGCTGAAAAATTAACCGCCCAAGGTCTAGAGTCAAAAGAATATGATGAATTTATAGAATATTGGGCTCCTCGCATGAAGAGCAAGGACTATGTCTATGTCTATTTTATGCCACAGACAGACTATGACAAATTTATACCAATGGAAATTTCTCCTCAACCAGATACAATCATCAGGGTCTACATGTTGTACAAATCAATAGACGAACCAATCAAGGTAGAAGCACAAAAATTATCTGCACCCCCTAGAAAAGGCTTCACGGTAGTAGAGTGGGGCGGAGACCGTAGTGAGCTTAAATAAAAAATTCAATACTAAAATAAAACATCCAGCACTGCCGGGTGTTTTATTTTTTTAGGCAATAAAAAAGCAGCTTAAAAAGCTGATTTTAATACACTGGTACCGGCGATCGGACTTGAACCGATACGGCCTTGCGGCCACAGGATTTTAAGTCCTGCGTGTCTACCAATTCCACCACGCCGGCATGTTTCTGCCCTTCGGCTTACTTTCGTTCGCTCAGGACATTCGACTGGTAATTCTTCTATCCACTAATCTGGTCGTAGACCATGAGCGGAGTTTCACAAAGTGAAACGAAGTCGAATGGAGCGAGTGACCGGGCTCGAACCGGCGACCTTTTCCTTGGCAAGGAAATGTTCTAGCCAACTGAACTACACTCGCTTGAAACACAAGTATTATACAACAAAACCACGAAAAGTCAACATTTGAGTTGCTTGGTTTTAGGCTTTAAAAATGCTATCATAAAGTAAAGTAAAAACACTATAAATATGGCTAAAAAACAGGAAAAATTGGTGATTATAGATAGTCACGCTTTACTATATAGGGCCTGGCACGCTGTCCCTCCCCTCAAGACAAAGGACGGCCTAATGGTTAATGCTTTATTTGGTTATACCTCTCTTGTATTGAAGATAATAAAACAGTTAAAACCAGATTATGTAATAGCTTCCTTTGATCTAGAAGGCAAGACTTTTCGTCACGAACAATATGAAGACTACAAAGCTCAACGCGTCAAACAAGCTGATGAGTTTTATGATCAAATAGATTTGGCCTACGAAATAATCGAAGCCTTTAATATACCTATTTTGACCAAGACGGGATTTGAAGCTGACGATATCATCGGCACTGTCACCAAAGAAGTCTACGATAAATATCCAGACATAGAAACTACTATTGTGACCGGAGACCTTGATGCTCTCCAACTTGTCACTGATAGAACAAAAGTATTTACTCTCAAACGTGGCGTCAATGATACTATTACTTATGATATAGCCGCCGTCAAAGAAAGGTATGGGCTCAAGCCTAATCAATTGATAGATCTCAAGGCAATCCAAGGAGATACTTCTGACAATATCAAGGGCGTAGTCGGTATTGGCCTAAAAGGAGCTACTGACTTGATAAAAGAATTTGGTAGTTTGGAAAATCTTTACAAAAAACTTCCAAAGGCTGAACTCAGGGAAAGGACCAAAAGACTTTTGACCGAACAAGAAGATGCTGCTTTTGAAAGTAAAGGACTAGTGACCATAGTCCGAGATGTAAAGCTCAAATGGAAACTAGAAGAAGCAAGGTTTTATGACTTTGATGCAGAAGAGGTGCATAAGGTTTTTGAAAAATATGAGTTTAGGAGCTTACTTGATAAAATACCTCACCAAGAATCTACAATCAACAACAACACACAGCCCATCAACACAACATCTGGAGCTGACTACAAAATGATAGATAGTGTAGAGGATTTTAATAATTTTTATAAGCTGCTTATCACCAAAAAAGAGTTTGCTTTTGATACCGAAACTTCTTCACTAGACGTAATCAATGCCGATGTACTGGGCTTTTCATTTGCCTGGACCAAAAAACAGGCTTGGTTTATAAATTTTCGTAATCCAGAAATAAAAAAACTATCTTTGGAAAAACTAAAACCAATCTTGGAAAATTCCGAAATAAAAAAAGTGGGACATAACCTAAAATTCGACATCAAGGTTTTGAGAGTTTTGGGTATTGAGCTAAGAGGAATAAGTTTTGATACCATAATTGCCGCCTACTTGGTCAATCCTGGCCGTGGTTTACGTCTAGAAGAGCTAGCCTTTAGCTACCTTGGCTACAAAAAACTAAAACTAATAGACCTGCTAGATGAGCCGCCAAAAAAGAAGAAAGAAATAAATGTTTTGGATATTCCTCTCAATCGACTAGCTTGGTATGCTGCTGAAGATGCTGATATCACCCTCCGCCTTTATGACAAATTACTAGGCATCATCAAAACTAGCAAAAACTTTGAGCTTTTACAAAAAGTAGAAATACCCTTGATGACTGTCTTGGCTGAGATGGAGCTCAATGGCATCGATTTGGATGTAGACTTCCTCAAAGAAATGGGAAAAAAATTTAAAAAAGAAATTGATAAACTCACCAAAAAAATATATAAACTAGCAGGTAGTGAATTTAATATTGCCTCTCCTCTACAACTCAAGGTAGTTTTGTTTGAAGATCTAAAAATCAGTACCCAAGGCATCAAAAAAACTAAGACTGGTATATCTACGGCTGCTTCAGAACTAGAAAAGATGAAAGATTCCCATGCTATTATTCCTATGATTGTAGAATACCGTGAACTAACCAAGCTTCAATCAACATATATTTTGGCTCTACCAAAACTTATCAACCCAAAGACAGATAGAGTACACACTAGCTTCAATCAATCCGTCACTACTACCGGCAGACTCTCATCATCAGAACCAAATCTACAAAATATTCCTATCAGGACAGAGCTTGGTCGCCAAATCCGTCGTGGTTTTGTAGCTCCAAAAAACTATACATTGTTGGCTGCTGATTATTCTCAAATTGAGCTACGTTTGGCTGCAGCTATTTCCAAAGACCCAAAGATGATGGCTAGTTTTAAAAAAGGTGAAGACATCCATGCCCGTACTGCAGCTGAAATACACAAAATACCCCTAGACAAAGTGGACAAACAAATCCGTCGAACTGCCAAAGAAGTAAATTTTGGAGTACTGTACGGACTAGGCTCCGTGGGACTAGCCCAACGGACAGACCTCAACCGTAATGAAGCCAAAGAATTTATAGAACAATATTTTACTGTCTACAAAAACATCAAAAAATACATTGAGGATACCAAAGAATTTGTACACCAACATGGCTATGTCCAAACCCTATTTGGCCGTAGGCGCTACTTACCAGACATACACTCTACAATGCCCATGCTACGGGCCTCTGCTGAGAGGATGGCGGTCAACATGCCCCTACAGGGTACAGCGGCTGACTTGATGAAAATGGCCATGATTGCTATTTATCGACAGTTGCCAAAAATCAGTAAAGACACTAAAATGGTTTTACAAGTTCATGATGAACTTGTCCTAGAGGTCCCCAAAAATGACCTAAAAAAGGTTGCCGAATTTACCCGAGATACTATGGAAAATATCCATAAGCTATCTGTGCCATTGACCGTAGATATAGAAACAGGTAAAAATTGGGGCCAACTAAAATCTTACCCCGACAAATAATAAATATGATATTTTTCTACTATGGCGAGGATTCTTTCCGAGCCCACCAAAAAATAAAGGCTATCAAGAAAAAGTTTAAGGACAAAATTGACCCTAGTGAGCAAAATGTACAACTTCTTGATGGTGAAACTTTAAAAGCTGATGATTTTTTTAGGACTGTCAGTGTGGTTGGTTTTTTGGCTGACAAAAAGTTGGTAGTAATCAAAAATATTTTTGATAATAAAAAACTGTCTACTTGGCAAGATACTTTGATTGATTATCTCAAAAAACAAAAAGACGATAAAGACGAAAATTATCTAATCTTCTGGCAAGTAGGAAAACCCAGGGCTACCGCCAAACTATACAAAGCATTACTCAAGTTCAAATTTGTAGAAGAATTCAAAAATCCAGGTCCAAATGAATTGGTAAAATGGATTCGCCAACAAATCGAAAATAAGCAAAAAGAAATCACTGATTCTGCTATAAATACGCTAATAGCTTTTGTAGGCAACGACCTCTGGCAACTAAACAATGAAATAAGCAAATTACTAAACTATAACCAAACTACCATAGACGAAGAGCACGTAAAAGAACTTGTCCAAGCCAAGGTAGATGATAATATTTTTTCTTTTATAGACGCTATCGGCAACAAAGACAAGGCCGTGGCCCTCAATATGCTCGAGGAAAAACTAGATATGGGTGTAAATGTCCAATACATCTTGTCTATGATAATCCGTCAGTTTAGGATGCTCATCAAAACCAAGGCCATAGAAAAACAAACTACTCATCCAGGAGTACTGACTCAAACTCTAAAAATCCCTCCTCTAGCCGCCAAAAAAACCCTGGCTCAGAGTAAACTTTATACAGCTGAAGACCTCAAAAAAATATATGCCCAATTATTATTTCTTGATGAAAAATTCAAAACTACTCAAAATCAAGAAAAGATACTCTTTGCCCAAATGATAAATAGTTTATAAAAACCCTGATAATATTCAGGGTTTTATTTTTTCTTGGCAAACAAATCTATCCAATCTCCGTTTATTTTTTTATCTACTTCCATACTTATTATCTCAAAACCGGATTCTTCGTGTAATTTCTTGAATTCTTCCAAAGTATAGCTGGCAAAAAATCTTTTAAAATTTTTGTCCTGCTTGCTGGGTACAACCTCTTCTTTATTCCCTACTTTTACACTATTATAAAATATTCCTCCTGAAGATAATATATTTTTAAATTTTAAAACTGTTTGTTTGGCATCTCTTTTTGGAATATGCAAAAAAGAAGCACAGGCCCAAATACCATCAAAGCCACCAGCTGGAAAATCTATCTCCCTCATATCCATTTTATAAAATTTTGCTTGTGGGACATTTTTTTTGGCTATTTCCAAAAGCTTTGCGCTACTATCAATTCCCGTAGCCTCAAATCCTTCGGCAACAAGAAATCTCAAATCTCTACCCGCTCCGCAACCAATTTCCAAAACTTTTTTACCTTGAAGATATTTAATAAAACAACCCAATTGATCCGTCATCGGATCTTGAAAGCTAGCCTCTGCATACTGAGTAGCAAAATCATCATAGGCTTGAATTGTTTTTTGAATTGTATCTTTATCTGGCATAAGCTTATATTAGCAAAACAAAAACAACCTCGCAAGAGATCGTTTTTATAAAAATTTATTTTTTTTCTTCTTTGGCGGCTTCTTTTTTTACAGTAGCTTGAGGAGCAACACCGGCTTTTTTTACCATATCGGCAAAACGTGATTTTTTACGATTGCCAGTATTATTTTTTAAAATTCCAGTTTTTACAGCTTTGTCTACTGCCTTTTGTAAGCTATGAGTAAGCTCGCCTGATTTATCTTTGATACTACCGTCAGCAATAGCCTTTTTACCTTGTTTGATAAGTTCTTTGATATTTCTTTTAACCAAAGAATTACGGCTGGTACGTTTTTCGGTTTGCCTAAGATGCTTAATGGCTGATTTCTTATTTGGCATAAATCCTAATTTCTATTATTATTAAATAAGCTTAAAGAGAATAACATAAACTAATAATTAAGTCAATACTATATGTCAGAGTATATTAGCGGTGAACAACAGCGTTTAGTACTAGAAAAGCTGTATCGTTCTACTGATTCTATCAGTAGTACAAAGAAGTTTAATGATAAATATCGAGGCCAATTGGGCACAATGGGTGAAAGTAGTATAAAAATTACTGATTTTGCTAGAAAAATGAAAAAAACAGACTTTTTGACCCAAGAAGTAGAAA
>JABJNO010000017.1 GCA_018664825.1 Candidatus Parcubacteria bacterium
AACGTGTTCTCAAGTTGGTGCCTACTCACCACTAATCAAAAACAAACCCCCTTTATATTACAAAGGGGGTTTTTATTATAGAGAAATAGTTTATTGTAAGATTATTCTACCTTGCTTGATTTGGTTTTTGTATGATTCATCTATCTCTGACCAATCTATAAATTTATTTAAAAATACGTCCCTCTCCCCTGCCTTCATCAAAGATAACTGACTACCGGTAGACAAAATAGGAAATAAATATATTTGGTAATTACCTTGCTCATAATGTATACCTACTCCGAGTTCTTGTTGGGTATCTTCAGAAAAATATTGATCAAAAACAAAATTTCCCAATGAATAAAATATTGGTTTATTTTTGTATATTTCCATACCTTGGACCACATGAGGATGGTGACCGATTATGATATCAGCGCCAGCATCTATAATCTGATGAGCGAGTTCTTGTTGAGTGGTGTTGAATTGGTGTTCGTACTCCACTCCCCAATGTACTTGAGCTACTACCAAATCATTTTCATTTTTTAGACTTTTTATTTTATCAAGTGCTTTATCTACATCAAAAGGATTATAAACCATACTAAATGCAGCTATGCCTACTTTTTGTTTGGCCACAGCAAGACTTGTTTCGCTGCAGTCATCTACAACAGCATCTCCACAACCTGTAAAATTTATATCTAAGTTTCTAAGATTTTGAGCAGTCTCCTCCATCCCTCGATATCCTTGATCTATGATGTGATTGTTTGCTAGGGCAAAAAAGTTGAAGTAATATTTATCTCTTATATCTTTTATATATTTTGGATCGATTGCAAAGTCTATACTAGCCTCAGGTGGATAATGTGCACCGTTGTTGGTCAGTGCTCCTTCTAGGTTGGCACTGACAATATCAGGGCTCATAAAAAATCTATTTTCTTCACCACCCAAAGTATCAAAAATATACCCAATACCCTTTGTATCTACTTTATCTTTTACATTTCTGTCGAGCATCATATCACCAAAAAATAACATACTTATACTATTTTGAGTGCTTGGTGGGCCATCGCCAAAATAATAATATAGATGACTAGTACCTGGCTCGTCTGGATTTTTGAGTAGTGTGCTAGAGTTTGTATGAAAAACTAAATTTGATTTTTGAGTGTTTATATTTTCTAGGTATTTTAAAACAGCATAAATAGAAGCTGGTGAGTCAATTTCTAAATTATGTATTCTTTCAAAATCAAAATCTTCAATCACAGCTTTACTCAAATCATCATGAAAATCAGCCACTAGACTTGGTTGGTAGTGAGAAAAATCTACACTAGCTAAAACCAAAGTTTTTTCTTTGTTAGTATTGTTTATAATTTGTTTGGCCAAAAAGTCCAAGTCTTCTTTGTTAGTGTTTAGTTTTAATATAATTGGCAAAACCTTGGCATCGGGCAAACTATTTTTAATAAACGGAATCAAACCAGATATAGAGTGTTCGTTGACAAAGGGGCCTTCATCAATGGCTACATTTTTGTCAGAAACAAGTTTTTTGCCCAGCTCCAAGTCAGGTAACAAATCTCCATAGGGTGTGTTCCATTTATTTTGGGAGATGATTATGTTTGTAGGACCTACATCAAAGTGATTTGGGCCTATCAATATGACAGTTTCATAATCTGTATCAGGTAATCCCATAAACCAAGCAGCGATTTTTTCTTTGGCAAAAAGATGATGTGGAATTATTCCACCATAGACTTTATCCTTTGCTATTTTTATATCACTACTACCATGTTTATAGGCCTGGTCATAAAAAGATTTTTTCATGTGATAAGAATCATGACTAGCCAGTAGTGAGTTTTTATCTTTTCCGGGTAATTTTATCTTTTCTATAGACTGCAAAAGATTTTGATTGCCACTATCCAACAATATATAAATCAGTCCTACTTGAGATAAAAGTAGGACCAATATTAGAGTAATTATTTTTTTATGTTTGTTTAGCATTAGCGTAATGCTCCACCCCACTCAATCAGGACAAATCCTTTTCGAGCTGGAGCTTGTAATATTTGTGGCTGGACATTTATCTTTTTGTTCAAGCCTTTATAATCCATAAATACACGAATAATTGTATCAGGTTGAGGACTTACTTCTAGTGGAGCAAGTCTATCAAACTCAGGTTGTGGTACAAAAGTAATAAAGTAATATGGTTTTTCTTGCATCTTTGGTGCCCAGAATTCGATAAATTCGTTGTATTCTGCTGGAACCAAGCCTTGTTTGGCTAGCGAATCAACTAAGAAAGTTTTGACGTCTTCTTTGGCTACTACAAAGCCCTGTTTGGGCATAGTATAATCTATTCCCAGTCCTTCCCAGAATAAATATGGATAAGTTTGTTTATCGTCGTAGTTGTACAAAGTACCATCTGGGTCAGCTTTGACAAACCAACCATCTTTGTAGGCAGGCTCAGTGATAGTTAGGCCTTTGTTTGGACTTACTTTGACAGCGATGTTAGTGGTTTTTTCTGGATAAAGATAAATCACAGGCTTAGCCATTTCAGCGGCAGGCATATAGGCGGCATTTCTAAATTCTAGAATATTACCAAAAGGATCTTCCCAAAATATAATAGGATGTTTTGTCAAAAAATCTTCATAGCTAATTTTGTCATCTTTAGGTGAATAAATTCCGTCATACATTTTTTCAAAAATATTTTTTGTATCATTGTCCCGTTCTTTGACATCTGTATCTTTGAGTTCATATATAGGATCATTGGTATTTGTATATCCGGTAATTTTTAGATCATCTATGCCGTCAATATAATTGGCTCTTGCATGGGCAGCTCCTCTAAATATAGAGCCAACGTGTTGTTGTAAAAAGGCTTCTTCGTTTTGGACATTACCAGACCAAGTTATATCAAAAATATGTGGATTTTTGCCAAAATATTGGGCAGGATCTCCTTCTTTGCCTGCAAAGTTGAGCTCTATCCTATAATCTCTAATTGTATGATCTTCTGCTTCAGTAAAATAATACAAGGCAGAGCCTGCAGCAGAAGGTTCGTAAATGTATTTACCAGGAGCATATTCAAATAGTTCTTTGTAGTCCTCAGTAGAATTATCAAATTTTTTATAAGTAGTATATTCATATTTGACGAGAGCGAGGTTTGAGCTAGGAATATCTATAGAGTCTGGAGTTTCTAGATTTTTTATTTTAATACCTGCATTTTTTATACATAGGTATTCGTATCTATTATTGTCACAGATATTATATTCACCCTTATTTAGTACTATTACATCATCTCCGTGTTTTATAGCGGTATGTTGGGAAATTCCCATTTCTTGAATGAATACATAATATACGAGATCACCCATATATTCTCCTTCAATTATTTTCCCTTTTTTTTCTGCAGATAGTGTATCAAGTTCAAGATATTTATAGTTTTGTTGTTGTAGGGCGATTTTATCTTCTCCAAAAAATTCTTCAAGAATTACTGGTTCATTTTCCGGAAACCATTCAACCAAAATTTCACCCTCGGTCAAATCTACAACAACTTCATCATTAGTATCGTCGTCTTCTTGATCATCATCTACTAGATCATCATCTGGGACATCATTTGTATTTTCATTGACAATTGGATTTGTATTGGTATTGTCGCCTGAGTCTTTTTTATTAAACAAATAATAAACAGTAAATATATTACTGACAACTAACAAAACTACCAAAATAGACAAAGTAATTTTGAAAGGGTCGTATTTTTCTGTTTCGTGACCATGATGATCATGGTGGTCTTGGTGTTCTAAATTTTCCATATTTTTTGTAATTAAAAAGATAGCCTGATGCTATCTTTTATTTTTTTAAGGTAAATAGTTTAAAGGGTTGATAGGAATACCATTCATACGAAGCTCAAGGTGTAGATGAGGTCCTGTGGATAGTGAGCCCGCTCCTCTGGTACCTGGTAAGCCACCAGAATAGCCAATAATCTGTCCCTTACCAACCAACTGGTCATTTGATACAGAAATTTGATTGACGTGTCCATAGACAGTAGATAAGCCATCGGCATGGATGAGCATAATATAGCTATAACCTGTCTGTCCACCGTCTCTAGCCTTGGCTACATAGCCTGTATCAGCAGCGACTATAGGAGAGCCTTGTGGAGTAGCGATATCTATGGCTGGATGCTCAAAAATATATCTATAAGGATAATCAGGATCATGGAAATAAGCAGTCACTCGACGTGAGCTGACTGGCCACATTAGACCTTCACTAGTAATTTGTTCTTCTTTGAGCTGACGATTTAGTTTTTCACGAGCTACTTTTTCTAGATAAACAATATCAGAATTGGCCTGTTCTTGTTCTTCTTTGGCTTGTTGTAATAATTGTTGAAATTTTGATTCCTGTCCTTCAGTGACAATCATCAAGGTGTTTTTGGTAGATTTTTGGCTATCTAAAGTGCCTTTTTTGTTGTCCAAAATTCCTTTTAGTGTATCGAGCTCTGTCCTTTCTGTTTCTAGCGAAGTTTGGTCACCCACTAGAGCAATCTTTACTCCGTTTAGATCATCTACTTCGCCCACCAAACTGTCTTGCATACTCTCTAGACGATCAAGTTCAGATATAAAATCACTAAAATTGTCATTGAGTAATAAAATTTCTAGAGTACTACTTTTTTGTTGTTGGACATGTAGATCACGTAATACTTCAGCGATTGTTTCTTTTTGGTCACCTATCTCTCTTTCCTTGGCTTGTATTTTTAGTTGTGTATTTTCTATTTTCAAATTTATAGTTTCCATTTCTAGCTCAGCAGATTGGACTTCGAGATTTATCTTGGCAATACTTTGATTGAGGGTGCTGACTTGATTTGATAAAGTGGCCAATTCTTTTTGTTTGGCATTGATATTTTTTTTATAAACCCCTACTTGGCGGTTGAGTTCTTGGATTTCAGACCTTTTTTCATTGATATCTTGGTTGATTTGCCAGACTTCTGCGTTTTCTACATCATCTAGTGTATATTCGGTAGCGCCTATACCAAAAGGATAAAAAAACAAACTCAAAATAGAGATTATTAGAGTTAGTTTAAATGATTTTTTCATTTTTGTTTCAAGTGTTTGCATGGGCAAATTTTTTGTACAATTTATTATACCACAAATCTATAGATATAACAAAATTATACTTTGTGAGATTTCATTTTATAAAGTAGCTTATAAACTTTTTCTGCTTCTTTATGAATGGCGGGTATTAGCCTTATCATAGCCTTTGAGTCAAATCTATTCAAAACTTCAAATGATTTATAGCCTATGTTATCTCGGTGTCCCGTGGATATAGATATGGGCATACTAGCCGCTTCCATTACTTCAGTAATAGCTGCATTGTAGGCTTGGCACTGGAGTTTATTTGTACCAGTGTAGGCTAGGGCAATTAATTTGTCGACAGAAGAAGGGTTTGTATCAAACTCTACTTTTACTAATTCAGCCGGTGGAATGAATTCTGTAACCCTCTCCCCAAGATAATTAATTAAAAAAGCAGAACCTTTTTCTGCTTCTCTGGCATGCCTAAATTCATTTGTAGAAAAAAAATTATTAAAGATACCAAATTGATCCTGGGCTTCTTTGAGTTTATCTTTTAGCATTTGGCAAGTATCCATATTATTTTTTACTCCTCATTTCTTTCAAGAGTTTTTTATATTTTTTTTCAGCAAGTTTATGAAATTCTGGTATTAACCTTTTTCGCTTATCAGTGTTTCCGGTGTATCTATTGATTCCAAATTTGAAAGTCATATGGCCTATGGCCTCTTTGGTTGTTAGGCGTGGACGTAAATCTCCTAATTTTTTTTCTAATATTTCGTCGATAGCTAGATTATAAGCCTGGCATTGCAGTCGGTTGTTACCAAAATAAGCAAACATAAACTCGTCAGGAAGATTGGTATCTATCTCTACTCTTACTAGTTCGGGCGGTGGAATGTGCTCTTGTGCTCTTTCTCGGAGGTGGTCTATAGAGGGGGTAAGTAATTCTCCATCGCTTTTAGCTATAACAAAATTTTTCTTGGATACAGCATTTTTAAAATCTTCAAAAATGTTTTGAGTTATTCGTAGGTCTACTTTTAGTTCATCACAAAAGTTCATATTATCCTAATTTATCCAAAGCTTGTTTTATCCTATTGAGACTCTCCTCTTTCCCCAAAAAGTCCATGATTTCTGCTGGTGATGGACTTTTTTGTAAACCAGAAACAGCTATCCGTAGTGGCCAAAAAATATCTCCAGGAGAAAAATCACTATTGTTGACTAGATTTTCCAAAGTAGTATGCAAAAATTCTTTTTCCCAGTCTTTATCTTTGGTGGTTTCTAGTTTGTCATAGGCAAGTTTCATGCCTTGTTTGGTTTTGTTCAAATCACTTTTTTTGAAAACCAATTCTTCGGTTTCGTATCTTGGGAGTTTATGCAAAAAGGCAGTCATTTCATCTAGTTGGGCTAGATATTCTACTCTACTACCAAATAGTTTGAGTACATCCTCAGGCCTATCTTTAAAATTTGTGAGAAATTCGGCTGTAGTATTTAGCAGTGTTTTATAAGAATCGTCTTTATTTTCTATAATTTGACGGACATATTCAGAGTTGTACCAATTTAGTTTATTGATATCAAAGACAGCTCCTGCTTTGTTGATATTGGCAATAGAAAATTCTTTGATAAGCTCTTCTAAACTAAAAATTTCTCTATCATCCCCGGGATTCCAGCCCAACATAGCAACATAGTTTATCAAAACTTCTTTGAGATAGCCTTTGGCCAAAAAGTCTTCGACAGCTACGTCACCTTGTCTTTTGGAAAGTTTTGATTTGTCTGGATTGAGTAAAAGTGGAAGATGTACAAAAGTCGGTAGATCATAGTCAAATGCTCTATAAAGTAAAATATGTTTTGGTAATGACGGTAGCCATTCTTCACCGCGGATTACGTGAGTGACTTTCATCTCGTGATCATCCAAGATGTTGGCCAGATGATAAGTAGGATATCCGTCGGACTTCAAAATCACCAAGTCATCTAGATCTTCACTTTTGACAGAAATTTTGCCATAGACCATGTCCTCTGCTTTGATGATTTCATTGTCAGGTATTTTGAAACGGATTACATGATTTTCGTCTTCTTTTAGCTTTTTGTCTATATCCTCTTCTGATAAATCACAACAATGCCGGTCATATTTTGGTACTTGCTTGTTGGCTTGTTGTCCTTTACGTAGCTCATCCAATCTTTCGGAGCTACAAAAGCAATAATAAGCTTTTTTTTCTTTAATAAGCTTTTCGGCGGCTTTGTTGTATTTTTTGAGCCTGTCTGACTGTTTTTCAATTTTTCCGTCAGGGTTTAGCCCCATTTTATTTAGGATTTCTATCATATTCTCCTCTGCCCCAGGGACAAGACGACTTCGGTCAGTATCTTCTATTCGTAGCAAAAAATCACCATCGTTTTGTTTGGCGTAGAGATAGTTGAATAAGGCAGTTCGCAAGCTTCCGATATGCATGTACCCAGTAGGACTGGGAGCAAATCTAGTTTTTGTTTTCATATATTTTATTTTTTAAATCTATCCAATAATACCAAAATAGGGAAAATAATGACAGCTCGATTGATTCTCTGGATGCGCCAAGGTTGGCGGAGTAAGCGCCAAAGCCATTCGAGTCCTAGGCTACGGAATATTTTGGGAGCTCGCTTGATAGTGCCAGACATAAAATCAAATGTTCCGCCCACTCCAGCAGCAACACGAATACTTGGGAGTTTTGGCAAGTTTTCATAAATCCACATGTCTTGCCTGGGAGCTCCATAGCCCGCCAAGATAATATGTGGTTCAAATATTTTGGCTTTTTCCAAAGCAGATTTTTCATCGGCAACCTGAAAATCAAGGTGGGGATATTTTTGTTTGATGGTCATAAAAAAATTACCTGCCTTGGTCAGACCCTTGCTATACAAACAAAACAATATTTTATAATTTTTGTTTATAGCTATATTGATCAAAATTTCCGTAAGTCTGACGCCAGTCAATCGATCATCTAGAGATACTTGGCTTCCCAAAAATTGCAAAGCTTTTATGATGCCTGCTCCATCTATAGTAGCTAGGGATGATTCATTGATGATTTTTTTGAATTCTTTGTTTTCTCGGCTAGCCACAATAAACTCAGGATTGACAGTCATTATTTGATGTTGAGAGTCAGAGCTCAAAAAACTTTGTAGCATATCTTTGGCTACGTGGTTTGGGCAAGTCTGTATTTTTACTCCTAGGAGTTTATAAGTCTTCATAAATCAAAAGTTTGTAGAATAGTATACTCCGGACCTTGTTTGGTCAGAACACTTTCTCGTAATTCAAAATTTGGTACATTAAAGATTTTGTTTATTTTCCATTTTTCAAAATCAGCAAATTCTGAGAACTCGGCAGATTGTTTGACTCTAGCTATGGTCAGGTGGGTGGTAAAGCGACGTATTTCTTTGTTGACTAGATTGGCATCAAACAAAACTTGTTCTATGTTATCAAACAATTTTTGGATATCTTTGTTTTCTTTGAAACCAAGGACTAGGGTCTGGGGTCTCTTGGAATTAAATATTTTTGGTTTGTCTATTTCTAATTCTAGGTTTTCTATCTGAGTATCTACTTTTTCAAGAGCCTCAATAATGGCTGGCACCCTATCTATAGGAGTGGTACCCAAAAACTTCATAGACAAATGGATATTAAAATCCTCAACTGGCTTGATTTTTTCCCATGGTAAATCTAGATTTAAAAATTCTTTGGAAATCCTTTTGACAATCCCTGGGTCGACTGGCAAACTAATAAATAATCTGGCTGTATTCATGTCCTAATTCTATCTCAAATGTCTCCAAAAATCAATTTTTTGATCCTAGGTTATTTTTGGTTTTTTTGGTATAATGAATAGACAAAAATAATTAACAAATTTATAAAAAATATGCTCAATAAGTTTAATAGAATTATTGCTATTTTTACGTTATTTTCAATGTTTTTACCATTTGCTGCTTCAGCTGAGGATTTTGATTACAACAATATCTTATCCGATGAAGAGGCCATGGATTATGCTTCAATGACCAAGGGTGATATTCAAGATTTTTTTAAAGAACAAAACAGTTTTTTGAAAAACTATTGGTATGAAGGCAACAATCCAGACCCCTCTCAAGTAGATATGGGTGTAGATGAAAAGTATATAGAAAAAAGACAGGCAGCTGAGATTATTTATAACGCTGCTCAAGAAGCAAAAATAAATCCAAAATTTTTATTGACCTTGTTACAAAAAGAGCAAAGTTTGATAGAAAATGATAGTCCGAGTATTCGAAACTTGGATTATGCTATGGGATATTATTGCTATGATGGGCAACCCTGCAACCCAAAGTTTAAAGGCTTTGGTAAACAAGTCAGGGGCACTGCTCTACAATTTCAGTACTATATAGACAATATTTATGAATACAATTATCAACCAAACAAGAGTTCTTGCATTGATGATGCCACCCCTTATCTTCCTTGTACAGCGACCGCTACCCAGATAAAACCTGAAAATAAAATCACAGCCGCTATGTATGTGTATACTCCACATGTTCACGGAAACAAACTTTTTTCAAATCTATGGAATAGATATGATTTTAGTGGGGTTGTTGGTAGTATCGATATTTTGACTGGAATATTCCCCAATGGAGCTCTTGTAAAAGCTAGAGACGGAGAAGATACGGCTGTTTATTTGATTCAGAGTGGCCAAAAGAGAGCTTTTAGCTCAATGAATGCCTTGGTCTCACGCTTTGATCCACAACTAGTATTGAATGTAGAGAGTAGTGAACTTGCCAAATATGCAGAAGGATTAAATATTGAACACATGAATTATTCTGTATTAGAAGTACCTTCTGGTGATAAATATTTGATTGATGGACTTACCAAGCGCTTGATTGCTGGTGATGAAGTTTTTCGTCAATTGGGCATAAATCCAGAAGAGGTGGAAAATGTCGAAGAAGCTGATCTAGCTGCTTATCAAATTGGTGAGGCATTGGCAGATACTGATTCAAGTCCTTTTGAACAATTGATGCAAGATCCTACAACTGGTGGAGTTTATTATGTAAAAGATGGTAAAAAAGCCCCAATTATTGATCCGAGTATTTTGGAGATGAATTACTCAGATATAAAAATAAAAGAAGTAACTACCAAGACCTTGGATGACCTTGTAAAGATTGCCCCAGTAAAACTTGAAAACGGTAGTTTGATAATGAAAGATTCTAATCCAGATGTTTATGTAGTTTATGAAGGCAAACGTCGTTTGATTCCTGATGGAGCTACTTTTGAAAAACTTGGCTATAGTTGGGCAAATATTTATACAGTTCCAACCAAAGTCATGAATTTTCATGCAACTGAAGTACCAATTTCAACCAATTAATATATGTTGACTCTTGCTTGTTTTGTCCCCCACTCTCCTGTCTTGATTCCGGAAGTAGGGAAAAAAAACGTAGAACAATTGAATGACACGATAAAAGCTTACCAATCTCTGGAGCATGATCTTTATTCTATGAAACCAGATGTTATTTTGGTTATCTCTCCTCACTCTGAGCAAAGGAGCGAGGCTTTTGTCATCAATCAAAGTCCTAAACTAAAAGTTGACTTTAAAAAATTTGGTGATTTGGTTACCAAATTTGAGTTTAAAAATGATATTGGTTTTGGTTATCAGATCAAAGAATTGGTAGAGACTGAGATGCCGGTAGTTTTGAGTGCTCAAGAAGAGCTTGATTATGGAGCTGGTGTACCATTGTTTTTTTTAGCTCAACATTTACCAAAAACAAAAGTAATAAATATCAGTTATTCGGATCTAGACAATGAGCTTCATCTTGAGTTTGGTAGGAAAATAAGAAAACAAATAAACCTGACTGGCAAACGAGTGGCCGTAGTTGCTTCTGGGGACCTATCTCACAAGCTTCACGAAGATTCACCAGCTGGATATTCACCTCGTGGTCAAGAGTTTGATCAAAAGATTATCAAGCTACTGGCAGACAAGGATATCAAAGGTCTAGCTGGGCTTGATCCAGAGCTAGTCAAAGAATCTGGTGAATGTGGCTACAAATCTTTACTTATTTTGATGGGAATATTGGAAGATATAAATTATCAACCAGAGAAAATGAGCTACCAATCCCCTTTTGGTATTGGGTATTTGGTAGAAAACTTCAAAATGTAATAATTTAATTTGAAAAAGCTAGCTTCCAATTAAAAAATACCGTTCAAATATACATTTGGGCGGTTTTATATTTGATTTCTTTATGATTTAGGCGTAAACTCAAAAAGTTAGCGTTGTTTGAAAGTTAAACCTTCTAGAAATAGAAAGAAAGTGAGGTAGTCCAATGGAAAAGTTGAACATTGTTGGAATTGAGGCCAAATCCTCTGGTTTGCATGTTTATTCTAAGCATGCTGATAATCCCAGAACAGGATTGCCACGTCTATTGACCCCGCTCGATCAGCTTGGACACAATTGCAAGATTTATTGCGAAGAGTTGCCGGATTCACGGGTCGATTGGGATATTGTAGCCGAGGCTCATATAGTGATGATTTCATCTATCACTTCAACCGCACCTCGAGCCTATGACTTGGCTCGTAGGGTTCGAGAGGTCAATCCAAGAGCCACTATTTTGGGTGGTGGTCCACACTTTACCTTTGAGTACCAAGAGGCACTCGAAAACGGAATTGATTTTGTTTTTCTGCATTGGGCAGACATCAGTTTCTTTGAGTGGCTGGATTGGTATCAGTCGTTGCTAAATCCGTGTGAGATTTCGGCTGTTGATCTTGAAGCTCTCCACGGAATTCGTGGTTTAGCCTTTATGATTGCCAATCATCCTCACAAGACCAAGCGTCCTGTAGAAGTCGATCCCGACACCTGGCCTACTCCAGATTTTCGTCTGGTACAAGGGTACAAGCCCAAGTTTATTGTCCTGATTACATCCGAAGGATGTGATCACAACTGTGAGTTTTGCTCAATCTGGGCTATGTACGGTGCCAAATATCGTGCTCGCTCAACTGACAAGGTCATCGAAGATATTCGGTTTTACCGAGAGCTCTACGGTAATATACCCATCTTTGTTGGCGATGATAACATGGCAGCTGACACCCTAAACCTCAAAAGAGAGATTGTAGTATCAGGTGAAGATCGTCTGCGCAACATTTGTCAGGGCATCATCGATGCTGGTCTTCATGGTAGCTATTCTTGTCAGGTTCGTCTGGCTTTGGGTGATCATCCAGAATTATTGGATTTGATGGCTCAAGCTGGATTTGATCGAGCTTGTATTGGTTACGAATCGGTAGAACCAGAAAACTTCAAAGCCACTGACGGAAAGCTAGATTTTGACCGCATGGAAGAGCAGACCGCTGCTTTTCATAGGCACGGTATAGCTATTCACGCTATGTGGGTCCTGGGTTTTGCGGCTGACACTGTAGATACAGTCAAAAAGACCCTCAAGCTTTGCATGAAGTGGAAAATTGAGACCAATCAATTTATGATCTTGGTACCTATTCCCGGATCTCCGCTTCGGAAGAGACTCCTCAAGCAAGGTAGGGTCCTTCACAATGACTGGGAAAAATACGATGGACGCCATGTTGTTTTTGAGCCTGAGCTTATCGGAGCTCGCGAACTTCAGGTGGCCGTAGTGCTTGATGCTATGCCCAAGATTTACAACTTATTCCAGACTTTCCGTATTTACCTCGATGGTAATATGCGGACTCTTGGGAGATGCTTGAGTCATCGGGCGCCTCATCCCAGAATTGAGTTTAAGAGTCATCTTGGCACTTTGGCCATGCGTTTGGTAGGATTCAACACTGTTAGGAGAGTCAAAAAAGATACTCTGAAGTATCTGGAGACATTAAGAAGGTTTAGTAAGTCTGTTGCTTAGGCAACAGTTTTGTGCCCGCGGTTTCGTATTAGCGAAACCGCGGGTTTTTATTTTTTTATAATATTTTGAATAAATTTATTTTTGAGAGCAGTATATTTTGGTCGGTCATCAGCATATTTTAAAAATAAATCCTGTTTTAGTTTTTGGTATTCATCTCGAGCAGATTTATCTTTTATCAAGTAGTCACGAAATTGTATAAGATTTTTCCAATCTTGACCTTGATGTTTTTCAATGTGTAGGTAAATTGTACGGTTTTCTTCTGGACCCTTGGCCAAAAACACTCTATTTTCTGAGCTGGCATCGGGACGAAAATGGTAGCCGATTTTTTCTAAAGGCTCTAAACATATTTTAGCTTTATCTATATCCTCTACTGCTAGAGCAATATCAATAATTGGCTTGGCAGAAATTTTTGGAATAGCAGTGCTACCAACATGTTGGATGTCGATTATTTTTATACGTGGAGATAAAGTTTTTTCTAGTAGTTCTTTTTCTGTCAAAAATAATTTTGGCCAACTTTTATTGTAGGGTGAAAGTTTTACAATGCCTCTTTTTAGACCAATTTCTTTAGCCATTATTTTTCATATAGATAAATATCATAGTACCAGCTACAAGTAGCCCGGTTAGTAGGAATATTGCATAGAGAATTCTTTTTTGTTGTTCACTTTTTGGTTTTTGCTTATTTTTCCATTGTTTTTTCTTTTGCCCAATAACAAAAGTAACAAACAGCGCAATCCAAATAGGAATCATAGAAGAGCTATCATTATCACTATCACTATTGCTAGAGTCTAGAGTACCTTCAGGACTAAATATATACATCGCAACTACAATAAGTAGTACGCCAATTGCACTGAAAATACTAAATTTTATTTTTTTCTTTTGGTCAATAGTGGTATTGCTTCCTTGCTTGGTGTTTTTCCATCTGTCCAATGTAGGCATTAGCGCAGTAAACTTTTTTTTGGCATCATATTCAGAAATGTTTTTTTTGGACATTTCTATAGATGTCATTTTATCAATCTGTCCTTGCATAGTAGCGTGTGGATTGGTAAAAAATCCACCTTGAAAACAATTGCGACAATATGTCCCATTTGATTTTCCATCTTTGGTAGTACCAAAGTCTCCGTGTTTTTCCATTGGCACGCCACAACTTTGGCATAGTACTTTTTGCATAGTTTTATATTAATTTTTTCATTGGCTGTATTTTGAGTCCGTGGAAAGTCCGTACTCCAGTAGTTTTTTTGTAGCCTACTTTTGTATAAAAAGGTACAGCGTATAGTGAGGCTCGTATTCTTATTTCTTTTGAACCTATTTTTTTGACGCTAGTTTCAAATTTTTGCATTAGTTGACGACCAATACCCATTTTGTGATAAGTGCCATCTACAAAAAGATTGGTACCTCTATTTTTGCGTCCTCGGACCATACCAACTATTTTGTTTTTGTAAACCGCAACATAAATAAAAGCGGAGTTCAAAAAATTTTCCTCTAGATTTTTCAAATCATTTTTCTTTGGATCTACTCTATCAATATAATCTTGAATAGCTTTTTTACTACCTTCTGTTTTATTGAATTTGGCATAGGTGTGAGAGATCAGCCGAGCAACATCTTTGGTGTCAGCTTTTTTGAATTGGCGGATTTTGACCATGTTTTTGAGCTACTAATTTAAAAAAATATTTCCATTGTTGGTTTCCTTGAGCCAACTCTCTTGTGTCATCAAGGCATTTTTCTACAAAACTTTTGTCATTATCTTTGCATATTTTAAAAACAGAGCCGCGCTTGAAGTTTGGCACTCCCAATTCTTCGATGATTTTTAAAGCAAAATCCTGCCATTGATAAGCAGGGGCCTTTATAGTAGGTTTGTCTTCTTTTTTCTTATCTTGAAAGATATCTGATATTTGTTGCATAATTAAATTATACCAGATAAAAAAACCTTTATATAGTTGACAAAACACCTTATTTATATTATAGTATAGACTGATTATTTTATTATGAAAAATCGAGAGAAAAACCCCAATAACCAAGAAGAAGAAAATGTATCTAATACAGATGAAAAACCGGTTTTTAATACTGATAAAATAGTAGAAGATGTAGCACAAAGACCTGAATTGTTAGAATATTTTGATTGTGATAGTGAAAAATTTAAACTAGCCATTCAAAAAGCTATTGATAAAATATTTGCCACTGTCGAATCTCCGGACGATCAGGATGCCATTGCTAGCTTACTAGAATCTTTTACTAGTCATCTAGTTGAAAAACAAAACACTAGAGATACTGAGTTTGTTCATGGAGCTGGCACTTTTGCCCTTAAAGGAATAATTGAAGATGCTCAGATTATACGTCGTGGAAAAGGAGTTGGTGGAGCTGATGTTGAAATGGGACATGAAATTTCTGATACAGAAGAAGGTAAAAAAGAAACTTATATTTCCGTTTCAATGAATAGCGATGTAGGCTATGCTATATCATATGCTTATGCTCGTGGATTTGAAAGACCAGAAACAAAGCAAGATTTATTGTTAGATTCAAATAAAATAAATGGAACAAATGTTCACTTGGAAGTTTTTAGGGGTATGTCTGCTGAAGAAAAAAAAGATTTTCAAGAAAAATACCCACATATTACCGAAGAATTTATAGCTCAAGTTAGTGAACGTCCTCATTATTTTGATCCAGTCATTGAAAAGGAAAAGACCTTTATCTATCAAGAAGTTATTGATAGACTAAACTTAGAAGGAGTCGTTCCTGATTCTCCTATGGGTACTACAAATGTTGGAGAAATACAACACTTAATAGGTAAAGTAAATAACAATGAAGTTTTAAATACTATATTTGCAAGTTTAAAAAAAGAAATCGAAACTTATCCAGACACAGAAATATCAAGAATTGTAGTCAGATATCAAGCCATGCTTGATAGGACAAAAGAAAGGTTGGGTCAATATGAATCTTTAGATGAAGATGAGAGAAAATCTTGGACTCATCAACATCCAGTTATGTTTGGTATCAAAAAGCCAGGGGTAAAAGATTTGAAAATTAGAGATAAAAATGCTGACGGTCAAGATATTCAGCCATTTGGTCAAGAAAGACGTATTTATGATGATATTGATTTGATGGCCATAAGTACTATTGAAGTGCCTCAGGCTATGATTCCTGAAGTAAAAAAAATGTTAGAACAAAAAGTTGCAACTATTTCAGATGCAATATTGATAGAACATATATCCAAAATAAAAATAAGCCCACTTGAATATTATGAGATCGAAAGAGTCATAAAAGATCAAGTAAGAGAATTACAAGAATAATTATGTTAAAAATAGCCAAATATCCAGAACAGATTTTGCGCCAAACCGCTAAGCCAATTAGCGATTTTAATGATGATTTAAAGGCATTGGCCGATGAAATGGCTGAGGTTATGTATAAGGATGATGGCATTGGTTTGGCTGCTCCACAGGTCAGCAAAAGCATGAGATTGATCGTAGTAGGAACCTCTAGAGGTAAATATAGAGTTTATGTAAATCCAGAAATCACTTTTTTTTCAAAAGACAAAGGCAGAAGTGAAGAAGGTTGTTTGTCATTGCCGCAGATATTTGGTTGGGTTACTAGAGCAAAGAAAATTCATGTCAAATATCAAGATCTAGAAGGTAATGTTTATAAAGAAAAATTAAAAGGTTTGGAATCTATTGTTTTACAACATGAACTGGATCACTTAAATGGAATTTTATTTATTGACCGAGCTGAAAAAATCAGCAAAGGTCGAGAACTTTTAGATAGCTTAAAAGCAAAACTTGATGAAAAGTAAATTAATATTTTGGGGCACTCCTCTATTTGCGGTGCCTAGTCTAAAATCTTTGCATGATTTGGCTTTGGTGAGTGCTGTAATAAGTCAGCCTGACAGACCAGCTGGTCGTGGTAAAAAACTTGTTTCCTCACCAGTCAAAGAATATGCCAAACAAAATAATATAGATGTTTTAGAGCCTAGTCATTTGGACGAGGCTTTTGTGCTTGAGCTAAAAAAATACCTACCAGCTACTTTTGTAGTAGTTGCTTATGGCAAGATTATTCCCCAAGATGTGTTGGATTTGTCTGAGCTTTTGGCTCTCAATATTCATCCTTCTGCCCTACCAATTTTGCGTGGACCATCCCCTATTCAAACGGCTATTTTAAAAGGTTTCGAGACCACAGCAGTGTCATTGATGCAATTGGACAAAAAAATGGACCATGGGCCAATTTTAGGCCAAATTGAGGCCAAAATAGAGCCAAACGAAGATTATATTGAGCTATCTGAGAGGCTATCTAGTATAGGAGCTGATTTGTTGACCAACAAGATACGAGATTATCTTGATGGCAAGCTCACTCCCCAGGTTCAGGATGACTCACAGGCCACTTTTTGTAAGATGATAAAAAAAGAAGATGGTAAGATAGATTGGCAAGATACAGCGATTAATATTCACAACAAAGTCCGAGCCTATCGTGCTTGGCCCTCTGCCTTTACTACTATCAAAGATATTGATATAAAAATTATCAAAACAAAAATTGTAGATAAAAATCTACAACCAGCGGAAATATTTATTGAAAAAGATGAATTTATAATCGGTACAGGAGACAAATCTTTGCAAGTGTTGGAGCTCCAGCCAAGTGGAAAAAAAATAATGACAGCTTCGGAATTTTTACGAGGCTACCAAAATAAACTAAAATAAAAAAACACCCTGACTAATCAAGGTGTTTTTTAGTTTTTTATTCTTTAACTTGAAATGGCTCAGGTCTAATAAATTTTGTGCCTGGTATTATAATTTCACCCTTGATGTTACCAGCTTCCTTGAGTCTATCGGCTTCTTCTTTGAGTGCTTCATCAATCAGTATATCACCATCAACATGTAGAGTGTCAGGTAAGCTGTTAATTTTTACGCCCTTAATATCCAAGGATCCTTGAACATGCAAGTTTTCAGGAAGCTTAGCAATATCCAGGTGTGTCAATTCTAAATTACCATGAACATTTAAACCATCTGGTAATTCTTTTATTTCACTACCATACAAGTTTAAACTTCTTTGTATATGATCTGGATTTTCAGCTAATATAGCTTCAAATTGTTCTTTAGTAAGAGCGGTTCTGTGCTCTTCGGGTTCTTGTTTTAAATCTATTGGTTGTTCTTCTGGTTGTTCTCCAATTTTCATAATGTTTATAGTTTAATTATTACAATATAATAATATCAAATTTTAAAATTCTAGTAAATATTGATCAAAATAAAGAAATATTTTTTTGATTTCTAAATTTCGTCGTAAGACATTCCAGATTCTGCTTCCAAAACTTGTCTACGTCCAGCTTTACCATTTTCATCACTGGCAAGCTCAACCATTCTTTTGGCTGCTACCCAGTCCTCTTTTTTTCTATAAGCTCTAAACAAATCACGACTACGATCATCTAGCCAACCTTCGTCATAATTTGGTTTATCCTTGTTATCCAGCATCCATTGCTCAGCTGCATTCAAATAACCCTGATCTATTGCTTCATTGAAATGAGATGTTTTTCCAATAACAGGACGTTGTTCAACTGCTGATTTTAAAATTTCACCTTCATGGTTCATATGTATTTTGTTTAATTATTTTTATTTATCTTTTCTATTTTTTAATTCCAAAAAAGCTCGTTGGACTAGCTCAAGGTATTTGTTATGTATTTCTTGGCTTTTGACTCGGGCTTTTTTGATGTCAGCTGCAGAAATATCTTCTTTTCTTAATTTAGTCAATTCAGCGTTCAATTGTTTACTCAATTCAGCACTTTGTTGTTGGTAATAGTTACTTCCATCCCCATCAAACATTACCAATATTGTGGCCAGTTGAGTGCCTAGTTTATCAACATTGATTATTATTTCTTTGACTACTTCAAGAAGTTTTTCTCCGCTGTCACCAATTTTTTCAATAATTTCACTACTAAGATGAGACATCATATCTTCAAAAGAAAGGGATTCTTCTGGATTGTCCAAGCCTTTTTCTTGACGATGTCTTTCGACTTGCCTTGCTTCTATAGTTTTTTGATCTTCAGGTTGATTGGCCTTCATCTTTTCTAGGATGGCTTTTTTTTGGTTTTCATAATCTACTGCAGTTGTATCCAGGGCATTTAGCTGATCCATCAACTCATCACTTGATAGTTTATCTTGTGGTTTATCAAAACTCATATTTTTATCTTAATAATTCTTTGGCTTTTTTCAATTGCTCGTCAGAATAAAGTGTATTTTCTACTACATAATCAGGAACCAGTCCCACATCTTGGAGTGATTTGCTATCAGAAGTGAGCCATTCAAAAACCGTAAACTTCAAAGCTGAGCCATCAGGGAAATTTTGAATAGATTGGCCTGTACCTTTACCAAAAGTAGTTTGCCCTACTACTTGAGCTACGTTATTTTCATCCAAGGCTGAGGTAAATATCTCACTCGCCGAAGCTGAGCCCTCATTTACCAGGATGATAGTCGGGATATTTATTTCTCTATCTATGCGAGAAGTATATTGAAATGTTTGTTCAGGGAATTTTTCTTGCATTATCAAAGCACCTTCGGGCAGCCAATAATCTGCCAGTTGAACAGCTGAGTTTGTATAACCACCTGGATTGTTTCGCAAATCTATAATCAATCCATCAGTAGAACCATCAACCACTTTTGCACGAGCAGAATCAAATTCATTTTTTAGATTTATAGAAAATATATTTATTTTTATATAAGCAATATTGTTGTCCAGTTTTTTACTCTCAACATTTGGCAAATTTATTTCTTCTCGAATAATAGATACTTTGAAAGTTTCATTTGTACTTGGTCGGTAGATTTCCAAAATCACAGTTGTACCCGCCTCACCCTTTATCAAGGCAACTGCATCATCCAGAGTAAAACCACGAATATCTACATCGTCTACTATCCAGATCTGATCTTGAGCCTGAAGTCCAGCTTTTTGCGCTGGAGAGCCATTGAGTGGAGAGATAATCATTAGGACATCTTCGAGGGTTTCAACCATTGCTCCGATTCCTTGGACAGATGATCCGCCGGACAATTTTTTCTTAAAAGCACTACTGTCTTTGGGAGTAAAAAATTCTGTGTAGGGATCCTCTAAAGAATCAGCCATACCTTTTAGTGAGCCATAAAACAATGTTTTATCGTCTGCTTTGTCAGCTTGGTAGTAGTTGTTTTGTAATAATCGATAAAGTTCCCAATAATTTTCAAAATCAAATTCATCTTTATCGGTTTCAATAAAATTTTTGTTTTCAGTGACTGGGAAAATTTTTAATTTGGAAGAAGACATATCGATAGCCAGGGCTTTTAGAGTATCCAGTCCTTTTTTACCGTTTTGGATAAGATGGCGTCTATTATCAAGTGGGTTTACATACCAAGCTTCACCATTTTCTTCTACTTGGAGTAAAAATTGTCCTCGTTTTTTGTAGCTTAGTTCATAATCAATATCGGTACTAGAAGAGTCAATAGCAATGCTCTCGAGATCTTTATTGTGTATACCAACACCAAAAGTTTTTAGTAGCCTAGAAACATCTATACCATCTTCTAGTGAATATCTTTCGTGTGTTTCTGGGTCTATATACCAATAGTTTTTATCAAAATCCGTATCCTCTACCAGTATACTGCCAGCATATCTTTCTTTGGTCACCTCAGGATCCCAGCCGATGATTATGGTTGCTGCCTGAGAATTTTGAGCATAAAAAAATACTGCACAAAATACAATCAAAAAAGTAAATAGTTTCTTCATATATTTATGTTATTATTATTAATCAGTTTTTTTCTTTTCTGTTACCCAAAAACCTAGGTATTTACCGAGCATCAATCTGGTTTGAGCATCGGTGGCTGGTATTGAGCCAAAAATAATCATAGTAATCGGGAATATAATCCATTGGACAAACATCAAGATATAGCGAAATATTTTGTTCCAGAAATTTGTCTTAAATTTTTGAGGCATCGGTGGTAGGATAATCACACTCATGATAGCTACCAAAAAAATACCAATCAGACCAAAGCGCATCAAATTTTCTAGCATCAATGGTGCATTTTGAGCAAGTACAGAAGTCAGTCCTTGTTTTTCAGCAAAGTAAAGAGGTAAGTAACCCATGACAAGGATAATCAAAGGGGCGGTTGCCCAAGAATAAACTCCTTCAGTTTGATTCCAAGTATAAATTATTTTTTTGTTCAAAGGAATTTTTTTGTTCTGAGAAAAAAGCCAAATCATATATGGAAAGTGCTCTACTCCATAGCCCCAGCGTCTCATTTGCTTGTATTGATTTTGGAGGCTACGCCACAAATTACCGACATAGACAGTGTCCATGGAGACGGGAATATGCATCGGCTCTACCTGGTAGTCTCCATCATAATGAATAAAGCATTGTAAAAATATTCTAGAGTCTTCGGTCACGATATTGTTTTGCCAAAAATTGACATCTACCAAAGCCTGCCAACTCATACTATGTGAAGAAAAAGTAAAGAGTCTATCGGGCCTTGCAAGATCTGTTAGTAGCCAAAAAGTAGTAGAATTTGAGACTACGCGAGTAAAAATATCTGATTGCCAGGCATTGTTGTGATAAAAAGCCATTGGTTGAAAACTGGCTCGGTATGGATTTTTGTGTGAGATAAACTTGTGAGTCAAATAAGCAAAATAATCAGGATGAGGAATAGTATCAATATCAAAGGCAGAGACAATCAATTTTTTATAATCAAAGCCATGTTCGTCAATATATTTTTTGGCTTCATGCCCAGCATAATATAGATTTGATCCTTTACCAACCATCTCTCCTGGCAGACCAAGTGGATGGATAGTAATCAAGATATCATAAAAATATTTTCCGTATTTTTCTTTTATTTTTTTAGCAATTTTTGAAAATTCTTCAGTAAATTTTTCTTCACCAGCTAAAACCAATATCATTTTTTTGTGGTCGTATTTGGTTTTTATCAATTGATGAAAAGTGTTGTCGACTACTTCAAATGGCTCTCCGGCAGTGGGTAAAAATAAAACATGATAATACTCGTGCCATCTTTTGTGATGAGTACTTTTGAGAAATTTCCACCAGTCAGTTTTGATTGTATGACGATATTTGAACCAAGAGGTCAATAAAAATATTAGCATATAAGTAATGCGCAGGACAAAATAGGTATCAAAGGCAATTACAAAATATATACCATAAAGTGGTGATATAATAGATAAAGCAACCACACCAATAAAAGTAGCCCAAACTAAAAATCCAGGGATGATTTCTAAAATTCTGTATTTATAATAGTTTTTATAGATTTTTTTCATAATGCATATTTGTCAGCTTCGATTCCTACTGCCTTTGATATGTGACCAAAATTGTCTTGTTTTAGATGTTTATCTAATCCTTTGTTTATAGCGTGGATACTCATTGGTCCACCGTAGATAAAGCCAGTTGCAATCTGCAATAGATCAGCTCCTGCTTTTATCTTGTCGTAGGCGTCTGTTGCATCAAAGATACCTCCGACACCAACAATTTTATATTTATTTTCACCATTTTTATAAAGATAACTAATGATTTTATTTGACTGAAGGGCAATGGATTTACCAGATACTCCACCTTGTTTGTCTCGATTTTTTGATTTTAGATTTAGGTGGTCTCTTTTTTTTGAGAGATTGCAAGCTACAATAGCAGCTACTTTATATTTTTTGGCAAGATAAATAATATCATCTAGCTCAGCAGTGTTTAGGTCGGGACCAATTTTTAGCCAAATCGGTTGATTGTATTTATTTAGTGAGGCTATATTGTTTAGGATGGGTTCCAAGATTTCTTTTTTTTGTAAGCCCGTAAAGTCTTTTACATTGGGACAGCTCAGATTGATAGTGATGATGTCACCAAGGCCATTGAGAAATTCAAAGGCCATGCCATAGTCTTCGGCAGCACCTTCCATTGGTGCTCTGGTTGATTTGGCAATACTGACAGACCATAGAGTCTTTTTATTTTTACCTTGCTGTTTTATTTTATCTACCATGGCTGCTGCTCCTGGATTGGGAATTCCATAGTAGACTACAATACCCCTGTCTTTTGGTAGGCGCCATAGTCTAGGTTTGGGGTTACCTGGTTGTTCTAGGTTGGTGATTGATCCAATTTGTACCCAACCAAAACCAAAGGCAGGCCAAGCGTTTGGTACAGCAGCGTGTTTGTCCATACCAGCAGCTAGACCAATGGGGGTTTTAAAATCCAGACCCCAGATTTGTTGTTTGAGCCTGAGTGAGTCTACTCGAGTTATACGGTTGACGATATTATAAAAAAAGCTGTAGTTCAGTATTTTTAGATATTTGATAGTAAAGCTGTGGACTTTTTCAGCATCAAATAAAAATAAAATTGGTCGAATAATTTTTTGGTACAGCATTATTTTTGTTTTTTAATTTCAATCACAGAATTATTAAAAAGAAGATTATAAATCACATTGACTAATCGAGTATCTAGGTTGTGTACAGAGGCCTTGTATTTTACTTTATTGAGGACTTCTTGTTCACGCTTGTAGTCACGGATTTGTCCATTTACTTTGACTTTGGCCAAGTCCTTGGCTAGTTTGTTACGCTTGGCCAAAAGACCTATGATCTCCTGATCGATATCATCAATATTTTCTCTTATTTTAGCTAGTTTTTTATTATCCATAACTTAAATTTAGTAGCTATAATTTACCAGAAATCAGTATATTTTTCAACCTATAGTAAAAAGACCTATATTTTAGGTCTCTATGATTTCATGACTGATTATCTTGTCTTTTTTATCAAAATGAAATTTGCCTTTAAATGTTTTGTTTTCCAAAAAAAGCGGAAACCAATATGGATCATCGGACCACATTTTTTTGAAAGGAATCTCAGAAACATCAAACCAAGCTGGTTTCATCTCCTCTGTTTCTTCGGGTGTGCCACCATATTTGGTACTTTTAAAAATATGTACTTCCAAGATTTCATCTTTATGCTCAAAACTAAAATCTATCTCTCCAAGTTTTCGTAAATCAAGTAATTCTATACTAGCTTCTTCAAAAGTTTCTCGAACTGCAGACTCTTCTATTGTTTCATCCTTTTCTACTTTACCACCAAAACCATTCCATCTATTCATACCAAAACCACGTTTTTTGAGCCCTAACAAAACCTTGTCCTCTTGATGGACAATAGCGATGGTCATTATAATTTTTTTAGTAGGCATAAAATTATTTAAGCAAATCTATAAAATCTTCAATACCTACCAATGTATCAAGTTTTTTTATTTCTTGTTTTGTAAACCAGTTTACGTCGGAAACTTCTTGATCCATTGGACGTGGATTTCCAGAGACTATTTGGGCTTCATAACACATAACTATTACGTGGATTTGATTTCCGCCAGCCCTTGCCCACACCTTGGATTGTATTTTTGGTAGAATTTTTTTGATCAAGACATCACAACCTATTTCTTCTTGGCATTCTCTTATTAGGGCTTCTTCAGGACTTTCTCCAAAATCTATTTTTCCTCCAGGAAACTCCCATTTTCCATGAGCAGTAGCTATAGCGGGGTCATTTCTTTGTTGTAAAAGTATTTTCCCTTCTTTATTTTTTATAAGTGCTATGACAGCTGTTAGTTGTTTTTTATTTCCCATAGTTTTTTCTATCCTTTGGCACGTTTTAGGATTTCATTTATAACATCCGATTTACCAGAATCATATTTGTGATAATTATTGGCATATTTTGCGTACAATTCTTTTTTTGTATTGATGTATAGTTCTCGATCTTCTTTGTTGTTTAGGATGTGATTTCGAAAAGCAAGAATACTATCAATTTTGGGATGACCTTGAGGAAGTGTATGCACACTAGTGATTCTTTTGCCCTCTTCATTGTCTTCGGTAAAATATTCTTCACCAACTTTTATATAATCACCACGAGAAGTAAAACCATTTTTAGCCATTTTATCAACAACGGTTTTATCTCGGACATCATCCAGATCTTTCACTTCTACCATAATATCAATTTGTGTTTTAGCTATCATGTTTGGTATAGAAGTACTGCCGATATGATATACATTTAGTACTGTATCTCCCATAACCTCCAAAATCAATTTCTTCTTGGCCTCAAAAAGCTTGGGCCAGCTTGGGTCATATGGAGATAGTTTGAAAGGCCTGTGTGGTTTTGTGTTATTTCCCATGTTATTTTTTTTCTTGAAGTTTTTTTTCTAATTCCTGCATCTCTTGTTCATAATCAGAAAACTTTCCAAGTCCCACTTCTTCTCTTCTTTTATTTAGTTCTTCTATATTTTCAATTGGTCGAGGTCCAAAATTTCCTTGGTCATCTGTATAGAATTGGGTTCCAAAGATTTGTGGCCGGCCGCTATTTACTAGTATTCTATCCGTTAGGTAGGCTTCGTTTTTCTTTTCGGCCTCACCTTTGGTAGTTGCCTCTTTTAACAATTCAAGAGCTTGTTTTTGAAAATCTATATCATGATCAGCATGTTGTATCAAGAGCCATGCCCCATAAGCAGCCTCTGCTCCTACTAGAGATTTTCCTGGCCAACCAAATTCAGTTATGATTTCTTTCATGCGGAGAGCATTTTGTCTATCAATTTCTGGATCACACTGATTGGTTTCTCTCATATTTTGATCAACCTCAACCATCGCTAGGATTTCTTGTTGTAGCGGTTGATTGATATTTTCTATTTGCTCCATTTTATTTCCCATGACATTTTTTGTATTTCTTACCAGATCCACAAGGACAAGGGTCATTGCGACCTACTTTGTTACCTTCGTCGTTTCGAGGTTTTGATTCTATCACCTGGTCTTTTTCTTGTCGGTTTTGTACTTGTTTTTGAAAAGGAGAAAATCCAGCTTTTTGCTCTTGGAATTTGGCCTCAGCTTCACCTGGCATTTGCCTGGCTACCTTGGAGCGAGCTACACCTATTTTATAAATAGAATAAACAATTTGTTTACGTATAGAATCAAGCAAGGTGTTGAAAAGATTATAAGCTTCGCGCTTGTATTCTACTAGTGGATCTCGTTGGCCGTAGCCTTGGAGACCAATACCAGTACGGAGTTTGTCCATAGCTGTCAGGTGCTCTACCCAAAGTGTATCAATACTACGCAATACTATACCTCTTTCTACTAGTTGCATTGGTTGGAATTCTTTGTTTGGACTTTCGACACTGGTATTTACTTCGGCTGTGATGCCCAAGTATTTTTCTTTGGCTATAGAGTTTAGATAGTCTATTACCTCTCCTCGTTTATCATGAGAGTTTTCTTTTTGGTTGTTGGCTAGTAGTTCTTTGGTTTTCTTTTCTTCATCAGAAGTGATTGGGAAAATTGACTTGATAGTTTCCAGGATTTCCTTGGGATCAAAGTCTCCTGCATTTTTTTCGGCCAAAGTATGAAAAGAAACCACATTTTCAATTTCTTTAAAAACATATTCTAGTACTATATCTTGAGAAGTTTTGTCTATTTGTTTTTCGTTGTCAGAAAATAATTGTAAAAGTTCTTGACGTGAATCATAAATTACATGACGATGTTTGTTTATTACATCATCGTACTCTACTAGATGTTTGCGGATATCAAAGTTGTGACCCTCTACTTTTTTTTGGGCACCTTCGATAGAATTTGAAATCATTTTGTTTTCAATAGCAGTGTCATCGGCTAGTCCTAGTCTTTCCATGACAGTTTTGATTCGGTCAGAACCAAATATCCTCATCAGATCATCTTCTAATGAAATATAAAATTGACTACTTCCAGCGTCACCCTGACGTCCAGCCCGACCACGGAGCTGATTGTCTATACGACGAGATTCGTGTCTTTCTGTACCGACTACATGTAAACCACCTACGGCTTTGATTTCGTCATTTTTTTCTTTATCAAATGGTGCACCACCCAAAATAATATCAACACCACGACCAGCCATATTGGTAGCCACCGTGACAGCACCCTTACGTCCAGCTTGGGCAATTATTTCAGCTTCTTTTTCGTGAAATTTGGCGTTGAGTAGTTTGTGAGGGACACCAGCTTTTTCCAAAAATTTTCCTAATAGTTCATTTTTTTCTATAGAAATAGTACCAACCAAGACAGGTTGACCTTTGGCATGTCTCTCTTTAATTTCTTTGACAATAGACATCAATTTACCACGTTCATTTTTGTAAATTTTATCTCTCATGTCATCACGAGCAAAAGGCTTGTTAGTAGGGATGACGGTCACATCAAGACTATAGATTTTGGCCATCTCCTCTGCTTCGGTAGCAGCTGTACCAGTCATACCAGCTAGCTTGCTAAACATTCTAAAATAATTTTGAAAAGTGACAGTAGCTAGGGTCATACTTTCTTTTTGTATTTCTACACCTTCTTTGGCTTCGATAGCCTGGTGAAGGCCTTCACTATATCTTCGGCCTTGCATCATACGACCAGTAAACTCATCTATGATGACCACTTCATTGTCCCTGACCACATAATCTCTGTCTTTTACAAACAAAGTCTTGGCTTTTAAGGCAGATTCAATATAATGGACAGTGCCTACGCCATCACTTTCATAAATATTATCAATTCCTAATTGTTTTTCCATTTTAGTGACACCTTCTTCGGTCAAGGTGACTGCTTTCATTTTTTCATCAATATTGTAGTCAGTATTTTCTACTAGACTACTTATCATTTGAGAAAATTGTTGATATTTGGTGGCAGTACTTTCGGCTGGAGCAGATATAATCAATGGAGTTCGAGCTTCATCAATCAAAATACTATCGACTTCATCGACAATAGCATAATGCAATCCTCTTTGGACTTGCATGTTATGATCTTGGGCCATATTGTCACGCAGATAATCAAAGCCAAATTCATTGTTGGTACCATAAGTAATATCAGCGGCATAGGCCTCTTTTCTTTCTACTGGCTTGAGATAATCCATTTCTACTTTGACTACTAGATCATCCTGATTTTTGGCAGATTCGTTATCTGGGTCATATAAGAAAGATGCTTCATGGGTGATTATACCAGTGCTCAGTCCTAGGAAATTATAAATTTTGGCCATCCAGACAGCATCACGCTTGGCTAGATAATCATTGACAGTGATCAGATGTACACCATTGCCTGCTAGAGCATTTAGATAAATCGGTAAGGTAGACATCAAGGTTTTACCTTCACCTGTTTTCATTTCAGCGATTTGCCCTTGGTGTAGGACAATGCCAGCAATCAACTGGACATCATAATGCCGTTGACCCAAAGTACGCTTGGCCGCTTCTCGGACAAGAGCAAAAGCAGGTACCATAACTTCATCTAGCTTGGTACCATCTTTTATATTTTTTTTGAGCTCTAAACTTTTATTTTTTATCTCCTCATCAGAGAATGCCTCATATTCTTTTTCCAGGCCATTGATTTCGTCAATTTGTGGTTGCAAGCTTTTCAAGAATTTTTCATTGGCATCTCCAAAGAATTTATTCAAAAATTTCATCATATATTAGTCTTCACTTCTTTTCCAGAATTTTAGTGATTTAAAGTATCTTCTTTTTTTACGTTGTTTGCTGATATTTTTTTCTTTGTACTTCACCAGTTGTCTAGCTACTATATCTTGGACAATATCTACTGCCGCATAAGCATCACTGTTTGTCTCTGATACTTGGATAGTATGTTTGTTTGGCATAGTGATATTGAGACCAACGGTAAAGACTTCACCTTTTTTGTGGTGTTGGTCTCGAGCCAGCTCAATATTGACTGATTCAATATCATTTTTATATTTTTTTAGACCTTGCAATTTTTCTTTCAAGTATTTTTTGAAAGCAGGTGTTAGGTCGAATTTTTTATTATAAATTTTAATATTCATATCTTTAAATTTAGGCTATTTATACATTAAACTTACCAAATAGCGTAGTGATTGGCAATTATTTTAGAGTCGCTTTGATACGACGGATTCCAGCTGAGCTGGATTGTTCTTTTTTGATTTTAAAGGTCCCAAGTTCATTGGTGTTTTCGACGTGTGGTCCGCCACAAATTTCTTTGGAAAATTTACCAATTTTGTAGACTTTTACCATCTCACCATATTTTTTATCAAATAGACCGATAGCGCCTTGTTCTTTGGCTTGGGCTACTGACATTTCTTCGAATACTATTTCTAGTCCAGCCTGGATTTGTTGATTGACTAGCTCCTCTACTTTTTGTTTTTCTTCATCGGTCAGCTTGTCTGGATGGACAAAGTCAAAGCGTAATCTTTTTTCATTTATATTACTACCTTTTTGTTCAACGTGGTCTCCTAGAATATCTCGCAAAGCCTGATGGAGTAAGTGAGTAGCGGTATGATATTTGCGAGACATCTCGCCATCATCAGCTAGTCCACCCTTGAACATACCAGCAGAAGCAGTTCGAGAAAGTTCTTGGTGTTTTTTAAACTCAGCTTCAAATTTTTCTTCAATGTTATCTTCAATTTTTACAGTATGAAACTCATGAGATTCAAAAAACTTTATTTCTTCTAAGCTCATTTCTAAAGGAAATCCGTAAGTTGAAAATATAATGAATAAATCTTTTGCTGTAGCTTTGATAATTTTACTTCTAACATCAGTTCTTTTTTGTTCAGCTAGTTCTTTAATTGGATCAACTTCAAATCCTAAAACTAATCTATGGATTTTTTTTCGGCCTTTTTGCATAGTAAGGCGAAATTTTTCTTCCTCTTTACTTAGCTCGGAATTTATAAATTCTTTATTCTTTATTAATTCTGGATAATCTGATTTGTATAAGTTTATTATTGTTTCGGCTAGACTTAGACAAAAATTTTCTTTTATACCTAACAAAAATGCAAAACGGATAGCTCGCCTGATCAAACGACGTAAAACATAGTTTTGATCTTTGTTGCCAGGAGCAATACCCTTGGCGTCGCCCATGATAAATATTGCACTACGGATATGGTCAGCTATAATTCTCATTGAACGAACATCTTCATCCCAACAATCAGGTTTTTCATCAAAGCCGAGGTCGCCTTTTTCAAATTTATATTTTTTGCCAGACAAATCCTCTATTTTTTTGATGATTGGTTGCCAGAGCTCGGTCAGGTAGTTGTCATCAAAGCCATTGAGTACTGCTAGAGTTCTCTCGAATCCCATGCCTGTGTCGATATTTTTTTGTTTGAGTGGCTCGTATTTGCCGTCAGCTGTTTTGTTGTACTGCATGATGACGTCATTCCAAAGTTCTACCCATCTTGTGTCTTCTGGATCAAAATTGTTTGGCGCAGACTCAGTACCTGTCCAATAAAATATTTCTGTATCCGGACCACAGGGTCCAGTTTGTCCAGCTGGACCCCACCAATTATCTTTTTTACCCAAATAGCCAATTTTATTTACACCAATTTTTTTCCAAATTTCAGCACTTTCTTCATCTCTAGGTACGTTTTGATCTCCAGCGAATACTGTTACAGCTAATTTTTCTTTTTTTATACCCAAAACTTCCGTCAAAAATTCCCAAGAAAATTCTATGGTTTCTTTTTTGAAATAATCACCCAAAGACCAATTGCCGAGCATCTCAAAAAAAGTATGATGAGTAGCATCACCTACTTCATCAATATCTCCAGTACGGATACATTTTTGGACACTGGTAAGACGCTTGCCTTCTGGGTGTTTTTCACCCATCAGGTATGGTACTAGTGGATGCATACCCGCAGTAGTAAATAGTACAGTCGGATCATTGTCGGGAATCAGAGAAGCAGAACCAATGATTTTATGGTTTTTTGATTCAAAATATTTTAAGAAAGTTTTCCTCAATTCCGGAGCTGTCATTTAAGTGTTTTTTTAGTGTTTAGATCTACTAAATTATAGGAAATTTGGGAGAAATAGTCAATGATTTGGGATAAATTTACTATTATTGACAAAATAGCCAAAATATGATATAGTATATAGTCCTAATGTACGTTTAAAACGGCTGAAAAGCCACAAAATAAGGAGAGAGTGATGAGAAGTTTACTTGATAAACAGATAGCGCTGTTCGCAGTTTTTGCGATGGTAGTAACATCTTTACCTACTGGCATTATCATTATGCGCACAGGAGGAATCCCTCCCTACGGAGGCTTCTACCTTGCCAGTATTTCTATGCTGGGCTTGGGTGTGTTCGCTATTGTCCATGTTTGTAAGATGAATAATATTGTAACCGCTCGTTCGAATACGTTTGAAATATCTCAAACCTCAGGAGAAGAATAATGAACTGGAAAAGCGTTGAAGCCAAGTTTGGCGAAGGCATAGCATCTCGTTGCTACAATGCCTGGCACTCTGTGTTTGGTGGTGGCCCTGATCACCATTCGGTGACCGTTGGTCTGTTTCTCGAGCAGTACGTACTTGTACTAGCTCAGATGATTCACGATCCTGGTGAGGACAAGGTCAATACCAACAACTTGATGATGGAATTGCTCCGTCGGAGCTATCCTCCGCTCTCTATTGTGAGTGGCAAGCCGACCAAGAGTCGATTGATTCAGCTCACTACTGCTCTCCGTAAAAACGGGATCTCTACTGATCCCGAACTGGCTGGTCATTTTTCTAAAAAATGATCGATGAAAAGGAGAATATCATGGCGATTCCCCAGATGTGTATTGACGAAGGTCAAAAAGCTACTGTTGAACGACGTCGTTTCGAAAAACTCCGTAAAGCCAAGTTGGCTACCAGCCTTGGCAAAACCAAGGCACTAGCGGCCCTAGCTACTCGCAAAAGCGAGTCCGAGACTAGGGAGCAGGTCAACAATGGCCGACTGTACGCTGGAAGTTCGATGTACTTCTATTGCAGTTGTGGGGATGTTTCTGACATCAAGGGTGAGGGTTTTACTGATCCTCCCAACCACACTTGCCGTCAGTGTAAGGCTCTCAAAGACAAGGGCTGGCTCTAGCTAGCCATCGAGCCCACCGAATTATTTCGGTGGGCTTTCTTTTTTGGCAAAAAGAAAGCCCCAAGTAAAAACTCGGGGCTTTGGTAAGGGGTCGGTGATCCCGGGGGATTGGAAGGATGCTGTCATACGACAGCAGGGATACACCGACCCGCATTGAGGGTCATCATGAAACACGAGTGTTGGGTTGGGCCCAATTGTTGAAATAAAACTCGAGTTTGCATGATGACCCATGCGCGTGGGTATGGGAGTCGCTGATGGTCAATCAAATGTGTGTATTCTCCGTCGCCTTAGGAGAAAACTTGGGTGCTTACCACCAGCGACTGTTAAGGTACTGATATTTTTATCATATTTCAGATACCAGCTTTTGTCAATTTAAAAAAAGAACCCCGCATCTTTTAGATACGGGGTTTGAAAGGGTGGGCTACCACCTGGCAATTGCTTGTTTGTGGTGTTGCTCCGTGAGTAGAACCTTCGGGTATAGCTCAGTTGAGCAGCTCTTTTGGTATCAGAATTGATTGTTATTACCAACCATCTCTAGAAAATGATCGGCTTACCAATCCACATTCCTGGACAACGAGTCCACACAATATACCTGCAGTAGCCCATCTATAACGAACGAACTTAAGTACATTATATATATTTGTAAGTTTTGTCAATACTTAGATCATAAAGACCAATACAGCGGCTGTCACAAAGCTTAGGATGATGCCGTTTATCAGTTCTATAAATAGTAGTTTTTTTGGATAGGAAGTAAGCATGTTCATATCAAAAAATCTTGGGATTATCCGAATACCAATCAACATAAAGGCAAGTACTAGAGCCATAGAGCCAAGATCTCCGTTGATAATATGAAGTCCGGGTTTTAGGTAAGAGTAAGTAGTGGCTGCTATAAAACTTGGTATAAACATCCCTAGAAAAAACATATCAATCATAAATTTTTTGTCAGTACTATGATTATTTATGGCTGGATGTTTTTTGTGTTTTTTATAAATTTTGGTAACAAAAGGATTCATATAAAGCATAGCAGCAACTAGGTGTGTGATTAGGGCTGCGACCACTGATCCTACAATTACAAAAGTAAAATTCATAATTTTTATTTTAAATATTTTTTACTTATTAATAATACCATTTTTATTTGATAATAAAAAGGCTACCAAAGTTTTGGTAGCCTTAACGGGGTATCCCGGTAAAGAGCGCGATTAGCCAGATGAACCAAGCGTAGACTGAGAAGCGGTGAAAAAGTTTGGCTGAAGTGCCGTCAGTTTTGAAAGCTTTGATTGCCCAGGCAAGATGAAATCCCATAATGACGAGAGCAATGTAGCCAAAGGCTCCGTGAGTGTGTAGCTTTGCGCCGTTGGTCTGAAGCCCCATGATAGAGGTGCCAATCAAATCGCAGATAAATGCAAATATAAAGGTAACAATCATCCAGTGTTTGAGTTGGTGTTTGATTTTTTCTGACCAGATTGACAGAGAGTATAGCAACAAGGCCATAGTGATAAAACAAATAGAAATCGTCATTCCTCCACCTCCCTATGGTTAAGAGTACAAATATACTTCTTGAAGTTAATACTTTTTAGGTGTTGTGTCAATTGACATAAAATGACTTTTATGTTATACATATCAGGTTAATTGAACCTTAAATAAACCCAAAAAGGAGAAAATTATGCTGGGACAAGTCATTATTGGGCTAGTATTGTTTGCTGTGCTTTACCTTGTGTGTTGGTTGGCCTTTGGTCTTCGTTTTTTCAAGAAATGTTCTGAATGTAACAGTCGGAGAACCATAACCCACACCGTTGATGATCTCGTAGATATCAAGGTTCCCAATAATCATGGGGAAAATAACGTATCTATGGATATCACAATATGTCATTGTGGGCATCATACCCATGAAAAATTCGTAAGTAAAAAATAACCTTTTAAAAAGGAGCCTGTCATGGAAAAAGCTGGTGACGGCAATGTCGTTGATCTCCTGATGGAAAATCTCACAGCCATAGATGATGAGCGCAAAGAAAACTGCATTCATTGTGGTAATGAGTGGTATGCCATTCACCATAAAGATGGCGTATGCCATAGTTGTCAACAAAAAGGCCTACCTGGCCGTACTGCACTCGAACGTCGAGAGAACATCCAAGCCAAAGTTGCCTGGGCAGTCGGTATCGGTGCCCTACTCTTCCTTTTGGGTATGAGCCTGGCTGGCAAGTTGCCCGCAATTGGATAAAAAACAACCCCCGTTTAGCAAAAACGGGGGTTTTTATTAGCTTTGTATTGACAAAATAGCAGTTATATGATATGATAATAAAATTATTTATAGTACATATCAATTTATATAATCAGAGAAAACGGTGTGAAATGTTTCTAAATTGTTCTAAGCCAAGGAGGATGTTATGAGTCACGAGCCCGAAGTCAATCTCGAAACCACTGCACAGGATCACCCAAGTCCTCCCCGCAATCAGCAGGGATTCTGGGAAGGAATTCATTCTTACCTGACCGAAATCGACAACTCTCTTAGTCCCGAGGATATCCTCGACCTTCTGACTCGTGCAACCAAGAATCCGGATTCTGTTCAATTTGATCCTAATTCTACTCAGCTTCCCCTAGGAGCTCACACTCAGATGTGGACCCGTATGGGTCTCTTCCTGGCGCTGGTCAAACAGCAAAATTGGACTGCTGAGCAGGTATTGGCTCAGCTCAACCTGGCCGCTACTGGTCAACATGAGAAACTCACCAAGCCCTGTCATATGCTGATTCAGCCTGGGGCTACTCTGGTTCCGCCGGAACATCGGCGATAACAAGAAACCCTTCCTCTTTCGAGGAAGGGTTTTTAACTTTCTACTCCTTTGAATTGTTCAAAGGGTTTTATTATTGACAAAATAGTGATTTTATGTTATTCTAAGACGTTCTTTTAAAAAACAATTTTACTTTCAAAACAAGCAAAACAAGGAGAAAGAGATGGAAACCATCACCACCGACATGATTCCTTATGGGAATCTAGCTACTTGGTGGGCAGGTGGTTTTTACCTGCTCAACAAGATTTTTTTTAGCCAAGCTGAACGTTGTAAAGTAGATTCCAAAAAACGAGTGCTCAAAATTTTTGGTTGGGCAGTTTATCTAGTAGGCTTACCTGCTTGGTGTTATCTGTTTTATTGGCGCAAGGATTCGATTGCCTTTTATGTCGAGATCAGCGGTGCTGTGATTATGATCCTGGGACTTATTGTTGCCTGGATTGGCATCAAAAAAACTCCCAAGTGGTTTGTAGTCATCGGCTTTGTTGCTGTTGGTATCGGTATGAAGTATAGCTTTCAGGATTTTGGTATCATGCAAGAGACCAAGCAGTGGCTCGAGCTAGGTATTTCTATCGGCTTTTTGGCCGGTACCCTACTCCTCGCTCTTGAGCGACGTAGTGGTTATCTCTGGTTCGTGTTTATGAATATCTCTTGCGCATTGTTGATGGGCATCGAACACAAAAGTGTTGTTCTAACTGTTCAGCAAATTGTCTCGCTTTACTTTGTGTATGATGCTTGGCGTCATTTTAGGCCAAGTGTAGACTCAATCGATGAAAGGAGAAATCAATGAAGATTGAAGCGTTAATCGGAATGACTCTCATAGCCCTGACCATGTTTTGGACTTCTTATCGTCGAGGAGATCTCACGGGTTTTCAAGCCAGTCAGAATGGCATCAAAGGTTTTTCGGCCATCAGTCATACTGGCTTATGGGGAGTTTTGTTGATTATCCCAACTCTGTGTGGGGTTATTTGGACTTACGAGGAGTCTTGGACTCATGAACAGCTTTTGCCAGCCTTGGTAGTCGGAGCCGTCATCAATCATTTGATGCATACTCTCTGGCTCTTTACCTCTCCTGATGATCACAATCTGAACCATGGTAGTTTGACCAGAGCTGGTAAGCTCCATTATCTCTTTATGTTCTTTACCCTGGCTTCAGTGACGCTGTTTTACTTCTGTACTCCAGAAGTCAGTAGCGAGCACTTGCTTAGTGTCAGTATGTTACTTGGTGTTTATGTCACCATGAATACCTTGGTACTCAACTTGATCCGTCAAAAAAAGCTCGATGTCGTAGCACTTCTCACAACCCTGGTTGTCTGGGGAGTGCTCCTCTATCAGCTTTGGAAGTCAGCGGCAAACACTTGATAGTGTTGGTATGCTGCTTTTTGAAAAGTAAAATAATACGGGTGCGAATTTATTCGCACCCGTTTTTTTATCCAGAAATTTCCTGGTAGTCTTCAGGATCTTGATCCCAGCTAGGAACAAAGATCCAGAGAAGTATGTAGATGCCGAGACCGACACCATAGTAGCAGAGGGCGGCGGCCCACAGGAGCCTGATAATCCAGGTTTTGACTCCTAACTTGTAGGCCAATCCAGCGGCTACGCCACCAATCCAGTGATCGTCCTCTATCTTACGGAAACTTCTTGATTTTAGTTTATCTATTTCACTCATGTTTTACCTCCTAAGTAGTTTTATGAGTTCTTGAATGTACTTTTGCGGATAATTTATCTTATTAAAAATAAGAGTATTTGTCAATTTTATGTTATAATACACGGGTTATGAATAAAAAAGGCTTTACATTATTGGAAATGCTTTTGGTGATTGCCATTGTTGGTATCTTGTCTTCTGTTACAGTAGTAAACTTGAGTCAGCTCAAAGCCAAGGCTCGGGATGCAAATCGTATATCAGATGTTGAACAAATCCAAAAAGTTGTTGAAATATATTTTGATGACTATGGTGAATATCCAAACACTAGCTGCCAAGGTCTAGCGGGTATAGTTGGTTGTGCATCGGCATTAAATTCAGGTACCTGGATTTCAGATTTAAATATGATCTTGCCAAATGATCCTATTCATGGACAAGAGGGTCATATATCGGATTATAGTGATAATGTGCATTCGTATATTTTTACTAGAGGTGCTGGGATACCAGAAGAATATTATTATATTTTATTCAAAAGAGAGGCTGGTGCTCAGACAGACGAATGCGATGGAAGTCCTTATGTTGGTTGGTCTTGTCTGGGTGGTGGGGATTTACCTTAAATAAAATTTTAGCTCAAAAACACCTAAAGTATAATTGAGTAGGTGTTTTTTTATTTACTTCATTAGGAAAGAGCTTTTGATGGTATTTGACATAATAATAAAATTATCTTAATATCAGCTTAGTTCATTGATAAGGTGCTCGGAAAAACAAAAGCCGTTTGGGGTGTAATGGTTCGAATCCTAACATTTGGGCGGAGATCTATATCTTTTGTTGTAGAATACGTGGGAGACTTTGACGTTGTGACGCTAGTCACAAAATAGTCGTCAGTGAAATACCACTGCTTAAGATCTCTAGATCAAAACCTCCGAGCACCCACTTACATCAAGCCTCTAGAATATCTAGAGGCTTTTTATTTTAAAATAAAAAGACACACTATGACAGTGTGTCTTGTTTTGGATCTTCTCGGAGACACTCGGGTACATGATTCATCACTCGATGAAATTCTTCGTCAATTTCTTGGCGGATTACTTTGGGGTCTAGTGAAAGTCCTTTCTCGGTTCTGATTGCAATGGCACGAGCCAAAAAAACATCACGGATAATCCAAACTGGACCTTGCATTGTAGTCTCCTTTGCTTTTGGTTTGTATGAACGATTATATTTTATATATTATTCTTTTGATTCATCAGACATTTTTTGTAAAATAATGATTCTTTGTTGTTCTCTTATAAGTTTATCTTTGTAAGATATTTTTACTTCTTGCCAAACATAAAGTGCAGTTATAAAAATAACGGAAATAAAAATAAAAATTATCATAATTTCATAAATATTATGAAATCCCTTTCGATTTTTAGGTAGATGCATGTTCATATTTTAAATATTGAAAACAAAGTCAAAGAGAATACCAGCAATCAAAGCAATACCTGAAAGAATAAAGATAACATAATAATTCCATCTTTCTTTGGATGAAACCAAAGTTCTCAGTATATATTCCAAAGCCTTGTTGTCATCTGGAGTGAGTTCGTCTAGAGTATTGGCGTCTAGTTTTTCTTTTAATCTATGCTCCACTATCAAGTTGGAACGTTTTTTTGATATATCAAAGCGATGAATAAAGTATAAGATAAATCCAATAGTACCAACATACCAAGATATTTTTACCCAAGTATCACTATAATAGTTCAATACTATGATAGCTCGATAAGCTAGTGTAGCTACGATGCCTGCCCAAAAATAAAAAAGTCGAACTGATTTTGGGCTTGTTTTTATATCTTCCATATTTAAATAATTTATTTATTATGTTTATATTATATCAAAAATAATATATTTTAGCGATTTTAATATATATTGACAAAATAGTGTATTTATGCTATTATATATAGTTCATTGTTCGTCGAAAAATTTCAAATCTTAGGAGGTCGTGATGACAAGGTTACTATCTTGGTTTCAAGTCATCAAGACTTGGGCGAAATCTAGAATAGTTGAGATACTATTTTGGTTCCAGGTCATCATGATCTGGGTTTATGCAATTCCACAAGCCAAACACCTGATCGCTGGTAAGACCACGGGTCTCACCCTCGCTCTTTGGCTCTGTTTCTTGGGCTATCTTGTAGTAGGGCTCTCGTTGTCTATCCTGGCTTATCGTGAGCCGATCCTAAACAAGGAAACAGAAGAAGAAAGATTAAAGGAAAAGAAAAAACGTCTTTATACTATCCTCATCTTTGCTCTGATTGGCCTTGTGATGTTTGGCCTTTTTCTCTTGGCCATCAAAACTGTCCGATGGACAACTGGAGATACTGCCGTCAGTATAGTAGTCGTCGTCCTATCGATACTTACGAGTTGTTATTTTCGTAGTATCAAGGATCCGATGGCTCGTGGTTGGCTAGCAGTATGGTGCAAAGGAGTGGCTCAGCTTTGGGCAGGTTACGTGATGTTTACATCCGTCAGTTCAGAGTGGATACCTCCATTGTCTATGTTGGCTACCCACGGTACTATGTGGACTCGTTTTTTCCAAGTATACTCCCAAGGTAAAAGTGGTGGTTGGGATAGACCAACCAAGGGTCTGATGTTGGGCGAAAGTTCCAATGTCATTTCTTGGTCATTGGTCACCATCCTCTGGTTTTTTCTAAGATAACAAAAACAGGACCAGCAAGAAATTGCTGGTCCTTTTCATTTTAATCAAAAAAGCTCTACTAGATAGTAGGGCTTTGTTTTAAAGTAAAAGGAAAACCCGCGAAAGTTTTCCAGGGAAGAAGATGGTTGGGTTGATACTCTTTGTCCGAAGACTCTGAATTTTGGCCACTGACCAGTTCTTGAATTTGTCGCATGCGACATGGTGTCCGTAAGGACGTCTGGGCTTTCGCGGGTGATTACCTAACTGATTACTCAGTAGGTACTCGTTATATTATCAGACTGACAGAATCTGTCAAGCGATTTATGCGAGAGTTATCAACAATATAAAATCTGGTAGATAAAAGTCGACTAAATTACGTTGTAGCCAAATGGATACAAAAAAACTTTTATAGCGTCTTGTGGGTATAGTGGTTGTTGTTCAGACTTGACAAAATACATTTTTTAGTGTAGAATATTCTATTATTATGCTTCAACTTTAAAGAAGCAGACTCGGAACCTCTCGTTTTATATAGATACGACCAGATGGATCATTGGGTCGTAATTTTTATATATGACAAAAACAACAAGTAAAGACTTGGATTTTAATGGATTGGGTATCTCTCCAAGCATATTAAAGCAATTGAAAAAATTGAACTTTAATATACCAACACCTATACAACATCAATCAATACCTATTGCTATAAAAGGTCAGGACATGATGGGCATTGCCCAGACTGGTACTGGTAAGACTTTGGCTTTTGGTATTCCAATGCTACAAATAGTACAGGCCAACAATAGTGCTGGTCTAGTAGTTTTGCCTACTCGTGAGCTAGCTGCTCAAGTAGATCAATCTCTCAAAACACTTGGGAGTGCTTTTGGTATCCGTACAGCTATTTTGATTGGCGGAACTCCAATAGAACCTCAAATGAGAGCATTGAACAAAAGACCTCATGTCATCATAGCTACTCCTGGAAGATTGATAGATCATATCAATAGAAAGAGAGCTATCTTGAGCAATGTAAAAATTTTGGTATTGGACGAAGCTGATCGTATGCTCGATATGGGATTTGAGCCAGATATCAAAAGAATATTAGCCGCTATCCCCGCTGGCAGACGTCAGACTATGCTTTTTTCAGCTACTATGCCGATGAAAATAACCAAGCTAGCCGAAGGCTATTTGCGCTCACCTATCCGAGTAGAAGTTGCTCCAGCTGGAAGTACTGCCAAAAGTATAGAGCAAGAAGTATTTATTATACCCAAACCAAAGAAACTTTCTTTATTGGACAGTCTGTTGTCTGAATACAAAGAGCGTGTGCTTGTATTTAGCAGAACCAAGCATGGTGCAAAAAAGATTACTAGAACACTAAACTCACTAGGACACAAAGCTGCAGAAATACATTCAAATAGATCATTGACCCAACGAACTAGAGCTCTCAAGGATTTCAAATCCGGTGCAGTTCGAGTTTTGATAGCTACTGATATTGCTTCACGTGGTATTGATGTCAAAGATATAGAATTGGTAATCAATTATGATTTACCTGAGCAGGCCGAAGATTATGTTCATCGTATTGGACGTACTGGTAGAGCTGGTAAAAAAGGTAAAGCCATTTCATTTGTTGCCCCTGATCAAAAAAGAGATTTATTTTTAATCGAACGACTTGTTCGTGTAAAATTACCCATCAAACCATTGCCTGAAATGAAGGAGCATATTTCTATACCAAAAGAGCCAATCAGAAGAAGTTTTGTTGGGCGAGGTAGTAGATCAGCTAGTGGAAGATCCACAGGTGGTAGATCTGGTAGATCTGGTAGATCTAGCAGGCCAAGTAGACCAAATAAACCAGCCAAGAGTTCTGGTGGTTTCAAAAGTCGTCGTCGTAGACCAGGTAAAAGTGCTCGTAACAAGACTAGTCAATAATGAGAGTACCTATTCGAAAAGCTGGTAAATATACTTTTATAAAACCCGATCCATATATTACTCAAGAAAAATTTGATGAGCTCGTCAAAAATCTAGAAAGATTGAAAAAAGTTGTTCAACCAAAGCTGATAGGAGAAGTCAAAAGATTGGGAGAAATGGGAGATTTTTCTGAAAATACAGCATATCAAATGGCCAAAGGTAAGCTACGTGGTATAAATCAAAAGATAATCCAGACTGAAAAACAACTTGGCATTGCCAAAATTATCAAGACAGACAAAAATGCTCTGGTAGTTCAGATAGGTAGTAGAGTGATTGTTGAAATAAACAAACAAACTCAAAAATTTCAGATTTTGGGATCACTAGAAACTAGTCCTGGTACAGGAACAATTTCTCATCAGTCCCCTCTTGGCAAAGCTTTGCTGAATAAAAAACTGGGAGATGTAGTACAAGTAAAAACTGAGGACAGGAAAATAGAATATAAAATAATAAATATAGAATAAAAAACTACCCACCGGGTAGTTTTTTGATAGACTTTTCACAATTTAACAAAATTATGCTATATTTATGCATATGGAATTAATACTTATAGGTTTACATGCTGGAATTGGAGAGATCGGAGCTTTGTCTTTTTTATGGGTGTTCATAGAATTGCTTAGTCCCAATCTCCAACGAGTAGCCAGAGCAAAGGTTGCTGCTATGATAGGCGTAGTGGCGTTATTTACTTCATGGATTATAGGAGGTTATTATTATGTGACTTTTTATGGAGCAAATGTAAAACCAGCAATCAAGGCTGGTCCTATGCCTTGGGCACATCTGGTCATGACAGAAACCAAAGAACACGTTTTTCTCTTTTTGCCATTTTTGGCAATTTTAATCTTGGGCTTGATACACGCACACAAAGAACAATTGCTAAAAGGTGAACGTATCAAATCAATTCTTATTTTAAGTCTCTTGGTATTTTTGATTAGTATGGCTATGGCTGGTATGGGCTATATGATATCAAGTGGTTTTAGGAGCGCTATTACATAAATATATGAAGAAAATAAATCCACAAGCATTAGCAAGATCTACTTCATTTACAATTATTCTAATTGTTATAATGACTATATGGTCAGAGCTTCATTCTGCATTCAAAGGTGTTTTGACAGATATGAGTGGCCATCACTGGGTAAGTAAAGGTATAATTTCTCTGGTATTTTTTGCAATAATGTATTTCCTTATGCACAAAAAAGCCGTTGGTCACGATGCCAAACAATGTGAGATGGGTCCTGTATGGATGACAGTCGCCGGTGGCCTGATTATTTTTATCTTTTATCTCTGGCATTATCTAGCAGCCTAAGTACAATAAACATCAAATAAAAAATCACCCAGCTGGGTGATTTTTAGTTTTGATTTTTTATTCTACCAAGCTTTTACCCTGCCATTTCATCTGACGAAGCATAGCTAGTTCTGCTTCGCTTGGTTTGTGAAATATTTCATCATATTCATACTCTGTTGGGTCAGTGTCATATTCAGCGTCTACTTCATCCATTTTTGCTTCTGCACTTTCAGGAGTATTACCCATTGCACCATTGTATATTCTAGCTAAATATTCATTTAAAAAACTCTCAAACTCATCTTTTTCTCTACTATCGTCTTGTTCTTCTTTAGTTAATTCAGCAAAATTTTCAGGTTTAGGCTTTATGTCCGTTAAGTCATGTTTGGTAGTTATTTCTGTAGAAAAATTTTCAATAGCTTCATCATCACTTAAGTCTAGATCCTCAATATTAAAACCAATATCTGAATAATATGGCAGATCATCTCCAAATCTATCTCTCTGTCCTTTTAGAGACATAGTTAGTAGCTCAGCTGTACCGGGACCTTCGTAGCCTTCTGCTCCTAGTTTTGTCTTAAAAAAATCATGAAAAGCTTCGTGTGGTAGGCAGGTTTCGGTGATGACTTTTTGTTTTTCATTGCTAGCCATATAATCAGCCAAATCTTGCTCTACTTTTTCTTTGTGTTTAGAAATAAGTGCTGGTATTTCAGATGGATTTGTGGCAGGACCAGAAATCTGCTCCATGGCATCCCAAATCTCTTCAATTTTTTGTCTTTTTTCATCTCTTGATAGGTTTGAGCGCTCTACTTGCGTTAACAGGGTAAGTCTTTCAGCTGTAATAGCTGTCGCAACTGCTGCCATTTCTAGTTGAGCTTTTTTTCTTTCTTTATCATTATCTTGGTCCAAAAATATAGCCTCAGTCGAATGTTGATAAAAAGCTCCATAAGCAAATCTACCAATATCCCCAAAGTCTACTTGGACAACTTCAAGGCTCTCATCATCAAAAGAAATCTCTCCACTAGCAATAGCTTTGTCTAGAGCTTCTTTTAGGGGGTCTGTATTTGTAAACATCTCATAAGGTTCGGGTATTTCCAATGAGTGGACACTTACCTCGTCTACAAAACTGCATTGCTCTAAGCCATCTTTAATCTCAGATTCAGATAAGGTAGTTTCGTGTTCTGAGTATTGATCGATTAATTCATTTACTTCTTCTAGGTCTTCATTTTCTTGTTCAGTTGTTTGTTCGCTCGCCTCACCCGTTTTGCTAAAAAGGCCAAGCTCAGCACCAGCAGCAACGCCAGCGGCTGTTTTGGTAGATATATCAACAAATTTTCTTCTAGACATTTGGCCTGGTTCGCCCGTTTCATCTGTATCTTCAGGAATAGAATCAGCAGAAACTAGACTCTTTATTTTATCTTTTGTGGTAATTACCAAAGTGTTAATAGTTTCAGTAATTTGAGACATTTTTTCTTTGGCAGTATCCAAAAAACCAGAACCACCTTCTACTTCTTCGGCTTTTAGACCACTAGCAGCTTCGCTCAAAAGATTTTCTCCACTTTCTATCACCTCAGTAGAGTTATCATCAATTTTGGCCTCTACTACTTCTGGGGATTCGGTTGTATTTTCTACTGCTGATTCAACACTAGATTCTTGTTGCCCTTCATTTGAACTTGGGTTTTCTGAACTTGAGTTTTCAAACATAATAAAATATTATAATTCTCTTCTAATTTTCTCCAATTTTTTTTGTTCTACTTGGTTTATAAAATCATTGATAACCTTTGACTGCTCTTTTTGCAATTCACGAAGTTTATCAATATATTCATCGTATATATCTTCTATTTTGTTTTTTTCGTCTTTTTTATCCATAATATTAACGCATCTTGGATGATTTTTAGTTTTGAAATTTTTTATTCAACGAAAGTAAAACTTTTTACCACTGCTTCAAAAATAGATTGATTTTGTGGTAAATCACTAGATACATACATCAAACGAAAAGTCTGTTCACCTTTTTCAAAATGATATTCAATCATTTTATTTTCATTAGTCTGTATTTCAAATCGTGTAGCTGGCTGTCCGGCTACAGTAATTTGTTTGCTGGCGTATCCTGTCATATTTTTTTTGAGCTCTTCCAAATCAAATCTTGATTTTTCTATTACAATTTGTCCCAAATATTCAGACCCTAGACCAATGAGAGCATTTTTGTCTGATATAAAATAATCATCTATCAATTCATTTGTACCAGCGGCAGTCAAATTATTTTTCATAAAATGTTGCCAATACCAATTGTCAGGCCTCATGATTGTATAGCCCATTGCTTTGTTTTCATACAATACATAGTCAACATCGACAGCTACTACAGTAGTATCTTTTTTTGTATCTTTTTTAGTAGTGTCAGCATCCTTGGTATCCTCTACTTGATTTGTGTCTAAAGGTTTATCTTCCTCTACATTTTTTGAGGTACATCCTGCACCCATCAACAAAGGCACGACAAGTAAAAGTAATAATGTTTTTTTCATAGTTTTTGTATTTTAGTATTTATAAACTTATTATATCAAAAAATCGCCTATTGGGCGATTTTGAAGTAAAAGGAAAACCCGCGAAAGTTTTCCAGAAGAAGAGTTTTTAGGTTGGGTTGTTACTCGTTGTCCGAAGACTCTGAATTTTTGGCCACTGACCATTCTTCTTGTTTCTTTTGACGGAAACGTTCTAGTTGCTTTCGCGGGTGATTACCGAACTGATTACTCAGTAGGTACTCGTTATATTAGCAGACCCACAGGATCTGTCAAATATAGTTATCCACAGGCTATTTTAGTAGGCCAGTTTTTGACTGAATCCAGTTCCAAGGAGTGGCCTGCATATAATGTAATAGGTATTCTTGAGCCATTTTTGGTACTAGTAATATAAATAATACTATAAATAATCTTTTTGTAGTAAGCTGAAATTTTTTGAAATAACGATTGCGGGCTGCCCAAAATAAAAACCAATTTTCAAACAAATTTGGGAATACAAAAAGTAAAACTCGGGTATGTGTAATTTCAAAAAGAACCACGCCTATCAATCTATAGACAAACAAGATAATAGAAGTTTTTTTGGCTAGTCCGTGCCACTTTAGACTGACAATAAAAGAAAAAGCTAGATAATACATATCAAGTCCTTTATCTAGTGCTGAATAATTGGCAAAATCCCCCATCTGGAATACATCTATCAATATCACGTCAATTGCATCAAGCACAAGGGCTATCACTGTCCCCCAAAAGGGCCAACGAAAGATTGAAAGTGGTACGATTAATCTTAGTAGTATGACTATTAGTGGTCCTAATTCCATATTATTTTGGTTATTTTTTTATAAACAAAAAAGGGGTACAAATGTACGCCCTCTCAGAGATTATTTCTTCTTTTTATTTTTTTTGGCTTCTAGCATTACTCTTTTTGCTTCCAATCTTTTTGGAGTTTTTTTGGAGCTAGATTTTTGCTTTCTGCCGACTGGATGTCTTCTTTTGGCCATATTGTTAGTTTATATTGATTACTCAAGTATACTAGCTGTTTTTGGGGATTATGGCAATAGTTGAGCCTACAATGCAGCATAGCTAATCACAATTTCTACTATCTTAAATCCTTCCAAACATCTCCATCTGGGTTTTCTTTTGCCTGTTTACCCAACAACTCTTGTTCTCTCTTTTTTAACCCTCTTGTCATTTCTTTTGCTATAGGATCATCGGGGTTGGGCATGTCAGCTATAGCCTTTCTTGTGGCTTCAAGTTGTTTTCTAGTTTTTTCAGCATCCTCTGTTTCTATGTTCTTATCTTTCAAAAATTCTTCTACGCCTACACTTTCTGTGTTATCTGGTGATTCGCCAGAGGTTTCTTTAATTTCTTTCATTTTATCTAAAAGTTCAGCTTTTTTTGTTTCAAAATCAGGGTCGTCTTTATCAAGCTTACTAAGATTATCCAATAGATCATCCATTGTATCAGGCTCCTTATCGTGTTTTTTTTCTTCCCCATCTTCATTGGATGGTGACTCTGATGGTAAGTCAAAATTTGGCATAGCTATTATTTAATGATTATATTTATTTTACCTTATTTTTATAAAAATAAAAAGGGCATTTCGTAAATACGAAACGCCCTGTTGGTTTACTTGACTCCGCAGAGCAGAATCAGTCTTTTGTCTTTATCAAGGCCCATGGGGATACAACAATTGTTGAAGCTTGGTCCAGTGAGCAAAAACAGCAAACTCATAAACTGGATATCCAGTTGTAGTCCGCATGCCACAATAGCAAACAAAAATGTCCTAAACAAGACATAATGTAGTCTGGGGATCATGGTATGGTGCATACCGTAGCGAAATGCGAGCTCCATGGCGTGCATAGTTGCCAGACCATCACAAGCATCTCGCAATTTTTCACTGTCTTCGGGATTGCCTTCAAACCATGCCTTGGCCTTGGGATGAGGATTGTCCATAATGTGTTGGAACAATCTTTCGGAAGTAGTGACAATGTGGAGATCATCAGGGTTGATACAACAGATATCACTCAGATTAGCACCAACCTCCTTATACCAGAAGATGGCTTTTTTGAGTTCGTCAATATAACCGCGCCAATCCGAGGGAAAAGCTGATTCCTGATTGTTACCCAATTGAATAGGCATGGATAATCTGATCAACTTGCGAGCAAGGTAATCTCCTTGCTTGGGAAATAGATCGTGGGTCAGTTCACACAGTTCTTGACTGAGCTCTTGTAGCTTGCGTCCGAAGTTTGGTTGGTTAACTATAGCTTGGAGCTGTACGTTGATTCCTGGTAGGTCTCGAGCTCCTGATTGTACTGAGCCTGTCAGGCTAGCTACTAGATCAAAAAAACGTTTGTAGTCTCGGCTGCTATCCACAGCGCACCATCCTTGTTGAAATGAACAGGCCAATCCGCTATGAACAGATTGGGTTATCTATGTGTTTAGATAACATTTAGACCTTAACACCTATCTTTAAATAAGGCAAAAAGCCTTAAATATTGACAAAACATATAATATATGTTATAAATAGGTGTTTCGAATAGTTGTTTCAAAACGAATTAAGGAGGCATAATTGTGAGCGATCAGCTAAAATCTCTCAAGGCTAGACTGACGAGTCACTTGGAAACCTTGTTTCCACCCGAGGCTGTTCAATACATTGTTGAACGCGTCTTGGTGGTCACCAATCTCTACGACCAACCCCCTGAGGCTCTGTCTCTAGCGGTTGAAAGGATGGAGAAAATCTCCAAGGTCTTTAGTAGCAAGCAGTTGCTACTTTTCCTCAAGAGAGTCAACCCGACGATTATTCGTCAGTTTGATTTTTTGGAAATCGGAGATGTTGGACTGGATGCAGCCAAATGTATCATGGAGGGAGCAGAGCTTGCCGAGTATCGTGATTATTATCACCGACGCAAGGCTGAGGCTATCAGCCAAAGAAAAGCTGATATGCTGCAACTCCAAGATGATTATATCTGGGAAATTTTGACCAGTAAAAATTGGCGCAAGATCAAGCCATCGACTGGTCATGTCAACGAGATGCCCCGAGCCAGAGCTATTTCTACTCCAATGGGTGGTCAACCCAAAAAGAGATAGACAGTTCTATCACAAAACACAAGAGCTCTTCTGAGGAAGAGCTCTTTTTATTTAAATTGGTGAAGAGTATTTCAAAATTTATAATAATCCAGAATAAGATCCCATAATAGTATTCATCATACTAGGTAAAATAAATATCAAGATAATAATAGGTATAACAAATAATAATAGAGTTATGACTAGGCTCCAAACAAACATTTTTTTGGTCGTAGCTATAGTCTGATGGATCTGATTTATTTTGGTATCCATATCCTCTATTTTTTTGTATAATTTTTCGTCCATAGTTTTAAATTGTAAATTTTATAATAATATATGACATAATAACTATATAAAATGATATAAAGAACAAATAAGTCAATCTAGCCTCTCTCTTTTTTAAAGCCCAGAGCAATAAAAGTGGTAACAACGGAAGTAAATATAAGGGTCTAAGGTCTCCACCTTTTATAATGTCCAACATAGGAAATTTGATAGACATCAAATACATAAAAAGAATATAGAATAAAAAAGAAAGAATTCCAAAAATCCAAATTGTGTTTGTGTTTATTTTTAAGCTTAGTTCTTTTACTTTTTCTGAGGGCATTTTCTTATTTAAAATTTTAAAACATGGCCCAGGCCACCTTCTCCGGCTTCGCCATTCACCTTGTTTTTATTATATCTTATTTTATGTAAATAAAAAAGGCGTATGTTTTTAACATACGCCTTGTAGATTTATTCTTTCATTTTTGGAAGACTGGGAAAGCGTCCTGGTCTATTGTATATCCCACCTCGTAGACGGCATGTTTCTGTGCAATGTTTACAATCGGATCGATCTGGAGTAGGACGTCCTGGTCTGCCCAAGTGTGTCATAAGGCAAATCATTTGATCACTGGGCAATGAACTCGTTGGCTCGGGAATGTGCATGTTTTGACCTCTTTTTTTATTCAAAATGAAAGGATTGTACGTTTTTCACATAAATACTAACATTTATCTTTAAATAGGGCAAAAAGCTTATATATTGACAAAATTGACTAAATATGATATACTATGATGTTCCCTCGAGTAAAGATGGGGTTTAATACTCCTCCTTTGCGAACTTGTCCCTTACAAAAGGAAGAATATGCGTTTTCAAATCTTCTTAAATTCAGTAGTCGCTTTTTTGACCCTGGGTTTTTTCTTTATCACTCTCAACGTATCAACCGAAAAGGCCCCTGAAAATGCCACTGTCGCTGCTATGTGTGTAGTTGTAGTACTTTTGTGGTTGTATGAAGTGATTGACTGGACAGCACTGCTTCCGGTTGCTGCTAGTGTTTCGCTTGTTATGGCGGTTACTATAGCTCACAACTGGCTTGGTGTTGGCTTCGCCATTGTTTTGGCTTTACTGCTATTGATTGCCTCTTTTATTAGCTGCAAGAGCTTTGCCAAAGAACAGAAGCTAAACCAAAAAGGAGTACTAGCAATAATGATCGTGCAGTTTACGATTACTTCGTTGTCGATGCAGTTGGGTATCCGCGAGTATATTCTTCGTACGATCAGCACTTAGTGTTGATCCCAAGCAATCCTCATACCAGGAATATCTAGGTATGTCTAGTATCAGGATTGTCAGAGCTCTTCTCCGGAAGAGCTCTTTTTATTTTAACTTTATCTTATTCTATTACAATATTTCCTTTTATTCTACCAAGTTTTTTCAACCTATCAGCATCTGCTTTTAGATTTTCATTTATGTATAGACTTCTTTCTACGTACAAGCTGTCTGGCAGAGAAGTAACATGAACATCTCTAAGCATCAGATGTTCTCCTACGCTCAGGTTCTCTGGCAGGGACTTTATCTGGCTCCCTGAAAGATATAAATTTTCGCTTATACTCAGATTGTCCGGTAGTGAGGTAAAAGGACAGCTCGCATAATTGAAGGTTCCTTTTCCAATAATCTTTCCTTGTTTTTTATCTATAACAAAAAATTTCTCAATATATTCTTCTGCTTCTTGAGTAGTTTTTCTAAAATTTCCCTCCAAAAGCATAGCCATTAGTTGTTTTTTGACTGCTTCGGTAGTAAAAATTAACTTACCCAAACCTTCTATAGCTTCCTGGAGTTGAGTTTGTAGTTTTCTGCTTTCTTCAAAGTCTTTTTTAGCAAAAGCCAAACCAAACCCCAGGTACAATGGTGGTATGTTTTGAAATTGATCTTTTAGTTCTTGGCAGTTCAGCATAATTTAATGAGATTTGTGAAGATTGAACATTTCTTCAATTTGTGACCAAGGATCAATAAGTTTCCAGTGCAACATCCACTCCTGAAACATCTTTGGTATCAGTAATGCTATCAAAGCAATTGTTAAATTCTTTTTTGTAGGTTTCAAACGTTTGAACCATTTATTTCTAGCTTCCCAAAACAAAAAGAAATTTTCAAACATATTTGGGAAAAAGAACAATAGTATTCTAATATTAGTTATTTCCATCAAAATAACTCCTATAATTCTGTATACGAAAAGTATTATACTAATTTTCTTTGGTAATCTATCAGCCCAGCGAAGACTGACTATAAAACTAAAAATCAAATAATAAGAATCCAATATCTTATCTGCAGGTGTATACCATCCTTCTGGCATCGCTCCAACACCTATAAAGGTAATCATAACTACATCTAATGCATCAACCAACAATGAGGCGACTGTCCCCCAAAATGGATACTTTAGTATTGATAAAGGTACTACAAGTCTAATAATCAATACAATAATTGGCCCGGTCATGTCCATATTTTTTTATTTTACTTTATTAAGTTTTTAATCATATTTTTTTTATTTCCAGCTCCTTTTTCACCAAGCCTCAATATTTCTCTAAATTTTTTTTCATTTTCCAATAAACGATAATTACTAGTGGATGGTACTATCAAAATATATTTATCTTTTTTTAGTGATTTTATTTTTTCTGCTACAATTTGTTTTTGCATTATCTTTATACTAGCTTGTAAAATTTTTACCAAGTTAATATTTTTTTCATTCTTCAAGATTTTGAAAGGAGAAACATCTACCAAAATGTAATGCTTGATTTCATCGGGAAGAATAGAAAAAGGCAGTTCGTTTATGACTCCGCCATCAATATAGTATTCATTTTTTATATTCAAAGGACTAAAAACCCCAGGTACAGCAATACTAGCTCTGATTGCCTTTATTATGCTACCTCTACTAAAAACAACTTCTTTGCCAGTAGAGACATTGGTAGAGTTTATATAAAGTGGAGTTTGTAAATCCTTGAAATCATCGGTTCCCATAAAATCTACAAACATCTTCTCCAACTTTTTTATATTTTTTATTCCTAAAGTGTTAAATGATAATTCAAAATTCCTATATAAATTGCCAGTCAGAAAAAACTTTTCAATTTCTGCTCCTGTCCTACCAGCACTATAAAAAGCACCTATCAAAGCACCGATACTACAGCCAGATATAGCACTAAATTTATAATTTAGCTGATCCAAAACTTTTAAGACACCAATATGGGCTATTCCCCTGACGCCTCCTCCTGATAATACTAGTCCTACTTTTTTCATATCTTTATTAAAATTTATACTATTTGTTTAACAAAAAAATCCACGTCTTTGTCTTTTATGTCTGCTGTAGATGTGATTTTTAGATGCCGACGAAATTTTCCTGTGCCCTCCAATATAGTTTTTGGATCTTTCATTTTGAAACCATGAGAAAATTCAAAAGAAACATGTTTTTTACTTGCAAAAAGACCACCAAAATCATCGGCTAAAGAAAACATAATACCGCCATACATTATCCTTTCTTTTACCTTTGGATGTTGTTTGAAAACAATATCACGTAATTTTCGTAAAATATTAAATTTCTCATCATCAAGCGTCATCATGTCCGAAAGAAACTTATTAACTTGTTCATTTTTCGATTTTTTCATAATTTAAGTATAACAAAAAATCACCTGTTTATAAAGTGAGTCTTTGAGGGTGTATTATGCTTGGTTTTTATAAAAAATTCTCCTGTATATATGAGACAATGCTTTGCAGGTTGGAATCTGACTTAACAAAATAATGCATAACATTGTACTTTTTTGCAACACCTCTATCTTCTTCTTGACCTAAATTAGAGACAATAATTACTGGTGTTTCATTTTTGTCTTCCCGTATCTTTTGAAGAAATGCGAAGCCATCCATTTTTGGCATAATGATATCCAATAATATCAAGTCAAATTTATCAGACTCCAGCTCCTTGACGGCCTCTGTACCATTGGCAGCTATAGTGACAAGGAAATTTTCTTTTTGTAACTTAGCAGAAAGAACCTTTGATAAGCTTGCTTCATCCTCTACTACTAATATTTTTAATTTTTTGGACATATGTATAATAAGATTAATAACTCTAGTATAGCAAAAAACAATACATTTGACTACATTATTATTGACAAAACCCCATCAAAAGTGTTAGTTTGTAATGTCCGTTAAATTGAATAGTTCATTAAAAAAGGAGAGAAAAATGTCAAAAGAACTGACAAGAGACGAGTTTGCTTTGTTGAAACAGGGAATCATTAGTATACGAGGAGAAATCACCACAGATACTCTTGATTATATGGAGTCTTGTATGCTCAATTTGGCTATTGTGGGAAATCCAGATATAGAGATCTGGTTTGCTAGCCACGGTGGCGATATCGAAGTAGGCGTTTGCATATTTGATATGATTCGTTTGTATCCGGGAGTGGTTACTGGTTATGTAGTTTCTTATGCTTATTCTTCTGCCGCTATCATCCTCCAGGCCTGTGACTATAGAGTTGCGAGTCCTTCCTCTAGATTGATGATACACAACTGTAGTCTTACCAGAACCTATACCTACGATCAGATAAAAAAGGGTCTGATACCCAAAAAATCTATGAGCGTTATCGCTGAACCTCAAAAGAGAATAATTAGTATTCTAAAGGATGTGACAGGCCTAACAACTCAAGAGATTCGCAAGATTCTCAAGCGGGGAGAAGTTGTCTCTGCCAAGGAAGCTAAGCGCATAGGGCTATTGGATGAAATACAATAATCTCTCTATTTCAAAAGGTCTAGGATTTTATCCTAGACCTTTTTATTTTTGGCAGATTCATTGGGATTGCCACGTCGCTTTGCTCCTCGCAATGACGGGAATCTAAAGTATATTTGCACTACAAATCAATTCATTATTTTTATATACAGCTAGTACTTGACCGGAGGCTACCCATTCGACTACGCTCAGGGTCTCTAAGTAACCTATAATATCTTGCCACTAGCAATAAGTTCGTCTTTTTTATAGATTGCTAGTATCTGACCTGATGCGACTCCTTTTTGTGGAGTTTTGAAGGTGGCGGTGTACATGGCAGATTCATTGGGATTGCCGCGTCGCTCTGCTCCTCGCAATGACGTTATTGTGACGTCTTGTTCGGCTTGTCTATATCTTATCTGAGCCTTGGCTTTGAGGGGTAATTTATGTTCTTTGCCCAACCAGTGTAAGTCAGAAATTTGTACAGTTTTGTTGTACAGTTTTTCGTCATCAACATGCCCGACAATCAGCTTGTTGTTTTTTATATCTTTGGTGACTACATACCAGGGGCCAGATCCTCCGATGTCCAGACCTTTGCGTTGGCCTATTGTATAGTACCAGACACCTTGGTGTGTACCCAGTACATTGCCATCGGTATCTACTATATCCCCTACTTTGGGTTTTATTTTTTGTTGGAGAAAAGTTTTGAGATCTACTTTACCGATAAAGCAAATACCTTGTGAGTCTTTGCGGTCGGCATTTGGTAGTTTGGCCTTGGTCGCTATCTTTCTGACTTCTGGTTTGATTATCTCTCCGATTGGAAACATTGTATAAGCTAGTTGGTCTTGAGTCAGCCCAGAAAGGAAGTAGGACTGATCTTTGTTTGGATCTTGGCCACGCAAGAGATGGAAATCATCCTCATCCTCTGTCACTTTGGCATAATGCCCCATAGCTATTTTATCAAAACCGAGTTCTTTGGCTTTTTTGAGGAAAAGTTTGAACTTGATTTCATTGTTGCATAGGATATCTGGATTTGGGGTCAGGCCAGCTTGGTAGCTATCAAAAATATAATCAACTATATGTTTGTGATATTGTTTTTCAAAATCAAGAGTTTGGATAGGTATGTCTAGATGAGCGGCTACTCGATAGGCCATCAGGCGGTCTTCTTTCCATGGGCACTCACCTTTTATGTTTACAGACTCAGAAAAACACTTCATATAAGCAGCCTCTACTTGGTAGCCTTGCTCTTTGAGCAGATACAAAGCAACGGCGGAGTCTACTCCACCAGAAAGGCCTACTAGGATTTTTTGTTTTTTGGTCATTGTTTTACTATCTACCGTCACTGCGAGTATATTATTGTTCGAGCTTGTCGAGAACTAAACTTCTCGATGCGCTTCGCTTACTCGAAGAATAAAAGATTTTGTTTCGTTTACTCGAAGAGTAAAGAGTTATTGGATTTTACCCCACTTACCTTTAATTAATTTTTCTTTTTTACTTCTATTCCAATTTTTGATTTGTTTTTCTCTATACCTAGCACATTCAAAGTCTTCATAGAGTTCCACGTATACAATTTGTTTTATACCATGCTTTGCAGTAAATTTTGAACCTAAACCACTTAGATGTTGGTCATAACGTTTACTTAAATCATTTGTCATACCAACATAATATAAACTGTCTAAACATTCAATTATGTATACATACCAATTATTTTTTTGTCTCACCTCGTTAGAAATCATAGTAAAATAAATTAATTATATTTCTTACGGGGTTTTATATATCTTTACAAAATATAGATTGTTTGTTAAGTTATGCGGGTCAAATGTTGTTTTTAAAACTCAAAACTCGGAGGTAACAAAATGAATAAAGCGTTTCATATTGTACTGTTTTTACTACTAGGAGTCGTTGGTCCAGGTTTTTTGGCTCTCAATCTCAATCTCGGAAGGGAATCTTTGGAAATTAGTAGATTAGCTGGTCTAATCTCTGTATTTGGCGTAGGTTCTATGGCCATGTTTCTCTATATTTCCATCCATTATTTTGTTTATAGATGTGAGCCCAATCAGGAACTTTCTAGATGGATAGGTATCTTATCTATCGTTTGTTTTTTACTTCCCAGTACAAATTTTTGAGTTCAGATAGCCAACCATCTTTATGGTTGGCTTTTTATTTTATTCTTCATCACCAAGCGCTTCATCGGCTAGTTTATCGAGATCTTCATTTTGCATACTACGCATAATAGTATTGAGCATATCTCGTTTCATTTGTTCTCCTTTTTCAGGAGTGATATCGGCTAGTTGACGCTTGATAATCTCACGAGCTTTTTGATCGGCTTCATCGGCTAGTTTTTTTTCAGCCTCGGTGGCTAGTTTTTTTTTCAGCCTCATCTTCCAAATCATCCAAGATTTCATTTACTTGCCTTGATTCATTTGGATTATCAAAATTTTCCATTATTTTATGGTTATTTTATTTTTATCAACGCTTATCTTTATTTTAGCATTTTCTGGGATTTTATTCTCTATAATACGCAAAGCAAGTTCATCCAAGATTTCGCTTTGGATCAAGCGTTTGAGTGGACGAGCACCAAACTGAGGATCAAATCCTTTTTTACCCAGATACTCGTAAACTGATTTATCAAACTCAAGGTTTATTTTTTTATTGTTTTGTAGTCTCTTGGCTACCATGTTGAGCTGGAGATCCACAATCTTTGTAATATCATCTTGAGATAATGAATGAAAAACAATCATATCGTCTAGACGATTGAGAAATTCTGGCTTGAAAGTATTTTTCATCAAGCCGTCGATTTGTTTGCGTAAGTTTTCATCTATTTTACCTTTGGCTTCTAGTATCAGATCAGTACCTACATTTGAAGTCATGATAATGACAGTATTTTTGAAATTGACTGTTCTACCTTTGGCATCTGTCAGTCTACCGTCATCTAGTACTTGGAGCAAGATATTGAATACTTCGGGATGAGCTTTTTCTATTTCATCAAACAAAATTACAGAATATGGTCTACGACGGACAGCCTCGGTCAACTGACCACCTTCGTCATATCCTACATATCCTGGAGGTGAACCGATCAATCTAGCGACGCTATGTTTTTCCATATATTCAGACATATCGATACGGATCATAGCTTCTTCTGAGCTAAACATAAATTCGGCCAGAGCTTTGGCGGTCTCGGTTTTGCCTACTCCGGTCGGTCCTAGGAATATAAAGCTACCAATAGGCTTGGTTTCCTCATTTATACCAGCTCTAGAGCGTCTGACAGCGTTTGATACGGCCTTTATGGCCTCAGATTGACCAATTACCCTATTGCCCATATTTTGCTCCATTTTGGCCAATTTTGCGGTTTCTGACTCCAGCATTTTGTCGACTGGTACACCAGTCCAGCGAGAGACAACTTTGGCAATATCATTGGCTTCGACTTCTTCTTTGAGTAGTCTATTTTCAGTATTTATTTTGTTTAGTTTGGCAGTGTTGGCTTTTGTTTTCTTTTCTAGTTCAGGGATTTTGCCATAAGTGATTTCGGCTACTTTATTGAGCTCACCGTCACGTTCGTATTTTTCAGCTTGAGCTTTGAGCTCTTCGATTTCTTTGGAAAATTTTTGGTTGCCATCAATCAAGTCTTTTTCGTTTTTCCACAAAAGTTCTAGTGATCTTTCTTGTTCTTTGAAATCAGCTAGCTGTTTGTCTATTTTTTTGAGTTCTTCTTTGTTTGATTTTTTATCTTTTTTCAAAGCTGCTTTGGATATTTCTAGTGAAGTGATTTTTCTTTTCAAAACATCTAGTTCAGTAGGTAGGCTGTCTATTTCTATTTTCAAAGCAGAAGTAGCTTCGTCTATCAGATCAATAGCCTTGTCAGGTAAAAATCTATCAGTAATATATTTTTGGGATAGGTCTACGGCAGATAGGATTGCTTCGTCAGTAATATGGACACCGTGGTGGACTTCGTATTTTTCTTTGAGACCACGGAGGATGTTGACCGTATCTTCAGAACTAGGCTCGCCGACATAGACAGGTTGAAAGCGTCTTTCGAGGGCAGCGTCTTTTTCGATATATTTTTGGTATTCTTTGAGAGTAGTTGCACCGATTGCATGTAGCTCACCGCGAGCTAGGGCTGGTTTGAGCATATTGCTGGCATCCATAGAGCCTTCGGCTCCACCAGCTCCAACGATAGTATGTAGCTCATCCATAAACAAGATCACTCCTCCTTGGGAATCTTGGATTTCTTTGAGGACTGTTTTGAGTCTATCTTCAAACTCACCTCTATATTTTGTACCTGCCAAAAGCAAGCCCATGTCTAGGGAAAGTAATTTTTTGTTTTTTAGAGATTCTGGTACATCGCCAGCGATGATTCTTTGGGCTAGTCCTTCTACTATAGCTGTCTTACCAGTACCGGGTTCACCGATCAAAACTGGGTTGTTTTTTGTGCGACGAGAAAGTACTTGCATTACTCTGCGAATCTCTTCGTCACGACCAATCACAGGATCTAGTTTTGAATCACTAGCTTGTTTGGTCATGTCGATTGTATATTTTTCCAAAGCTTGGATTTTGTTTTCAGGATTTTGGTCTGTAACTTTCATATTTCCTCTGACATCTTTCAGGATAGCCAAAAGTTTGTTTAAATCAAAATTGTCTTTGGCCAAAATATCTTGGGCTATTTTAGAATTTTTGAGTAATGAGATCAAAAGATGTTCAACGCTCAAAAACTCATCTTTCATATCAGCTTTTTCATCTTCAGCATTTTTGAGTATTTTTTGAGTTTCTATAGATAAAGCTGGTTGAGCATCTTGTTCAACAACGGCCAGTTTGATGAGTTCTGCATCAGTAGTAATCAAAACACTATTTATATCAAGCTCAGCTTTTTCCCAGACTGACATTGCCATAGTATTTTTGGTACTAAGCAAAGACCACAAGACATGCAGTGGATCAATCTGGCTATTTTTTAGCTCCAAAGTTTTGCTATAGGCTGCTTGGATTACTTCGGCTAATTTCTCAGTTATGTTATTTGGATTTATCATAATTTATTTTAGTATTAGATATTATAGTAATTATTGAGAAATATGTCAAGGATTTTGGCACTTATCCACAGATTTTTGACAAAATGCTGTATTTATTGTAATTTATGAATCTAGGTGTCCTTTAAAACTTTATCATCACAACCAAGGAGTGAAACATGGGAAAATTTCCTAAGATCCCCGAAACACAAGATTGTCCAATGACTTATGGTTATGGTCAAGCAGAAATCGATCTTCCAAACCTCAAAATGGGCCTTGTCAAAGAAATGATGGATGGTGCTGGTTATGCGACCGACAATGGAATACCAACTAGAAAAAACGGTGAACTTGTAGGTTGGGTACTTACCATCATGTATGAGCCCGAAAGAGAAACGGATTTTCTAGAAGACCTTCGCGTAGCCTGTCTACGCAACAGCCTGGTAGTCATAGCCGAAGTTCATACACCCATCAATGCAGAAGGAGATGAAGATGGCCAAAGAGTTTGATTGTATAGTCTACATGAAGTCTATTCGTCTAGAAATCACCGTCCCGGTGACTTTTGTTTGGGAATTCATGTATGAGTTTGGCGAAGAGTTTGCTTTCAACAATCCCATGGAGGGAGGAAAGGACCATCACGCCGTTGATGACTATCATGCTCATCCAAATGGATGGCACGTCATGGTCACTATCGCTCTCAACCAAGAAGAGCACTTCTACAAGTGGTTTGATGATTTTTGCAAAAAGCGTGATATCACTTTTCGTGGTCCCGATGATGATGATATGCTTTAGTATAAACAAGACCAGTCTTTTGACTGGTCTTTTATTTTGGTGTATCTTTATATCATATTGATGTTTTTTTCAATGTCAAAGGAGGTGCACAATGTGTACAGTCAAAGACAAGGACATTTTGATCGACATGGGTCATGTATTGGTCAAAATAGTTGTCTTGTCAAACATTGCTCAGGAAGTAGCTGCGGCGATCAGAATAGAAGGTAAGTTTTCCATCTACGCAGTGCTCAATCACGACGGCGGTCAGGTTCATATCCTGATATCTTTACGAAGTATTGATCGAGCTGCGCTTGATCAACATTTACGAAAGGTAGCTTCTGACCTGCGTTTGCGTCGAATTGGTCCACCGGAGACACCCTGAGTAAAAAATAAGCCCTTAACAAAATTGTTGAGGGCTTTTTATTTATTTTATAAAATCAAAATGTTTGAGGACTGGTATTATATTTGGGCCTAGCTTGTCGGGTAGATTGTCCAAATCGTGCCAATTCCATTCGCGGATGTCTGCACTTGGTTTTATCTCCCCTATTCTCTTGGCCAAAAAATGCACCAAGATTATATCCATATTATCTTTGCTAGCATAGGTAATAAAAGGAGTGTTATCGATTATTTCTATATCAATCCCTAGTTCTTCCTTGGCTTTTCTTTTGGCAGTATCAATCAGGTTTTCTTCAAGGTCATTTACTCGTCCGCCGCAGAATTTCCAAAAATCAGTATCACCATGATTATCCAGTAGCACCTTGTTGTTTTCTACTATGACTGGCCCTGAGGCAATTATTATTTTTGGCATATATTTTTATTTACCTATCTTAAACAATGATATTTTTTCTAGAGCCTTATCAGCTAGACGTAGTCTATCTTTGGTACGGCCATAAAGGGTAAATAGTCTCTCCCCTTTTTTGACATGATCATCAAACTCTTTGTTGAGATAGATACCTGCTAGTTTGTCGGCTGGCGCACCAAGGATACGAGCTACTACATTGATAGCTTTATTGTCAGTAAAATTGATACGACCAGATTTTGGTGCGTTATAATATTTTTTTTGAGCACCAAGGACAATATCATTTGGATCTATATCTGGATTACCACCTTGGAGTTTGATAATTTGTTGCATTTTTTTCCAAGCCTTGCCAGATTCTAGAACTTCCCAAGCCATGGCTGCGCCTTTACCTTTTTTGGCTTTGCCAGCTAGCTCGAGTAGCTCACCCGCTAGGTGGATAGATTTGTTTGCTAGATCTGCAGGGTAGTTGTCTTTTTGTTGTAAAACACGTAAAACATCACGAGCCTCAAGAGCAGGGCCTACACCCATACCTACAGGATCTTCGGTTTGGATAATAATTACTTTTATTTTGATGCCAAATTTGCTAGCTATATATTTGAATTTTGTTTCTAGCTCTTTGGCTATTTTCATGTTTGGAATCTTGGTAGTAGGTCCAACGGGCATATCAATCACTAGATGAGATACTCCAGTAGCCACTTTTTTGGCCATAATACTGACCAACATTTTGTCATATGGTTCTAGAGAAAGCGGATAAGAAACTTTGAGTATTTTGTCATCAGCTGGAGCAAGATTGAGTCCTCCGCCCCAGACCAGGCAACCACCGGCTTTTTTGACTATTTTTTTTATTTCTTCAGCAGAAAAAGATACGCCAGCTAATACTTCCATGGTATCTGATGTGCCAGCTGGAGAGGTGATAGCTCGAGATGAAGTCTTTGGGATAGTCAGACCAAGCGCAGCGATAATAGGTATGGCGACCATAGTAGTCCTGTTGCCAGCTAAGCCACCAACAGAATGTTTATCGACGGTCATCCCTGGGAATTTGAGCATTTCACCAGTTTCGGCCATAGCCTTGGTCATAAAGTAAAGTTCTTGATTGTCATAATCACGGATAAAACTAGAAGCTACAAAATATGTAGTTTCTGTTCGGGTCAAAATACCCTTTGAAATATCAGAAAATATTTGGTAAAAATCATCATAGCTTAGTTTTTTACCCAAGAGCCTTTTTTTGATAGCTTGGACAGACTTGGCACGTTCCAAAAAACTAATTTCCGCAATAGTATTTGGGGCAATCTTTATATTTTCCCAAATATCTCTATAAAGTCCGATATAGCCAGGCTTTACTGTTTTGCGACTAGTGTTGGCTTCGGCAATTATTGATTTGTCTTGCCATGTTATTTTTATTTTGTCACCAGCCTTGATGCCAAAACGCATAGCCTCGTCTACATTCAAAAGGGCAATATTTGATTGCCCGGTTTTTATGTCTAGTTTTTTTAGCTTGAGATAATAAGCCATATTTTGTTTATTTTAAAATTTTATTACTTGTCCAGGATTTAGGACATTGTCATTGTTTGTGGGACCTGAGTTGTTCCCAGAAACAATCTTTGGTTTTCTAGCTTTCTTTTTCTCCTCTTTTTTCTTGGGTTGAGGTTTTGGAGTTTCTTTCTTTTTCTCCTCCTGGCCCAGGCCACCCTCTCCTCCAGAGGACCCTTTCTCGCTTCGCGATTCACCTTGTCTCGCTTCGCGATTCACCTTGTCTTTTTTAACTGGTTTTATTTCTGGTTCTTTTATTACTTCTTCTTTTTTTGTTTCGTCTTTTATTACCCTTGGCTTAGAAGAAGCTGATTTTCCAGCTGGTCCCATATTGAGAGCTTCAGATAAAGATAAAAATTCTTCTTTTGGCTGATTGGGTTTATCTTTGGAGGCAATCTTGATGCTAGATGGAGGTGGAATTTTGCCAGTTTTGGATAATGCCAAACACTCAGGACAATAAATTGGTCGAGTAGGATCAGGTTCAAAGTTTATGATAGTGTCTTTACCACAAAAAGAACAATTTACTTCTTTGGCAGGAGTTGCACTTGGTCTTTTTGGCTTAGCATTATTAGCTGGCCTTGTATTGTTGGTAGGTCTAGTATTATTAGCTGGACGACTTGCTGCGGGGCGTGCATTGTTAAATGGTTTTGGAGCCGCACCTTTGTAGTTGTGGATAGTAGTTGGGATTGGTTTACCAACTTCTTCTTCTGGGCCTTTATTTTCGCTCCAACGGATAATTTTGTCTTCAATCACAGCCCTTGGCTTGGCATATCGTTCACGAGTGACTTGGATAACTTTTTCTCTGATTAGAAAAGAATTTTCAGGTTCAGGTACCGGGGGAAGTGTACCGGCAGAAAAGCCATTTGAAGTGACTCCATCAATCATCAATTTTAGATAAACATCATACTTGGAGAGGTTTACCAAGTCTTCTTGGGTAAATGTTGGGAAGAATTCTTTTTCCAAAAACTCTGCATCGGCTGCTCCAATTCGAAAGGCTACAATAGTACCAACATTACCAAAAACAGCTGCTCGGACACCTTCTTCTACTTGTTCGATGTATTGATGAGCAATTACTAGGTTTAGTCGATATTTTCTGGCCTCAGATAAAATATTTGAAAATGATTCGGTGGCAAAGTTTTGGAACTCATCAACATATAGATAAAAATCTTTACGTTCACTTTCGGGAGTATCTACTCTACTCATAGCTGCTAGTTGAATTTTGGTAATCATCATCGCACCAAGTAGAGCTGAGTTGTCCTCACCCACCCTACCTTTTGATAGGTTTAGGAGTAAGATTTTTTCTTCATCCATGATGTCACGCATAGCAAAAGATGATCTAACTTGACCCAAGATGTTTCTAATCAAAGCAGAAGACAAGAAACGACCTACCTTATTTTGGATAGGAGCTATAGCTTCGGCTTGGAATCTATCTGGGTATTTACTATATTCTTCTACCCAAAAGGCTTTGACTACGGGATCAGATATTTTTTCTACAACTCTTTTGCGAAAAGCCTTGTCAGTCAACATCCGCATGATGCCGAGCAAGGTAGAACCTGGATATTCCAAAAGTGCAGAGATAGCATGATGCAATACATATTCCAAACGAGGTCCCCAAGAGTCAGCCCAGATTTTTTTGAATACACCAATCAGGCCAGAAACAACGAGATGTCTTTCTGCGGCAGATACTTTTTCCAAAACATTAAAACCAACCGGATTGTCTAGATCAGCTGGATTAAAATATATTGTGTCATTTATCCTATGAGGTGGAATAAAGCCAAGTATTTTTTCGACCAAGTCACCATGAGGATCAACAACGCAGACACCTTTGCCCTCGTGGATGTCTTGGATAATCATGTTTTCCAAAACAGTGGATTTTCCCATACCGGTTTTTCCAATAAAATACATATGACGGCGACGGTCGTCTTTTTTGATGCCAAATTTTACTTCAGAGTTTCGGTAGTTTGTTTTGGCAAACATTGTAACTGATGAGTTGTTATCCATTTTGTTTTAGGTAGGCAAATTAGGTGGTGGTGAACTCTTTGGTACATTAGTCGAAACAGTTTCGGGATCTTTTTTGACATGAGTTTCTTCGTATACTTTATTGTCAGTATTGATTTGTATTTTTTCAGTTGCAGCATTGAGCTGACCACGGAGAGCGTCAGAGATATCTCTTTGTTCATCCATAGGTCCAGTAGCAAATGGCAGAGATGAAGGTGGTTCGGCTTTTTTGGACTCTGTTCTTTGGAGTAAAGGCGCTCTGATAAATTTACTTGGGAAGTGCCAAAGAGTAGCTAGCTCTTCGATGCCCAAAATAAAAAAGTTATGTCCACGAGCACCACTACGATCTCGGTAACCCTTCATTAGGTTTTCTCGACGGATTTTTTCACGTTGTTTTATAAAAAAATAGTTTATTTTTGTCTTGGTACGAGGATCTGGTTTGAAAGAGTTGAGATCTAGAGCTGCAAATTGTTTGATACTACCAAAGACAGAAGATATTACCCTAGCTGGAGAATATACTTCTATTGGTGCGATATAAATAAGACGTATTTTACATTCAAAGGCTAGCTTGGAAGCTTTTAGCTCTATAGCTTCGATCAGGCCTTTTTCTCCAGGAGTAAGATGAAGCATCATACTAGGCATGTCGTCTTTTTTGTTGGCACTAGCAGCTCCACCGGTTCCATCGCCTGGTAGTATAAAAGGCTCACCGGTAGAAAGAAAAAATAGTCCAAATATTGAGCCAAAAGTACTGGTTATAAAATTTCCTTTTTTAGGAGGTGTTTTTTTACTAGCTATTTTATAAGCGAGTTCCATACTTTTTTTGACCCAATCAAAACCTGTGGGTTTGACCAATATCTGGAACCAGACTTGTTCACCTGGTTGGATTTTACTCATAGTTTCCAGCATAGAAGCCAAAGGGTCTTTGAATCTTTCTTCGGCGGAAGGGTCTTCAAAATGAGTATAAGTTTTGATAGGTATTGCTTGGTTTGTGACAGGAATTACTTCGGTACCCCAGATTTTGTGAGTTTCATTTGGGAAAGTGTATGGAGCATTTTGGACGTAATCCTCTACTTCAGTAATCTCAGCATCTGGATATTGTGAGTATATAGAGCTTTCTATCAAATCACGATAATGAGTCGGAGTCCAAATCAAAAATTGGACATAACCATCTATACTTACTATTTCAAAAGAAAAGTGAAGCTGAAATTGACCCCACATGTACATCTCTTTGGCGTTGAGCATAGCATGAGCACCAGAGACAGTGGCAAACAATTGTTCGACAGCCTTTGGGGTTTGTTCGGTATCTTTTGGGACATCTACAGCTAGTAATACAAACTTGTTGGTACCGTACCATTTTATTTGTTGACCCATTAGCCAAATATCATAAGCACCCCAGCCAATGATATAAAGTATTATTACCCAACCTCCATGGGAAAAGAGATACCAAAAAGCAGGCCATGTTCCTTCATTGCCGAGATTGAGTAGTGGTGTAAAATCTATTACTATATCCATATTATAAATTCTTATATATTATACCTTTTTTTTGCATTTTTTTAAAGTAAAATTTAAAAAAACAACAACCCGCATATTTTGGGTTGTTGTTTTTATATGTTTTTTGTAAATTTATTCTTGTTTTAGGAAATACCTTCCTTTTTCATCTCGGGCAAATCGATCTTTATTCATCAAAGCAAGAGTGATAGTAGTTTCTTTGATCATGCGTCTTTCCATAACTTCTTTGACAATTTCCTTTTTACTCATAGGTCTGCCAGTGTCATTTAGGATGTCAGCAATTACGTCTGATGCTACACCTGGTTTGTAGCCCCATTCTTTTAGGGCATAGATACCACGACCTACTAGGACATACTTTTTATCCAAGATAAGTTCATTGTGGATAGTCGCAGGATAAGCTTTGCGATGATCAAAACCTTTTTTATTGATAGTATTTGCAATTTCAGTAAAGTGAAGTGGCTTGGCTTCTTTCATCAAAACCAAATAGATTTTATCGTTCATTCTTTTTGGAGTGATACTAGGCCATTCTACCAATCCGTATTCTTCATAAGGATTAGTTTCTAGCTTTTTGGTAATATCAATAAAGTTTACGATTACTTTATCAGTTAGATTATCATTTGATGTATAGAATTCAGCAGATTCAACTTTAGGAATCAATTCATCCAAGAGTAATGGATCACCGTGTTCTTTGATAAGACCACGAACACTATCTACAGAATCATGAAACAGGTCAACAGAGGCTTCTGGAGTTTTCCAAAAATCATTGTACTGCTTGTTACCTTTTATATATTGGAACCTATGTTTTAAAAGTTGATTTAAAACAAATTTGATAGCAGAACGATTTTCGTCGTTTTGGCCAGGTATCACAAGTAGTTCTCTGACTAAATTGTCTTCTGACATCATACCACCATGTTCAGCGAGAATTGCATTGGCTATTTGCTCTACTTCTTTTAGATAAGATTGATCAAAGTTCTTTATAATTTTCTTTAGTGAACTATTCTCAATTTGTCTTACCCTTTCACGAGTAACAGTATATTTTTTGCCAATATCTTCTAAAGTTTTTTTGTCATAACCAGAAAGGCCGTGTCTGAGACGGATGATTTCTTGTTCGCGCTCTGACAAAGCCTCGAGAATACTTTCAAGAATCTGATGAGGGTTGAAAGTTTTGAGGTTTGACAGGTGCTTAGATGTCATAACTTGATCTAGAATTGAATCCATATGCTTGATTATTATTAAATACGCCATTAGAATAACATATTTTTTAAAATTAGTCAACCCCCCAAGAGGTATTTCTTGGAGGGCTGTATATTTTTGCTAATTTTAGCTAAAATCTAGGATTTTAGGATTTTTTGTGATTCCAGATAGAAAGTAGTGGTGAGGCAATAAATATAGAGGAGTACGTACCAATGATTACACCCAAAACAAGGGCTAAAACAAAGTTTTTGATAGTTTCTCCTCCGAAAATATAGATAGCCAGCAACACAAATAAGGTGGTAATAGAAGTATTGAGTGACCTGACAATTGTTTGATTAACACTTAAGTTGACAATTTCGTCAAATTTCATGTCTTGCTTTTTAAACAAGTTCTCTCGAGTTCTGTCAAAGGTAACAATAGTATCATGGATAGAAAACCCTAAAATTGTGAGTAAAGCAGTCACAAATAAACTATCTACTTCCATGCCAAAAAAATATCCAAAAGCAGAAAATATACCCGTGATAATCAAGATGTCATGTATTAGGGCAATAATTGCAGAAATACCAAATTTCCATGAAGCGACTGGCTTGGATACTTTGCGGAAGGCATAGGCAATATAGATAACAATAAATATCAAGACAATAGCGATTGCTTGTAAGGCTTTGCTCTTGAGCTCATTTCCAATAATAGGCCCAATAAATTCATAACGTTTTTCTACAAATTCATTATCCTCCACTCCTTCAACTTGTATGTTTTGTAGATTTTCCAAAACTTGTTGGTGGGTTGGTTCATCGATATCTCCAAGTCTCAAAATAAAGTCGTTTTCTCCAGCTGGTTGTATTTTTAGACTAGCTAGACCTGAATCTTGCAGAGAGACTTCTACTTGGTTGATAGTTGGTCTAGTATCGTAGGATACTTCCATCAAACTACCGCCTGTAAAATCAATACCTAGTCGTAATCCCCAAACAAGAAGTGCCAATACTGATAAAGCCATGGCAATGCCAGAAAAAGTAAACCAAATGTTTTTCTTTTTTATAATTTCATACATATTATTTTCTTTTTATTCCGAACAAGGATAATTTATTTTCGATTTTTTTATTTACAATCATACGTAAAAAGGTACGGGTAACAGTAATAGCAGAAAACATTGAGATCATAATACCGATCGCTAGGGTGATAGCAAATCCTTTGACAATAGAAGTACCAAACCAAGCCAAGATCAAACAAGTGATGATTGATGAGACATTTGAGTCTCTGATAGATGGCCAGGCTCTAGAAAATCCATTTTCAACAGCAGTATGTAGACTGCGACCTGTTTTTAGTTCTTCTTTGGTTCTTTCAAAAATCAATATATTGGCATCAACGGCCATACCAATAGACAAGATAAATCCAGCTACACCAGCCAGGGTAAGCACTACATTGAGGCTTTCAAAAATAGCTAGAGTCAAGATTGTATATATAGCCAAAGCAAGTACAGAGATAAGGCCAGGTAAACGATAAAATAAGAGCATAAATAAAGCTGCAGCCAAAAGTCCAATAATACCAGCCAGTAAACTTTTTTGTACAGAAATATGACCCAAGGTAGCCCCAACAGTCTGTTGGCTAATGATTTCTATAGGTACTGGTAAAGCACCTAGGTTGAGATCTTTGATTAGGGTTTTTGCTTCTGGGATAGTAAAATTACCAGAAATCTGAGCTTGTCCGTCAGTGATTTTGTCTTGGACAACTGGACTAGACCTCAAGAAACCATCGAGGAAAATTGCCACAGGTTCACCGAGATGTTCTTCTGTTATTTTGGCAAATATATCTTTACCTTGATCATTGAAGTTTATTAGTACAAGTGGCTCTTGGGTGTTTTGTTGAAAAGCTAGTTGAGCTTTCTCGATATCTTTACCGGTTAGACCAGCGTCTACCCAATTTATATTATCAGTTAAAGCAGCTGCCTTCTGGAATAAAACATGTGAAGACAATACTTCCATCTGACCTTGATCGTTTATTTTTTCGTCAATTTTGTTGATTATATGATAGCCAAGATCTGATTCTACAAGTTCTGGAGAGATATCTCCTACTTTCATGTCTTCAAAAACTGCTTTATCAAACTCTGGTACAAAGTAGCCAGCTAGTTGCCAACCGAGGTCTCCGCCATTTACAGCAGATCCTGGGTCTTCACTATATTCGGTGGCAAGATTTGCAAAATCTTCACCAGCCAAAGCACGGGCTAGTACATCTTCAGCATTTTGACGTACTTCGTCAATTTCTTGGATATCAGACTCCTCCTCTATTATAGGTTCACCTTGGACCTTAAATTCCAAAAGAGGTGTCTTGTCAATAATAGCTACTGCTTCATTGACATCTTTGATACCAGCAAGCTCTACGATGATTCTATAGCTGTCACCACTGTAGTTTGTCTGGATAAGTGGTTCAGACACTCCATAGGCATTTACACGACGTTCTATGACGTCTCGAAGGGCTTCTACACCATCTTTTTTGACATCATCTTCCAATTGAGAGACATCAGCCTTGTAAACTAAATGGGTACCACCTTGTAAATCAAGTCCTAAACGGAGCTTGAAATTACCGAACCAGCCCGGGCTAGTAGGCCAAACCATCAGGGTTGTAAATATAGTAAGGAATACTATAAAAATAAAGCTAGCCCGTATTTGGTTGGTAGTCACTCTTTTTTGATTTGGTTTGTTGTAATTTGTCATAATTTATTTATACACAATGTCCACATTTTAGCACAATAATAAGTTTTGACAAGTCTTTAGAGACTTGTTTTTATCCAATAATCTAATAAATCTTCCAAGTTTATGCCGGCGGTCAACAAGCTTTTTGGCAATAAAGAGTTTTTAGTGATCCCAGGGATGGTATTTATCTCCAAAAAATAGATGTTTTTACCCGAAATTATAAAATCAGAACGACTCAAGTGCCTGGCACCGATGGTCTGATGTGCAAGCAAGGCTAGTCTTTGGAGCTCACTAGATAGTTTTTTGTCTATTGGTGCGGGACAGATTTCTTCTACCAAATCTGGATCATATTTACTTTGGTAATCAAAAAATTTATTTTTGGATCGAATCTCAATAACAGGTAAGGCAAATTCTTTTCCTTTATCTTCTATGATGGACACAGTAAATTCGTCACCTTTTATATAGTCTTCTACCAAAATAGTCTGATCGTATTTCAAGGCTTCTTTTAGGGCCTTGTCTAGTTGGACTTGATTACGAGCAATATTGATACCAATAGAGCTACCACCCGCCAGTGGCTTGATTACTACTGGTTTTGAATATTTTAGTTTTGTTTGTTTCAAAATTTGAGACCCAGGAGTCTTGATACCAGCTTTTTCAACTAGTAGTTTTGAATTTTCTTTGTTCATACCTATAGCGTGAGCCTCGATGTCTGAAAAAATAAAAGGCACGCCTAGTGTTTTTAGGTAGCCTTGGACTGCTCCGTCTTCTCCACCGGGGCCATGAAATATTGGCACAGCTACATCAAAATTTTTATATTCTTTGGAAAACGTATCCAAGCCTTTGGGAAAATCAAAGACTTTTACATTGTAGCGTTTTCGTAAACTAGCCAAAACATTTTTGGCTGACTGCAAAGCAACACTTCTTTCTGAGCTATCCCCTCCTGTCAGGACAGCTATTTTTATATCTTTATCTTGCATATTATTTTTTGATTGCAAAACTTTGGATAGCCGCTCCTAAATAAGGAAATATTTTACTAAGAGTTTTACGTTCTAAGTTTAGGTGAATTTTATATCTAGTTTGCCAAAATTTATTTTCAGACCTAGCAAAATAATCATAAGTATAAAAATCTATTATTTCAAAATTTGCTCGGACCAACTGATCTTTTAGTTGTATCGGAATGTAGCTTTCGGCATCTGGCTCTATCAGGTGAGATGGTACGGGCTTTTCTTTTGTAAAAAGATGAAATATTTTTGAAAATATTCTATTTATTATCCAAAGATAGAAAAATGGGTTATAAAATTTAAGAAAAGTAGCATTTGGCTCTCCCAGCATCACAAATGCACCACCAGGCTTCAAAACTCTATGGGCTTCTGCAAAAGTCTGTTCAACAGCAAAAAAATGATGTAACGAGCCGTTGATAATCACCATATCAAAAAAATTGTCTTCGTAGGACAGATTTATTACTTCACTACAGTCGAGTTTGAGTTGAGGATATTTTTGGCGAGCAATTTTCAATACCTCTTCTGATTGATCTACACCGTAGACTTCGTCAGAAATTTGGAGCAAGCTATTGCTCAATCTGCCTGTACCACAACCCAAGTCAAGTACCTTGTCTGTTTTTTTATGTTTTAAAAATTTTTTGAGATTTTCAAAATTCCAAGCGTCTACTATTTTGGCGCTAGGAGTTTCTACGTGCCACTGATCATATTCAGAGGCAGTACGGTCATAATATTCCCGTTGTGCTGTACTTTTTTTAGAATACTTATTGTTCATTTTTGGATATGAGTAAGCCGCCTCGGTCTGAGACCGAGGCGGTGAGGTTTATTTTTGTAGTTCTTTGTATGCTTCTTCGATATCAAGTGCATTTACTTCTTCCCAGTCATTTTCATTTAGGACCGTGATTTCGTCTGCTCCGAGTATGTACATATAGTCATCTAGGTATATGGCTCGTTTTACATTGTTCATAGCCACAACTTTGACTAGTTTTAACTCGTTGTTTTCATAAGAAAATACATAACCACCCTTTCCTCCAGGCATAAAGAATACTTCGTGATCTTTGTCTAGTAAAAAGGCATGATGATTTCGTAAAACTTCGGAATCATATTCATCTAGTTGATATTTATCTACTTCAGTTGGGTTGTTAGGATCTGATACATCAAATAAAGAAACCTTTACTTCACGATCTTCTTCTCCAATACCAAGGATGATATCATCAGAAATTGGATGTAGGTATGATGAAAATCCAGGGATCTTTAGCTCACCTTTTATTTCTGGATTTTTGGGATCTGATAAATCAAGAACATAAAATGGATCAATTTGGCGGAAAGTGACTAGATAAGCCTTGTCGCCGATAAATCTAGCAGAATATATTTTTTCACCTAGACCCATGTCTTGGACAGAACCGATTATTTGTAAGTCGTCATTTAAAACATAAACATCGTTGGCACTAGAGTCACTTGTGCGGAAATTAAAGTTTTCACCGATAGTGGTGGCAATCCTTAGGTTTCCTTTGTATTCGTCAAGAGAAAATTGGTTCAAAGGATAACCAGGAACCATGCCATTGCTATCTACTTTAAATTTGTCCAAATCAATTTTTACGATTTCAGTTTTCAAGAGCTTGCGTTTATTTTTTTCAAAATAATCACTCATACGATTTTCCATTTCATTTTCTACCAACATTCTTTCAGCCTCAGCAAGGGATTGTTGCCATTCGTCCAAAACAATCTCTATCTCCATCATTTTTGTAGTAGCATTCAAATCATAACCCTTTAACTTGTCTAATTTGGCAAGAATATCAGCAGGCATCAAGTCAGCACCCTCTGAAGTCAAGAAATCAAATAGAAAATCAAACATGTTCATCTGGTGATTGTAGGTGATGTATAGAGATTCGGTAGACATGTAGACAGTAGAAGTATATCCCATACCAACTAGCGAAGCGGTATTTTTGATATCACCAGAATCAATCTCTATTTTCATTGCAGTAAAGGTGGTATCAATAGGTAGGGCTGCGGCTGGATGATAAATATCCAAACACCTTACTTCTGGTCCACCAACAACAGGGTTAAAGGGGCATGGTTGAGACCTATTGATATAATTCTTCGTCACCAAGTATAATTCTTCGTCATAAAGTCTAGAAGTGACAATAGAGGTATTGTTGTCTAGTTTTATATTCCATAATTGAGTAGGATCAGTGGTTTCGGATACATTGTAAGCAGTGATTTCTTGACCATAAAAAACCAGCAAAGTATCTTCTTCCAAAAGTAGTTGGCCACCCTTTGCAGGGATAATGCCGTCAAGATTTAGATCTTTTACAGGCCAAGCATTGATAAGATTTACCCTGGGTTGTTGATAGTTTGGTGGTAGATAGATATCTTCTGAAGAAATATCCACATCTATAAGAGGTTCAGCATAATAATAATATTGTTCTCCGGTATAAAAAATATGTTGGCCGTCAGTTTTTACAATATCTGGCTCATCTATATTGGCTACTTGGACATTGGTCTCGGATACTCGTCCAGCTCCGCCGGCTCCATCATCAAAACCAAACTCAGCACTTCCATTTGATTTTAAAGCAGAATCAAATGCTATATCAGCTTCTTGAACAAACTCGGCGCGTGGTGAAGCCATACCACCGTACATAAAACTTCTCATTTCATCACCCTCTTCAAGATAGGCCAAAAAATCTTCTTGAGAAGCAAAAGATTTTAAACCTGGGGCAATGTTTTGTTTTTGAATATTTTTGATGTGCCCTTTTTTGACTTTTAGTTTGGAGTCAGTATCAAATAACCCTCCAGTAGCAATCCAAGCCAAGCATACGGCAGAAAAAAGGATCAAAATCATAACCAATACTTGAGTATGTCCAAATCGTCCTAAAAACAGCTTTTTTTTGGCCTTTTTGGTACGTGGAACAGCTTTTTTTCTTGTTGTTTTTGTTGTTTTTTTCATAAAAATATTTTAATTTTTACAGTTGTCTAATTATATCATAAAACCGCCTTGAACAAAATTGTTGGCGGTTTATGTATTTTAGTTTCCTCCGAATCTTCTTTGGCGTTTATTGAATTCATCAATAGCCTTGTCTAGCTCACTTGCATCAAAGTCAGGCCAAGTTGTATTAGGAAAATATAGTTCACTGTACACTGATTGCCAAGTCAAGAATCCAGAAAGTCTTTTTTCTCCCGAGGTACGGATAATCAATTCAGGGTCAGGAGTATCTCCACTGTATAGATATTTACGAAATGATTTTTCGTTTAGCTCATCAGGACCTATCTTATCTTTGATAATATTTTTGACAGCATTTAATATTTCTAGCCGACCACCATAATTTAGGCAGACATTGAGTAGGCCTTTGGTATTATCTTTGGTTTTTTCTTCAGCATCTATGATGCCTTGGCGTAGTTCATCATCAAAGGCGGATATATCCCCCATTATTTTTAGTCTAATGTTTCTTTTGGATAGTGTGTTTACTTCTTTTTTTACCAAAAGTTTAAACAAGTCCATTAAATAGGCAACTTCTTCTTTACTTCGATTCCAGTTTTCTGTGGAAAATCCATAAACAGTCAAAGTGTTTACACCTATATCAAAAGCATAGGTGGCCACGTCTTTTAGGATATCAAATCCTTTTTTGTGACCCTGAAGAGTTGTTAAGCCTCTTTTTTTGGCCCAGCGTCTATTGCCATCCAAAATAATACCAATATGTTTGGGTATAATTTTATCCATTTTTATTTTATACAGTTTCGTTAGCAAGAGATTCTAATACAAATCTAGAAATAGCATAAGCGGTCAATATGATGATAAGTCCAATCAAACTAGCCGTCATCACTTCTTTACTTTTACCTGTTTTGTCTGCATTTCCACCTGAGGTCATATAACTGATACCACCAAAGATAATGCCGACTGTAGCAACAATACCCAAAAATCCTAGGGCAATATTTATCACTCCAGCGATTGTATCTCGCAGGCTTCTAGTGCCAAGATTCACATCATCTATATCATCATAGCCCCAGTCTGCTGTTGATTGAGCTTGAGCCAAAAGTGGCATGGCTAGTAGCATAAAAGTAAAGTATTTTAGCAATGTTTTTTTCATTTTTTGATTAAACAGTCTCGTTGGCAAGAGATTCTAATACAAATCTAGAGACAGCGTAGGCTGTAAGGATAACAGCTAAGCCAATAACACCGGCGCTGATAATCTTTTTTGCTTTATCAATTTTGTCAGTATTTCCAGCTGAAGTCATCCATTCGAAACCACCATATAGAATAAGTAGTGTGGCAAGGATTCCTAAAAATCCCAAAGCTATATTGATAATACCAGCGATTGTATCTCGTAGACTTCTAGTACCCAAGTTGACCTGATCTAAATCATCATAGCCCCATTCTGCTACTGATTGAGCTTGAGCCAAAAGTGGCATAGTTAGTAGTGCAAAAGTGAAGCACTTTAATCCTATTTTCTTCATGGTTTTTTATTAAGTTATTAAAATTCACCTTCCAAAACATGTAGCTCGGGATTATTATCAAGTCCCAAGGCTGTTGTTTCTAAGGTTATTACTATTTTGTTATAAGATAATAATATTTCAGGAAGTTCGGTACGTTCATAACTCAAGACATAATAGTTGTCTTGCTTTGTCAGTTTACCAGTAGAGACAAAAGAGTTTGGGTCAATACCGCCAGTCAACCAGCCTTCATAAAATTTGTCATCTCCCGGATCTGCTAAACCTGCTCGTACAGAGTGTATGTATATATCTAGGCCGTTTGTTTTTAGATTGGCAGTACCAGCACCACTATAGTCGCCAACAGCTTCTAAAACTGTGCTACGAGTGATCAAATCTTCAATTATTCGATCTTCGTCTATTGGTTGAGTTGAGATTATGTCATCATCGTCAGTGTCCTCTAATAGTTCAATGACACCTGTATTATCATTGGTTTTGGTGATATTTTCATCAGCATCTTTGGTAGTTTTGAAAACCACAACTACTATTGCAAGTACTAATATAAAAATTATAAAATAATTTAGATTTTTCATAGAATTATAGTTTATTTAACAGAGTGATTATACCAATTAAATTGCAATTTGCCAATGTTTATTGACCTAGTGTTATATTTATGGTATATGTATAAGTCGTTCTTTGCACTGTTAAATTAGTTGGAAGCCTTTCAAAACAAAGCCAAGGAGAAAAAATGGAGCTATCAACCTATATTCAAGAAGCGTTGGATCGGATTCAAGAATCTGACCTAATCGAACCCGAAGGTGAAGTCGCACCTGATGAAGAGGTGCTCGGAGTGCTTCCTCTGGAAGCTCGCAAGATTGATGCCTTAAGAACTCAGTTGGTTGGAAAACTCAGGGCTAATCTCAAAGATTGTCCTGAAGGAATCTGTAACGAGTCTTCGGAAGTCTGCGGACGCTGTGAAGAGTTCAAATCAATCCTAACCCTTTTATCCTGTAGGTTTATTGAATCCGTCAAGTATGAATTCAAAAACTACTTTATTGAGGGCATTGGCCTTCGTCGTGGCTGGGTGGCTGTAAGTCTCCCTGCTGAGCGTGAGCACTCTATGCCGGATATGGATATGTTACCCGAGATACTGGGTGATGCTATCGGTATGATGGTGATTGGATCTGATGGTACCCAAATTGTCGGTAGTGGTAGCGACGGCATGGATGATTTTCCCACTTTTCCTGGCGAGGTTCATACCGGAACAATGCGTCGTGGGAAAAATGGCAAGGGTGGCAAAGGCTAACCAAAAACACCCCGTTAGAAAATATTTTCTAACGGGGTTTTTATTTTTTATATTTTTTTGATTGATTTGAGAAAGCCGTAAGCTATCACACCGCCTATCAAAGCTGTCGCTAGCTGAGGCCAGCTCATCACCCCAGATACTTTGGCTGCTATCGGAGCTTGGACTATCAGATTAACTACTATAAAACTAGTAGCCCACAAAAACACAAACTTCAAAACACTACCTACTACAATGCCACCGAAAAAGTTTTTTTCTCTAAAATAGTTGAATCCCAATACATAAATAGCATTACTAATAATGATAAAAGGTATCATTGGGGCCAAAGGGGCTGGCAAAAGTCCAACACTCAAGGCAATGGTACTAGGAATCAAGCCAAATAAGACAGCATTTTGGACACCGAGTAAAGATACAGCGACTATCAAAACAGCATTTACTATCGGCCCAGTGAGCCATTGTTGGTGAAATAACGGCAAGATGGATATTACACCGAGCAAAGATACATATTGTATCATGGTAATTTGCTGAGCTTTGCTCAAGCTCATAGTTCTTGTTAGAGACATATTTTTATATTTTAATTACTTTTTAGGGAATACTTCTTTTTTCTTTTTCATAAATCCAGTATGGCAAACATTGTGAACATTTTTGTGATCAGCCAAGAATTCGTCATAAATTTCTTTGACTATTGGACTGTCATCCGCTAGGCGTATTTTTTTGTTGGTATCTACAGTATATAGTCCGGCGGCTCGTTTTTGGCGTATCTCATCATTTACTGGTACAGGTTGGCCTCCTCCACCGATACAACCACCAAAACAAGACATTACTTCTATATAGTCATACTTGTTTGGTTGTTTTTTTAATTCTTCTATTATTTTGCGAGCATTTGAAATACCATTTACTACTCCTACACTGACTGTGTTACCTTTGATTTTTATCTTAGCTTCTTTGAAGCCTTCCATGCCGCGGACTTGTTTGAACTCTATACGAGGCAATCTTTTGCCAGTAATCATCTTGGCGGCAGTTCTCAAGGCTGATTCCATCACACCACCACTAGCTCCATAAATCACTCCAGCACCTGTAGGTATTCCTAGTGATGAGTCCAATTTTTCAGGTTTAAGATTTTTGAAATCAATTTTATTTTTTCGTATCAAGTGAGATAGTTCGCGGGTAGTCAATACTTGATCAACTGGATAAATTCCATTTATTTTCATTTCTGGACGTTTTATCTCATATTTTTTGGCTACACAGGGCATTATAGATACAACGGTAATGTCTTTTGCTTTGAGGCCCATTTTTTGAGCCCAGAAAGTTTTTATCAGACCACCCATGATAATTTGTGGACTACGAACTGTAGTGAGGTTTGGTAACAATTCTGGATGATAAAATTCTGCAAATTTTACCCAACCCGGACAACAAGAAGTAAACATCGGCATCTCACCTTTGTTTTGGATACGATCTATCAACTCAGTAGCTTCTTCGATAGTTGTGACGTCAGCTCCAACGCTGACATCAAAGACATGCTTGATACCCAAGGCACGTATAGCAGCGATAAGTTGGCCAGTGACAACACTACCTGGGGGCATGCCAAATTCTTCACCAATGGTACTACGGATAGATGGAGCAAATTGGAAGACGACTGTTTTTTTGGTATTCAAAAGATGTTTGTCTACACCCTCAAACTCACCCACGCCTTCAAAAGCTCCGACGGGGCAATGAGTCAAACATTGTCCGCAATATATACAGTCTTTATCTTTTTTGTCACTAGGCATTACTTCAAAAAACTTGCCTTTCTTTTTGTATTCTAAAAAATCAACACCAACTTTGTGACAAGCTTCTATACACAACCCACAATCAATACATTTACTACTATCAAATTCCAAGGCTGGCCCAAATTTGTGAACAGGATGATGTTTTTTTCTATCAGTAAACTTGTTTATTTTTACTTTGTATTTTTTGGCATAATTACGGATTGTGCAATTTTGATAATAAATACAATCACTGCATTCTTCGCAGTGCTCACTAAAAATAAGTTCTAGATTTATTTTTCTAGCTCTTTTTATATTTGGAGAATCAGTAGTTATCTTCATGCCATCGCTTACTTCCGTACTACAAGAAGTGTGTAAACCATTCTTCCCTTTTATTTCTACATTACAAAGACGGCAACTACCTTGTATTTTTAGATCTGGGTGATGACATAAGGTGGTAATATAAATATCATTGGCACGAGCTACATCCAAAATACTCTGACCAGAGTCAGCTTTATATTTTTTTCCGTTGATTGTAATGTTTATTTTTTTTGGCATTATATCAATTTTTTAACAGCTGATCTCATAGGTGGGACAACCATTTTTCCCAAAGCACAAAAACTAGTATTTTCTAAAACAAATAATAAATCATCCAAAACTTTTTTGTCTATACTTCTATCACGGATCATTTGCATCAAACGATAGGTGCCTTCTCTACAAGGAGTACATTTGTCGCAGTTTTCTTCCATAAAAAACTCCATTATCCGACGCATAAATGCATAAGGGTCGGTATTGTTTTTATCATAAATCACAATAGAACCACTACCAATCACTTGGTGGTGTAGTTCGTTTTGCAAGAGTACTTCTCCGCTAGCCCCGCCACCCATTTGAACAAAAAAATCAAAGTCAGGTATATTGCGAGTATTTTCCAGAATTCGATCTATTGGCCAATTGATGGGTAGTTCAAAAACACCTTTATTTTTTACTTTACCCAAGATAGTGATTAGTCGAGTTTTTTCATAATCATCATCAGCTATCTTGGCAGCATAGTAAAAAGTCTCAATATTATTTATCAAAGTTGGGAAACCATAGACGCCAGCTTGTCCTGGGAACGGTGGTTTGATGCGCGGACGAGCTATTTTATTTTCTATTTCTTGGCAGACGGTGGTTTCTTCACCAGACAAATATCCTCCCCTTTCTTTGAATATAGTAATTGGTAATTTACCAATTAATTTTTGCAACTTGGATTGGTATTTTTTGAAGTAGTCTTTTCGTAAATATATTATAGCTTCACTGTGGTCAATAGCTTTTAAAGCAAGCTTAAGGCCCTCGATCAACAATTCGGGGTGATTTTTGACTATCCAACCATCTTTATTGGTATCTGGTTCGCCTTCTGAGCCATTGGCCACTATGTATTTTTTGGTAGCTTTTTGGTCTTTGACCATTTGCCACTTTAAGTATGTAGGAAAATTTGCTCCTCCCCTACCTTTTAGCTCAGCCTTTTTTAATTTTTGTATTATATTTTTGTTTTTCACCAAGGTGTCACTTATTTGATAACTATATAATTATACAATATTTTTGCAAAACAAACAAAAAACTGTCAAAGATTTTTTGACAGTTTAAATTTTTATTTTGCATTTATGATTTGTATTGTTGCGGTATAAAGACCACCAAGTAACGCACTGTGCTTTTTGACCTCAGTCTCCATGGATTTAAAATAATTGGATCTAGTACCTTCTACCCTATCTGGTTCGGTATTTTCCTGGAATCTCATGTATAGAGAATTTATTTGATTTTCTATTGTTTGTATTGCTACAGATGTACGCTCTCTTGTTGCTGTGTCTAATTTTGGTAAAATATCTTCTTTTAATCTAGTGATCAAATCTTGGCTTAATTGAAATTCTTTTAATAAAGTAATTTTTAGGAGTTCTTTTTCAGCATATTCTTTATTTTCTTTTATTTTTTCTATGTCTTGCAGATTTGCCTGTTCAGTGGCGTCACCCAATATTTTTTCAACACTAACATAACGGTGTTCTTCTTTGGGACTAACAGCGGTAATCCCAATTTCAGCACGTTCATCTCGGCTGATTTTTTTTCTTTCGATTCTTGCTAGAGCCAAGTCACTAGTATTTTGAGTTTCTTTGATGTTTTGCAATCTTTTTTGGATAGCAGTAAGCAATACCTCTTTGTGAGGATTTTGAGATTTATCAAGCTCAAGGTCTATCTGCATATCCATCAAGGCGCCTGGTTCTATACTGCGGTTGATGTTATCAATTTTATCTTGAATTTCAATCGGTATATCAGTGCTAGGTAGTATATTAAATTGTGTTATTTTTTCTGGCATAGACTTATTTTACTATATATTTTGTATTAAGTAAAAACCTCCTTTTTAGGTTTTATTCAGCTGGGAACAACTTTATGTATCTAAAACAATCAAAAAACATCATTATTTTGTATAAATGTAGCTATTATTGACATAAATAGTGTTTTGAGATAGGATAATTTATTAGTTCTAGATCTTTTAAAAACCTCGAAAGGAGTCAAAATGACATATTCGGAGCGGGTCTTGGAGAAAATCAAGGAACATAAAGCCGGTTGTAATCTGGGTCATACGTCTATGGTTTTTTTAGCTTTAATAAGTGTTAATCATGTTCTGGTCAAAGTTCATTGTGAGCGAGTAGCTCTCTTGGCTGAGAACGCAGCACGAGTATTGGACCTAGATGTAAAAGCAGCTTTTTTTGCTGGATTACTACACGATATAGGTAAATTGACCTTGCCATCTGGTTTATTTGATGATGGAGAAATTGATGCTGAAGAGTATCAACAAATCAAAACGCACGCTATTGCTGCTTACGAAATTTTGGATGATTTTCATCTTTTTATCGCTTTGTGTGCTGGATTGCATCATGCAGTTTATGAACATGGCTATGGCTTAACAACCGAAGAACTTCCAAAAAATTGGCCAGTAGAGCTCAAAAACAAAGTAATCCGAATAGCCACTTTGGTATCAATTTGTGATTTTGTTGACGCTGCAAGTCATCGTAAATCAAGGTTTATTGAGGCAAGCTCTCTTAAGGTACGAAAAGAAGATAGCTCTTTACGAGATAAGTTGATTGAGCAATATCCCAACAAGGAAACAACAATAGATGCTGTTCTTGAAGCAAATCAAGAATTTGTTGCTTAAATCAAAACACCGTCGTGTAAATACACGACGGTTTTTATTTTATAAAAAAAGCGAGCTTTATTGCTCGTTTTTATTTGGCTCGGGGCGCGGTCTATAGCTTACTTGGTCGCAGACCATGAGCGAGCAAAGCGAGTTGAATGGCTCGGGGCGCTGAGCTATTGCTCAGCATCTTAGGAGCCTCGTCTTTGACTCGGATTTATTGACCCGAGCCTGCGTTCACTACGTTCTCTTGGCTCGGGGACAGGGAGTCGAACCCCGATTCTCAGGACCAGAACCTGATGTCCTACCATTAGACGATCCCCGAATAAGTATAATTTATACTATCTCACCGCCAAAGGTATCAAGAACATCAGTAACCTCTTTATCATTTTTACCCTTAAAAACTTCGTGATTTTCTTTGTAGTTGGCGTCAATTTGAAAATTGATATTTAGTTTTTTGTCCAAATATTTTTCAAATATCTCAGTCAGATTACTTTTGACCTGTGGTTTGTCCAATTGTTCAATATGAAATGCATACTCCAAACCAATCATAATACTTTCATTGTCTACAGACAAAGGATGTCCAGTCAATAATATAGAAGATAAAGAGTGGTTTAGTGGTTTTGAATCATTGATTATATTACTCCAGTTTTTTTCTAATTTTTTTATAGCTTCACTGGAATTGTCAGTAGCTGTTTTTGATTGTTCGGGACTAGCATCTGATTGAGTTGGTTTTGTTTCTTGGATACCAGATTTTGTTTCTTTATTCAACAAAAATTCTACACAAGCCAATTCTAGTGGTAGTTGATCAATAAGAGAATCTTTGATTGACAATTTTTCCAACAAAATATTCAAAAGTCTAGATAAGTCACTAAGCGGAAATTCAGCTGCGTGTTTTTTGATAGAAACAACCAAGTCTTCAGAAAAATCCAAGTTAAAAGATGGTCCAATTGTCTGATAAAGCATTATCTGCCGTAAGTAATCAATCAAATTAACAGTAAAATTTTGCAAATCAATACCTTCGGAAACAAGCTTATTTAGTTGATTTAGGGCAGTAGATAGATTGTTGTGGCGTAAAGACTCTACCAGTATATCGATTTCTCCCCAGTTGCTGCTAGGTAGTACCAAAGAAGCTAGTTCATCTGTCACTTTGTCAGTACCCAAAGATATAATCTGACCCAACAATGACTCGGCATCACGGAGACATCCTTCTGAACGACGAGAGATCTCGGCCAATAGATAATCCGGTACGGTTATTTTTTCCCATTCTATGATTTCACTAAGACGTTTGATCATATCAACTTGAGGAATTTTTTTGAGGTCAAATCTTTGGCAACGAGAGATTATTGTCTCGGGCACTTTGTGTATCTCAGTAGTAGCTAATATAAATATCACAGATTTTGGTGGCTCTTCTAGGGTTTTTAGGAGTGCATTGAAGGCAGACTTGGAGAGCATGTGGACTTCATCGATAATAAAAACTTTGTAGCCCTTGTTGTTGAATGGGGGCACTTGAGCGTTGGCAATAATATTTTCTCGAATATTATCAACACCAGTATGGGATGCGGCATCTACTTCTATAAAATCCATACTACGTCCAGAACTAATCAAATTACAAATCTCACAATCATTACAAGGTTCTGATTCTTTATCTTTTCTTTTTAAACAATTTAAAGAACGGGCAAACAATCTTGCTAGCGTTGTCTTACCCGTACCACGTGGACCTACAAAAAGATATGCGTGAGCGATATTACCAGAGGCTATTTCGCTTTGCAGGGTTACCTTGATAGGCTTTTGACCAACCACTTCTTTAAAAGTTTTTGGTCTATACTTACGATAAATTACTTCGGACATGAATTTTTATAAGGTAATCTCGAAATCATCAGCAGAAGACTGTGATGAGCCATTTTTGTTTTTGATAATATTTTCAATTGCCGCCCACTCACAAGAGGCTTCTTTGGCTACTAGTATCACAGCTTCGTCGGCAACCTCACCCTTAAAATATGTAACACTTGCTAATAAAACTTTATACACTTTATCACCAGCCAAAACTATAAATTCTCCGCTTTCATGATCTTTGACAATATGCCCAACCAAACGTTGTCGGTCAACTGGGGAAATCTGCTTAAAGATAAATGAACCGTCAGGCTCAATAGTAAGTTTTAATATATCTCCTTCTACCAATTTTGATTTGGAAGCATAGTTGGCTGGTACAGAATATTCTTTGCCATCTGGTCCGATCATAATTTGACCATTGAACACACCTTCAACAATAACACTATTTCCAATGTTTTCTTCAGAACCTACCCTACCAGCTGTTTTTAGATGATCGGCATTATTTTGTTTTTTACCAGAAATTTCATTTAGGATTGTTTTACTACGTTGTAGGTCCAATTCCAAATTATATATAACAGATTCTAACTCTTTTATTTTTTCTTTTTTTGACATTTTTATTTTTGTTTATTTCTGCGCTCATTTGTAATTTATCATAAAAGCCCTATTTTGGCAATCAGGGCTTTTTATACTAATTTTAGCTAAAAAATTCTTATATTATTACCCTTTGATCTACCTCTGCCTCGACTACTTTTCTATCCCGTCCATATTTAATACGAGAAAGCTCTTTGATGGCCATAGCTAGCTCATAATTGCCCTTTTCAGGCAACTGGGGTTGGAAGTTAAAGGCGGGTGGATTGGCGTTGTCTATCAATAATTTTATATAACAAGTGTACTTTGGCATATTGATCAAGTCATATTCAGAGACCACTGGAGCCATTTGTTTGGCTATGACCTCAGCATCTTCTACACCAATACGATATGAAATCAAAGTACCAACATTACCAAAGATAGAATCTTTGATGCTGGTATCCCCTCCTTGAGTAAGTTGGGCAATGTACTGATGAGCAACTATAAGATTTAGTTTGTACTTTCGAGCTTCTGACAAAATACTAGCAATACTATCTGTCATAAAGTTTTGAAACTCATCGATATATAAATAAAAATCCTCACGTTGGTCTTCTTCTATGTCTACTCGACTCATAGCAGCAAACAATAATTTTCCGATTACAATCATACCAAGTAGGTTGCTATTCATTTCACCGATTTTACCCTTGGAAAGATTCAACAATATAATTTTGTTTTCATCCATGGCTTGGCGAAAATTGAAAGCAGATTTTTCTTGGGCAATAATAGGTCTGACCAAATCATTTGAGATAAAAGGAGTAAGTTTTGAGGTAATATAAGGTACCATGTTGGCAAGAGATGCTTCACCGCCGGCTTTTTGAGCTTCTTTTTCCCAAAAGTCTTTGACGAATCTATTTTTTACTTTTGAGAGTTTATATTTTCGGTAGTCATCATCAGCAAGTACTTTTGGAATCTCTAGCAAGGTAGCTCCACTTTCTTTGTCATCCATGATAAGCATCATGGCATTTCTCATATATTGCTCAAACATCGGACCACCCGTAGCTTTGAGGTCGTAGAGTTTATCAAAAATATTTAATATCTCATTGATAACAAAAACCTTTTGTTCATCATTGTCATATTCGAGCATATTCATACCCAATGGTCTTTCAGCATCAGAAGGATCAAACAAAATTACATCCTCTGCCCTTTCTTTTGGTACATGGGTCAATGCCTTTTCTACCAAATCACCATGAGGATCAACCACGCAGACTCCTTTGCCAGCTTCAATGTCTTGTTTGATGAGCCCTTCCAAAAATACAGACTTACCAGTACCAGTTTGACCAATTTCGTACATATGACGACGACGGTCTGCTGGTTTCATACGTACTAGGGTTTCTTTGCCACGATAGCTATTTACACCCAAAATAATACCATCTTCAGACATATTGTTTGGTGGCGGAGCTTTGACGGCTTCTAACCAGTCTATGTTTGGGGTTTCGGTAGTAGGTAATGGTAGATGCATGACACTGGTCATTTCTTCGGAATTTAGCAACAACATATTTTTTGGTATGTAGTGTCGATAGATAAAATGATGTATCAAAGTATCTGGTTTTTTTGGAATAATAGCTTTAAAACTATTACCAAATTCATAAATATTGTATTGACTATAACTATTTAATATATCGTTTAAAATAGCACTTGAACGGACCATTTCTTTTGTAGAAACAACAATCCTAGCATTTACCTCTAGGCCTGATTTTGAGGTTTTTTCTTCTAGGCCCTTGGCACGCTCTTGTTCCATACTCGACAATGGTTGGTGTGCTTCAGGAGTTGTTGAATCTTTATCACCTTGAGTTTGTACAAAACTAAATATAAAACCAAAAACTTTGCCTGCGGCAGCTAGTCCTCCGGTGCCTCCTGCTTTGTTTAGGGCCTTTTTATAAGTCATGCCACTTTGCATTTCAGTGGCAATCTTACGTCCTCTTTTGTGCCATTTTTTAGGAGCTGATCGGAAAACATACTGTACAGCAGCGGATTCATTTTCGGTCAGCTTACTCATGCTATTGGTGATACTTTCTAGTGGATCAGTTTCAAATTGTTTGAAGGTTTTTATGGGTAAGCTAGCATCTCCGGTAAAACGTAAATGACCAGCGGCTATCTGGCTATCATTTTGAAAAATATTGTAATCACGCATATCCTCAAAGTATATTTTGGGATATACAGCCTGGAGTTGTTGAATAAAAAACTCTTTGTATATTTTTGGGATAGCGGCATAAAAGTTTATCAAGCCATTGACCGATACTATTTCTAGAGAAAAAACATCAGTCCTAGGAGCTAGGAATTTTTTATCTACTTTTAGGCCAGCCAAAGACATAAAAAGATTTTCTATTTTACCAAGAGCATTTTGAATATACTCTTTGGTCAACTCTTCTTTTTCTTGTTTGGTATACTTGGGGATTTTTATCAAAATGACCTCAAGTTCCAAATCCTTATTGGCTTTGGTTTGTAAGTTTGAGCGAACCAAATATAAAGCTAATGCTATGACAAAAGCAAGTCCTATAACGCCCCCAATTATAATAACTGTTGTGTCCATGGTAGTTATTCTTTTTTATACATTTTCAATATAGCCTCCGCCTTTATTTTGGCTTCTTGCTCTATATAAAATTTATTTACTCTTGGGATTATCTTTAGCCAGTCAAAAATCAAAATAATCACTTGTTTTACTTTGACACCAGTCTGACGCATTAAAATTGCAATTTTTTGACTAGTTTCCTCCCCTTTTATTTTGAATTGTGCCTGAGTAGCAGCATCCATGGTCAAAAAAGCATTTTCCATATCTTGTGATAAAACGCTCTCTATATTTTTTACTTCACCTGGATCAGCTGGTTGAGGAACTGGTTGAGCATCAACTGGAGCGGCAGGCAAGGGAGCTGGTTGAGGAGTTTGAGAGACCTCTTCAGCGACTTGTTCGGGAGTTACCTCTGGCTTTTGCTCTACACTAGGCTCTATTTGCTCAGCTTGAGGAACCGGGGTTTCTGGTACCGCGGGTTTGTCTGGGGTTATATTTGGTGTGTTTGTTAAATCTGGCATGAATATATTATAGCAGATTTAGGTATTTATTGTAAGTTATTTTTTATAACTTTAAAAACTTTATTTCTATCTTTGATTCCAAACAAATATATTTTTTTATTATCTATCATCAAATAAATGCTGTCGTTATTGTGTTTTGCTATTTTTTCTATTCTATCCAAATCAAAGGATACGAGTTGTAAAAACTTATTTTCATCGCTTGCTTTGAGAAAGATAATACGCTGATCCGTTAGTAGATAAAAATTGCCCTTGGTCAAGAGGAATTTTAGCAAAGTAAACAACAAAAATAATGTCCAGGCACACCATAACCAAAATCCTTGGTGCCCTGCCTGCCAAATAGGCCACAGCATAAAAAAAGTAAGCACCAATAAAGACAAAACAAAGTAAATCCTTGGTGCTCTAGCCTTTGGTGTTATCAACAAAGTTAGCTCTTCCGTATTTTTAATAAATTTGTTAAACTTATCCATAGTATGAATAGAAAAACCCAAAAAATAGTCTGGATTATATTGTCATCATTTATTATCTTATCAATGTTGCTTTTTACTATAGGAGTTGGCTACAATTACTAGCTAGCGCTTGAGTACAGCAAGATAGGCCTCTTGAGGTATGTCCACCTTGGCTCCTTTGGCCATTTTCTTTTTGCCTTTTTTCTGTTTTTCCAAAAGTTTACGCTTTCGAGTCACGTCACCACCATACAATTTGGCAGTAACATCCTTTCTGAGGGCAGATATTCTTTCTCCAGCAATAATTTTACCTCCTACGGCAGCCTGTAGTTTTACTACAAATTGTTGTTTTGGTAGGACTTCTTTTAACTTTTGGACTATTTTTTTGCCAATTTTGTGAGCTTGGTCACGATAAACTAGTGTTGTAAGGGCCTCTACGGGATGCTCGGCAACCAAAATGTCCATTTTTACCAAGTCACACTTTCTATAATCCAAAAAATCATAGTTTAATGAGGCATATCCCGATGATATGCTCTTTATATTGTCATAAAAATCTACCAAAATAGTAGATAGCGGTATATCGTAGTGTAAAATAACTCTATCTTCATCTATATATTCAGTATTTTTGGAAATACCATAATTATCACTAACATATGACATCAAACCACCGATATGTTCTTTTGGTGTGACAATCTCTATTTTCATATATGGCTCTTCGGCATAGTCTATATTTGAAGGATCAGGCATTTCATTTGGTGTAGTCAGGTCAATGACTTTCTTATTTTGGAGATAAATTTTATAAGCAACCGTCGGAGTGGTCACTACCAACTCCAAATTAAATTCTCTATTCAATCTTTCTTGAAATATTTCTAAATGTAATAATCCCAAAAAACCACACCTAAAACCAAAGCCTAGGGCATGAGAACTAGCTGGCTCATAGACTAGACTAGAGTCACTGAGTTTTAATTTTAATATACCATCTCTCAACCTTTGGTAATCACTACCTTCTTTGGGAAATATTCCAGCGTATACCATTGGCTTTATTTCTTTATATCCCGGCAACGCAGGTGTGTCACTTTTTACTTGAACAATAGTATCACCAACTTGAGCTTTTTCTAGATGTTTTACTCCTGTGACAAGATAGCCTATTTCACCATCATTCAAACCATCAGTTGAGTGCCAATCTGGCTTGAGGATGCCTACATCCAAAACTTCTGTGATTTCTTCGGTAGCTACAAATTTTATTTTGTCACCTTTTTTTATTTGTCCACCAAAAAGTCTGACATATATAACAACTCCTCTAAACTCATCATAAGTAGAATCAAAGATCAGGGCTCGCAGATCTTCATTTTCTTTTTTTGGAGCTGGTACTTTTTCGACAACTGCATCCAAAACATCTTCTATCCCCTCACCTGTTTTGGCAGAGGTCAATATAATCTCTTTTTCTTCACAGCCCAAGAGATTTACAATTTCAGTACTTACTTTTTCCACATTGGCTGCGGGTAGGTCAATTTTGTTTATAACAGGGATTATTTTTAAATTTTGTTCCATCGCCAAGTATAGGTTTGCCAATGTTTGAGCTTCTATACCTTGGGTAGCATCAACCAGAAGTATAGCACCCTCTACAGCAGCTAGAGATCTAGATACTTCATAGCTAAAATCAACATGTCCAGGGGTATCGATAAGGTTCAATGAAAAATCACGCCACTTCATAGTAGCGGGTTGTAATTTTATGGTAATTCCTCTTTCTCGTTCCAAATCCATTTGATCCAAGATTTGGTTTTTCATTTTTCTTTTGTCGATAGTATTGGTTACTTCCAACATTCTATCAGCTAAAGTAGATTTACCATGATCTATATGAGCGATGATGCAAAAATTACGTGTTTTTTCCATTTTTAAATAATAATAATACCTTTTTCAACTTAGTACGCACTATAGCTATTTCATCGAGTTTAAATACTATAGCTAAAACAAGATAACTTAGCAAGCCAAATATTCCAGCTACAAAACCTTGGGTAAAGATGCTTATAAAAGTATCAGTGGTCATTACCAGAGATAGATAATATAAAACTGCATAAGTGACAGAACCTGAAGCAAAGGAGAACACGCAGATTTTTATCAGAGAGTTAAAAATTTTATTGTTATCAATAGTTTTTATTTTGAAATTTAAGAATACATACAATAAAAGCATATTTATAATACTAGATATAGAGAAAGCTAGGGCTAATCCCAAAACACCAAAAGTCTGAGCCAAGAGCCAAGATAATAATATATTTAAAGATATACTAAATAGACTTATCATCATTGGTGTTTTTGTATCTTCGTGAGCATAAAAAGATCGAGCTAGTAAGGGAATCAAGCCTTGGGCAAATATAGATATAGCAAAAAACCCCAAGGCTTGTGCTGTAGCTATTGTACTTGGCCAGTCAAATTTTCCACTACCCAGTATGACACGAACCAATTGGGCTCTCAGTATTACTACCCATACAGAGACTGGAATCAAGAGAAATAAGATTCTGCGTAGGCTGATAGAAAAATTTTCCGCAAACATCTTTGTATTTTTTTCACTGACAGCTTGAGTAAAAGTTGGAAATACAGCGATTGCCAAAGAGATTGCAAACAAACTAACAGGTAAGCTCTGTAAGTTGTTGGCTAGATTAAACACAGCAATACTACCAGCTGCCAAAGTAGAAGCAATCATAGTAGTAACCACGAGGTTTATTTGACCAGCTGCCAAACCAAGGGTGCGAGGTAACATTAGTTTTAAGATTCGCCGTAAATTTTTGTCAAAACGAAGGGATAGCCTATAACGCCATCCATTTTTGATGACTTCCGGAAGTTGAACCAAAAGATGCATCACTGCACCAGCTACAACCCCCCAGGCCAAGCCAACTAAACCCATCCTTGGTTCTAGAACTACAATACCAAAAATAATACCTATATTATAAAAACTAGCAGCCATGGAAAAAGTAAAAAACTTTTTCCATGAATTTAAGATACCACCAATTACATTTGATCCCACAAAAAACAATATTGCCAAGAGCATCACCCTGGTAAGCAAAATAACCTTTGGTAATTGTTCGTTATCAAAACCAGGGGTGATATAAGCCATTAATTGCGGAGTATAGAAGTAAGCTATTATTACTAATGCGCCTATAAATAATAAAAAGAAATTTAAGACTGAATTAGCCAGTATTAGGCCATCTTTTTTGTCTTTGGACCAAGCTTTTTGAAAAACAGGGATAAAGGCTGAGGTCAAAGCACCTAAAACCAATGTATTGAATATCAAGTCAGGTAGACGAAAAGCAGAATAATAAATATCTGCATCAGATCCGGCACCAAAGTTGTGAGCAATCAATCTATCTCTCAATAAAGCAAATATCTTTGATAAAAATGAAAAAAAGGCTATGATAAGAGCCCCTCCGGTAACTGAATTATTTATTTTGTGCCACACTTTTTGCCACATAGATATTATTTAGAGGAAATTATAAAACCATAATATTGATCGCTAAATAAATTAACACTAAAAGTTACCAAATGATCAGTCACGCTGATTTGATCTTCCTCGGTAGCATTGTTCCATAAGACCTTTAGGCTGTCTGGTACAATCACCGATGAATTTAGAATTGTATTTTTATCTCCAGATTGAGACTGTACAACTAAACTATAATTATCAAGCTCTAAATCATGTCTAAAAATTTTACTTGCCCAATCATTTATTAGCGGATCTTTTGATTTGAGAGTAAATGGAAGTTTGTATTTCAATAAGACAGTTTGAGTTTCGCCGGGTTTGAGAGCAACCCAGTTGGCGAAAACTGTTTTATCGAGGCTAGTAAAAATTTCTGTCCCTGATTCTCCATCAATCATTTTATTTTCTTCTTTGGAAATATCTGGATCAAGTTTGGCATTTGCTTCTGGACTTTTAAACAAATAGCTTGGCATTTTATCAAAACCAATAGCTTCTATGAGCTCACTATTTAGAGGGACATAAATTCGCATATAACTTACGTTGCCACCCTCAAACCCAGCCAATGGGTTGTTGGAATCACCTTTATTTGTTCTAGTGATACGTACAGTGTTTATAACCTCGCCATTTTCTTGGATATTGGCCTGATGATCAATAGTTTGGAAAACATCTAGATCAGTTTTACCGCCAGCAATATTTGTGTTTATAACAGACAAATAATCACGATCATTTGCTACCATACGACCTGACCAGCCAAAACTGTCAATTTTCTTTTCCATATCAACATCATTGGAATATATTTGGATATCTTTATCCATCAAGCTACTAATAAAAACAGCCAAAATATCTTTTTGTTTTTCTTTTGAATTGAATAATTTATCCAAAACAACAGGTACCAAATCAGCGATTATTGCTTTTGGTTCGTCTTCATTTTTATAATTGAATTCTACTTCTTCTTGAAGTACATCAAACAAATTTAAAGAGGTTATTGTTATGCCATATTCAGGCATAGAGACGGGGCCTAGGGTTTCTAACAAATTTTTCAAAACTTCTGCATTGATACTAATCACTCCATTGACCGAAGAACCACCAGCTTGTTCGTATAGAGTTTCTATTTTTTTGGCAGAAGTAGGATAATCAGCCCACCAGTTTGCATCCCAAATATTAAAATGAGGGTTTATCAAAGATAGTGGCTTTGGTCCTATTGTTTTATACTTTTGACCTGCTTCTAGGTCATACAAGCCACCTTTTAGGGTTTCAATGTCTAAAATTTCGCCTTTATATATATCAATTAGAGAAAAACTACCAATAAATCCACCAGTTGCTCGAAGCTCGTTGTTGTTTTGAAATAAAACCAAATATCTTCTTTCAGCATCGTTGCCCAGCATCTGAAGTAACACTTCAAACATGTCATTTACCGAGTGCAGATTTTGAGTTAGTTCTGGTAGAGAAGCTTTTAGGTTATCAAAATATATTCTAAACTCATCAGGTAAGGCGTTGGTAGATATTTTTTGAATATCTGCATTTGCTTGATCAAGGTATGGGATGGTCTTGTTTATCTGAATATGTAAAAAATCTATATGCTCTGTCAGACGAGCATCTGATTTTAAACTTTCGTTCAAGATACTAGCAGCTTCTGATATATTTGTAGCTACTGCTAGCATGTTGCGACTCAGAGAAATTGGTTTTCCAACCATTGGCATGACTTCGGCAGTATCAAGTATCCATTGTTCGTATTCATCTAGGACACCCTGAGCATCGTTAAAATTTGTAAGCGCTTTATCAAATTCACCCTGAGCATCATCATATGAATTTTCAGAAGCAGACAAAACACCAGCCTGCAAACTGAGTAATCCCTGTTGGCCGTATTGGATGGCTAGATTTTTGTGATCTTGGATTTTTCCAAAAAATACTAATCCTCGAATTGGTAACAAAATCAAAGCTACTATGATAGCAAATAAAAATGACTTACTAAAAGCCAAACCAAGAGAAAGCTTTGGTAGTTTGGGTAATTTTGGAATTTTTAGGTTTATAGACTTTTTAGGTTTGGATTCTTTTGGTGGTATATATAGTTCAGGTTCAATAAAATTTGTCTCTACTTTTTCCTTCTTTGAATGCTTTCCAAATTTAGGTAGTTGAAATTTCTTTTTTGGTTTTTGTTGAGACCCACGTAGATCAACTACATGTTCAGAAGTATAAACATTGGCGGCCTTGGTATACTCTACTGGAGGGGATATCTTTTTTATTTTTTGAGTAGTCTTTAAAGTATCTTTTGTGTCTTTTTTTATGGTTCGTAATATTTGAGAAAAACTCAAATCCTGCTTGATTAGTTTATCAAGTTCAGCCAAAGCTTTTTGTCTCTGCCCCTTAATCTCTTGAGCTGATAAATTTTCATCAACCAAAAAATCGTCTATTTCATCTAGAAGCTCTTCTTTGAAATTAGCAGTACTATTTTTGATTTTTTTACCTGTCGACATCTCGTATATTATAACAGATTTTTACAGAAATTAAAACAAAAAAATAGAGGGATACATTGCTGTACCCCTCCGTGAATGATTGATCTTTGACGATCGAACGAAATGGAATGAACTTTTGTGGAAAAATCGTGAAACTGAGCACCTTGCCAGTCTCCCGCCTATGGGGAGGAAAAGGATCGAACTTTTCGGCGCTTTGGGGAGCCAACCCAACAGATAGTCCAAAGACTAATTAGCCAGCACACTAGCCGTTTCTCCGATACAGGTCAACGGTTTCCGGTTGCCTACAGTAACCCACCCTTATTCACCCACGACTTCAGATAGGTTAATCTAATACTAGCGTATATTAAAAAAATCGTCAATTACTTTTGTGAGTTATATATGTCCAATATAGCCCTTCCCATGGTGTCCCAAGAGTATTTTTTTAGCTGATTTTGGCCATTTTTTGCCAATATTTCAGCTAATTCAGGGGTTTTTATGAGCTCTTCTAGCTTATTCTGTAGATCTCCCTTATCTTTGGGGTCAAAATATAGCACAGATTGCCCCAATATCTCTGGTAAACAAGAAGAATTTGAGGAAATTACAGGTGTACCATGGGTCATTGCCTCGAGTGGTGGCAATCCAAAACCTTCATAGAGTGAAGGGAAGACATAGGCAGTGGCATTTTTATAATAGCTAGAGATTTGATCATCTGGAACAAATCCAGGAAAAATTATATTTTGACAATTCGTTTCATTTTCTAATCTTTGATAAAAATAATTTTTATTACCAACCAAAATCAGATAGTACTCTGGATATTTTTTTATGAACTCCTCAAAAACTTTTATCAAGAATTCTAAATTTTTATGAGGATAAGCATTGCCTACATAAAGAAAGTAATTTTTTGGCAGGTCTACCATAGCATCATCAGAAGTTTTTACTATAGTGACGCCTTCATAAATAGTTTTTATTTTTTCAGACTCTTTATCTGAAAGTTTAAAATAATTTTTGATATCAGTTGCGGTAAATTTTGAAACAGCAATTATTTTTGTAGATTTTTTGACAGCATAAGTAATCACTTTTTTGTAAAACCAATATTTGATAAAAAAGAAATATTTATTTAGAGTACTTGCTCGCTTGCTGGGAAATTTTGTCATTATCAAGTCATGGATAGTAACGATAAATTTTCCTTTATAAAATATCGGTACATTGAAATGAGGAAAATGGACCAAGTCAGCATTTATTTTATTCAAGATCCCCGGTAAAACAAGTTGTTCTTTGATGCTGTACCAACGACAGTCTACTATCTCAACAGCAAAATTATTCGGCAAATCTATCTTTGGGTTTTTTCTAAACAACAAAACATATTGATTTTGTGAATCAAGTTTTATGAGTTGGTCCAAAAGTTGTTGGTTGTACCTGCCTAAGCCACCATACTTTGGTCCGTATATTCGTAAATCAATAACAATCTTCATTTAGTTGTATTTTCAAAAATATTAAGTATTTTTTGAGTCTGTTTGGTCCAATTGGGTATTTCAAATTCTTTTGAGGACTCTATCAAGTCTTTTTTTAATGTATCATCACAAACAAGTAATTTCAAGGCTTGATAGGTATCGGAAGTATTATAAGGATCAACATACAGTGCTTGCTGTTTCATTATTTCAGGCAAAGAGGTCTTGTAACTTGCTATTACTGGTATTCCATGAAAAGTAGCTTCTAGTGGTGGAAAACCAAAGCCTTCATAAAAAGATGGCCAAATCAGTCCTTGGCTCATACAATACAAGGCGTCTTTTTCAGAACCTCTTACATAATCAAGATAATGAATATAACTTTTGGTATTTATCATCTTCATAATACCTTTGTATAACCATCCCTTACTACCAACAATTACCAGGTCAATGTCTTTGTGTTCTTTGTGTAGTCTATCAAAAGCTTTGATAATGTTCAAAATATTCTTTCTAGGCTCTATGGTACCCACGTATAAAAAATATTTATTCTTTATATCAAATTTTTCAATAATTTTTTCAGCGGCTTCTTTATCTATTTTTGTGGCTGATGTTCCAGGATAAATTACTTCTACCTTGTCTTTTGGTACAGAAAAAAATCTTACAATATCTCTTTTTGTATTATCAGAAACAGCGATTATTTTGTCAGCCTGTTTGACCAGGCTATGTACTTTGACCAACTTGTGCCAAAGTCTACGTTTTAGAGAATAAAATTCAGTGTTATGCAAAAAAGATAAGTCATGAATAGTTAGTATGGTGGGTATGTTTTTGTTGGATTTATAAAAATTGAGGTTTGGCAACCAAAATAAATCTAGCTTTACTGGTGTTTTATTTGTAACATTGGGCCCAAGACCAGTCAAAATACCTCCATGCAAAAATTTGTTGGGTATTTTGTAGTGAATATGATGCACATTGTCTTTTTTGATATCAAACCAAGTGCTAACGGTATCTCTATATCCAGAACTAAAAAGATAATAATTATTTCTATTATCAATTTGTGCCAAAGTTTTTACAGAATTATAAATATAATTACCAATTCCACTCATTTGGCTATTTGATAAAGCCCTGATGTCGATACCTATATTCATCCTTATTAAATATTATTTATAAGTTCTAATACTTTTTGCCTAAACACTTTTTCATCAAATTTTTTGGCGTGTTCACGAATGTTAATAGAATTATAATTTTTATTATCAAATCTCAAAATTTTGTGAGCCAATGATTCCCAGGTCTGTTCATCAAAAAAAGTACCACTCAATCCCTCAACCACAGTTTCTAGGGCTCCACCTTTTTTCAAAGCTATTACTGGCCTACCAGAAGCCATGGCCTCGATGGCAGTGATGCCAAAATCTTCTATTTGTGGATATATAAAAGCTTTGCAACGAGCAAGGTATCGGTTTCTTTCTTCGTCTGATATTTCACCCAAAAATTCTATATTAGAATGAGCTAGTTTTTTTAATCTGCTCATTTCAGAGCCACTACCTATTATCTTGAGTGGAAGTTTTAGATTGTTGAATGCATGGATAGCCATATCAACTTTTTTGTACGGCCTCAAACGACTGACCAACAAATAATAGTCCTCTATTTCATTAGAAATATGAAAATCATCTACATTAACGGGTGGATATATTACCTGGGCATCTTTTTTGTAATGTTTGGCTATCTTTTTGGCAATAAAATTTGAGTTGGCAATAAAATGATCCACATTTTGGGCTTTGTCATAATCCCATTGTTGTAATCTATCTAATAAACGAGGTAAAAAAGTTTTCAAAAACTTTCCCTCTGGCAAATTACCGATATATTCTTCTTGATCATCCCAAAGATATCTAGTTGGAGCATGGCAATAACATATATGGACAGCGCCTTCTTTTTTGTTTAGACCTTTTACAAAAGCAGACGAAGAACTAATAATCAGATCGTAGTCATCAAAATTTATCGCTTCCCAAGCTTTGGGCATAGATAACAAAAAATATCTAAACATTTTGTTGATTAACGGGATTTTTTGAAGGTAAGAAGTGTATATTTTGTCCTGATCCAAAATTTGTTTGGTAATCTTTGGATTGTTTATCAATGTAAAAATAGGTGCTGTTTTGTCTAAAGATGCCAATACAACCAAGACTCTTTCTGCACCACCAATTTGAAACAAATGATCATGAGCAAGGGCAATTTTTTGCATATTATGTTTGATCATCACTAAGCATTGCTCTTGGAGTTTTGATTAAAATAATCATATCCAAAAGCAGTGACCAATTTTCAATATAAAATATATCTAGTTTAGCTTCTTCGGCAAAAAGTAAGTTGGCCCTACCTGATACTTGAGCCATACCGGTCATACCAGGTTTGATAGTCAAGAGTTTTTTATAACCCTTTTGATAACGAGAGACTTCTTCTGGCTCATGTGGACGTGGCCCAACTAGGCTCATATTGCCTATTATGACGTTGAATAGCTGAGGTAACTCATCAAGAGAGGTTTTGCGTAGCCAACGACCAGCTTTTGTGACACGAGGGTCATTTTTTATTTTAAACAAAGGTCCGTCAGTGCGTTCATTTTGAGCCATGATGTCAGCTTTTAGCTTTTGAGCATCTTTGACCATAGAACGGAACTTGTACATTGTAAATATCCTACCCTTTCTACCTACACGAGACATTTTTACAAACACAGGACCTCTTGTGTCAGTTTTTATGAATATTGCAATCAAAATAAACAAAGGTGATAAAACTATAGTCAATAAAATAGAAACTATAATATCAAAAGTCCGCTTGGCAACTCGTCGCCAACCATCAAGTGGTGTGCCTTGGATTTCTATGATTGGGATTCCGGCAATACTGTTGAGATCAATATTTAGATTTTGAGCTTGAAAAAGATTGGCTACATAACGAAGAGTGATTTGATTTTCCTGACAAAAGGTAAGTAGGTTTAGAGCGTTATCTTTGTTGATTGAAGAATCAGATTGAAATATATTGTCTATTTCCTTTTCTTCAATCATTTGCATTGCTCCGGGATGACTCTGTAGTTGTTCTAGTGTTTCAAATTCATCTATTACTTTGAAACCTAGTTTTGGACGAGTATTATAATTTTCTACAATAATTTTTCGAGCAGACTCAGGACCTAGTACTATCACCCTAGCTAGACCTTTTCCTTTTTTTAAAAATAAATTTCTAACGGCGAAAACAAATATTCTAGATGTAAAGATATAAATAATACCAAGAGCCCAACTCAATATAATAATAAAACGGGAAGAAAATAATTCTCTTTGCCAAAATATAGCTAGCACAATAAAAATAAGCAGAGTAGAAACTCCTGTGATTATCTGAGGCAATTCTCGGGCTAGTTTTTTGGTCTTCATAGTATAAAAACCAGATATAGCAAAAACAATAATGGCGAATACAGCAATTTTTAAAATTAAAATTAAATACTCATCATAAGGCATTTCATAAAAAACAGGCCTCATATTGCTAATAAAATCAGAGAAACGCAAAAAATAGGCTGATATCCCAGCTAGGATTACCAGTCCAAAGTCTATAAAAACCAATGAAATATTGGTAATAAAATCGGCCTTTTTCATATATAAATAGTACCATATTATCAAATTTTAGCAATAAAAAAAGGCTTAAAACCTAATAAGCCGAATTCTGTACCCCGAAGGGCGGTAATCATCTATCTAGGATGTGTATTGCTACACATCTCAAGCAACCTACCCGTTCCATAAAGGAACCAACTTGGTCTTGCACCTAATAAAAGTTTACCTCTTTCGGTATGTCACCATACTGACGCGTTAGCTAATTATCTAACGTTTTCACCCTTATCCGCAAGCGGAAGGAATATTCTCTGTTGCACTTGTTCTATTACTAGCTCACACTAGCAACGGTTGGCGTTACCAACTATCATTTAATGGTGTTCGGACTTTCCTCTCCCTGAGTAAACTCAGGCAGCGATTACCTTGGTTTTAAGCCTTATGCATATATATACCATATTTATGATATTTTGTCAACTATTTAGCTATTATTATTCTACCCCTAACTTGTCCATTACGTTCCAATTCCATGATCTTGTCTTCGGTAATTTTTTGGTATGAATCAGGATTAAGATAGACGTCTCCTTCAATTACAATATTTTTAAAAAACATAGCTGGGTCAATATCACGATCTTTTAAAAATAAATCTCCCTTTAGTCGCACCTCCATAAAAGATGAATCTTTTAGGCCCAGTTTATCTTGATTGGTAAACGCAAAGGCATTTAATTCTGAATAACTATCATCTATTGTTAATTTAAACATGTGTCCACCTGGTTTTGCAAATCTAATATATTCCCCAGTATCAATACCTCCATAATTTTTGGAAACAATCTTTTGTATTTGCATATGTTTAACACGAGCATTGACTTCATGCACTACAATATAAAAATTAGTTAGATTACTTTTAATTTCATAACTCATTTTACGGATATTTTCTCTAGTAAATTCATCGTTATAAAAACTAGACATCTTTTCGAGGTAAGTTTGTAACTTTTGATAGAGTTGTTTTAATTTTGGGCAATGTTGTTTATCCATAAACTATCCTTTCGTTTTCCAACCTTTAATTCTTTCATTATCTTTTAAATTGTCCAAAACCTGCCCACCTATATCTGATGCTTGTTTGGGTGACAAAACAATAAAACCATCAACGGTAAAATAACTTTGAACAACATTTATAAAATGTGGATGTACAAAATTTAAACTAGCAACGTCTAGATCACCTTTATAAACAATACTTACAGGTTTTAATATGGGGTCAGTTAGTCTATCCATATGCAAAAATAACCAAGATCTAAATGCAGGAGAGCCCTGGTTTATTATAAGTTCAGCATCTTTAGAATTGTAATCTAAGTATTTACTAGCCATCTCGGGACTAATGGGATCTACAATACCGGTTCCGGTAATTTTTTCTTCCCTCAAAAGAAGCTTTGATTGACTGTGTAAACGATCCATAAATTTTAATACTTCCAAAAGTTCATGAACAATATCATAATCATCCCCCATGTCTGCGTCTATATTTCGGAATTTAGCTATCCAGTCCTTACTGTTGTCACGAGTAAGCTCAATATTTTCTGGCAAACCCAAAAGCTCGGCTTGTTTTTTTAGCTTGGCAATATATTCATTGAGTTGTAAGCAAAATTTATTCATATTAATCTTCTAATCTATAATCATGTATTTGCCCCGTCCTTCGGGCATCCAATAAACTAGCCATGATACTTACGTTTGTTTTTTCTCTAGAAATAATTATATTAGCATCTATCATAATAAAATCTGGCCATGGTTCTAAAACAATATCATCAAATCCTACGTCATTATTTATCAATACTTTTTTGATACCAAATTTCTTCAGCCTTGATCTGTCTTCATTAAAAAAATTAATAAGATGTGTTGTATAAAGATTTTCGGGAACATTGCTCAAAATCAACATCTCATTTTCTAGTGTGGTATTTTTATCAAATATTTTATGAAATGCCACTAAACTGCCAATAGTCATTGTTTCCCCTTCAGATTTAAAGGCTTTTCTAGCATATTTTATTAGCTCACTACCCAAAAGGTCCTTTCCCATGGATAATCCTACAATTTTATCTATGTTTATTAAGATAGAATTTTTTGTAGCATGAGCTATATCAAAATCACCAATTTTTAAAGCTTCAGCAAGGCTTATAAAAAGTTTTTGAGCATTAACTATATATCCTCTAGCTTTTTTACATTTTTGTTTTTTTGTCATCCTACAATTTTATAATCCTTTATAAATCCCTTTCTTTTGTGGTGCTCCAAAATATTCATAGCATCATCATTTCCATCTATTTGTTCTTGACCCACTATCAGTGTACCATCTGTGTGTACAAAATCAGGCCAAGGCTTTGTATGAACCCACGCAAAAGAAACGTCGCCCTTAAATTTTAATGTCTTTACTGCAAACTTTTTTTGTCTTTGTCCTATTTTATCAAAACTAAGTCCTGTTCCTGAAAAAAAATTAATCAAATTGGCAATAAACTTTGGATCACCCATATTTTTTATTTCCAATGTCGCATCATCTTCAAAATTAACATGTCTCAAAACGCTCATGCTCAAATTTTTTTCAACTTCAGGTGATATTTCTTTTCCTTCTTTTTTCTTGTCTTCCTCTATGTAGGCCCTAAAATCCTCAGTAAAACCTATTTTTGTAAGTATTTTTTTGGCGTCGATGATGTTTATGAGAACCTCTTTTTTGAATAAACCAATAGAGGGTGCCCCACCTCCTTGTTTGTACTCAGCCACGCTAGCCAAAGCCAAGTCATAATGATACTTGGCTTGCCCAAGGTAATCCTTTAAAGCAAGGCAATATAATTCTTTAGTTGATTTATCCATTGTTGTATATTACATTTTTACTTCTTATCCTGCCGTCAGCTACTGCTTGTTCGGCTATATCTTTTAGCTTGTATGAGCAAGCTAGTGTATTGCAGTTTAGGTCTACGGGCAATTCTGTTATATTCGTATCACTAATATCCAACGTTCCCCTTACTGTCAAATTTCTTGGTAATTTTTTGACTCCTGTACCTTTTAGGCCTAGCGTACCTTTTATAGTAAGGCTAGAGGGTAATTCTATAACCTCTTTTTGGTCAGTTAAATATAGATCGTTATTAAAGGTAGGTTTATTGAAATCATCAAATTTTAGATACTTTATCAAAACATTATGATCTAGAAAATTTTCAAGCCAATCAAAGACTCGCGTTCGAGCAGTAATCAAAGTAAAGGCAGTTTTTACTTTTTGATTAAATCCTTTTATACGCATATCGGCCTCAGTAAAATCTTTAGTGACAACTATATTGGGAATATCAGTAGAAAAACTAACCAACTCCTCTGCTGCCCACTCCAAATCTGTACGAGCTTTATCACAAAGCTGTATTCTTTCCATTTTTTCTTGAGCAGTCTTAACTTTATTTCTATCTTTCCATGCTTTATCAAAATCTGACATATTATGACATATTTTTAATATTTCTTATTCTACTACGCATATGTCCAATATTCCACTTTAAAGATGCGAGGTATGGTTTGGCACTTTGGTTGAATAGCAATTTACTTCTACTCTCAGCCGTGGCTTTGATAGCACGTCCAAAATCTTCAATAATATCCTTATTTGCTGCAATAGAATTCTTCACAAATTGACATCGTTCTGATTTTAGTTGGTTTTTTGTTTGTTTATTCATAAATTAGGCTACAATTATTTTGCCTGCTATCTTGCCAGCATCCTTTAGTCTTTGGGCTTCTTTTAGCTGATTTTTATTTACACTTATACCTCCTTGTACTTCCAATGTATCAGGAAGGTGTCCTATACCTGACATTTCTATCCGTAAAGTACCCTTGATTACTAAATTTTCCGGCAATGATTTTATAGCTATATTGTCAACATTTAAATCTGTATATATGTATATATTTTTAGCTTCATACGCCACATTCTGCATTTCCCATTTACCAAATTTATCATCAACAGCTCTTGGCCATAAATCTTTCAAAAACCTCCTAAAAGCTGCACTACTATGTGCCCTTAGCTCCTTTTCAATAGATTTTCGTTTATTTCTTAACTCTTTTATTCCAAAAACAAGCACCGATAAATACCGCTGAAATGGCTCAGATCTTTTATTTTTAATAGCATTATCTAGTGCGTGCTCAAAAACCCCCAAGTTACCTTTGACTGATGAAATAATACCTTTAGCCTCCTGACACAATTGAGGGAGTGGTATTGGTTTTTTTTCTTGTTCTTCTTGTCCTGGATGCATATTAAAATTTCTTTAAAAAATTTTCATCATCTTTATCAATATCTACTGTTATGACATCTTTACTAAAAACAAATAAAGGGTCAATGTTATCTATTACTAAATTAATTATTTTGCCTTTTTCAACTACAAAAACCCTTTTTGATTCTTTTAATTCTCCTGAATCTTTTGGATTCGGCACTAATTCATCAAAGGCTTGTCTAGTAATCTTTAATTGATAATAAAGTTGTCGGCATTTTTTGGTTCTATGTTTTGATCTACCTTTATCCATTTTTTTTGTTTATTATCATACTATGCCTAGCAAGCTCAAAGCCAGGACAACTAATTTCTACCAAGTTGGTTAACATATTTATTTCTTTGTCATAATCTTCACCAAAAAAATTTAAAAGTTTGTCTTTTGGATTCAAGGGTATTTTTTCTAGAGCACTTTTAGCATTTCCTAATTGAGCATAGAGTGTGACGCATCTATTCTTTTTATCTCTAAGCATATTATTTCAAAATAAAATCTAAAGTTTCTCTAGCACATTTTTCCCAAGAAAACTGACGAGATCTTTGTAATCCTTTGATAGCCAATGTTTCTTGAAGCTTTTCATCAGTTGTTATTTTATCCATCTTTTGAGCAATATCATCTATGTTGTCAGGATCAAAATAAAGCGCTGAATCAACAGCAACCTCTCTAAAAACAGGTATATCAGAGGCCAAAATTGGCACCTTACAGGCCATTGCTTCTATAAGTGGTATCCCAAAGCCCTCAAACTTACTAGGAAACACAAAGGCTCGCGCAGAAGCCATAAGTCTCGGGTAGTTGGCTTGACTGACATAGCCCAATATTATTATATCATCTTTTATTTCAGGATCATTGGCCAATCTCTCTATCTCGTCATAACCAAAATTACCAGGTCTACCACCAAGCACCAATGGCCATTTACGATTTGTCTTTTTATAAGCCTTTATCAAATTGGCCACATTTTTTTTGGTTTCTAGTCGTCCGATATATAAAAAGAAGTCATCGGGCAAATCATGAATATCAATAAATTGCATTTTTTCATGTTTTTCCAAAATTTTAAAAGTGTCAGCATTGTATCCTAGATGAGTCACCTTTATTTCCTCTTTGTACTTTGGAAAATATTTTTTGATATCTTTTTTTGTAGCTTCTGATACTGTAACTATCTTTTTGGCTTTTTTGACTGCAAGCTTATGAGATATCTGCTGGTATATTCTTTCTAGTGGATGATATAGTTCTGGGTTTCGGAAAAAACCTAAATCATGGATAGTGACTATCACCTCACCCTTTGTAAGTAGTGGTACAGCATTGCTAGCAAAAAATTTATCAACTGGATTTTTGATTAGTTCCAAACTCAGGCGCATGTGTGTCCAAAACTTTTTGAAAGGCCAGGGCAAGTTTTTGATAACAAAATTAGCTGGCGTTTCTTTGAGAGCGTCAGCTAAAATATTATTATAATAGACCACAAATTTATTCTCGTGGTCAAGTTTTTTGAATTGTTGCAAAAGGTGCCAAGCATACCATTCGGTGCCGGTCTTATATTTTTTGTTTGCCCGGGTTGCTTCTAGACCTATAGTCATTTGCTTTAAAATTTATTTTGCAGATAAAATACTTCGTTTGTATGATTCCAAATTTTCGAGGGCTATTCCAGTACCCCTGGCCACACACAACAATGCGTCATCAGCTACATAAGCAGGTACTCCAGTTGCCTGTGACAAAAGCTTGTCCATGTTGCGTAGTAGTGATGTACCACCAGACAATACCATACCCTTATCCATAATGTCGGCTGATAGTTCGGGAGGAGTTTGATACAAGACAGATTTTACAGCAGATATCAATCCTTGGAGCTCATTTTGTAGAGCCTCAGTGACATCATCAGAGTTTACAATGATAGTTTTTGGTAAACCAGTGACCATATCTCTACCTTTTATTTCCATGTCTATTTTTTCATCTTTGGGTAAATATTGTGCAGAGCCAATTTTTATTTTTACATCTTCAGCAGTTCTCTCACCAATAGCCAAATTATATTTTTTCTTTATATACTCACCAATAGCAAGGTCATATTTGTTACCACCAATCCGAACTGAAGTGTTGGCTACAACACCACCCAGGGATATTACTGCAATTTCACTAGTACCTCCACCCATATCAACAATCATATGACCACTAGCACTACCAATAGGAATATCAGCTCCTATAGCAGCCGCGATAGGCTCTTTGATGATATAAGCTGCTTTTGCACCAGCATTTAGAGTGGCGTCAATCACAGCTCTTCGTTCGGTAGATGTGATACCAGCAGGTACAGCAATCATGACTTCAGGACGAAAAATCTTCATACCACCAACTGCTTTGTTGATAAAGTATTTAAGCATGTTTTCGGTAGTTTTGTAATCAGCTATTACTCCGTTTTTTAAAGGGCGAGAAGCAACGATAGAATCGGGTGTCCGACCAATCATTTCTTTGGCTTCGTCCCCTACTGCCATTACTTTTTTATCCAAAACAGACATAGCTACCACAGATGGCTCATGTATTACAATCCCACGTTTTGGTATATAGACCAAAGTATAAGTTGTTCCTAGATCAATGCCTATTTTTTTTATAAACATACTAATTTATCTCCAAAACTTTATAATGAGTCACCCCGCTTGGTAATTCAACTTCGATGATGTCACCTATCTTTTTATCCATAAGCGCTTCACCTATTGGAGACTCTAGAGAAATTCTATTGTTTGCAGGATCTGCTTCTGTACTACCAACAATAGTAAATTCAGATTGAAGGCCGTCTTTTTCTACTTTTACCTTACAGCCCACCCCAACAGTTTCTCCTCCGCTATTTGCTTGTACAATAGTAGATGTCTTGGTCAGGTGCTCAAGTTCCATGATTCTACCCTCAATAAAAGCCCGTTCTTCTTTGGCTTCTTGATATTCTGCATTTTCGGATAAATCTCCATATTCTTTAGCAGTTTTTATACGTTCAGCAACGCGAATACGACCATCTGTCTTTAGACCTTCTAACTCTAGCATTAATTTATCAAACCCTTCTTGGGTTAATACCTTTTTACTCATAATGTTTTATTTCTTTCTTAAATGTAAATTAAATATTATCAAATTATTGTGAAAAATACCACTCCATAAACTCACGAGCCACAGTGACAGCCAAACCAGTATCCCCACCCTCTTCTACAAGTACTGTTATTACTATTTTTGGGTCATCATATGGGGCAAATCCCGCAAACCATGAATGAGGGTCTTTATTCCTATTAAATTGGGCTGTACCAGTCTTACCAGCAACAGGTACAGATATTGATTGCATGCTCTGAGCAGTACCCCTGGTGACCGTCATGCGCATACCAGTCCTTATAGTATTTAAGTTATCAGATGAAACCTTATCAGTCAAAGATATTTGGACTGGTTCATATGGATTTATTTGATCATCAACGATGGTTTCTTTGATAAAATGGGGTTGATATATTATACCATTATTTGCAAAATAAGACATAAGAGTAGCTCCTTGTAGTGGTGTAGCAGTCAAAAAGCCCTGCCCAATTGATAAGTTGTAGGTATCCCCAAGATACCAACGCTCTCCAAGGGCTTCTTCTTTCCAGGCTTTGCTGGGCAAAAAACCACTAGCCTCAGAAGACAAATCAATACCGGTTGTTTCACCAAGTCCAAATTTTTTAGAATATTCTATGATTTTATCTGCACCAAGTCCCAAGCTCAAAAAGTCATTGTTGCCACCACCGATAGAATAAAAAAATGTATTTACCGAATCAGCAATTGCCCAATAAATATCTGTCATGCCATGTCCACTTGGTCGCCAATCAGGAAAAAACCTACCACCAACCAAAATACCCCCTGTACTATTTACCCTAAAGCTATCATCTATGATGCCTTCTTGTAAGGCGGCACTGCCTATTACTGCTTTAAATACAGAACCCAAGGGATAAGCTCCACTAACCACTCTATTGAGTAATGGATTATTTTGGTTATTTATTATATTTGAATATTCTTCTTGGTTTAATATTGTAGTAAAAATATTGTTATCATAACCAGGTAAGCTACTCATAGCCAAAACTCCACCATCAACTGGATCCAAAACTACAGCTGCCATTTTTGGTTTTCCCCTGAGCTTAGCTTGTCTAGACATTATCTCAAAAAGTTTTTCTTGAGCTTTTGCATCAATAGTCAAAACCACATCATGTCCATCTATAGGGTCTGTCATAGACAAGATACTTTTTTCTCTAAACAAAGCATCTACCTCTATCTGCCGGACACCATCTCGACCACGCAAAGTATCTTCATAAGTAAGTTCCAGACCATTTTTACCTATTCGATCATGAAAATTATATTTATTATTTTTCATGTCTTCTTCTGTCACAGAACTCAAGTATCCCAAACTATGCGACATACCGAGCTCAGGAAAATATTGCCTACGAGGCTCAAAGCTTACTTGAACACTAGGCTCGTTTTCTGACAAAATCATCAATTTTATCGCTGCTTCATATTCAAGATTTTCAAAAATCAATATTTTATCTGATTCATCTTGTTTTTTTTCAATTCTATCAAGTAATTCTTGTCTTTCAATGCCCAAAGTATCTGATAATTTATCAAAAAACACGTTTTTAGCCTCATCTTCTTGAGGAAAAGCATCAGGTACAAGGTATAAAAAGAAATAAGAGATGTTTTTTACCAATAAATCACCAAAACGATCATAGATAAGACCACGATTTGCCTTGATGACATCATTACGAATACGATTACCTTCAGCAACGCCCAAATAATAATCTCCCTTCACAATCTGTAAATAAAAAGTTCTTCCAAATAATACAAATAAAACAAAAGCAAAAATTAAAAATAATTTCCGAACTTTAGTTTCTTTAAAAAACTTACCAAGCCTTTCAGCTTTTTCTGCAATACCCAAATCTAGGTAGTCACCACTTTTTTTATCTTTGATAAAACTACCTATCTTTCCATCACGGATAGAACCTTCCTGAATTTTAAAAGGATTGTCTTTGTCCATGCTTTCTTATCCAAAAATTATAAAATAAAACGTGTAAGATTATTACTGCTGATATATTTATCGGCAATGTTTTTAGAATATTAAATAAAATTACTTTATCAAACAGATAAATTCCCCAACCAAACAAGACGTGAGCTCCCCAAAATATCAACCAAAAAAGTACAAAGGCTAAAATTGTCAATAATATAATTGTCAAAATATTTTTTGAAGTTAAGATAGTGAGTTGTAAAGTTTTTAGAATAAAGATTATAAATAAAAATATAAGAGCATGTAAGCCAAAAACACCACTCAATGAATCAATAAATAATCCCGCCAGTAAAGCAAAACCATAATACAACCAATTGTTTTCAACGTTAAAATAAATCAGTAACGCAGCGATTAAAAAAGGTTGCACAAATTGCCAACCGTAGTTATATAGATTTAAAACTGTAAAAAAATAAGCAGCTATTAAATAAATTAATATTAGAAATAAATACTTTATCATAAGGATGTTATTACTGCTACAAATCCCAAAGTATTATAATCAATCAATGGCGAAACAGCGGCATTTTTAAATAATTCTTCTTGAGAAAAATTTGTACTTTCGATTTTCCCAACCACCAATCCCGCTGGTATCAAGTCATCTATATCAGAACTAACTACCAAATCATTCTTTTTTATCTCCTGTTCTTGGGGAATATAGCTAAGATCCATACCGAGGCCCAGGCTACCACTCAAAACACCAGAAACCCGACGATCATCACCAACTTTTACAGCTAACTTACTAAAATTGTCAGTCAAAAGACGGACTTTGGCAGAATCAACACTAGTATCAATGACCTTACCTACTATAATGCCATTATTGACCACTACTGCCTGACCAACAGCTATATTTTGACCTAAGCCTGAATTGATAATCAATATATTACGATTGACTGGATCACGATTTATTATATTTGCCACAACAAGATTGTATTGTTTTTCTTTTTTAAAGTTCAATAATTCTTTCAGTTGATTATTTTCTTCTTCTAGATTTTTGAGCTTATTGTTTTCTACCAAAAGATCCTTGTATTGCTCTTGGAGTTCTGGACTTGGATCCAATAGACTATTGACTGTTTTATTTGTATAGATAGTATTTCTAAATATAAAACCCAAATCAAAAATTTGTCCGTTTTTGAAAAGGATAAATAAAAAAACTACCACAATAAATAGAAAAAAAATTCTTAAGTTATCTTTTAGCATATAATTGGTCTATTTACATGTCTTTGGTAGACGGCAACAATATATCTTTTAGGTTATCTATCTCGTCCAATACTTTGCCGGTACCACGGACAACTGCAGTCAATGGTTCGTCGGTGATATGTACGGGCATTTTTGTTTCTTGAGATATTAGCTCATCTAGTCCACGCAACAATGCTCCGCCGCCAGTCAGCACCATACCCTTTTCGTACAAGTCAGAAACTAGCTCTGGAGGAGTATTTTCAATGGTAGATTTTATATTTTCTACTATCAACTTGATTGGTTTGGCAATAGACTCTCTGATATTGGCATCCGTGATCTCAACTTGCTTTGGTAGCCCAGTCAATAAGTCTCTACCACGCATTATGGCTTCTATTGGTTCTTTCAAAGGAATTACAGAACCTATTTGCATTTTTATTTTTTCAGCAGTCATTTCACCCAACAAAATATTGAATTTGTCGCGAGCATATTGGATGATTGATTCATTTAGTTTGTCCCCTGCTAGTTTCAATGATTTCCAAGAAACAACACCACCAAGAGATATCACGGCAATTTCTGTAGTACCCCCACCAATATCTACTATCATACTTCCAGTTGCCTCTTGGATCGGTAATCCAGCCCCAATAGCAGAAGCCATTGGCTCTTCTATAAGTAATACCTGAGAAGCACCAGCGCCCATGACAGCATCTTCGACGGCCTTTCTTTCTACTTCTGTCACATCAAGTGGGATAGCAATCACTACTCTAGGACGTGGCATAAAAGTAAAAGAATCTCGGTGAACTTTTTCTATAAAATGCTTGATCATTTTTTCTGAAATTTCAAAATCAGAAATCACACCATCGATAAGTGGTCTACTAACAGTAATGTGTTGAGGAGTTTTTCCGAGCATGATTTTTGCGTCTTCACCAATCGCTACAATTTTTTCTGTACGATTATTGATAGCAACTACTGAGGGCTCGTTTATGACAATACCTTGGTCTTTTACATAAACCAAAGTATTGGCAGTCCCCAAATCCATACCTATGTCTTTTGAAAAATTTTTAAAAACTTTTTTAAACATTATTTATAGAATTCCTTTAGCTTTTTATCAACATTGTCCAAGCTTGCCATTTCTTTTTTGTGATCAGCTCGAGCAACTAGTTCTAAATCTTCATTTTTGTCGCTGACTATGAGCTGCCAACAGATACCTAGTAGGTCAGCATCTTTAAATTTTTTACCAAAAGAGATATCTCTCTCGTCGTACAAAACATCCCAACCTAAATCAGTCAATTTTTGGTATATTTCATCAGCTCTTTTACTTGTTTTATCAGTTTTTGCTAAATTAAGCAAATGTATATGATATGGGCTTGTGGCCGCTGTCCAGACGATACCATCCTTGTCATGACTAGCCTCTACAACAGTACCCATCACCCTACCTAGGCCAATACCATAAGAGCCCATCAAGACGTCATTTTTCTTGCCCTCTTTGTCAGTATATTGAAGTCCTAATGCAGATGAATACTTTGTACCTAGGCGGAAAATATTGCCAGCTTCAACAGTTTTTTCTTCAATTACTTTTTCTCCGCATTTTGGACATTTTTCACCATTTTTGACTTGGGCAATTTCTTTGTTTTGAGCCCAAGCACATTTTTTGCATAAAATAGTAATATCTTCCCCAGCTTCGGTAATTACCATAAACTCATGAGAAAATTCTTTACTCATAGAACCACCAGAAGCTTCTACTGAAAATGCTTCTAATCCAAGACGTTTGTAAATCTTTAAATAAGCATCATGACAAACCATATAAAATTTATCCAGATCTTCTTGATTGGTATGAAAACTATACAAATCTTTCATAGAAAATTCACGACCACGTAATAGTCCAGACTTGGCTCTTTTTTCATTACGAAATTTGTCTTGAATTTGATAGACAAACATTGGTAAATCTTTGTAAGAATTTATTTGCTGTCTAGCTATTTCGGTGACAACTTCTTCGTGTGTAGTAGCTAGCCCTACTTCGCTACCATGGCCATCTTTGAATTGGTACATAATGTCAGCCATTTCATCCCAACGACCAGTTTTTTGCCAAAGTTCTTTTGGTTGAAGAGCTGTCATCAGCATTTCTTGACCATCTATAGCATCCATTTCTTCACGGATTACATTTTCAACTTTACGGAAAACTCTCAAACCCAATGGTAGATAATTGTAAACTCCGGCCATATGTTTTTCTATATAGCCTGCCTTGGTAAGTAACTCGGCATTGATACTTTTTTCGTCTTTACTCACCTCTTTTCGAGTTTTGCCAAATAATTTTGATTGTTTCATATATTAAGTGTTTAATAAACTAATTATGCGTTGCTTTTCTTGTTCCAACAATTCGCCATCATAATCACCGCTATGAGCTGTATGACTTTCATAACAAGCTGCTTTTTGATCAAGGTGGATAGAAACTTGTAGTCCTTCATCGCGCTGATTTAAATAAACATGGAATCGCGGGAATTCTCCATTACTAAGCCTCTTTGCATAACTATCTTTATTTCTATGAGGATGATAACCCAAGCGCCTCATCAAGTGCAATGGATTACCACTTGTATTTTGTAAAACAAATTTCATTAAAACATATTTTTAAATGATTCCCAAATACCACCGCCATATTTTGCAACATCACGGAAGGTCACTACCAAAAATAATAGCATCAAGAGTATGAAACCACTATTGTGAATCCAATTTTCTATACTTGGTTTTACTTTTTTACGAGTAATACCCTCTAAGGCAATAAATATAAATCTACCACCATCTAGCGCTGGGAATGGTAAAAAGTTTATAACACCTAGGTTGATAGAAAGTACGGCAATAAATTGAATAATAAATACAAAGCCCATTCGCACCATCTGTCCTGTAATAACAGCCACACCTACTGGACCAGAAAACTCTGGAGCCATATGCTTGTTCACTACCAAGTCATGTATCATCAATCCAAAGGCTTCTATAATTCGCCATATCAAGATACCTGTAGTGCGTAATCCTTGCCAGATACTTTGGAAAAATCCATAGTCTATGACACCCGTATCTACCATACCAACGCCTACAATCCAATCATCTTGTTCTTGGTTATAGCGTGGTGTCACTTTTATGTCCTGTTTGTCACCACGTCGATTTATACTTAGCTCAATTTCTTCTTCACCTATATCTTGAATTTTGTAGTATAGGTCATCTGAATTTGCGATTGGCTGACCGTTGAGACCGATCAATTCATCACCAACCATGATTTCTTTCATAAAAGCTGGACTATCTTCCAACACTTCTACTACCACTATACTATGTTGCGTGTAGCTATCCGCAGGCGTATCTTTTTCTATGGCCTGTGGTAAGCCAAAATAAAATGCAAATGATAAGAAAATAAAAGCCAAGAAAAAATTCATAACTACACCAGCAGAAACTATCAAGGCTCTTTTCCAAACTGGTTGTACAGAAAAACTATGAGGATCTTCTTTATGATCCCCAGATTCACCCTTTATCTTTACATAACCACCAAGTGGTATCCAGCCAATCGAATATTTGATGCCCTTGCGGGTAAAACTAAACATTCTAGGTGGAAAACCTATAGAAAATTCTTCTACAGCCACTCCTAGCTTGATTGCAGTGATAAAGTGTCCTAATTCATGTACGAGGATTAATAATCCCAGTACTAATATAAAAGATATTATTGTTAACATTTAGATTGTCATTACTTCTTTTTCTTTTTCGTCGCTAATTAATTTGATTTTGTCGTTGTACTCCTTGGTCAAAACATCTAGGTCTTTCAGGGCTTGGAATCTATCATCTTCTGTTATTTCCTTTGCCTTTTCCAAAGACATTACCTCTTCTTTTATCTTTTCTCGCTGTGACCGTAAAGTTATGCGTGAGTCCTCTGCTTTTTTGTGCAAACTTTTGACCAATTCCTTTCTTGATTCTTCTGTCAAAGGAGGAAAGTTCAAACGAACCACTTCACCATCTACAACTGGATTTACATTTAGGTCAGAAGCAGATAGAGCTTTTTCAATATCTTTGAGAATACTCTTGTCCCACGGCTTGATTGTGATACTTTGTGGTTCAGGACTAGTGATTGAGGCCAGCTGCATCAATTCGGTGGTTGCTCCATATGATTCTACTCCAATACCTTCTACAATACTCGGAGAAATCCTACCAGTTCGCAGAGAGGTGATATCTTGTTGAAAAAACTCCAAGGTTTTTTCGTAATGTTCTTTATTTTTTTCTATAACAGCATGCATATTAAAATTGTTAATTATTTTTCTATTCTCAATGCACCAAGGTACAAAAATCTATTGTCTGATGAAAATTCTAAACTTCTAGCAACATGAGTAGTTGGCAATGAGTCTATGGTCCAATTTTGCCCATTGTCTATAGAGTGATACAAGGCATTGCCAGAACCATAAAATATCTCGTTGGTGTTGCCTGGATTTACGGCTACAGAATATATAGTCTCTTGCCTATCTCGTGTAAGTAACCTTACTTGCTGCCAAACATTATCTTCATTCAATCTAAACAATCCTACCCTATTGGCATAAATAATACCATCATCTACACTAAAATCTTGATTAAATGTAATCACTGTTTCTGAACCACGAATATCTCGTAAGGTAGCATTTTCTGCATTGACGACAATGTCAGGAAAATTGTATGACTCTCGTACACCAGCCTCAGTAGTACCTTCTTGAGCATTTACATGCAAGTCCAATAAATTTTGCCAGTTTTCACCGCTATTTTTGGACTTATGAATACCAGTACTTGCGGTAACTACATACATCACTTCATCGTCATAATGATTTTGGACTACTATATCCAAAATTTTATTGTTGAACATATGCAATACTTTCCAGCTTATGCCTCCGTCTTCACTACGCAACAAGTCTCCAATAGAATTACCAGCAAACACAATATTTGTATTGTCGCCCTTGATAGCCAATGAGGTAATAAACACACCAGCTCTCGGCTCAAAATAAAGTCTTTCCCATTTTCTAGAACAATCAGTTGTCTTATAGATCTCAGTGTGAGCTGCAGCAAAAAGCGTACATTTGTCCTTTGGATCTACCTGAACTGAGTTGATAGTACCTTTTCCAGTCAATGTCCTAAACCATCCATTACCATAATTGTAGCTATAAAAAATACCATCGTGTTGAGATCCTAAATATACCGCCGCTGGATCTTGGGCATCAAAAGATATATTCAAAATATTAGAAGCATTAAAATTTGTAACCTCACCACCAGGTGTGTACATAGTAGTGACATGTTTCCAGGTAACCGCCTTGTCATTACTTCGGAAAAATCCACCAAAATTACCAGCAGTCTTATCACTTTTTATACTGATACATCCACTCAAAAATATTGGCAGCACCAGTATCAGAGCGATTACTTTGAATTTGTTAAGTTTTTGTTTTAGCATACTATTTTAGACTTAAGAGTAAATTTTCCCACAAAAGTTGTGGCGAAATATTGTATTTTAATTTATTTTTTATTTTATTCAACGATAATAGGTTTTTAAGCAATTTTTCTTCGCTAAAGCTAGCAGATAAATCAACTAGCTGATCTTTGTACATTTCGTTTACAATCGGCCTATCAAGCTTTATCCATAACAAATCTCTCAAAAATACTTCCATCAAATCAAGGTATTGCTTGGTCAGGATCCCTAGTTCATATACTTTGTAGCCAGGATATTCTTTTTTTAAAACAGCAAACCATTTATCAACTGCCTGCATAAAGTGAAAGGTATTACTAGATAATAATTTTAAAATAAAGTTTGAGCTTTTTTTAAAATTTTCTAAATCATCATCCATCATCCGCAGGGCTAATCCAGGTCTTCCAAAAGATAAATTTATGATTGTTTCTTTTTCTTCGGGTGTCAATTTATAATTGCTCAACCAAGCTTCCATGTCTTGACGACGTAAGCTTTGAAATTTTAGCAATTGAGCACGAGAAATGACAGTGGCTGGTAAATTTACTATGGAGTCGGCCAACAAAATAATAGTAGTATTAGCTGGTGGTTCTTCCAAGGTTTTCAAAAGTGCGTTGGCACTATGAATATTTATGGTTTCTGTATTGTAAATAATTGCCAATTTATGATCTGCGTTTATTTTTGATAAAGATAAATTACGCAAAAATTCACGAATATTTTCAGCATTGAGCTCTTCTCGACTACCTATCTTATAAAAATCTAAAAAAGTATTTTTTTCAATCATACGACAATGATAACACTTGTCGCATGGTTTTTGCTTGGCGTCCTGACAAAATAGGCTTTTAGCAAAATAATGAGCTATAGTTTTTTTCCCTAGACCACTAGGACCATAAAATAAATAAGTATTAGCCAATTTGTCTTGGCTAATGGTTTCTTGTAAAAATTTTAACTGGTTTTGATGACCATAAATTGGCCATTTAAAATCATATAACATCATACTTAAAATACCATTTTTGCAGCTAAAAATCAATCCCATGCTCTTTTGTGGATAAAATAAAAAACTCACCTATAAAAAGGTGAATTTTGGGGGCTTTATCGATTATCCAAAGCTTTATTTACCAAGGCATCAGCTTCTTTGTTTTTTTCTCGACGAACATGGGTAAAGGTAATATGTTTAAATTTCACGGTCAAATTCCAAACCTTTACAAAAAGCTTGGCCAATTCTTTGTCTTTTACTTTGTATCTTTTGTTTAGTTGTTCTACTATCAGCTGACTATCCAAAAAACAATCCAGTTCCAAAATATTTTTTTCTAAAGCAAGCTCCACACCCCGAAGGATTGCCCTGTACTCTGCTTGATTGTTGGTGGCCTCCCCTATGTATTCAGAAAAATTTGCGAATTCAGTATCACCATCATACAAAACTCCACCGATGGCTGCTGGGCCTGGGTTGTTTCTAGCTCCACCATCTGTAAAAAGTCTATGACTCATGTTGTTTTATATCTCTAATAATTAATTGGATTTCACGATTACCATTCCATTGGTTGATGTTTACATTGTACACCAGATCTAGATGATTACCGATCTCTACTTCTTGCTTACCAAAACCAAAAGCAATTGCTCCTAATTTTTTATTTTCTTTTACTAGTTCCAATTTTAGATGTTTACCATCATTTCCAACTTTACGAGCATCTGTAACGATCACATCTTTTGATAAAAACGTAGGTTCTTCGTTTGAGTGACCAAAGGGTTTGAATTTTTCTACCAAATCTGCCATTTCCCAATTGATCTCAGTAAAATCAACTACCAGCTCAATGTCTATAGAATTTTCAAATTCTTGATCTTTCAAGTTGTCATTGGCATATTTTATGATTCTTTTTCTAAATTCGTCTAAGTTTTCTTTTTTTATAGTAAAACCAGCTGCTTGTGGATGCCCACCATAGCGCTCTAGTATATCCTCTATGCTTTTTAAGCCTTCTGTGATGTTGAATCCCTTGATACTCCTACCAGATCCAACTATATGGTCACCTACGTCAGTCAAAACAAAAGCAGGTCGCGCATAAGTCCTCACTAGGCGTCCAGCGACCAAGCCTGTCAGACCAGCTGACCAATCTGCTTGATAAAAAACAAACAAACTATCAGCCAAGTTTATCTCTTGAGCTTTTGCTTGACGGACAATAGTTTCGGTCAGTTTTTGTCTATCGACATTTGATTGATTGAGTTCAGCAGCTTGTTTGGTAGCTTCTTCTGGGTCTGTCTCTTTTAGAAGATAATAAGCTAAATTAGCATGATCCATACGACCAGCTGCATTTATTCTTGGCCCAATAGTAAATCCAATATTACGAGCATCTATCTTGGTTTTATCGACATTGGCTACATCCAATAATTTTTGCAAACCAACTCTCTGTGTTTTTTGTAAAACTATCAAACCATAAATAAGTAAGGTTCGATTTTCACCCAAAAGAGGAACCATGTCAGCTACAGTAGAGATCGCCACCATATCAAGAAGCCACTTTTCTTGTAGCTCTTTTTCTTTGTCTGATTTTTTGTTGCTATTATATTTTATCAAACCTTGAGCAAGCTTAAAGGCTACTCCTCCACCAGCCAAAAATTTGAATGGATATTCTTCTCCTGGACCTTGAGGGTGGATAATAGCTACGGCTTTTGGTGGTTTTTCTGGTACTGCATGATGATCTGTAATAATAATATCAAGATTTTTATCATTGGCTAAACTAACTTCTTCGGTATTACTGATTCCACAATCACAAGTAATTACTAATTTGGTATTATTTTTAGAAAATTCTTCAATCGCCTTAGCGTTTAAACCATAGCCTTCTTTTTCTCTATGAGGCAAATAAGCCTCTACTGTAGCGCCCAAACTTTCTAATACACTAGTCAGAATAACACTAGAACAAACTCCGTCAGCATCATAATCACCATAAACAACTATTTTTTCTTTTTTTTCTATGGCCCCATATATCCGTTCACAGGCCTTTTTCATATCTTTGAACAAAAAAGGATCATGGATATCATCTCCATAATCAGGATGCAAAAATTCATCAACCTGTGCTTGAGTTTCCAAGCCACGATTATACAATAATTGAGCTACCGTTGGATGTAGCTCAGGAAATTTTTCTATAATTTTTTTATCTACTTTTTCTGGTAAATTCCAAGTATATGACATATTGATTTTTTTAGTGGCTTAATTTTAACAGGTATTGTTAGATTTGCCAATTTTATAAATAAAAACCCCGTTTTTTAGATAAACGGGGTTGTTTAATACTAGACGTTAACAACAATTGTTACAAAAGTAGTATCATCAATGAAAGCAAGTTCTCCTGTACTTATACAGGCAATATTTCGATATGCCCTACAATTGGCTACCCAGACTTTCTTTTTGAGTTTCAAGTATATTTTATCTTTATACTCAAAGGTTTGGCCCGGTTTTAGCAACACAAAAGACTTTCTTTGTGCAACCTGATAAGTCATGATCACTCCTTTCGAAAATTGAATGGACTATTGGAACATCAGACTATAACATATTTATTTTACTTTTACAACTTTTATCTTTACGGGTCTTTTTTTGGGTGTGCTTATTTTCTTTACTTTCTTTTTTACTTCCCTGGTTTCTATCTTTTCTACTTCTTTATATATTTTGGTGGCTACTTTTTTTACTTCCTTGACCTCGGGACGTACTTTGTTAAATTTTTTGAGCTCTGCCATCAAAAATACCAAACCAAAAGCCAAAAATACCAAACCAACCAACAAAAGCCAAAAATATAAATTATCAACATTAAAAAAACTATAGCCCGATGCCTTGGCCGGAATATCTGTATAGTCATTGACTATGGTTTCAACTTCGCTATTGAGCTCTCGAAGTTTTATTTCGGACTCAACCAAGTTTTCCAAAACTGTATTTTCTTGAGCAAGTATTATTTTAGACATTTTAATGTTTTATTTGCTAAATTCATTGTTTCACCTGTCGGCGCTACCAACACTCTACATTTTTTGGGCTTGACCAAATCCTTGAGTATCATCTTGCGAATCAAAGCATTGTCGGCAATCGCTCCAGTAAAAACTATAGCGTCCAGTTTTTTGGTCATAGCAATATATGATGCTAAATATCTTTTGATGTCATATATAAATATTTGTAGAGCAACTTTGGCCAAGTCTTTTTGTTTTTTATCAAACTTGAGACTAGACTTGTAGCCAGAGACCCTATATCCAGCGGCCAGTAGCACTTCTCTCAAATCTGCCATGCCCGCTAGGCCCAACAGTCCAGATTTTTTGTTCAACAATTCTTTTATCTTCGGCAAAGGCATTTTGACCTCTTGATTCAAGAAAAATACAACACTAGCCGGAATATCACCACTGCGAGTAGCCATGGTTAATCCTTCGTTTGGTGAAAATCCCATTGTAGTATCTTTGACCTTGCTATCATACCAAGTGATACTACTACCTGCTCCTAGATGACAAGTGATTACTTTGAGCTTGTTTAGCTTTTTATTGGTCATCTTGGCGGCATACAAAGTAGCCATTTCATGACTCAGGCCATGAAAACCATATTTTCGTATTTTATATTTGTTGTAAAGACTAATAGGTAATGAATATAAGTATGCTTCAGCTCCCAAATCTTTGTACCAAGCCGTATCAAAACTCATTGATGTTTTTACTTTTGGCCAAGTCTTTTTGACCAAGTCAGCCAAATCAAGTGCTGCTGGATTGTGCAAAGGAGCAAGCTTGTTATATTTTTTTATCCTATTCAAAAATTGATTATTTACTTTGACTGTATCTGTAAATTCTTCACCACCATGTACCATTCTCAAGCCAACGTAAGTAATATCAAAATTAACCAACAGGTCGTGCAAGTGATGCCACCAATTTTTGAGATTGTGTCCTGTCTGATAATTTATTGTGCTAGTTTTGTTGCCGGATTTATAAACTAAAATAGATTTTTTACCAGCTATAGAAAAGTGTCCAGACAAAACAGACTTGCCAAGAATTTTTTTGTCTACTTCAAAAACAGCAAATTTCAAACTGCTACTTCCATTGTTTAAAACTAATAAATGTTTTTTCATGATCTTAAACGTCTAATTCTGCCAAACTACAAGTCAATAAACCAGCTGCGTTGGCTTCATCTGTATCTAGATGAATTGCAGTTGTAAAATCACCAACCCTAGCTATAATATCTAAAAAAATAATTGACCTTGGCCCAGCTACCTTGGCACTTACTTTTTGTCCATTTTTTATCTTCCATTTTTTGGCATCGGTCTTTGATATGTGTAAGTGTCGTTTTGCTATTATTACCCCTGAATCAAGTTTTACATTTCCGTCAGATCCCTTTAGAGTGACCTCGCCCGGTGTATCTTTGAGGTCTCCAGAGATACGAAATTCAGGCTTAACGCCCAAAATCCTAGCATCAGTCAGGGCTAGTTCTATCTGAGTCTGCTTGCGTACTGGACCTACTATCCTGATACTTAACATACCTTTTGGTCCAATCACATCTATTTTTTCACTAGCCGCAAACTCTCCAGGCTGAGATAGCTCTTTGAGTGGTTTCAATTGATATCCTTTGCCAAAAAGCTTTTCCAAATGAGCCTTGGAAATATGTAGGTGCCTAGCTGAAATTTCGACTGGTACTTTTTTCATAATTTCAAGTGAAGATTTATAAAAATACTTATTTATATTTATTTTTGTATAATCTGAACGCAAGAATTATATGCTTTGCATATAATCTAAACTCTAGCATTATTTAAATTGACAATAGCGGTAATTGATAAACCAAGTATCACAAGTAAAAAGAAAATGACTACTCCCCAAATAATTTTTCTCATAAATATATTTTAAAAAATTAGGATATCGATTGGTCATCAGCAACAATCGCTCTACAAACTGGCCGCTGATTTATATCAAATATAGTATACACCTTTACATTATAAAAAGTAGACGATGAAAAAGCATAAGGAACTCCGTTGAAATAATCATAGTATTGATAAACAATTGAGTGTTTATTACCAGCTTTTTGCAAACAACTATCATGATCAGCTACACTACCATCTATATACAAATATTTTGAATTTGGGTTAAAAAATTCTTCAGTTTTTACAATTGGCCATTTAGAAGTAAGGCCAGCTTCATACTCAAGCTTTATTACATCCACCATGCCGTTCATAAAACTTACTTTTCTACTATTAAATTCTCCTGCTTCTTTCTTCTGGCTTTCAAGAAACTTTGAGTTCAGGCAATAAAGTTGTCCATCACAGTTAACGGCTTCAGCTTTTTTTATAATATTTAATTCAGTCTCGTCATTATATATCTGTACAAATTTTAAAAGTTCTACATCAGAACCAAAGCTAAAATGTTTTTTTTGCTCATAGGCCATATAAAACCTAAAAGCATAAAACAAAACAACTAGTCCAATAATTATAAACATTAAAACTTTTAAAAATTTCATACTATAATTTATACTTCTTTAAATCTGCTTTGCCAAGCAAACCTTCTTGAGCACCTATCTTCATAATTACTGAATTACTATTGAGAATACCAAGTTTCAATGATTTTTCAATATCTCCTTTGTATTTGATAAGTCCGGCCACAAAACTAGAACCAAAACTATCTCCGGCGCCAGTGGTATTGATACCCCTGCGCTTTAGAGCTGCCTTAAAGTATATCTTTTTACCATCATAAACATATGCCCCTTTTGCTCCATCGGTCACTACGGTCAATTCCTGACCATAGCTATGTAGTTGTTTTAGTATTTGATTGATATTATTTTTTACCTTGTCTCCTTTGACGCTTACCAAAAGCTCCAAAGCCTCGTCTCTATTTACATCAAAGACTGTTGTATTAGCCATATAACTCTTAAGACCCTTTAGACCCATAGCCAATTGATTTTTGCCAGGATTCCAGGCTACTTTAATTTTTTTGTTTATACAATGATTAAACAATCCCTTGAGTCCTGGCTTGAAACTACCAGACAAAGAAGTCATGTATAACCAAGGAGTGTTTATCTTTTTGGTTGTTTTTTTGGTCAAATCCATCTTGGCATTTGCTCCCCGATAAGCAAAAATAACATGTTCGTTGAATTTGCCAACATTGGCAATAAACGAAGTGCCTGTATTTATACCTTTCTGCATCTGGACCAACTTTGAACTAATTTTCTTTTTTTTGAGCTCCAAAACTATTTCCCTACCAACCAAATCATCACCAATTGATAAAATTGCCTGAGTCCTAATCCCTAAAGCCCCAAAATTGGCAGCCGCATTCATACCACCACCACCAAAAGTCATATAAACCTCCTCACTATAAATTTTGGCTCCATACTCAAAGGCAATGAGTTTTTGACGCAACAAATCCTGCTTGTTATCAAGTAGAATCATATCGTCAGTATAAAACATAATATCGCGAGTGGCCCCGCCTATTGTTGTAACTGTATTTTTTACCATTTAGATAATTTAAATGTATCGATTATAATCTTTGATCTTATCAACGATTAGTTTCATGATGTACATAAAGACACCAAACATACCGGCGATAAATATTATCTGGCCATTGGTACCAACATCAAAATAAGATAATTGTTGAACAATAGTAATACCTACTAAGACTCCCAAAACCAAGGTAGCCAAAAATAAAAGCATTATCAGTGTAAAAATTAATTCCGCAATTTTATGCAGGGTCATAATTTTATTTTATTACTTAATGATTATATTATACCAAAAATTGACACTTACTACCAATCTTAACGATGTGAGATAATATGATATCCTGCCACGGCCATAGCCACCCCGACATTGAGTGATTCTTTTATGCCATGCATAGGTAAATAGATAGTTTGGTCTACTTTATCTATGATACTTTTTGAAACTCCAGAAACCTCATTGCCAACTATCAGAGCTAGTGGAAACTTTGGCTTGAAGTCTAGATAATTTTTTGCCTTATCGTCAATTTCTAAAGCTACAATATTTACTCCTCTACTTTTTAATTTTTTTAAAAGATAAGATAAATTTTTATAATGCTGCCAAGGAACACTATCTTCTGCCCCAAGGGCTACCTTGGATATCTCCTTACGAGGCGGCTGACCAGAATAGCCAGTCAAAAACAGCCGATCTACACCCATAGCATCAGCTGTCCTAAACATCGTCCCAATATTGTAGAGACTACGAATATTGTGCGCAATAATAAAAACTTCCTTATTCGTTGTCATGATAAACTTCTTCTTTCTTTTCTCGAATAAAACCAAGCCAATCTTCAAAGGCAGAAACAAACAACTTGAACGGAGCTTCGATAATAAAATCCATCACAAAGGCAAATAAATTTATCTTTTTGAACTTGGTAGACATCCAACGGCCAACTGCGACAATTGGCAAGGCAAAAAAGTTTATAAAAAATGAAATTATTCCTTCTTTTTTCTTTACGACTCTCAGTTCTTTGGCGGTATTACGTATCCTGATCGCAAAAAAGCTGACCGCGGTCAAGAAGAACAAGAATATCGCTCCACTTATTAGATTGAAATCTAGTTGATTTAAAAAGTAAATAATACTTCCAAAAACTACTATATACAATATTGTATACATCAAATAATAAAACACCTGAAAGCCCAAATTCATACGATATTTTGATTTGAGTTGGCACAAAATAGATTGCTCGGCTTTGTTGTATATCAAATTGTGTAAGTTTTCCAAAATCTTTTGGGTATTTGCTTTGCTAGGTGGTAAAATACTCAATGTCACCAAAAACATAAGTAATGGCGGGAATACAACGTTGATCCCCAAATTAAAGTAATTCACTTCTTTGATTACGTACATTTCATACGGAAACTCAAGTAATATTGCCAACAACACCTTGGTAGCAAAAATATAAATAATCGCCCGAACAGAAGATCTACTAATCCTACTTTTTATTTTTTTGTATTTTCTGTTTATCAACAATTTAGCCTCAGCTTCCAAGGCATCTGGATCTACCAAAAGTTGTTCCCAACCTTGTCCTTTTTCTAGTATCAACTCGTGTAAAATTTGAAAGGTTACAACTGGTTCTTTGATAGAATTCAAAATTTTTCTCTGATAAGGATGGTTGAGATGATCTTGAATAGTCTTGTAAATCGCTGGTAATTTGGCAGCAAATAATTTTGTCAGATTTTCATCTGCTTTGAGCCATTGGGGAAAATATAAATTTATAAGATGAAAAGAAATAATCACATCATCAGATTTCACCAAAGACTTGTGAGTAGCTATATATAGCTGAATATTTTTCTCTCGGATGCTTAATTGATCACCTTTTAGCTTGACCCTTGGTTTGGTGACCTGATACATAGCCTCGATCACAGAATCTTCTATATCTTCTGGTTTGAGTAGCATGTCAATTTCACAAGCTTCTACACCAATCAACCAATCAAAATAATCTCTAATATTATCACCGTGATACATGTCATTCATCATCAAAAACAAATCATTGTATTTTTGAATGATGCGAGCTACATCTTTTACTTTTTTTTCAGGAATTGTCTTATTTGGCAGATATTTGGCACGAATCAATTCTTCGACCAAGCCTTGAGCAATGTCTGGCTTCAACATTTCCATTATAAAACGTCGTTTTATATTTCTCTCAATCGCAAAACGGCGCAAAAGATGCACTTCTTTAAAATCAATACTATTTCTCAGTTTTTCATAGAGAGAAGCAAAATGACTGGCAATTTCCTCAACTTCTATTTTGTCTTCTTCTTTGTCTATTTTGCCTCTTTTCTTCCAAATCTGGTTTAGTTTTTTGTATAAAACTATTATTTCATCAGATATTTTCATAAGCTAAAAATACCATAAATCATGTTTTTTTTCAATGGCAATCTTTTTTTAAACGACTTGTATTATTATTGCCAATATCCCAAGGGCTTGACAAGATTGTATTATTATGTTAACCTCCGATATTGACAATTTAATTATCTCAAATGAGGCGAAGAATTATAGTCCGTATTTGGACGCTTGGACTATAAGGAGCTAGTAGCGTAACCGGCATTCAATAGCTTTTTGGCACCTCATTTTAGGTGTTTTTTTGTACGTACATTACAACAAAAATATTTGAGGCGAAGAATTATAGTCCGTATTTGGACGCTTGGACTATAAGGAGCTAGTAGCGTAACCGGCATTGTTTTTGTTGGTTTTTGGTACTCTCAACGCCTCTTAGAAGAGGTGTTTTTTGATATAACAGGAGGTTTTGTTATGACTCACAAAAAACGAATGCTCATCAAAAGAGCCCAAGGCTTGATTGCCAAACATCATGAAAACTTGGACTGGGATACAAAAGTATTGTACGAAAAAGTCCGGTTTCTGATACAAGACATGACCCCCGAACAAATAGCTCAGGCTATGTTACGGGAAATGCATCGGGGCTCCAAGTAAAGGCATTCGCAAATTTCCGCAACTCAAACCAAGGAGGACAAATCATGTCCCAAGTCTTCATCTTTGATTTTTCACCGGAACGCATCAAGGCTTTGCAAGCATCCCTCGAAGAGGATGGTCACACAGTTTTTAGTAATCTTGTCGTCAATGATGACGATCCTGATAACCCCCAACTGATCACCGAAGTGGTTGATGTGGTTCAAATCCTACTCAAGGACAAGCCCTTCCCGAATATAGTCATCGCTGAAGCCGACAAGGTGGATGGTGGTTGGCTGGGTGGGCTAATCTACGATATGGAGCTGGGCAACAACACTAGTCTAGTGCTATTGGCCGAACACGAAAATGAGAAAATAAAGCAACTCAAACGTCTTTATGGTGCTCATTTTTGGCCCACAGATGCTAAGCTGGAGCATCTATTGGAATACATCAAAGTATTTCACTGTGTTTCCAGCTAACTCTGGTCACTAATTAGAGTGACCAAGGGAGTCTATCGGAACGACAGCTACTCCCCCCAGCTGCCGATAGGCTCCCACCCTGACACCATCTGCATTCCGTGGATGGTAAAAGACCCGTTTAGGAGGTTTGATCATGAAGCACATCCTTACTATCATTCTGATTCTGGCTGCCAGCATGCTTTTTGTTGGTTGCGAGCAGGGCAATGACATCACTGTTGCTGTACCTGATTTTGACGAAAATGGCGTCAATGTCACTGCCGATGAAGTTCACACCGAACTTCTCGAAAAGATGTATGCCGAACGAGATTTCGCCAAGTTGGACAAGTCCGCGATGTCTACTGATGCTACCAGAATTACTAACGAAGTTCTGACTAGCTATGGTGAAGCTCCGATGAGCGAAGAGGATATCGCTGACGCTATCGAAGAAGGTCGTCGTATGGCCAAGATGGACCCCGATGTGTTGATTGCTAGCATCCTTGATGCTAATGATCTTGTCTGGTGGAATCGCTTTGCCAACGAGGCTACGGCCATCAACTGTCGTCAGGTTTACAAGGCTCACTGCAAGACCTATGGTACCCCTGAGGCCGGTAGTATGCTGGAAACTCTAACTGGTGTGGGCATGTCTTCCGGTGAATTCTGGAGCAAGTACCGCAAGGACGATATTCCTACCTACAACAACCCTTATGTCCCCCAGCAGAACGAAAAAAGCTGGCGTGGATTCTTCCGCTTTGTGGTGGCTGTGGCTGTTGACGGTGGCGCTGGTGCGGCTTCGTCTGCTGGTGGTCCGATTGTTGCTGGTGCTGTCGCCGGTTTGGCCAGCATCGGTGCTGACACTGTTATCTTTGGTGAGTAAATTTTACTCTCACCAAAAAAACTAAACTTGATAAAACACACTGGAGGCAAAAAATGCCGAGTCCTCTTCTTTACATTATTTTTGGTGTTGTTGGTACCTTTATTGGTCACCTGATGCTGAAAAATGACAAAATTACCTACCCCTTGGGCATTGGTATTGGTCTGGCAATCGGCTTTACGATTAGCAACCAAGCCCCTGCCTATTTGTTGGCGATTTTGCTCTTTGCTCCGCTTTTGATCTGGCGCAGGAAACACGTTCTTGCTCAGTCTATTAGTATGAGCTAATCCCTCAAGGGCTCATATATTTATATATGAGCCCTTTCTATTTGACAAATAAGCTATATTATACTTGAATTAATAGTTATATAGTAATATACTTTAAGCAGTTCATTGAAATAGGGTAAATAAACAACGAAAGGAACCTGTCATGAGGCGAATAAGCTTAGTTTTGAGTGTTTGTCTTTTGGCAACACTCCTCTGCTCTTGTAGCTATCATCCTCCAATCAACACCGCTACTTCTTATATAGCGAGCAATGATAGTACTGGCACACAAAAAATCATCGTCGTCAACGGCAAAAAATATACTTGCATCAACGAAGATGGTACTTGGCGATGTGTAGAATTGGCAGATTTTGAGAACAAACTCACTGGTATGGGAAGTTTAAATGCTTCCCAACAAAACTCAAATATTGGACCAAACAATCCAAACGAAAGGTAAGGAAATGCGAAAATATTTTCTTTTGGGCACAATCTTGCTACTCATGCTGAGTATCTCGGCTTGCTCAACAACTGGTTCTAGATTTGCTGCTACACGCCAGCTCTCTATCCACCAAGCCGCATACAATGATAGTACCAAGCTGGACTTCTTTCAATACAAAGAAGGTTGGTTGGACCCACAAACAGTAATTCTCGCTGAAGCCAACCGTATGTCGCAGCAAAGTGGTGGTATGCCTGTTGAAACTGTACGAGCAATCATGCCTGATATGCCAAGGTATAAAATATTTTTTTACCTTGCCAAGCAAAATGTTGTTGTTTATAGAATAGGCATAGATATGCCCTCTGATCTTTTACTCAAATTCTCTTCGCGTGGTAGCCTGACCTTTAACTTGGCTTCTGGCAAAGAGGTCCCTGACTTAGGAATCATTGTTCCGCAAGATTTTAGTCCAATCTCTGATTGGCATGATTCACGTCGACAAGTAGCTGTCTTGAGCAAAAATTCGAATAATGGCAAACCTGCGGGTATGCCAAATGTAATATTCGTCTTGATGCCAAAATCAGTCTATGGTCAACGTGTAGTGAAAGTCACTCCCAACAAAAGCATGAGCTTTTCTGGTCAAGCATCCTTTGCTCTTAAGTGACTTTCTCCTGATAGGTCACGGGGGGAACGAAAGGAGGATTTTGTACAAATCACCCCGAATAGACAATTCCAACCCCATGGAGGAAGTAATGAAGAAGATCACCATGACTATCATGATAGTCATCCTGGCAATCAGCCTGACGGCACCAGCTGTCATGGCGGGTTACCTGCCACCCCTGTCTTGCACAACCGCAGCGGAACTCGGTTGGAAAAGCTGGGGATGGAACACGCGTTGTCTCTATGCAATGCAGGACAACTGTTGTGACCCAATGGGCGATCCTTGGTACTAGAAAAAGTACTAGGACAAACTAACTACTAAAAGTAGTTACAACAAAAGACCCTACTTCTGGATTAATCTAGAAGTAGGGTTGTTTTTTTTATTTAAAAAGCCGTTCTTTGCTGTATAGCAAAGAACGGCTTATGGTTATTGGTCTATCATTCGACACAGTATGACCTGTGCCAATTCCTCTTCTCCTAACTTGCTGTTAGGATTTTCATGAAAATATGATTTTCTAGGAAAGTCATATTTTCCCTTTATGATAGCCACCAAGCCATCACCAAGAAAAATGATATCGTCTCTAAAACTACTTCCAGGGTAAATCAGGTTGACAATTTGTGTATGCTGCCCCTGCTCGTCAAATACTTGGTATTGACGATAGACCCCTGGAATGTGATCACTCCGTGATTCCCTAACCCAGAGATGATCATTTTCATCAACATACAAGCCCTTTATAGCAGGTTCAAAATCCTCAACCTGCATATACTCACCTTCTCCCATGTAGGACAAAAATTCCTTTTCCTGAGCAGAACGCCGATGGGGCTCATGTTCTTGATTGATGGTACTCAAGCGTTTCCCCTGATCATCATATATTTGAACCAAATATTGATGTCTATCAGGCACAACATAAAGTTTTCCATCTGATGATATATCCCAAACATCATAATTGAATGGATGGGGTATATCAGCTTCGTCAGGCATATCAAATGTCAATATATACTCTTGCTCCAACACTCGGGCCTGTTCTCTGGCCACAGGAGTACCTCTAATAGTATCCCTGACAGCAAAGATGGACAGGGCTGTAGTTTTGGATTCTCTATCCAAATACATAACAGCATTGCAAGAGACCAAATATCCGTGACGGTACTTGGTATAAGGCAAGTGAAAGACAACTCGCTCGCCTGGCTCTGGCATGACTTTGGTCATAAAACGAATAGTAGGCTCAGGACGACCCTGGAGATCACTAACAATGATTCTACCTGGCATAGCTTTTACTAGACCAAATTGATTGCCTCCAAAAATGATTAGATCAGCTGGGTTGTCACATTCGCCCGGACCTTCACCATCTACACGGTAGACAGCAATAAGCTCGCCATCAATAGTGAGCTTATATACCTTTGAAGTGGCATTGTCCAAAAAATAGACACTGCTTCCATCACGCTGAACCGAAGTGACAACCTTTAGAAGATGGTCGTCGTCGTCAGCACCACCGATGTTCCATAGTTCTTCAAGGGCTATGTTTCTAAGCTCCTGAGCATCAGATACCGAGGTCATAAAAAACATAGTCAAAAGCACTAACAGGAACAGATTGTAAGTCTTCATGGTATTCCCTTTCCTTTGATTTCAAGTTAATTACCACTAAGTTATGAACGTACGCGAACAATATAATATAATATATATAGTAATATATGTCAATTTATACGATTGACAAAAATCAAAATAAATAGTAGTATACTACCGTATTAAAAGTATTCGGAGATCGTCTAATGGTAGGACACCTGGTTTTGGTCCAGGCAATCGGGGTTCGATCCCCTGTCTCCGAGCCAAATCGAGCTAAGTTATTTACGCACGAGACGCGTAATATAAAATATATTAAAAAACAACCCATTCGACTATGCTCAGGGCTGTTTTTTTGTTATTACAATTTTTTCTATTAACTATGTCAACATTTTAAGTAATTGACCTATTTTTTTATTTTTTGTCTGTGTATATACACTTTCTAATTCTTCTTTCTCTTCATCAGAATAATTAAAACTAGCAACAAGATCTAGAGAGATATCATCTGATAGTAATTTATTTATTTTATTTTCATCACCAATGCTTGTTAAAAACTTATATTTTTCAATCATATAATCTGCCATACTCATTTCCTCCATCACACGATGTTGAAATCCATCTTTCTCAAATAATGTATTATAACGAGCATAAGTCGCTTCCTGGCTTTCTAATTCTTCCACTGAAGATTTAACAAAATCTTGACTTAAAGATATATCAGTTGGTTTGTCAGGTGTCTCATGACTTAATACCATAAATAATACAGATGCTGCTACGGCAACCTTGGTTATTGGTGATTGCATTTTCTTTCTTATCCAACTAGATAAATACACAATATTATCTGGCTTTTTGAAAATCATCTCTTTTTCAGCCTGAGCTTCAAAACTAGAAAATTCATTTTCAACGATCGTGGACAATGCATTGTCAATCCTACCTTTAAACTCATCTATTTCATCTTCAGTATTATCCACACTAAAAGAAACACGAATTACTCCATTACCAGCGCGATGATCATCATCTTCTTGTAATTTTGTACGATCAACATAAGAAACAAAAATACCCTGTTCAGAAAGCTCTTTAGCAAACCCACGATTATCAATTCCGGAAATACTAAATGCATAAATAAAATCGGTACCATTTTCTACCTCAGTTAGCTCTAATCCATGCCCCTCAGTTGTATTTTGGATAACACTTCTAAAATGATTTTTTACTTCAAGTCGTCTTGCGCTAATTTCTTCAAAATTTCCATCTGAATACCCTCTCTCTGCTAAATGTCCCATTGCGGCTGTAAATCCATAAATATCCCTCGGATCTATACTATCATCAACATTTGACTCTACACCTAATGATGGATCAACCATACCATCTAAGATTACCTGCTCATCCTGCCAAAATAATTTATTTAATTTTGGTAAATTTTTCTTAATAATAGGATTATCTGGATTTATAAAACCTAGACCCACTGGCGTACTCCCCATTGTTTTGTGTGGGGTACCTACATAAGCATCACAACCAATATCTGCAAAATCAACATTTGGAATATTGCCAAGGGCTTGTGCTCCATCTATGATTATAAATATTTCTGGATCATCTGGATTTATTTCTTTTTTCTTTTGACGAACAAATTCACTAATTTCTTTAACAGGCAACTCTTCTCCTGTGTCTCGTATTACATGGCTAATTACAAAACATTTTGTTTCAGGTGTTAAATTATTTTCAATATTGGCATATATATTTTCTAAATTTTCATTTACTACACTTACAACATCTGTTTCAACTCCGGTGAGCTCATCTACTGTATCACCATAGCCCTTTCCACGTTGATGGTAAAATGTTGGATAGGCTGACCATGGGTCATTACCAGTTGGATTACCATGATCCATATTTACCTCAAACAAGCGAGTTATTGATTTATTTTCAGCATTGGTCAACATTACTCTATCACCCTTTTGCATACCGACAAGCCAAGATATTAGTTTTGTTACCTCCGTAGTATTACGACCAAATATTACACCTTCTTTTTCTATACCAACTAGCTTAGCAGCCTCTTCACGTGCCTGCGTAGAAACATTTTCCCAATCACTATTAGAAAGCCCTGCTATCGCATCTGTTATCTCCTCTACTTCATTGGCTCGATTTGATATTGAAGCGTGGTTAAGATGCAAAGCTTCAACTTCTCCTTTTAGATACCCACCATATTGCTCATCATCAAAATAGAAATCATTACTAAATTCTTTACGATATCTTTCTAAATGTTGTTGAATTTCTTGATTACTATATTCTACTCCAATCAAACCATCGCCAATCTCTTGTCTGGCATAAGCATAGATCTCATTTACTTTATCCGTGGTTAAATTAGATAATTGATGAGCAGATTCAAATCGTGGATGCCTTTGTAGCTCTTGATTAAAATCAGGTTTATTCTCCATGTCTAGCCACTCCTTTGTCCCTGGATATGGCGTATTAATATTTATTGCGATTGAATTTTTTGTGATTAAGCCTGTTGAATATAGTTCGCCAATATAATCAACTGTCTCTTTATAATCACCTAAACCTTCCAATCCAAATTGCAATGAAACGCCCGCACGTAAATCAATTTCACTACACCAGGCTAATACTTCTTCAACTTTTTCTAATTTAACAATTTTACCTTTTTTGCCAATTTGTTCTTCAATTTGTTCAAAGCCAAAATAAATATATGAACACCCAGCTTGCTGCATCTTTTCTAAAGACTCCTTATTAGGAATATCAGCAAAAGAAGTTTGACAGCCCCACTCAAACTCAGTACCTTTTTCCTGCAGTGCTATTATGCCCTCCATTAACTCATCAACTCTTTTGGGGATTTGAGTGAATGTTGAATCATCAAAGAATATCGCCTCGTATTGATATTCATTTATCAACATTTCGATTTCTTCTAACGCTTTCTCAACAGTGGGCTTACTAGACTTATTTGTTTTGTACATTGCTGAGCTGAGTGATTCCATACAAAAACTGCAACTATACTTACAGCCCATTTGTGTCATGATTTGCGCAGTTTTTTTCCCATCAAATATTGAAAATTTATTTTCACTTGTAAGCCTCCCTCTAAACATCAATGGTAATTTATTCCAATCCAAAGGCATTCCGCTTAATGGCACTGTTTCAACTTCATCATTTGTATTTACAACTGAAATATTTCCTACTCCCTCAATATTACTAAATGAATCTTTATGTTTGAGAATCTCTTCTGTAATTTCCCTATTATCCATTCCCTTATTATTTGCAATGATTTTTAAAACTTCAGTCAAAGCATATGGAGCATCTCCTGACACAACTATATCAAATAGTTTTTTTGCGTCAGCATTATGCAAAGTAGATTGTTCACGAATAGCATCAACATCTTGCTCTGAATCTACTAAATTTAAATATGCCTCTGCATTCACACCGTCCTCATGTGATCCTCCTAATATAATTATTGTCTCTGGTGATTTTTCTTTAATCCTCTTTGCAATTTCTCCAGCAAAAAAATGTCCTTCACTGGTATTACTAATACCCACCACGCGAGGTTTTTCAGATTCTATACTTTCAACTAATTGTTGAATAAATTCATCATTGAATTGTCCGGGGTTCATCATAGCTGTTACCTCGGGGCTGGTATCTGCAGGAAAAGTATCGGTTCGGATATATCTATCTAATACAGACGTAGCATACATCAATGGAGTTGGCTCTCCAGGAAAAACTCCACTCACTTCTTCTCCAATATGTGGAGCACTAATAAATAAAACCGGGAAATATTTCAATTTATGTACTTCTCTTTCTAGTGCAATAGGATGTTCTTCATCAGGAATATTCTGATTTGATAAATTTTTTCTTGCCTGTTCCTCTATTATAGCATCTCTTTCTTGTAAAAATTCCATATACTGCTCAGTATTTTGTTCATCCTCTGGACGAAAATACTCCTGTTCATTTTTTTCTACTTCAAGATCAACCCTATCATCAGGATTAAATGGTTCTAAATTAAACAATTTTTCACTCATAGTATTATAATATTATTTATGACTCTATTGAAATAATAGCTAAATTAAACCATTTTGTAAATAAAAACCCCTCACTGAGACTCTTCATTTATGAAGCTTTTTTTTGTTATAAATTGTTATCTAATATCTAGTAAAGTTTCTATAATTACGTGCCTCTAATATTTTTTCACTTGCCTCTTCTTCTAGGCTTTTATTACATTCATAGGAATCTACCTCTGTAATTCCCTTAATCCTATCTATTCTAAATGTTCTTATGTCCTTAGCGTAATGACAGTAGCCAGAAAAATATGTGTCATTAACAACATAGGGATCAATAACCCTGGATTTTCCTTTATAATTTATTTGCACAGAACGCCTACTATCAATACAATTTTTTATTTCTTTATAAAAGTCTATTTTTGGTTTTTGTATAACCTTGGCAGTTTTGATCTTATTTTTTTTAGTATATACTAAACCCTCAGTCCAATTTCTTCCGCAATCTTTACAGATATATCTTTGTTTGCCCACCCTAAAACCCTTTCTCTCAAATCTAGAAGATTCACAATTAGGGCATTTTATGAAGTTATCTTTTTTTTCATGGCTATATTCTTTACTATCATAATCCTTTTTAATATTTGTATCCTTAGCCTTAGAAAATAAATTTAATCTACTTCTAAATGCATGCAACGTTTTACTTCTATCCTTCTCATAACACCACAAACATAAATTAACATTTTTATAAGGAAAATAAATATTACTAAATATTTTTTCACAACCATCACAAGCTCTATCTTCTCTATCTTTTAATCTATCTATTTGATTATGAAATTGTTCAAGTACTAAGCTATTTTTAGTTTTTTTTTTACTAAATTTTCTAATCGATTATTCAAAATTTCTATAGGATTTTCACCTATGTTAAATCGATTTATTCTTAAAAATTTATAACCATAGCCCTCTAAAACTTTTTGCCTATAAATATCATCCTCTTTCATATAATATTGATAGTTTGATTCATCCACTTCGTCAATATTAATAAAGTGTTCTTTGAATCCATCATATTCAATAACTATTTTTAAATTATTAAAAATTAACAAAAAATCTACTTTGTAATTTGGATGATTATAATCTTTATTTAATTGTTTTAAATATTTTCCTATTTCAAATTGTGGAATAAACTCTATATTATCCTTATTATCCTTATAAAATTTTGTATTATAAAATATTTCTTCTACCTTATATTCCATTTTAGAATCAAGTTTTTTGATAATTCTTTTTTTACCACTTTCTAATTCATTTTTATAATGAATCATGGCGTTCTTTATTTCTCCATTAAACTCTTCTATGGGTTTACTTAAAACAAAATGCATACATTCCTTAGCACGACTAAATCCAACATTCATCCTCTGTGATTTTATTGTGCCATCATTTTCTTCTTTTATTGAAGAAAAATCTTTAAGAAAAATCCAATTTAACCTATCTTTCTCTTTTGTCGCTACCATTGAATAAAAAATATAATCTCTTTCTTCACCCTGACATGTATCAAATGTCATTATTTTTAATTTACATTGACCGAATAACCAATCTCTTTCACTCATTCCATTTATTCTATCAAAAAGAAGAGTTACTTGTTCTCTATGTGGAGTAATAATACCAATACTTTGTACTATATTTTTTTTATTGAATTCTTTGAGTTTATCTATAATAAAATTAATTTCTAATTCATTTGTGTTTTTATTCTCATCAAATTTACCATCATGCTTTATTACATCAAATTTAATAACATCTTCAATACTCTTCCCTCTAATCTTCATGCATTGTAAATTATTACCATAAAAGAATTTATCTGAATAAGAAATTATTTCGGGATAACAACGAAAATGTTTTCTTAATTGACACTCATAATTAAAAATAAATTTTGTGAATTTCAATATAGAATTTTTAATATCAAAATTTTCCTTAACTTTGGTTTCCCATCCTTTATCATCTAAATTTCCGCCCTTACTATCTACAAATGCCTTTTGAACTTTTTTTCTTAATTCTTGGTTCGTAACTTTACTTGCATTATTAGCTTTAACATTTGAAAACTGCTTATCATCTCCAAGTATTATAACTTGTTTACCCCTAACTAAAGCTGGTAATGCCTGCGCAATACTAACTTGCGAGGCTTCATCAATTATTATCAAATCAAACAAATTCTTTTCTAGAGGTATAAATTCTGCATAATCTCGTATCCCCGCGAGCATACAAGGAAAAGCCTTTTTTAAATTTTTAAAAAGCTCTTTAGGAAATCTTTGTTTCTTACTAATAATATTTTTTAAAGTTCCTACTTCACTAGCAAAATTTTGAGTATACTTAATTATTCGCTCATCTAAAAAATATGTCATTCTTGCCGTTGTTAAATCTTCCAATTCAACTATATTGTCGGAATATAAATCTTGTGGCTGCTCATTAAATATTTTTTCAAGATTTTCCTCTAGTTTTTTAAATTGCGTATACTCTTTGATTTCTTCATCCGAAAAATTAAATAAGTCACTAGAAGCATTGTTAACCTTATTTATATCTATATTTAACTTTATTCTTTCTGTAAAATCTTTATAATTATTTTTTATGTCTACAATAAAATCAATATCTTGTTCATATTTGATTAATTTTTCAACATCAGTAATATATTTTTTTACAGATGAAATTCTTTTAACGTCAAAATAATCATTACATTTAGTATTTTTTATAAATAAAAATTCTTTAGGAATAATACCTGATAACCTTTGAGTAATACTGTTTATTTTATCTATTTCCTCAAAAATATCTATATTCCAAGTTATTTTATCTATTTCCTCAATAATATTAATCTCACCTATTAAAGATGGCTCTAACTCTTCTAGTTTATTATTAATTTTTAATAATAATTCTTGTTGTTTCTGTATGTCAGAATATGTTTTTAAGCAATCTTTCTCTTGTTCTAGGTAAGTTAAATAATTAATTAATAACTTAAAAGCCAGTTGACCACTCTCTATATTTGTTAAATAATTTTCAGATATTTTAGTAAATAAAAATTCATACAAATCTGCAATATCTTGTATATCCTCAGCATGTTTCTGTGGTTTTTCTATTGAAAAATAATTAAAAGTTTTCTTAAATTCTCTATTTAAAATAGCTATTTCTTTATTTTTAAATACATAACCAAGTATAGGAAGCTTAAGGTCATTTAATTTTTGCGCATATTTTTGTAAAATACCTATGGCTTCGGTAATATCTTGATCATTGGAAATTTCAAAATTAGATAACAATTGATAATCATAAAAATTTTCGCCTAAAAACTTTTTTGCTTCATCAAATAATTTAAAAGATGTATTTAGCACTTCCCTTCTCCATCTTAAATCTATAATATTAGTAAATTTTTTATCCTTAAAAATTTCTGAAATAATAACATTATCCTCACATAAATGGTGTAAATTTATTGACACATCCTTAATATCTATCAAGTTATCTAAAACTGATTGTTCATAGGGCCCTCTCTCATCAAAAACTCCCAATAATTCACTAATATTTATATAGTTATACTTTTGTTTAAAAGATTCTTTTAAACCCTTTAAATTAACTAAGGAATCATTATATTCAACTAATAATTTATAATTTTTTTCAATAAGAATATCTCTGCTTACTTGAAAATTATTTTTATTTTTTGATATTTTTTTTAATACATTTTTAATTTTTAGCAAATCAATTGTGATAGTTTTATAATTACCAAACCAATTAATTTTAGATAACCTATTAAAATTTTTAAAATAAAATTTAATATCATCAATATTAATATCCTTAAAATAATTTATATTTTCATTTATATTTTTTTCTAGTTTTTTTAAAACTACATCTCTATTATTATCATATTCCTCTTTTTTAAATTTATATGCATTGTAGTGTTCTTTAATTTTATTTATTGTCTGCCCCTGTACAATCTTATAAAATTTATTACCTGTTTTACCCAATCTTAAAATTGGGTTCTGAAAATCATCTTCGTGTCTTATTTTATTCAAAGTCTCAGATATTTTACTTTCAACAACGTCAAGAGCCTCTTTTTTATCAGATAAAACTAAAACTGATTTTTCCTCTAATAATGCCTTGCAAATTATTGCGGTAATTGTATGACTTTTACCCGTACCTGGGGGGCCTTCAAGAATCATAAAATTACAATCTTTCTTTTGAAGAGCTATTAAAACTTTCTTTTGCTCATCATTTAAAGGTATTGGACTTTCAAAAACTAATTTATTTGAAGTACTTTTTTCATGCCAATCATCATTAACTTCTTCTTCAAAATTTTGTGGGTTTTTTTCAATAAAACCATTCAAAAGAGCTGAAAAATTATCAATAATATCCCCATCATTATTTAAAATTTCTTCATAATCATTTATAAGTGATTCGTCAGATTTATCAAATAAATACAAATAACTTTTATTGGAAAAAGAAGTTATCAAGTTCATTCCTTTTTGTAACTTAGCTTCTTTTAAATCAATATTTTTATTAAATTCAAAGAAATTTTCAATTTTCCTAACAATATTTTCTAAAACTAAATAAAAATTTTCTTCCCCATTATTTGTATATAAAATTCTATCAAACTCCCCCCTTAATGAGGCTTGTTTATCGGTTTGTAAATTAAATTCCTGCACAACAAAATCGATAGCCTTTGTGTTTATATAGACTTTATTCTCAAATTGACAAGTAATTTTTTTCTCTTGTTTAAATAAAGATATTGGAACATAAAAAACTGGAAATTTTTCATTACCTAGCGATAATTCATAAAAATATAAATAAAGTTCAGTTTTATCTACTAATTGATTATTTCTATACAATTGATAAATATCAAAAAAAGCGTCAGCAATAGCAAATTTTTCAAAAAAATTAATTAAATTATCCTTAATATCATCTAGGTGTATAATTTTATTTAATTCTTTTTTGATATTTAATTCTTTCTTTTTCTGAAAACAAACTTGTAAAAAATCTGAATAAACCCCTTCAAAAATTGAAAAGACAGAATCAACTACATCAACTTCTAATTGGAACTTACTATTCTCATCAGCAATATTAAGATTTTCTAATGGCTTATCAAGTTCGTCCAATAAACCGATAATCAAGCTTCTTGAAAAAATATTCTTAGTTTCTACAATACTTTCTTCTAGAAACTTATCGTATTCTTTATGATAAATAGAATTATTTCTTTCTATCATTTTTTCAATTTCATTGAAAACTACATTTAACTCTTTCTTTGAAATAACCTTAATCTCATCCTTAATTAACTTGAGTAAATTATGAGGAACTGTATTCGTATACTTTCCCTTTGTAATATTTAATTCATTGTTTTTAAAACCATCATTAAAAATCTTAAAAAAATCTTTTTTAAGCTTTGGGTATTTTTCTAGATCAATACCAACTACCAATCCTTTTTGAGTTTTCTGTATAACGTTTCTTTTGGGTAATCTTCTTTTCTTGAAATCTGTTTCCAAAAAATTCATGAAGTATTTAGCAACTTCTTTCACGAATCCACCTGCAGGCTTTTCTATTTTTTGATTTAAATCCTTTTTTGTCATAAAAATAATAAATTGTTTACACAAAAATATTTATAACCCTATTATAAATACTATACCACTTTATTCTCCCACTTTTGAAGTAAAAGGTCAATAATTATACCTACATTAGCAAATTATTTTTTAAAAGCTAATAATTTATTATTTAACATCAATCTACTATTAAAACAATCTAATAATTCCCTTTTTTCCAATATACTACCCTCTTTTAATATATATTTTGCATAATTTCGTATATCAATATCCTTCACTATAATTTTATCTTTTACTCCCAATAATGATTGTTGAAATTTTTTAAATCTTTCAACCTCTATTTTAATCTTTTCCTTAATCCCGATATCATCAATATCTATAGTTTCAATCAGTTTTTCAAATTGCTTAATAAGATCTAATTCATTTATATATCCAGATTTACAAAACCTATCTTTTGTTTTTGCACAACTATAATAAACATAACGATGAACATTCCCATTTTTCTGTTTCTTTATTTTTTCATCAGCTATTATCCCCGAACCACATAATCCACATTTCATTAATCTAGTAAAAGCAAACTCTTTATTATTAACTTTAACAATATGACTTTGCATTTGTTCTTGAGCTTCATCAAATAATTCTTTGGTAATAATGGGTTCATGTTTACCAGTGTACCAATTACCACTTTTCTTTGGATATTCAAAAACACCATAATAGAAAGTATTCTTAAAGAGTACATAAAGATTACCTAATGTAAGATTTTTATTACCTGCTGTCTTAAAATTTAAATCAAATTTAAGCCAATGATATACTTTACGACCACTCCATTTTTCATAAGCAACCTTTTCAAACATCTGTTTAATAATAGGAGCTCGATCTGGATCAATAATAGCCTGACATTTTTTATCCATATTTTTATCTTTAAAATATCCAGTTGGAGCAGGTGCTGGCCATAATCCCATCTCAACTCTTGCCTTAAGTCCTCTTCTTACATTGATACTTTTATTATCATTCTCTAACTTTGCCTGACTACAAAGAATCATTAAAAGGAATTTTTCATTTGGCGAATTTTTAAACTGCTGGCCATAGGTACGTATCTCAATTAATAACTTCTGATCCATAAGATCTACTAAACTCCCCAGATCCCCCGCATTCCTACTTAACCTATCTGGTGCCCAAGTAATAATTCCGTTATATCTCCCACGCCTTATATCTTCAAGTATTTCTTTAAATACTGGTCGTTGTCCAGAATCTTTAGCAGAATGAGCCTCTCTACGTATATCTATAATCTCAAGCTCATCACGTTCTGCAATTGCAAGCATTTCTTTAACCTGTGAATCAATAGAAAGAGCTTGTTTTTCGTCTGATTCAGTTGATTTACGTGCATACAAGCAATACTTAATTTTAACATTTGGAGCTATAGTTTCCTTGCTAATTAAGGCTGATGTATTGTTTTCCATACCTTAATTAATGACACACTTCATAGCTTTTGCTAAGAGCTAGCTTGTCGATAACTTTCCTTATATGTAAGAGTAAATTAAAAGAAATAAACTCTTGGTAAACAAGGTGTTTTTTCAGATACACTGTGTACAAGATTTGCAAATGAATCAGCCAAATCATCATGTTTTTCTACACCGAAATGTACAATTTGTTGTATGAGTTGTTCGGCACCCTCTCGAGGGAATAAGATTTGTCCAGATTTAATTAAATTGGCTGTAAGAACAAGACGACTACGTTTATCTTGATTTCCTGGTCTAGTTGTCATCACATCAAAAATACCTTCGTTCTGTAATTGTTGCGGAAGAGCTTTCTGATAAGCTACATCTTCTATAACAAATGTAGGATGAACTCCATCTTTTTTATAACTTTCGTATAATCTTTTACAGGTATCAACAGTCTCTGGAAAAGTCATGCGTTTATTTATAATCTTTGGTAAAATATAAATTCTATAACCAGTTTTAATTTCATACAAAAGACCAGGAACCATAGCCGTGTAATCTGCAACATTACTTTTTGAAATAGCAGGATCTATACCAATTCTTACCTCCATATGAGATGAATAACCACTATCAAATATCATTGGAGGTGGTATTTTGTCATAATAATGAATCCAATCTGGATGTATAGCTTGATCTTCATCTGGAACTATATTGAGCATGTACTCTCTCTGCCAAGCAATCTCATTACCTGTTTTTCTTCGTTCCTTTTCAACATCATCTTCTGTTGGATATTTACCAGGCCATAGACATTTTCCTTTAGCATCAATAATTGGAAAATGAAGAAAATTACCATCAGCACGATCACTAACAATCTCACCTTTAAGTCGCATAAGAAGTGAATCCTCGTGCAGTAAATTACCAACTACAATTAATCTAGTATTTTTATCTCCTGCAGGAATAACTTCTCCTTTTAGCCATTGATAAGTCTTATTTCTCCCTTCTCTAGTTTTGGTGGAAGCAATATTTTCAACATCATCACATATGATTAAGTCAGGTCTATGTTCATGATGTCTCAGTCCGCGAATACTTTGTTCAGCAGAAGCAACAGTAATACGAGCATCAGTATTAGAAAATACAATAGAATGTGAACCCCACTCATCGCTAGTTCCACTAAAGGGACCTAGATCTTTTTTTAATAAATCATTATCTTCTAGTTCTCTTCGTAAATTCATCATATGCTGTTTTGCTTGGGATTGTGTTTGACAGAAAATAATAACAAATCTTTTCTGTTGTTTTCCGAGTATCGCCCAAATAGGATAGGCAGTAGTAACCATTGTAGATTTTCCTGATCCTCTAAAAGCAACGACAATTAAATTTTCATTATCACTTTTTTCGAGCAGATGAATAATCTCTTTTTGAAAATCTGCTGTGGCATATTTAACATAATGAGCATAGTAGAAATGAAAGAAGTATGAAAAGCTTTCTTTAGTTATTGCTACTCTCACTTTTTTGTCCCTTGTCATCTGATTTACTAGATCCTGAGGGATTATTTTTTTCTCTAACATAATTTTTTTTATTAATTGGTAAAATCTCCGCCAATTGCAAAGCCTTACGAACTATTGCAGTTTGTGACGGAGTAAGCTCTCCTGAATCATCTAATTTAGAAGTAACTTCTACTTTATCTCTAAAACGTGGATTTCGGTGATTAAGCCAAAATCTTATAGCAGAAAAGTTTTTTTCTTTTATAAGAGTAAGTAACTGGCTTTCACTCATATCATTAACCAAGGCCTCACCTTCAACTAATGCCTCGTCCATAGTTTTGGAGAATTTTTTATCTTCTCGTTTCCAACGATAGATACTATTTCTTGATATACCTGTTTTCTCGCAGGCTACTTGCACTATTGGAATTTTTTTCAATTCTGCAAGAAAAGTATTTCTAACTCTATTTTTCTTAGACATGTTCCACCCTTACCTTTCTGCCAGTTAATTTCTCATATCTTCTGATCGTCAAATCACAAAATATAGGTTCCAGCTCAATTGCATAAACTTTTCGCTTTAATTGTTCCCCAGCAATAATAGTACTACCTGATCCAGAGAAAGAGTCTAGAATGATATCACCAGGCTTAGTACAACGCCTTATAGCCTTTTCATGAAGCTTTGGTGGCTTACTAGTCGCATGTTCATATTTTTGACCAGATAAACGCTTTACAAGCCATATATCAATCTCATCAAAAGCCTCTTCGAGTAGATTATTTCCTGTAGTCATCTCTTTATTCAATACTTCATTGAGATTGTTAATATTAGGTGTAATATATGGTTTACCCTGCACTCCATATACCACGGGCTCATAACATTTATTGAAAGCGACCTTGGGTGTGGGATTCTGTGAGTTTTTTAACCACAAACACACTCGTTTATTTACAATACCGAGTTCTCTGTATAATTCTTGAATTAAACCAATGTAAGTCTGGTCACACCAGTAAAAAATATGACAATTTGATTTAATAACTGCTAATGCAGTAACCAAAGTTTCTTTTATAAAGTTTTTATATTCTTTATAAGTTCGCTTATCATTTACATTCCCACCATAGTCTTTTTTACCTCCAATGCCTTTGGAATAATCTAGATTTATATTATATGGTGGATCTGAATAGATCATTGAAGCTTTTTCGTTTCCAAACAACCGTTTAAGATTTTTTGGATCAGCAGAACTACCACATAGTAATTTATGTGGTCCTAAGTGAATTAAGTCACCTAACTTAGTTTTGGGTGTCTTAATTTTTTTAAGTTCTTCTTCAACATCAAAATCTTCATCTTTAACCTCTAATTCTTCATCCCATAAATTAGAAAGGTCTATTTGATCAAAACCTATATCAACTAATAAATCTAACTCAAAGGATTTGAGTTTTTCAAAATCCCAATCACCACCTAGAGCATTGCTAGCTATAAGGTAGCGTTCAGATTCTTCTTTAGTAAGTTGTCTATTAGGAATTCGTACATCAATCGACTCCTTACCTCTACCTAAAAGTTGCAAAGCTTTAATTCTTTGATGACCAGCTAATATTTTCCCGTTTAGATCAATAGCTGGAATTTCCACTAAATTGAACTTTTTTAAGTTCTTTTTGAGATCCGACATTTGCTTATCGGAAATGATACGAGGATTAACGTCTTGTGGAACAAGATCGTTAATGTGTTTTTGCACTGTGTGCCATTGTAGTTTTTGCATACAATTTTATTATTAATTATTAATAAAATGTATGGAAATAGAAAAAACCTATTCCACACACGAAATAGATAGGGTTTAAAAACCTTAAAACTATTTCTTGCGCGGAACAGGCACGGCCTTAAAGGCGATACACTATTCTACTTTTTACTACGCATTAACTTGTACTTATATATTACTCCTATTTTTTATCTTTTGCAATTTTACGAATAATCCTTTTACCTTTCTTGCTATTTATGAATTCATCAGTATCTTTTCCTGCTAATACAGGTACCTCTTTGGGTATTTCTATGAAGACACGCTTTCCTTGCTCATTATACCCTTTAATTACTTCTAATAAATCAGAATCTTGCAGTATTAAGTCTAATATTGGCTTATTATCTTGTCTTTTTTCTATATTACTATAAACTCTGCCTGGTTTATTGGTTTCTACGGCCTTTTTAATAGTTTTACCAATAGACCCCTCTCTTTTATTAGTTGTATGAAATTTAATATCTGTAATAGAGATAATAATATCGCTACTACCTGGATCTGATTTTGGCTTATTTACTACTAATTTATATTCCATATCTTCATTATGCTCTTTTTCTTATACTTGTCAAAAACTTGAACTTTACTAACTTGCCTTTGTCAAACTTTCAGGCTAAAGTGAATATATGGGACTATCAGATAAAACAATAAAAGAATTTCAAAGGATATTTAAAGAAAACTACAATCATCCTGTTTCTTATGAAAAAGCTGAAGAATATGGGAATAAATTAGCTGACTTTTTCCAATTAATGCATGATATTGATATTTCAAATAAAAAAAAGAATAATATACCCTTAAAAAATTAATTAAGCTTATGCTATTAACAAAAACAAACTACCTATTGTACAGAGAGTGCCCTGAAAATGCCTGGGTAAAAATCTACGAGCCTAAAATATTTCATTCTTTTAAGCCATCTGATTTTGATAAAATGATAATGGAGACTGGTAATGAGGTTGATAAGCTTGCTAGAGAATTATTTCCAGGTGGTATTTTAATTGAAGATAGAAAAGATGCTAAAAAAACAAAAGAATTGATTGATAAAAAAGAAAAAATAATATATCAGCCAGTTTTTTTCACAGATAAATTTGAATTTATTGCTGATATACTTGTATGGAATGATGAACAAGAAGCTTATGATATTTATGAGGCAAAATCAACAAATAGTGGTGAAAAGAAAAAAAAGAAGTTAGATGATTATAAATATGATCTAGCATTTCAAGTTAATATTTTAAAGAAACTGTCTATACCTATCAATAAGATGTATATAATTAGATTAAATTGTGATTATGTACGAGAAGAAAAATTAAATATCAAAGAATTATTTGTTATTGAAGATATGACGAACACAGTTAATGATATATCAGAAATAGTTCTCGAAGAAATGGAAGTAGCTCATGATGTTTTAAATAAATTAAAAAAGAAGCCAACTGACTGTTCTTGCCTTATTAAAGGAAAAAGTGCTCATTGTTCAACATTTAAATATCTAAATCCCAAAGTTCCAGAATACAGTGTTCATAATATATCTAGAATTGGTAATTCTAAGAAAAAATTAGCAGAATTAATAGATCTTGGCATATATTCAATTTATGATGTCCCAGAAGAATTTCCATTAACAGCTATTCAAAGAAGCCAAGTTAATGCTGCTCAATTAAAAAATATCACAATTGATAAAGCTGCTCTAAATGATTTTTTAAACACCATAGAATACCCTATTTCTTTTATAGATTATGAGTCATGCATAGCAGCTGTACCAAAGTTTATAGGATACAAACCTTATGACCAAATACCTTTTCAATTTTCTTTGCATATTCTAGAAGATAAAAATGACGCTTTAAAGCATTTTGAATTTTTACATATAGAAAATACTATACCAGATATAGCTTTTGTAGAAGAATTAAAAAAAGTTTTACCAAAAAAAGGGTCAATAATTGTTTGGAATAAATCGTTTGAATGCAATATCATTAATAATAGGTTAGCAGAAAGAAATCCTAGCTATTTAACATTAATTAATAACTTTAATGAAAGGGTTGTTGATTTAGAAGTGCCTTTTAAAAAACAATTTTATGTGCACCCTGGTTTTCTAGGAAAATCCTCTATTAAAAACATTCTACCAACTCTATCACCTAAATTTTCTCATAAAAACTTAAACATCCAAGAAGGTGGCGCAGCCTCTGATACATGGAATAAGATTGTTAATGGAGAATTTGATGATAATGAATTAAAAGATAAAACAAAAGATCTCCTTGTTTATTGCGAATTAGATACTATAGCAATGTATGAAATTTGGAAAAAATGCCTAGAATAACATTACACAATACTGTAACTATATAACTGTATATAGTGTCACTTTTGTCACTTTTTAGTAGCGCTCGAGACCCGTCGAAATACCTCAACAAAAATACTCCCAAAAGCCTTACAGGGCTTGATTCTAAAAAGTTCTAGCACGAGACGGCGAGCCATCAAAAAAACACGCCTAAAGCGTGGTTTTTTGTTTGTATTATTTATTCAGCTTCAGAGCTGCTTTTATAAAATCTCTAAATAATGGATGTGGCCTCAAAGGCCTAGACTTGAACTCTGGATGGAACTGACTAGCTACAAAATATGGATGATCTTTGAGCTCTATGATCTCTACTAGTTTTTTGTCTGGAGAAAGCCCAGAAAATAGCATACCAGCTTCTTCTAGCTGTGTACGATAATCCATATTGAATTCATATCTATGTCTATGTCTTTCTGAAATTTTTGGTGTGCCGTAGGCTTTGTAGCTCAAAGAAGTTTTGTCCAACACACAAGGATAAGCTCCTAAGCGCAAAGTACCGCCCTTGTCTTCGTCTTTGTGGTGTCCTGGTAATATATGAATTACTGGATTTGGAGTCTTGGTATCAAACTCTGTAGAATTTACTTCACTGGTATTCATAACATGTCTAGCAAACTCTATGGTAGCTACTTGCATACCCAAGCAAAGTCCTAAATATGGCTTTTTGTTTTCTCTGGCGTATTTGGCTGCTATAATTTTACCTTCGATTCCTCTACTCCCAAAACCACCGGGCACTACAATGCCAGCTGCTTTTTTTAGTTTTTTCAATTCTTTTTTATCACCTTTTTCTAACTTGCCAGAATGTACCCAAATAAGATCAAGTTTTACTCCGTTGTGATAACAAGCAGATTTCAAAGCCTCTACTACAGAAATATAGGCATCAATATTTTCATTGTATTTTCCTACTAGGGCAATAGGAAATCTTTTCTTGGCAGTTTTTATTTTTTTGACCAAAGCTTCCCATGCTTCAAGTTTTACTTTTTTCTTTGGTAATTTTAACTTATCAAAAATAATATCTGAAATGTGACTATTTTTTTCAAACAAAAGAGGTACTTCGTAAATACTATCAACTGTCAAAGCTGGAATTACCGCTTTGGGATCAATATCAGCAAACATGGCAATCTTGTCTAGCTCATCTTTGCCAATCTTGAGATCAGACCTAGCCATTATGATATCTGGCTGGATACCACGACTATGTAGCTCACGGACAGACATTTGAGTTGGCTTTGTCTTGAGCTCTCTAGAGGCACTCAAATATGGCAATAAAGTAAGATGAATAAACATCACATTTTCATCTCCCATTTCGTTGTGAAATTGTCTCATAGCTTCCAAAAATGGCTCACCTTCTATATCACCTACTGTTCCGCCAATTTCTGTCAATAAAAAATCAGTTTTGGATTCTTTGGCAACATGACGTATATAATCTTTGATCTCATTGGTAATATGAGGAACAATTTGGATAGTTTTACCCAAATAAGCACCACTTCGCTCTCCTTTTAGTACTTTGTCATATATTCTACCTGTAGTTAGGTTTGATAATTTGGAAAGATTAATATCAATAAATCTCTCATAATGTCCCAAATCAAGATCTGTTTCTGTACCATCATCTGTCACAAATACTTCACCATGTTGATGAGGACTCATGGTACCTGGATCAATATTGAGATAGGGATCCAACTTGCTTGTAAAAACTGAATAACCAACTGATTTTAGTATTGCTCCGATAGATGCAGAGGCTATTCCTTTACCTAGGCCCGAGCAGACGCCACCAGTTATAAATATGTATTTGGTCTTAGACATTGCTGTTTATATTGAATTAATAGTTATATAAAAAATTATTTTTTGGCCTGTTGGTAGCTGTAATTCTACACTATGTTTGCCAACCTTTTTAAAAGACACTGGCCTAGCAAACCAGTTGTCGTTTATTTCTAAATTAAATTTCTCTTTTACTTCGACGATAATGTCTTTGTTGGATACGCCCTTGAAGAGATTATCTTTGTCGGACACCCGTCCTGAAAATACTAGGTTTTGTTTGTTGAGTGATTTGAATACTTTGTCATATGCAGTATCTCTGGCTTTTTGTTGTTTTACAACTTTATTTGCCTTGGCTTGGACTCTTTGAACATTTTCCATCGTTGCTATCGCTGCTTTACCAGCTGGCACCAAAAAATTGCTAGCATAACCATCAGAGATGTCTTTGATATCTCCTTTATTTCCAAGTGAAGCAATATTTTCAAGTAAAATTACTTTCATATATTTAAAATTCAAAAATTAATTCTTTGGCCCTTTCCATCTGTGGGTCAACATCATTGTTGTAGTCTTCATAAGTCAGTTCTATCTCGATATCTGGAGTTACTCCTTCTCCTTCGATCGTTCTGCCTTTTGGTGTTAGCCATTTGGCTACCGTGATCTTGATAGAAGAATCATCATCCAAAGGCAAGAGTTGTTGAACTGAACCTTTACCAAAAGTAACTTCTCCAACAATAGTAGCTTCTTCATAATCCTGAAGAGCTCCAGCCAAAATCTCACTAGCCGAGGCTGAGCCTTCGTTTACCAAAACAATGGTCTTGAAATGAGCTAGACTGACAGTATTGATAGCTTTGTATACTTTATCTTTTCTTTTATCACTATATGTTTCTCTGACGACTGGTTCTTTTTCATCAAGCCAGCTACTTGTAATATCTACGGAAGTTGTCAAAAATCCACCTGGATTATTGCGTAAGTCCAAAATAATTCCTTTTGGATTGTCAGCAACGACCTCTTGAGCCACATTGGTAAATCGATCTGTAGTATCACTATTGAAATGAGTAATTTCTATGATTGCGATCTCATCTTCCAATCTATAGGTGACGCTAGGTACATCTATCTTTTGACGAACAATTGTGATTTCTTTTGTTTCTACAGAATCTGGTGACAAAATAGTCAAAACCACAGGAGTCCCCAATTCACCACGTATATGATAGACCGCTTCTCCAGTAGACATATTGGTTGTATCTATATCATCAATAAACAAAATCCAATCTCCAGGTTTTAGGCCTGCGCGTTCTGCTGGTGTATCAGCCAATGGTGCAACTACTACCAATTGATCATTTTTACGCCCAATCTCAGCTCCAATACCAAAAAAGGTACCTTCTAATCCTTGGGTAAAATCATCAGTCAACTCGGGATTCAAAAATATAGAATGCGGATCTCCCAAAGCATCTACCATACCTGTCAAAGCTCCATAAAACAAAGCCCTGTCGTCTATTTCTGATTTATCATAAAAATCATCATGTATTATATCCCAGACTTGTTCAAATAAATCTATATCTATTTCATCATTATTACCAAATAGCTCAACCAATTCGTTTGTAGTTTGTTTTATTACATCAGCAGATGATTGGGGTGGATTTTCGTCACTAAAAGTAGCCATAGTCAAACCAAAGATAAATGCTGCAGTCAAAAGCATCACCAAAGCATAAAACTTGGCTAATTTCTCCCACCAAGGTTTTTTTGTTTCAATAGGTTGTTCGCTATTTGTGCTAAATTGATCCATATATTCTATACTAAATTCCTCGAAGTATTAATCGTCTACTCTTTCTATTTTTGCACCCAATTTTGATAGGCGAATATCCAAAGCCTCATAGCCCCTATCAACTTGGTAGATATTTGAAACCACACTAGTGCCAGTTGCTGCTAAAGCTGCAATAATCAAAGTAGCCCCAGCTCTCAAATCAAAACTAGTGATTTCTTTGCCAAAAAGTGGAGCAGGTCCAATCACGATGATGCGATGTGGGTCAGAAACCACGATATTGGCTCCCATTTTTTTGAGCTCAGATACATATTTTAGTCTTCCGTCATACATCCAATCATGTATCAGAGAAGTACCCATAGCCTGAGACATCAGTACGGTAAATGGCTGTATAAGATCAGGAGCAAAGCCAGGATGAGGCATATCGTGTAATTTTTTGATAGCCTGCAAATCTACTTTACCATCTACTCGGATGTTGGCTAATTTATAATTTTTGTTTGGTGATAAGTCTAAATATTCTATTTCTAGTTTCAAACCAATTTCTTTGTATTTTTCTATTTCTAGGGCAATAAATCTTGGGGCAGCATTTTCGATAGTAAATCTTGACTTGGTAGCACCAGCTAGTGAAATAAAAGTACCCGTCTCGATTGGATCGGGCATGATATGATATTCGCCTCCTTTTAGATTGCGGACACCCTTGATAGTCAAATCATGAGTACCAACACCTTTGATTTCGGCTCCAATGCTATTCAAAAACCAGCACAAATCCTGCACACTTGGATCACAAGCTGCTACGCGAAGATCAATAGTACCTGTATTCAAGGCTGCTGCCAAAATAATATTTTCTGTACCAGTCACAGACAATTCTCCCATGACTATTTCTTCTTCGGCTGCTTTGTTTTTTTCTAGAAAATAAAACTTGTCATTATAGTCAATATCAATACCTAGTTTATTGAATCCTTTGAGATGAGTCTCTAAACTACGGTTGCCAATCTGACATCCTCCTGGTTCTTTTGTTTTGATACGGCCAAAACGACCAACCAAAGAACCCATAAATAAAATAGATGAACGTAAAGTTGTAATAAGCTTCATGTCCATCTTGGCGGGATCAAGCTCTGAATTGTCTATTTTGACACTATTTGTGTCCGTCCAAACGATTTTGGATCCCATAGACGTCAGTATCTGGATCATCTTTTTTACATCTTCTATAAGAGGCACATTGTGTAACAAAACCTCCTCCTTGGTCAAAATAGTAGCGGCAATAATAGGAGTAGCGGCATTTTTGAAGCCAGCTACCCTGATGTTTCCATGCAGCGTATTACCACCTTGAATTATAAATTTAGACATAGTATAGTGATAATGATTTCTTAATAAATTATACCTTAATTTTGATAAACAAACAAGATGGGCAAAACTATAAATAGACTGACTTATTCCTTCTTTTTTCTCCTATTTATTGTACTGACTCCGATTTTTTTATTATACGCCGGAGGATATCGTTATAACTTTGATACTGCTCAAGTAGAAAAAAATGGAGCTTTTTATATAAAATCATACCCTCGTGATGCTGATATTTATATTGATGGAGAAAAAAATAAAAACCGTACTCCAAATCAAATTACAAATATCAAGCCTGGACGTCATTTGATTGAGATAAAAAAAGAAAAATACGGTTCTTGGCAAAAAGAACTCGAAGTTTCCTCAGGAGAAACTACCTTTGCCGAAGATATTGTACTATTTTATCAAGACACAGACAAAAAAACCTTGTCCTCTGGTTCGACAAATTTTTTGCTAAACAAAAATGAAGAAAAATACGCTCTTATAGACGATGACAACAAATTCAAAATTACCGACGTCGAACAAGCCAAGATGTTTGAAATATATGATTTTGCTAGTAGCTCATATAGCTTTGTTGACTGGTCTCCCAATGATCAAAAAATACTTTTGAAAGATACTACAGAAGCTCTTATTATTTTTGATATAGGACAAAAAGAATTTTATCCTTTAGAGCTGGCAAATATAGAAAAAATAATCTGGGACAACCAAGATTCGAATACTTTGTGGTATTTGCAAAAAGAAAAATTATTTCAACTAAACATCGCCCAAATATTTGAGCCAACCACACATGACCTTGATCTAGATAAAAACATCAAAGATTTTGATCTAAAAGATGACTATATAGCTATCTTATACTCTGTAGACAACGCAAACTACGTTGAACAACTTGATAAAAACCTAAACAGCAAGCAAATATTGGAAAACCTCAATCTTGGCAAACTAAAAATAATGGTCACCAATGACCGACAATTTATCTTTACTCTTGGATCACAGCTTTATATAAAAAATATCTTTCAAAACCTTATAGATATTCCTGTCACTTCAGTCAAAGTCCACAATCAAAGATTATTACTTACCAATGGCCATGAAATTATCCTCTATAATTATCAAGATGACTGGCAAGAACTAATAGATAGATCTAGCCAGATAGTATCTGACTTACTCTGGCATCCAAATGGTAGCTACTTCCTCAGTGAAATCAATGAACAAACCAATATTACCGAAATAGACGGCCGAGACAAAAGAAACTCTGTACCTATCCTAGAAAACCCTCACAAAAAACTATACTTATTCAATAAAAAGGGTAATCGATTATTTATCCTTACCCCTGAAGAAAACTATTATTTGACTATACAATAATAAAAACCCCCTATATTTCTATAGGGGGTTGTTTTTTTAGATTTCTACTACCTCATATTTGGGTAGTAAAGCTTTGACTGCTTCAGGAGTAGCTCCCTCAAGAGCAAAGGCCTCAATAATCGGACCCGCAATCTTGGGGTGTAGGTTCTGATTCAAAGCTTCAGCAACACTGTCACCAAAAAGTCCTCGTCCACCACCACCATGAGACAAGTGTCCCGAAACCTTTCCATCTTCATCTTGATTGATACCTATGGTCTCCATAGGGACGAGATTCCACAATGTCCAATCGGACAAAGAGATTACTCGACCAGCTTCGATGGTGATCGTTGATTTTGGCATTTCCTCAAGAAGTTTTCCAACATCGGGTGATTCAGACATACTATCACTCACTTTCTGTGTCTTTGTAGGCACTTTCTTTAAGCACCGAAATCCACGGATGATTACGATAATGACCAGCGTAGTCTAGGCCGTAGCCAACTACAAAGACATTTTCAATCTCAAAGCCGATATAATCAATCGGCACTTCGACTTCGCGAGCTGCGACTTTGTCCAAGAGGACACAAATTCGTAAACTAGCAGGCTCACGTCTGAGTAGGATGTCTCTCAAATAATTGAGAGTCAAACCAGTGTCGACAATATCTTCGACCAAGATGACGTGACGTCCAGCGATGTTGACTCCGATGTCTTGAGTGATTTCTACTACACCAGAGCTTGTCTGTTCATCACCGTAACTCGAGACAGACATAAATTCTGTCTCAATCATCACATCACCCATATCACGAGTGAGATCAGCAAAAAATACAAAAGCACCCTTGAGCACACAAACCATCAGAGGAATTTCTCCCTCAGGGATATCCTCCACAATTTTCTGGGCCAACATCTTTACTCGATGCTTGAGATCATTATAATTGATCTCATCATATTCTAGGCTCGGCTCCATTGACTGTCCGTTTTTCATGGCTTTCTCCTTTGTTGCAAAGTTTTGAGTTTTGGAAGGATCAAATATTCAATATAATTTAGTCTAAATACGCTTTATTGTCAAATAAAAAACCCGAGCCTAGCTCAGGTTTAAGTTATATTATTTTTTTACTATATGTATATCACCCAAAAGATTTCCTTCGGCTTTTAATTTTTCAAAATATTTTAAATTTTGTTTTATAGTATAGACATCTCCATATATTTCTGTACCTTTTTTGAAAGTTGGACGACATATTCCTTTTGCCCTAAAATCTCCAGTCACTATCAAACCTTCGCCAAATATAGGATCGTAGGTATCTATTTCTACATCGCCCGAAACAAGTATATGTGGTGGAATAGTGCCTCTGGAGTGGCCCGATATTTCACTAGATAACACCAAAGACTTTACAATAACTTTTCCCATCCTATCATGAATTTGACTCCTTTCTACACCAGGGGCATTGGCTACCAACAATTTATCCATAGTAACTGCCCATTGTCTCAATTTATTCAAACCAGGAACACCCAAGTCAACACTAGCATCAACTAAATCTTCTTTCATATCCAATAAATCCTTAATTCCTTCTAACTGCTTTATGTTTTCAGCGGTAGCCAAAATAGTCCCTGCTGTATCAAGGTACCGCCTAAAATTATCCAAGGCTTGTTTTGCTCTATTACATTTTCGTACTTGGTATAAATGCATATCTAAATTTTATAAACACTTCCTTTTATTTGACCTTGCTCTTTCAACATATAAGCCAATGTTTCCAAACTTTGTGGTACATAAATATCACCATGTACCATCAAATTATTTCCTATATTTTCTTCCGAAATACTAGAATTTTTATCATAAATTCTCAAATCACCTTCTATTTCTACTCCAGATCCAAGGGTAAATTCAAGGTCCTCAACTTCCAAGTCGCCTTTAATCAAAATATTAGCTGGAAAACTATCCTTTTTCCAAAACTGGGATCCCTTTAATTTCAAAGAATGATGAACAACCACTTTTTTCCTAAACATATCAATAGTTAGAGTTTTTTCTTTTCTATAAGTAGATAATAAATTAAATAAGTTATCTATTGCTAAAAAACTTTTTTTCAGCACCTTTAATGTTTCAGGATCAATATCCCCCATTATAATTTCCAACTTATTTCGTATCATTCTGGCGATAACTTTTAGCCCCTCAAGACTTTTAACAGTTTTTGCACTAGAAAATCCAATGTCAAATTCCTCTTTGCTTCTTTTGGCAAGTAATAATCTTTCTCTAAATTTTTTGCATTGTTCTGTTGCAATCATATTTAAATTCCGTAAACACTTTTTACTTGTCCCTTCTTTTGTAATTTTGTAGCTACATCTGCCAATTGAGGTCCTACCCAGATATCACCACGTATAATTATATCTTCAGGTAAATAACGTATATTTTCATCTTCTATTCTCAAATCACCTTCTATCACCAAACCGCTATTCATATTTAGTAAAAGATTTTCTACTATCAAATTACCTTTGATCAATATATTTTCGGGTAATATACCGTCTTGTATTTCTGTTATCTTTCCTTTTAAAACTAAATCGTGTTTAACAACAACTTTTTTTAAATCTGTGTCAATTTCTACATCAAAGGCTCCTGCATCGTAGCGAAGATCTAACATTAATTTATCCAAGGCTAGATAATTAGGTTTAAGTCTTTTTCGGATTTGTTTCGGAGTTTCCCCAACTCCTGATTGGATTGTTTCTAAATACTCTTTTATTTTACTTTCCAAAATTTTACAGTCGTCCAAATATTGAATTGTATCCGTTGTACCAAAAATAATTCCAAACTCATTCATAAAACTTTTTACCAGACTTAACTGACTTCTCAACATTTTACATCTTTCTTTTTTATCTATCATATTATTTAAATTATATAATATTGGCGGAAAAAAGAAAGCTTTTTTAGTTATCCACAGAGATAGACTTGACGTTCGGTTTTTGTTCGGGTATGATGAATGTATACTTATTAAACAATAAACATATGCCAAACTTAACAAAAAAACAAAAAGAGGTCTTGGACTTTATCACTCAATTTATCCAAACCAACTCTTATGCTCCTAGCTATAGAGAGATCGCCGAATATTTTGGACTCTCCTCTACCGCTACTGTTCATGAGCATGTAAGATCTCTTGAAGACAAAGGTTTGATTACCTCTAGCCACAACGCTGCTCGTTCACTAGAGATAGTCCACCAAGAACACTTTAGTAAATCAATAGAGCTTCCACTAGCTGGCTTGATTACTGCCGGTGAACCTATCGAGGCTATTGAGACCAATGAGACTATTGCTATACCCCAAAATTTTGTCAAAGACGAAAATAGCTACGTCCTCAAAGTCAAGGGTGAGTCTATGATCGACGAAGGTATATTGAGCGGAGACTATGTAGTCGTAGAAAGAAATTTCTATCCCAAAAACGGAGATGTAGTAGTTGCACTTTTGGACAACACCTATGCTACTCTCAAAAAATATTATAGAGAAAAAGATAGAATTAGATTACAACCAGCTAATAAAACCATGAAGCCTATCTATGCCAAGAACCCAGCCATCCAAGGTATAGTCAAGGCAATCTTAAGAACTTTTTTATAAAACTATGCTAAATAGAAAAACAAAAATCAGGTATAGGAAATTATTAGGGGAACTCTTTTTCAAAAAATACACAGAAAGAATAAATTATCACAAATGTCCACAATTAATATCAAGGAAAACTCAGCTAAAACTATTTTAACAAAAAGTAAATTACCAAAGTGTGATTATGTTATAAATCCCTACCTTGGATGTTTGCACGGATGTCATTATTGTTATGCAGACTTCATGAAAAGATTTAGCAATCATGCTGAGCCCTGGGGCAAATTTATAGACATCAAAAAAAACGCCGCTCAAACTCTGGACAAAGAATTGAAAAAAGTTCGTCCCAAAAGCGTATTACTGAGTAGTGTCACAGATGCTTATAATCCTATTGAAAAAAAATATGGTCTAACTAGGCAAATCCTCAAAGTATTATTGAAATATCAAATACCCACATCTATTTTAACCAAGTCTGATTTAGTACTACGAGATATAGACTTATTATCTAGATTTGATGACTGCCAAGTAGGTTTTTCTTTTCTAAGTCTCAACTCAAGAGATTCGCGCAATTTTGAGCCCACCACAACCATACCCAAGAGGAGGATCAATGCCCTCAAGGAGCTCAAAAACAACGATATCCGCACTTATGCCTTTATTGGCCCAATTATGCCTTACATCACCGAATTGGACCCTTTATTCATGCATTTGAGCGACGTATCGGTAGATTATATATTCTGTGAAAGTTTCAATAATCGTGGCCAAGCTAGATCAAACATACGCTCCATCATCAAACAAAAATATAGCCACATTCAACAAGCTTTCTGGGATAGTTTTGATAAAAACAGCGATTATTGGCCTGAAACAGCCCAATATATAAACAAGTTAAGTGATTTTTACAAAATACCAGTAAACATATTTTTTCATCGTTAAGTCCTACCTTGCCTGCCTGGGGTCGTGCCTGTCGACTAAGAGCTTCCCTCTAAGCTACCGGGCAGCCAAGGTAGGACTTGACATATCTCTATTTTTTAGCTATTATATTACTGTTTTAAAAAATTATAGTTTAAGAGTATGGCACATAAGAAAGCTGGCGGATCCACTAGCCTGGGACGTGATTCCCGAAGTCAAAGATTAGGAGTAAAACTATTTGCTGGACAAGAAGCTAAATCCGGTGCTATTTTGGTAAGACAAAGAGGTACAAAATTTCATCCTGGCCTAAATGTTGGAAAAGGTAGCGATGACACCTTGTTTGCCAAGATTACTGGCGTAGTCAAATTCAGAAGACTAAAAAAGAAAAAATTTGATAGCTCAATAAAAGAAACAAAATATATTGATATTATTCCTCAATAAAATAAAAACACCCCTCTCAAAGGGGTGTTTTTTAATTGGATAATTTTTATGATTTCAAATACTTTTTCATCGCTACTGCAGTACTGACTACGTTGAGTGTTGCTAGGGCCAAAAATTGCCAGCCAAATATATACAAAAAATTACTCTGGAAATATCCAGCCAAATTTATGACTTGAGTATCTTGGAAATAATTGGTCAAACTTGGTTGAATAAAATTGACAATTGGATAAGTGACTCCTATCACTATCAATACCGAGACCAGTGCATAAAAAATACTCTCTATAAAAAACGGTGCGCGAATAAACCAATTGCCCGCTCCAACAAGTTTCATAATCACAATCTCATCTTTACGAGTATAAATACTCATACGGATAGTATTAAAGATTACTACCAGGGATATCACGGCAAATATTGCTATTATATACCAACTATACTTATTCAAAATTTTTGATAGATTATTTATTTTGTTTACAAACGACTCATAATCATGAAAAGTACTAGCCTTGACTATGCCCGCGTATTCTTCTTTTTCTATAAAAGCAGAGATTGTTTTATATTGATCCAGATTATAGGCTTGGATAGCAAGTGAATATCCAAATGGATTTTCATCATCTTCAAAAACATCCAAAGCTTTGATGGCTTTGCTATTGGAATTGTTTTGTTTAAACAACTCCATATTGTCTTCTGGACTAATAATCCTTACTTTTTTTACTTCCGGTAGCTCTTCTAAATCCAAAACAAGAGTATCTACATCCTCTCTTTCTATTTCATATTGCATAGATATCAAAATATCTACCTTCTGCTCAACTCCGGCAATAGTAGCTTGTTTTACATAATCAATACTAACCAGCAGAGTGACGGAAACAATTGCCATCAACATCATAGTAATGGTCACCAAGGACAACCAAAAATTTCTAAAAAATCCTTGAATAGCAAACTTAAAAATTCTCCACAATTTATACATATTTTTATTTTAAATTATAACAAGTACCTACCTTTTTGCTGATCGCTAATCACATAACCATTGTCTAGGGTGATTACCCTACCCCTTAGATTGTTTACAACTTCCCGGTTGTGAGTCACCAAAAGTACAGTTGTCCCAAGGTTGTTTATTTTTTTAAGCAAATCTATAATCTCACGAGTATTGATAGAATCTAAATTTCCCGTTGGCTCATCAGCTACCAATAATTTTGGTTTGTGTACCAGGGCACGAGCTATGGCTACCCTTTGTTGTTCTCCACCTGACAACTGGAGCGGATAACGATCTGTTTTACCTTTTAGTCCAACCAAGGCAATCATTTGGTCAACAGTTTTTTTGATCACTGAGGGTTTAAAACCACAGGCCTGCATAGCAAATGCAATATTTTCAAAAACAGTCTTTTTTTCCAAAAGTTTAAAATCCTGAAAAATTACTCCGATTTGTCTCCTTAGAGTAGGAATCTCTCGGTCTTTTATTTTGGTAATATCCCAACCGCCAATAACTACTTGTCCTAAATCTATTTTTTCTTCGGCTATAATCATCTTTACCAGGGTAGATTTCCCAGAGCCACTTTGTCCCACAATAGAAACAAACTCACCTGGTTTAACATGCATATTAACCTCCCTGAGAGCTTCTACTTTTTTGTTATAAATTTTTGATAGATTAGAAATTTTAATCATATTATTTATTTTTGTTTATATTTTAAATTTTCTCTCAATATCAACCATATTTAAATACTCAGTATAAAAAGAATCAAAACTTTTTGAAGCAACAAATATCCCCCTTACTTCTTTGGCTTCTTTTTGAGTTTCTTCGTCGAGAGCTTCTGTTTCTATATTCCAAATGACATAACCAATTGGCAACTGGACAATCTTACTAAAATCACCAACTTCCAAGTCCCTCACAGACTCATAAAGACCGCTAGACTCTCCCTCTGTAAGCCACAGGGTGTTATCAATAAAAGACATATCCTCCGAGTACTTTTTGGCTGTTTCATCAAAATCTCCCCCCTGTTCAAGCCAGGCCCAGGCTTCTTGAATCTTTTGGACACCCTTAACATCTTTATAGTTTTCAATTAAACTTGCATACACCTCTGCCTCCAATATTGCTGGCTTTATCATATACTCTTTATAGAGATCAAATGACAAACCATAGCTCTCCTCCATTGTTTTTTTTATTTTTTCAGAATCACCAAATATATGCATCCTTTCTTCGATTTCCTCTTCACTCAAAGTAATTTCATTTTCTCTAGCCACTTTAGCTATCCAGGCTTCTTTGACAAGTTTATCCCAAATCACTTTATCTACTACCGCTGGTTTTGGTATCTCATCGATTGCAAAAGGATCAAATATATCATCTTCTTCGGTAGCCACATCACTTTGCTCGTACTCAATCTTGGCTTTTAAATATTCGTTTACAAAATTTACATTTTCAAAATAATCACTTAGATATATAGCCAAATCTTGATTCGGCTCATGAATCACACCTATTTTTAAATTGTAGAGCCTGGCAAAAAATTGAGCTGATTTGCCTGTGATTTTATTGGCATAGACCATTTTTACCACTACAAAATTTGCCAAGACAACCAACAATACAATCAAACCTAGTTTTACTAATTTTTTATATTTCATCTTATTTAAAGAAATAATTAAACCATTTTACAAAATTTGGAGAATTTTCACCATCCAAGGCTATTTCTTCTCCGTATTCACCAGAAGTAATGTTTATTTGTTTTTCCCCTGGTTTACTCAAATTAAGTTTTAATCTAGCTTGTTTTTCTATATACTCGTCAGTTTTTAGGTAAGAAATCAGTTGTTCCATCTGACCTTTTTGGCCTTCTAGGTCTGTTTTTTGATTTTCAAGATGTTTAATTTCTTGATGAATCTCATATCTCAATAAAACTTCCTTGGTCACTTTTACAAATGACAAAACTAACAACAAGACCAAAACTACCGTAGAGATATTGGAACCCCATATTTTTCTGCCACTGGTGTCTTTTTTTCTTTTACTAGTTTGGGATGTACGATAGTTTTTTAGTGCCATGTATAAATTTATTATAAAACAATTATACCATAAACAAAGTTTTTTTTCCAAAATCTTTTGCCTTAAAAGCCAAAAAGTATTATAATGTATACTATACTAAGTTATTTATGAAAATAAAGAAAATAAAAACAAAAAAATTACACTGGATACACTTACAAAAACCACATAAAGACGAATTAGAATATCTTCGAAAAGAATATGATTTCCACCCCTTGGACCTGGAAGATTGCCTCATAAAAGTCCAACGTCCTCAAATAAGTGAATACGCTCACTATGTTTTTTTTATTTTGACTTTTCCTGTTTACAACAATAAAACCCGTGAAATGGAATCTGCTGAGATTGATTTTTTTGTTGGACCAAAATATTTGATTACTATTTCAGATGGACGAATTCATACTTTGGAAAACTTTTTTGATGAAGTAAGTACAAATCTATACAGCAAAGAAAAATACATGTCCACTACTCACCCCGTTGTTTTGCTTTATGAAATACTACATCGCTTGCAAAACTATACTTTCCCCATGCTTGACCATATCAGTCAAGACATAGAAGACATTGAAAAAAGAATTTTCCAGGGTGAAGAAAAAAAATTGGTGAGAGAGATACTACACATCAAGAGAAATATCGTTGATTTCCGTCGTATCATGCAGGCTCACAAAAATATTGTAAAAAAACTAATCAACACTCATACCAAATTTTTCCCACACAGTAAAATGAATATATATTTTACAAATATTTTAGATCGTACCAAAGACATTTGGGATATTTTGGAAACTCAAAAAGAAAATATAAATGCTTTCCAAGAAACAAACGAATCACTGATTTCATATCGTCTAAATGACATCATGAAAACTTTGACCGTTATTTCTGTGATTATGATACCAGCCAACCTTGTTGCTTCTATATTTGGCATGAACAGCAGCCATATGCCCTTTATAGCCGAGCCGTATGGATTTTATGTTGTAATGACCATAATATTTATAATGATATTCTCATTTATGATATATTTCCGTAGAAAAGACTGGCTATAGTTGCCTTTTTTAAAACTTTGATATAAACTTATCCCACTCAAAAAGTGGGCTTTTATATAACTTATGAATAACTTTTGGCAAAAATTGAATAAACCCATCCTCACTACCACACCTATGGCTGGAATCACCGATTCTGCTTGGCGTCAAATCTGTAAATCCTGGGGTGCTGATATAGTACATACAGAATTTGTCTCTGTGGATGCTTTGTATCATGGAAGTACAAAGACTCTACAAATGCTAGAATACAAAGCCTCAGAACAACCTGTAGTAGTCCAAATATTTGGTAAAAACGCCGAATTATACCCAAAGGCCGCCAAGATAGTGGCAAAGACTGGTGTAGCTGGTATTGATATAAACTTTGGTTGTCCCGCCAAAAAAGTAGCTGGACACGGAGGTGGTATTTGTTTACTTAGGGACATGGATACAGTCTACAACATTGTAAGTGCTACCATGAACTCCGTTGACTTACCTGTTTCTGTCAAAACCAGAATCAACCTAAACAAAATTACCGGCGCGCCAAATAAAGGACAAATAACTATTTTTGATTTTCTTGAAAAACTAAAAGACTTACCAATAGCAGCTTTGATACTACACGGGCGTAGTTACGAAGTACCTTTTACTGGTCCTGTAGATCTCGACATGCTCAAATCAGCTGGAGAAAAATTCAAAGAATACTTTCCGAATAGTCCCTATATAATCAATGGATCTTTCCAGACCATAGAATCAGTAGTAGATGATCTAAAATACACTGAGGCTGATGGAATTGCGCTCTCCAGGGCTTTGTATGGACGTCCTTGGATATTCCAACAAATAAAAGATTATCTAGCAACTGGTAAATACGAGGAAATAACTTGGACTGATACTAAAGACACAATTATAAAACATGCTCATCTACTTTATGAATCAAAGGGCGAGAGTGGCTTCCGAGAAATGCGTAAACATCTATTATTTTATGTCAAAGGCAGACCCGATGCTTCGACTCTCAGAAAACAGCTAGTCTCAGTAGACAATCCTCAAGATGTTGAAAAAATATTTTCTAAAATATAAAAAAGACCTCCGAGTGGAGGTCTTTTAAAATATAATTTTATTCAACTCCTATCCTTTTTACATTTTCATACAAATCCTCTTTATCAAGTCCATATGATTCAGATAATACCTTTGCAAATCTTTCTCCTACCCTCGCTATTGAAGCAGCTTCTGGACTATCACCCAAGCCCTGCTCCTGAAGTGCATTCATAACATCACGGTTCATTATTATTTTACTAGCCAGGCTTTTTAATTTGAAATTAGTCTCTATTGTTTGATTTAATTTCCCCCAACCGCTTATTCTATCCACCCCATCTATGGTTGTCTTAAAATTACCAGGAATTCCATCAGAAGATGGTTCAAAAGTAATCTTGGCTCCATGCGCAGTGTTTATCTCTACATTTTTCACACCTTCAACAGCTGGCTCTACTGGAATTTCAGCGGCTGGCTCTACTGGAATTTCAGCGGCTGGCTCTACTGGAATTTCAGCGGAAGGTTCAGGCATACCCAGCCCTCTAACCTTGGAATCTCCTGGTAGTTCTACATTATTGTCTCCGCCGCCCTCAGCAGCAGGCTCAACCGGAGTTTCAGCGGCAGCAGGAATTTCTAAATCTGTAGGAGGAGTGTCCATACCAACGGTTGGCACAGCCTCTGTACTAGCTGTTGCCCAATCATTTCGAGTAAATGCATTTTTCAATAAATCATCATCTTCATACAAAACAGGCTCTTTACCATCCAAGAAATCTACTTGGTAATGATCTTGTTTCCATGGATTGAGGCCACCTAAGCTACGACTATGAGTTTTTCTTACTAGAGCATAAATATTTTTAATCTTAGCTGGAGCCCATTCTCCGTCATCAGTTGCTTCTTTTACTTCAGAAAAAGTACCAGCAGTATCTGCATCAAATCTTTCCACCCATTCATCCAAACGAGCCACGTCACCAGCATGATTCAATAAATCTGGCTTTATATCATCTGTATTACTAAAAATTGATAAAAAGGCGTTTATTTTACTCTCATGAAAATCTTGACCACCAAAATGTTTGGCAATAAAAGATTCAACATCTTTATCACTACCACTTTTTAATATTTTTTCAAAAACATCATTCAATTTTCCTGTTTCTTTTGCGGTTGCATACATTTCGTTGCTAAAAGTACCACCTTCAGCAGATAAATATTTATCAACCGCTACTTCGCCTTGTTTTTGTAAAAACTCTTTGGCATTTTCTCCGCCATGATTTGTGATATTTTCCAGTTGATCAGGAGTCACTGCTTGTCCTGTTTCTGCAACTACAAATTCCCCACCTTGTTGAGTAACAGCTGAACCATCAAGTGTCCATTCCTGAATAGCTCCGTCTTTTGATATAAAATCTATTCCGTGTTCTCGCATTTCGCGAGCAACTTCATCAACATTTTCAGTGCTAATTTTTATACCCGCCTTGGCAGCCTTGGCAATGGCGTCATTATTTTCAAGAATATTTGCAGATTGATCAGGTGTCAATGCGCCTGCGTGTTCTTGTATCTTTCCTAAAAATTCTTGATCTTCAAATAATTTTGTAAAATCTACCTTATCACCAATACCAATTACATCGACATCACCTTCTATACCAAAGGCAGCTGGATCAGCAACTACTCTATCTTTGATAGCATCTATAAGGTAGGTTTGTTTTGCCTTATCCAAAGAATCCCAGTCTTGTTCACCAAGTCTTTTGACAAGTTGTCTCTCGGCCATCCTCCAAACACTATCACCTTTGATGGCAGTTTCAGCACCACTCACAGGGAGTTTTTCGACTACAGCAGGGATTTCAGTGTCTTTAGCGGTGTCAGCGAGAGCTTCGGTGTCTTTAGCGCCTTCAGTGGCATCGGCACCGCTTTCAGAAGGAATTCCGGTAGTCTCACCACTATCAGTAGGAGTTTCGATATTTTTTGCAACATCCTCAGGGGCTCTTATACCATCAGGCAACTCACTATCTTCAGGGGCTCTTATACCATCAGGTATTTCACTGTTGGTAGTTTCTTTGGCGGCTTCGGTAGCCTCTTTGGCAGCAACTTCGGCAAGTTGGTCGCCATCAAGTGCATCACCACCCTCAGCATCAAGAGCAGCTTCTGGTAAATCAGAAACAGGGTCTACATCAAGAGCAGCCTCGGCTTCGGTAGCCTCTTTGGCGGCTTTTCTGGCAGCAACTTCGGCAAGCTGGTCGCCATCAAGTGCATCACCACCCTCAGCATCAAGAGCAGCTTCTGGTAAATCAGAGACAGGGTCTACATCAGAGACAGATTCAGCGCCAGATTCTGCAAACTTATTAACCAATCTTGAACCTCCTATCACACCAACTGTCAAGCCCACACCAACCGCCAAGCCCTGTCTAACCATGGCTTTTAGTCTATTACTATCAGTTTCCCATTCCATGCCCTCTTGGGTAAATTTATTTTGATCCTCCAAAACAGACAGTAAAGTACCAAGTGCTGAATTATCCTCATTTTCAGATGAATTTTTCCAACTCTTAATACTTTCTTTAAGCTTTTTATAATAAGCTTCCTTCAAAAGTTTTGTTAATTTTTCTTGAGATTTTCCAAAACGACCAGATTCGGCTACTGATGTACCTTTTTCAAATCCAATAACCCTTAATCTAGTTATCTCCATGTGTAACTGCTCTAAGTCATAACTTTCAAAAGCATTTTCAGCGACTACACCATTAGCTTCTTGAGCTCGAACAACTTCTAGTCGTTTTGTAATATATTCTTTTTCTTTTTCATAATTAGGGTCATTTTGATCTAAAGCTTCCAGGTCTTTTTCTAAGCCTTCGGAGGTTTGAGCTCTTTCAGTCAAAGCATCAATCTTTTCTGTATTTTTTTGACCTCGTTTAAATACATTTAGACCTGCCTTTTTACCAATAGCACTAACATCATCAATAAGCCCTTTTTGTCCCAGGGTTTTGGTTCTGGTATCCATCATAGCTTCGGCAGTCATATAAGTACCCACACCAGACATACTACCTCTAGCAACAGCAAAGGCTGTGCCAAACAATCCAGCTCCAGCAGCAGCTCCTACACCAGTAAAAGTCAAAGCCAAACCAGTAGCACCCAAAACAAGACCGGCTGCCATTCTTTTCTTAGAACTCCTCTTCCAGAATTCTTTAAATTTTATAAGTGCATTTTTTTCAGAAGAAGTAGAAATTTCATCAAGGGCTTGTTCTTCTGCTTCAAGTAAAGCAATGTATTCATTTAATAACTCTTCTGATATCTCACCACTTTCACTTTCAAAAGCAATTTTTTCACCTAATTTTGTTAGTTTTTCCTCATGATGCTTCTTTACAGCTTCTTCATATTCTAATTTTATTTTTTGAAATTCTGCCTCGGCTTTTTTCTTTAAGTTACCTATACCAAATTTTCTTTCCTTAAAATTAAAAGCCTTTCTCCTGTTTCTCAAAGCTTCTGCATATTGGTTACGCGCTTCTTCAAGTACACTCTCCAAAGACTCTTCACCTTCTGGAGTTTCTTCACCGTCCTCCGATGCAGATGATTCCTCTTCGCTAAATTGTTCTGATCGACTATCTCTTTGAAATTTATTTTCTTCTTCTATTGTTCTACCTGTATTTACGTCAATTTTACAATCATCACAAAGATTGGTTCCGGGAATACTAGGCTTCCCACAATTTGGACATTCTTTTTCAGCATTCTCTCCATAATATGCTTCATGTGCTTCTAATACTCTACCTTTAAAATATTGAACAGTTGAAGCAGCGTTCATTTTTTCTCCAAGCATCGATTCTTGTGTTTTGATACTCTTTAAAAATCCCTCTACTTCAGACATAAACTCTTTTTCCCAATCAGCAGGATTATCTTTTCCTTTTAATTTATCTAGAAAGTCCTTAATACCTTCAAAATCAACAACTTCGGCCTCTGGGGCCTCTGGACTATTGTCAGTCTCTGATTCTGTAGTTGGTACAGCCTCTGTATTATTTTTTCTTTTTATATCACTATGCTTTGCAATAGCCGCTAATACAGCATTATGAACCTCTTCTTGTATTTTATCCTTCTCTTTTCCTTTTATATCACCAAGCGCTAGACTATCAAATAATTCAATAACCTCCATCATCAAAACTCTCGCTTGTTCTTGATCGTCCACTTGAGTGAGTCGTTCCTTTAAGATTGCTAATTTATTTCCCGCTTCTCCTACTATAGACTCTTCCGTTGGGATTTCTTCAACTGGTTCTACGGGTTTTTCAGCTGGCTCTTCTGTAGCTTCTTGGTCATCTCCACCAAAGCTATTTTTGTATAGTTGTACCAAATTATCTTCATGAAAACGTACAGCTGAAACTGCCTGCACACTTTCACCCACGCTAGATTCTGCCAATTTTATTCTGGCAATTATTTTTTCAGCTTGCGCCAAAAAACGCTTATCTTTGTCTGATAAGTCCTTACCTTTATTGGCTTCAATAAAGTCTTTGACAGTTCCAAAATTTACATCACCACCTTCAATACCAGTGAGGGTTTTTTCAATTTGAGCTTCTGTTTCATCGGCAATAGTTCTCAATTCATCTACAGAATCCGGTCTTGCTCTACCAGCTTCTGACCCTGCAAATTCATCTACGTTTTCTTCAATTTTATCTACAGTTTCTTTACCTTCATCTTCGGGTGAGGTTTCATTTTCAGCACCAGACTCTGGACCACCTTCTTGTGTCTTGTCTTTGTCTGGATCTTCAGTGTGTTTAGGCATAAGTTTAAAAATTATTATTAATCTTATCTAAAATTTTATCTACCTCTTTTTTTTCGATAGATTCTATTTGATTTTTCAAACTACCATTGGCATCTTTTTTGATCCTAGATAGTTCAGTCAAAAATTCTTTGTAGATAGCTCTGATTTTTTCTATTTTTTGTTTTTTTGTCATTTTTACTATTTCATTTATAAAATAGCTTCTTTCATTTCAACCATTTCTTTTTTTAGGTCTTCAACAATTTCTTGGTGAATTTCAGCAAAATTTGGAACCTTTTTTTGAATAAATTTATTCATTTTTTCCAAATCTTCACCTGCCAACAACTCATCAAGCTCTTTCTTGTCTTTTTCAGTCAACATACCAAGTAGCACTCGATTAAAGCGACTCTCAACAAGGCCAATTATTTTTTCTTGGAGTATTACTTTTTTGTCATCTGGCAAATCTTCTAAGCCAAATTCTTTTAAGAGATCAAAGTCTTTTTGTGTAGGCATAATTTTTATTTTAAAAATTTTAATTAATTATATTAAATCATACTTAGGCAAAAAAAACAACCCCACATCCGTAGATGTGGGGTTTGGTTGGGGAAATTATTAGGTAAGCTTAGTGCTAGCAAAACGTGACAGGGCCGAACCTAGTGGTCCAACACCAATCACATGGCTTGCAGCCTTACCCGCACGTTCGTGCTCAATTACGAGCTGCCATACGTCGTCAACAGTAAGCTTTTCGCCCGCTGCGCGAGTACGATTGATCGTCGTCCTGATCGTCCCGAGATAAGCCATAAAGGCTTTACCCTTGGCGGTCTGGACATTGATATCCCGAAGAGCAGTCTGCTCTTCGGCGTTTTTGGTCGCGTAGTCTTCCATGGCCTTTTCGAAGTTCTTGTCGGGAGTACGATCGATAATACCAATCACCTCAAGGGTATGTCCTGTTTCATCCAGGACTTTCTTCTTGAGATCCTTGATAGCATCATTGATCTTTCTCTGGATCTCATATGCTTCCAGAGCATCTTTGTACTCTTGTGAATCAACGTCATCCGAAACACGACGAGATGTACGATAAGCATCGAAGTTGACAGGAAGATTTTTGATCTCCCGCATAAAGGTCTCATCCAGAATATCGGATGCCTCCTGCGAGTTCAAATAATCAGCCATCCAATCTTCGATCACTCGACGAATATACTCGTCGATGTTGTTTCGCTCATCATCATCCATCTCCAAGAAAATATCAAGATTCCTCGGATATTCAGAATGACCAGGATCCATCTTGTGTACTTCACGGTACTCAATCTTAAACTTGGTACCAGCAGCCACAGCCTCTTTACCACCTTCATTGCTCATAGCTTTACTTGGCAGCTCACCTGTCTTGTATTTCTCTTCCCGCTTTGCAACGGAAACAGGAATAATATCGACAAAGGTAAACCAAGTTGACCACGCCCAGAAAAAGTTGAGGCCAGTTTTCATGGCCCAGCTTGTCCAAGGTTTGTTGAATACTGTTGGTATCCAAATCTGACGAAGTGGAACACTGTGAAGCAATGACAGGATATACATACCCGGAACCAAAATGCATGCCACAAGGACAAACAATTTGTTGAATCCGCTCATGATAGCGCCCATGGCCGACAACCACGAAACAAGGTGGGTAATCGACAGATTGAGGTAGACCTTATCAATCCGAACAGGCTTGCTCTTTTGAAAAGTCACAAACCAATCACGAGGCTGGTAAGCCTTGTAACCTATCGAAAAGTAAAGGACTGTTACCAATACGGCGGTAACGATTGAGCCGACACTTAGGTCAACACTGATAATATCACGTAGATACCACAGTGCCGTCACTAGCAAAGTACCAATCAGACCAGAGGCCTGGGTTTTGGTACTCCTGTTGGAGCTACAAAAGATCGACAGAGCGATCAGAGCAAGAATCGGAACAACAAAGATGCTGAACCAATGCGAACCCATGTAACTAAGAGCAGAATCAAACCAAGCACTGATTTTTTCTTCACCAGACATAATTTCCTCCTTTTTTTCCAATTTATTTGGAAGTTTTTTAACGAACAAACAAGATTTTCTCTATCTTAAGAACAATATAGTATAGCATATATTATAGTTTTTGTCAATCCTTTCGACTTTGCTCAGGATTGACCCTGAGCGTAGCCGAACGGGTCAATATATATATTGACTCGTATTTTACCCCAATATTAGGGCTTTTTTTAGAGGTCTCGATCCCCTTCTGGACCTTTTTTTATACTTTTATATACAAAATATGAGTAAACTAGACTACTCAAAATAGCTAATATAGCCAAAATAAAGGCATATACAAACATCCCAGGAGGAAAAAAGGGAATAGCCAAAAACATTACTCCTCCAATCATAAAGGCTTTGCCGCCATATTTATGAGTCCTCTGCCAGACCTCATCACTAGAAAGTGTCCAGGGAGTACGAATACCAACAAACCAATTTGGCTTGATGTCTTTCATATATACGCCCATGATTATAAATAAAATTCCAACCATAAACGGTATTACCATACCAATTGGAATATTATAATCCATATTTACCAAGCTTGTTATCACAAACAACACAAAGAAAAAGCCGATTATTACCAATTGAATTATTTTGTAGGTAGGCATAAAGTCATCATAGTTTCTCCTTTTTGGGTCAAGTTTTGGTAGGTACATAAATAAAATCCAAACAGCAATCATCAACAATGGTGTAAATAGTATATGAAACATTTTACTGCCCCAGTCATCTGGCTGACCAGCTCCATTCCAATGAGTAATTACTTCATCTGGCAAAACCTGATAAAAATAATAAGCCAGACCAACGGTGGCTAGCATTAATAATTTAATAATTAGATCAATTACTTTTGATTTTTTCATATGTTTGTATTAATTATTTTTGACAACTTGGACAAAAATGAGTCCCTCTGCCTGCCAATTTTATTTTTTTAATATTTGATTTTTTACAATTCAAGCATTTTTTATCTTGACGACCATATACTTTGAGAAAATCTGCAAATCCTCCTCTACCTCCATCAGCATTTCTATAATCACTAAAAGTTGTTCCTTTTTTATCAATAGCTTTCTTTATTATATATTTACTAGCTTGCCAAAGTCGCCTGATTTCATCTTGGCTCAAAGTATCTAGATGCCTACTTGGCATTACCTTGGCTCGAAAACATATCTCGTCAGCATAAATATTACCAATACCTGATATAATTTGTTGATTTAATAAAAAAGCTTTTAGCACTGCCCTCCGTCCTTTTACCAATGCTTTGAAATTTTTTAAAGTAAACTCTTTGTCCGTTGGCTGTAAGCCGTGCCTATCTACTGCTTTTTGCTTATCTGCTTTATTTACCAACTTCAAATAACCAAATTGCCTCAAGTCATTGAAAAATAGTTTTGAATTGTCATCAAAGGTAAAAATAATGTGTGAATATTTATTTGGCAAATCATCTACTTTTGGCCAATTGTGACCCCCGGCAACCAAGTCATCCTCTTTGGAATATATCAATTGTCCAGTCATCTTGAGATGAATCAATAAATATTTTTCTTCTGGCAATACAAAAATAAGTAATTTTCCTACTCTATCTATATCCAAAAACTTGTTTCCTACCAATTTTTCAATAAAACTTTTAGTATTATTTTTTATTAGTTTATCTTTGGAAACCTTTAGATCTACTATCTTTTTATTCAAAATTTTGGCTTGCAAGCCAAGTCTTATTGTCTCTACTTCGGGTAGTTCTGGCATAACTCTATTATATGCCAAAAACAATCAAAAAACCACCCCCAGACGGGGGTGGTTTTTGTCTATATCTTAGTATTTATTTAACACATCATCAGTTACGTTGTATATTTCTTCTCCTGCATATTTAGCCAATTCTTTCAAAGTCTTGATATGACGTTTATGACCATCTTCGATGATATAAATTCTCATATCACTACCTCTTAGTAAGCTACCATCTGCAAATTCTTTGATACCAAGAATCTGTTTGTTATCTTCCCAGTCTGGATAATTATCCAATACATCGGTCAATACATTGTAGATTCTTTGTCCCAAATAGTTATCATGCAAATACTGCCAACTTGGAATATGCCACTTCTTTTGTTCACGAAGTAGATATACCATCATTTCTGCACTACAAGCATCTCTCAATAAACTACCATCAGGATATTGGAAAATTTGATCAATATCAACGTCTGGACCAGTTGAATGACTAGGTCTCATAAAGTCACAAGATAAAATCTTTTCACCCAATACCTCTGGAGGAGTTGGTCCTGGAGGTGGAGGTGGAGGCGGTGTGTCTCCACATGATTCTGCGGTTGGGGTAGTAAATGTTCTGTCATAATCAACCTTTGCAGCATTGTCTACACCTTTTGATTTTACAAGATAATGATAAGTAGTACCTGGTTCTAAGCCAGCCAATAGAACTGAGTGACTTGAAACATAATCTGTACTCAAGATTTCTTCACCGTAAGTTTGAGTAAGTCCATGAATCATCCAAGTAAGAGAATCTTTTGAGGTATTCCAAGTAATAGTTGCGTCATTTTGACATGAGGTCACAGCTAAAATATCTGAAATATCTGGAGGTGTCTTTCCTCCACCACAATTGGTAATACATCCGCCGCCACGAGTTTGAACTGTTACAGTTCTAGTGACTTGAGAGGCATCGTTGCCATCTGAATCAGATACGTCATAAGTGACAAGATAGGTACCTACTGCAGCAACTACTGGATTTACAGTGACAATATCAGGGGTGATATCACCATCTTCATCGTCATAAGCTGTAGCTCCGTCATCAACATAAGTTTCGTCAGTATAAATATATACTGGATCAGCTCCAATCAAAGTGATTACTGGAGGCTCATCTGTATATGGACACATTTCAAATGGTGGTACGAAATGACTATAACAAGTAGTACTGTTTCCTATTGGATCAGCCATATATTGAGACATAATAACTATATCACTCAAGTTGATAACTCCTAGGCCATCACCTTGATATAAGTCAAAATGTTCAAAATATCTTTCTGGTCTATTTACTGAATCTGTTACTCCTTGTAGTAGAGCATCACACCAACCTACAGCTGGATCTTCACATTGAAATTGAAAACCTTCTTCAGGATGATCAAACTCGTTATAACATAGCTTATCATTTCCTTCGCTGTACATCTGAGATACTAAGCTTATATCAGTCAAATTTACCTTTCCATCATTGTTTAGATCAGCTACAGGATTGTAACTTGGAGTATTTATTGAATGTTTTACAACTCCCAATAAAGCACTACACCATGGAGCCCATGGGGTCTCACAATCTTCATCAATAGTCCAATCGGTATAAAAGCCATCGTCAGCCACAGTAGTGGTCAACCAATAATGTGACATATTATCAGCCAGCCATACTTCGTCGTTTCCGGCATTGTAACTACCTACTCCTGTACCATCAAAACCTTTTTCTAGACCATTCCAAGCAGGAATTCCAGTAGCATCATCGCTTCTTTGAGTTGTTGCTGTAGCGTTATAAAACTCAATTTCACCAGATACATGCTCTTTTTGACCTTCTAAGCCAGTACCATGCATAACTACTCTCAAGTTGTTTTCCAACCTTTGAACAGCTAAACCTGGAACATCCTCATATTGAGGACTAGCAGCTACATCTGGATCTATATAATGTGCACCGTTATAATATAGAGCAAACCATACATTTGATGGAATTTTATAACTAGCAGAACCTAGGAATAAATCTGAAGTCATATCTCCACCATTCCAGTTTTGTGTATCATCAACGTTTATTTTAGCTAAAGTCAAATCACTACATTCTGGAACAATAAATCGACATTGTTCTGAACATCCAACAAAATCTTTATGTGTAAGAGATATATTTGGATCACATTGTTCCCATTCTTGGTTTATTACACCATCACCACAATACGGGCTGTATTCTGGTAAGTCCTCTGTATTAAAGGCAACACAATAATATGTAGAATCTGAACTAACATCAATCCATTCAGCGTTATCATAATTTACAACATCGCTGTTACACCAAAATTCAGCACTTACATCATTACCTGGGGCGCTTCCTGGAGGAAAAGAAAATGGAACATAACCATCTTTCAATACTTCTCTAAACCAAAGTCTACCTGGTAAATTATCTAAGTCTAATTCTGTTTCTGTTCTACCGTTTATATCGGTAAGAGCATCAAAATCATACCAACCATCAACATTGTGTTCACCAATATAATTTCCATCTAAATCTAACAAACTATTGTTGGTACCCCATTCAAATTTCCAATCTGATTCAAAACGACAGTTAGGGTGGCTATCTACAAAATCTTGAGCTGTATCAGCATTGATATTTGCAGAGCCAGACCAGTTTGGTAAATCAGTTTCATTGTCACACACAATTTTGTGTGCAATCACAGTAGCCTTGTTTTCTGGTTCTGGATCAGCGGTTTTACAAAGACGTACATCGTCAACAAAGGTTCCAAAGCTGTTGCTTGGTCCAATATCTTCAAATGCTATCTCTGTAGTTGTATTATCAGCATTAAATACATAGCTAGAATTTGTCCAATCACCCTGAGCAAGAGGTGCGCTGCCTGTTACTGGGCCATCTGTATCTACTTGAATACCATCAACTTCAATTGAAAGTTCATTTTGTTCAGCAGTTATATTATGACGTGGGGCAAAAGACCAGAATAATTTGTATTCTGCACCTTCTTCTGTTCCAACGTCTTGAGAAATACGTGTTGAATGGTCTCCGTCAAGCTCAGCATATTGCAAGCCATCAGCCGCTACATTACCACTCCAGCCTTTGTGAAGCTCGAGAGTAGTAGCAGAACCATCAGAAGCCTTTTCGATTACCCAGCCAAGTACAGAACTCATTTTCTGCCATAAAGAGGCGTTGGTAACTACAGGTTCTTCAAAACTATAATTTACAAGAAGATTATCTTCTACAGAACATTCTTCTTGTAATTCTGCTTCATTTAAGAAGTAAATAATATAAGTACCAGCGCCGTCTACAGTAAGGTCAACTGAACCGTTTGGTTGAGCAACACCGTTACCGCCAACACCAGTTCTTGACCAGCCTGACTGCATAACTTCATCAACGTTGTATGTACTATATGGTAAATCAAGAGTAGCACAACCATCTAAAGTGCCATCATCAGCATCATTGTAGGTTGTTTGACCATCTACTGTAAAATCCCAACCATGTATAGTTGGTTCTCCTGAATCAAGAATACCATTACCGTTTAGATCATTTTGCTTACAAAATTTGACTTGACCAGTTGGTGGTGCCTCTACTTCGTATAAACAAAGTTTTGTAACAGCAACACTGTTTCTATCCATATCACTTGGATCAGAACATGTTTCAGTTGTGTCCATATGAATAGTATTTGTATTATCTACAAAATCAAAAGTTCCAGCATTTTGGATTTGCCAGGTTGTTCCTGGTGGTTGATCCAAAACTGCAGGACCTGCAGAACTAGTATTCACTCTCATGGTAAATTCTTCGTTGTCTTGTCCATAAGGAGAACCAGCATTGTCACCACTACGATGAACTACGGTATGCAATTCATAGCTGCCACCATTTGTAGACAAATCAATGTCTTCAAAATCATAAGCAGGTACATTTTGTGAACCGCAATTTAAACCCATTACTTCTAGGTCAACTACAAACTCATGATCAGCACCCTGACAACTTGGTTCAGGCTCTTCACAGGCAAAATTTATCAATACTGCATTACCTGGTTCATAATGATAACCACCATCTGTCAATGCTGCGTTATCTGGGGCACCAGTTGGTGTATTGTATCTAGCTGTGACAGAAAAATAATAATTCTGATCACAAACTAGAGGACCATTCCAGGTATAAGAGAAAGTTGAAGTGCCTTCATAAGATAAAAGCACATCTCCTGAATTTGTAGGGTATTCTGGATTTGTATTGGTTTCAGACATTACAACCTTGTAACCTACCAATCTATCATCCTGAATAGGATCCCAGGTAATTTCAACGCTGTCTTGAGTCGGACTCAGATCAGCATAGACCGTTGGAGCTGTATATGGCTCAACAATCACCAAATCTGGAACCGCCTCTTCTTCAGCGTTGGCAATAGAAACAGATACAAGGCTTAACCCTGTACTTGAAACTACCATGCTCAAGGCTACAAAATATAGTAACCCCTTTGCCAAAAATTTCCTCATAAGTTTGTTTCGTTTAGATTAATTATTTTTTGCTTTTTTAAGCAATATATTTAAAACTTTTTACTCCATACTATAACATAACTCCCCTCCTAGAGTCAATATGTACTTTAAAAATTCTACACCTCAAACTTACTCCTTTTTAGAAAATAGTCAAGAATCCCATCAATAGAATCAACCCTAAAGTTGACAAAATAGTGTGAGGGTGTTGTTTCTTTATTTCAATAAAAATGTTGAGTAGCAATGCAAAAATTGCTAACACTAGTATAACTTTATAATAAATGGCACTAAAATCAAATAATGGCTTTATGTGCTCTGATTGATTATTTTTTAGGAATAAATATTGATCCAAAGCTGAGTTATCCACAGGAGTAACTTCTTTCCAATCTATGTCTTGCATGGCAATATTTCCTGCCCTATCTTTGACACGAATAGTAGCCATAATTATTGGATTCATCAGTTCATCATAGTCTTGATCATTGATAATGACATTACCTGACCATTTGTTTATATCTGTTGGATCTTGGTTCAATTTTATAATATTTCCTTTGAATATCACCTCTGCTTGACTGACATCTTCAGAAAGTAAAGCATCCGCCTTCATCACAATAGCCTCATCTCCAAGAGGACGACTTACCATAATATTGGTAACTTTACTATCAATGGTTGGGGCTATTGTATCAACTGTCAGGGTATAAGCACTAGAAGAGATAGTTTCCTCTCCATTGCTAGCATCTATCACAATAGTATGTAAACCTTCTCCCAAATCAAGAGAAACATTTACTGTATCTTTATTTACTGCTTTGGTAATTATTTCTTTATTATTATCAAAAACAGTAATCTGCGTAGCATTTGGTGCAGAAATATTCAATGAAACTAGATTATTTTTTAAAACTGATCTATCAATTGGGTCAAATAATGTCGGTACTGACAAAGGACTAACTACAGATTCTGCCAAAACCTCGATCTCTTCTTCCAAGATAGGCTCTAATTCTGGTATTTCTGGTAGACTTGGCTCTGTAGGTACTATATCTGGTGTAGGCTCTACTATTGGCTCTACTTCTGGTATTTCTACTGGTTCTGGAGTTAGCGTAGGCTCCGGAGTTGGTGTAGGCTCTGGTGTAGCAGGTTCTGGTGTGGGTTCAGGAGCTTGATATGTCTTTTTGGTGCCAAAATACTGGGCAATCAATGTAGTATCATATTCTTTGTAGTTACCACTGACTGCTCCAACACCAATTTGGTCATAATCTGTATCAATCATATTGGCGTAATGAACTGGACTACCTACCCAGGCATCCACAACATCTTCGGCACTAGAAAATCCAATAGCCAAGTTTTCACCAGCTATCTTATAATCATAACCTCTGCCTGCAAGCCAGCTTTTCAAGCTTTTATTGTCTGGGCCAACATGAGCAAAATACTCATTGACCAACATATCTTGAGCTTTATCGAGAGCTGCTGCCTGCAAAGTATTGTCAGTTTCTAAGGTATTTAATCCTAAATTAGTACGAATATTATTTGTTAGTTGGACTATTTTTTGACTTTGTTCAAACAAAACATCGGGAGTCAACCATGCTTGGACAGGAAAAGTAAATAAAAAGGCAACCAAGACCAACTTTATCACTACAGCTGAAGCTGCGTGAAAAGCTATACGATGCGGATGCAAGGCATGTGGTTTGTAATGGTTGCATTGATTGGGGATAAACAAACGTCTCAATATACCCGTACCTCTTGGATTGAAACCAGCTTTTACTTCTACACCATCTTCTATTTGGTCACAATCTGTATCAGGGTCTAGTGGGTTTGTTTTATAAACATGGACTTCTTGGTAGTCACCAAGCTGATCTCTATCTGTATCTGAATGGTTTGGATCGGTACCCAAAGCCTCTTCCTCATGGTCAAATAAACCATCAGCATCAGAGTCCAATATTTCTTTTTTTATCTCCTTTTTCCCCATATTTTAAGGATATTTAATAAATTATATTATTATATCAAATTTATGACATTTTGTCAATATCTAGTCAATTAGCTCCAACTGAGAACAATCAACTTCAATAATACTACCTTTACCAAGGCTTTCATCTACCACTGTGACTTTTGCTTTAGGATAATTAATTTCCATTACTATTACTGTTGCGACTTTCTGTACATTTTCCGGTACATCTTGGACTCTTGATTCATCGATCAATGGATAATGCACTACGTCCCCCTCTTTGTAAGGTAATATGCATTCTCCTAAATACTTCTTTAGAAAACTTATATTTAAGGTAATAGACTCTTGAAGCGTTTTGGATGTATTAAAATCCCAGGTACCCACTACATCAATCAAGGCATCATTGAGTTCTCCTATCCTAAGATTAGCCTTGTCCAGTCTTCGGTTCAACTCTATACATTTTTCTGTTTTTGTAGCCGGCATATATTTATTTAATTATAGCATAAAGTCAAACAAAAAAACTACCCAGGTGGATAGTTTTTTTGAAACTTATTTTAGTTTTAATTTAGAATAAATCTAAAATATCATTTGTTACATTATAGATTCTTTCTCCAATATAGTTTAGTAATTCTGAAAAACTAGTAACATGACGTTTTTCTTGATTTTCAATACGGTAAACTTCTGGTCCACAGCCACGCAATAGTGTGCCGTCTTCCCAGTCAGTTTTTCCTAAAACATCTTCATCAGGAGTAGAATAAGTACAAACTTCTTCTTTTTCTCCCAAAACCTTAGGTTCTGGATCTTCAATAGAAATCTTTTTACCTAATACTACACCACATGATTCAGCACTTGGAGTAGTAAAACTATAGTTATAGTCATTTTTACTTGCTCCTGCAATAGCCTTTGTTTTTACCATGTAGTTGTAAGTAGTGTCATATGGTAAGCCAAATAGTGAGAAATTATGAGCTGAACTAAAGTCTTCGCTTGCAAATTCATCACCATAACCAGTAGTTTGACCATAAACAATCCAGGTAAGTGAGTCTTTTGAGGTTTCCCAAGTAAGATCTACTTGCTCACAACTTATTTCAGAACTAAGTTTTGAAACATCTGGAGCAGAAACTCCACCGCCACTCATATTGGCTGTTTCAACTGGAGTTGGATCACATACAAATTCACTAGCACACCAAGCATTGTCTTGGTTGTTTGAAGCATACAATGTGACATCAACTAAATTGTGGATACCATCACCATTTACGTCAAAGGTGTCTGCACACTCTGCAAGCATGACTACATCAGTCAAATTACGAACGTTATCACCATTGTGATCACAGATGTCCAAAGTATTTACTACGTCAGTAGTTTCTACTTCTGTTGCTGGGTCACACACAAATTCACTTGCACACCAAGCATTGTCTTGGTTCTTTGAAGCATACAATGTGACATCAACTAAATCATGATATCCATTGCCATCTACATCAAAAGTGCTTGTACAACCTGCAAACATGGCTACATCAGTCAAATTACGGATGTTGTCACCATTGTGATCGCAGATGTTTAAAGTTGGATTAACTATTGTCAATCCTTCCAGTGTACTTTCAGGTGCTTCCTCAGGAACTACCGTAGGATTACACACAAATTCACTAGCACACCAAGCATTATTTTGGTTGTTTGAAGCATAGATTGCAACATCAGCTAAATCATGGATGTTGTCACCATTTACGTCAAATGTATCAGTACAACCTGCAAAAATAGCTACATCGCTCAAATTACGAACGTTGTCACCATTGTGATCGCAGATAGCAAGAGTTGTCGGCGTTTCTACAGAATCAGTAGAAAGATCAGCAGCTTTTACTGCTAATGCGCTAAAACTAGCTAAAATAACTAGAACAGCAACTAATTGTTTTTTAAACATTTCTTTTCTATTAGTTAATTAAAATATATAAAATCACATATATACCTAGAGGACTATACTATACTTTATAAAAAATGTCAATAGCCAGGGGGTGCTCCTAGAATAACTATATTCTTGACAAAAACAATATAAAATAGCAAAATAAGCCCAGCGTTCTGTTGTTGACTCTGGTAGAATCCTCTGAACGCGGGAATGGCTACCTTAGTACTTTCACCGACGAGATTTAATGGCTTGTCGAGAATGAAGGGTATTTTTCATGAAAGTTCATTTTGACGAACCGATGTCCAAAAAGAGCATCGTAATCCTTTTTGGCACACTAGCTTTATTTTGTTGGCTATTGAGCCTAACTATTCCTCGAATCTCCAGAGAACATATCGAAGTTATAATTGTTCTCATCGTAGAAGTTTTTGTTATCATTTGCTGCTTGGGACTCGTTGGTTCTGAATGGTTCCCTCGAAACTTTAAACCCAGCTACATTTGGTATTGGACACAAAACTACAATGGCACACGAAGAAATGTCGTTGGACACAACAGCTTGGATGGCGAAGACATCACCAAAACTCCAATATGCTTCCAAGTAAAGACTTCTGGTTGGTTTGCTAAAAACCAAGTCTTGATCAATGGTCATCTTGGTAAAAATTGGAAAATCGAGGTTTTGAAGCAACCTCGCTACTCTGAGGGACACAAGCTGATTTTGATCGACAAAGATAACCGCCCTCTCTGTGTTGATGGTCATTCCTTTGATGCTATCGAATACCTATTTTGGGTGATTGAACACTTTGCTGATTTGACCGAGTACTGGAGTCATATGTACGAAATCGATTACCAGCATCGTGATCTAATCTACGCTATGACTGTCCTCGAAGAAGCTGGTACCGTCCATGGTACTCTGGGCAATGTCTGGCAAGCCAAAGTTGTACATGATTTTGCTGCTCACGAGCTCGACCGAATCATTCCCAAGCTATTCCAAGATGAAGCCTTACTGACCACTGATGATGGCCTCTCTTGCAAGCGTAGTGCCTTGGGAGCTGTTCTTTTGAGAACTATTGGCCGACCAAAATTCGTGCCAGTCACACCTGTCATTAGGCAATTCAAAGATTCGCCTGAAATGGCATAAAAAACAACCCCCGTATGAAAATACGGGGGTCTTTATTTTAATTTATTTTTTATTTACAATTATTTTTGTTGGCTAGTTGACCACAGGCTGCATCTATATCAGCCCCAAAACTATAACGTTGAGTCACACCGACTCCTTCTTGTTCCAATATAGTCTTGAAATCTTCAATAGCTTTTTTGTCCGTTGGCTTGAATACATCCGTGGGATTGTAAGCAATCAAGTTGACCATATAGAGTGGTTTTTTCATCAACCCGGCTAGCTGGGATGCTTGAGCTGGACTATCATTGACTCCTTTGATCATTAAATACTCAAACATTACTCTGCGACCTGTTTTGACAATATATTTATCTACGCTTTTTAGCAAATCACGTAAAGGAAATTTTTTGTTGATAGGCATCAATTCGCTACGCAGTTTATCATTTGGGGCATGCAGAGATACAGCTAGATTGATTTGCATCTTTTCATTGGACAATCTTTCTATACCCTTGATCACTCCGCTGGTAGAAACTGAAATATGCCTAGCCCCAATACCTAGATCTTCATTGATATATCCAATAGCCTTGAGAGTGTGGTCATAATTGAGAAATGGCTCTCCCATTCCCATAAATACTACATTGGATACTCTTTTATCTTCTTCATGAAGCATTCTAGAAAAAAACAGTACCTGTTCTAACATCTCCTCTACTTCTAAATTTCTTTTGAGTCCCATCTTGCCGGTAGCACAAAAAGTACAGGCCAATGGACAACCTACTTGAGTAGAGACACAGACGGTATGTCGTCCATCTTTGTGTGCTAGCATGACACTTTCAATCTGCAAACCATCGCTCAAAGTAATCAAAACCTTGGTAGTTTTGGCATCTCGAGAAGCAAAAATCATAGCATCTATCTCTAGCGGGCATTCTTTGTTTAGCTTTTCTTTGAGGTCTTTGGAAATATTTGAAACTTCGTCCCAATTACCAGCCAATCTTTTGAATATACCATCTTTGGCTTGTTGGATACGATATTTTGGTTGACCTTCTAGTGTTTTATATAGTTTTTCTAAATTCATTTATTTTATTATTTATTTCTTTGGGTCGAAAATCTATACTATCTAATTTATCCACATCTGTCCACTCTATTTTATAAGCTCCAATATAGCCTGAATCTTTTTGAAATTCTGGACCATCACCAGAACCAAGCTCACCACCCACAATCTCAGCCAGATAAAAATACTCCATTTGTCCTTTTGTCTCTGCTTTTTGAGATTCCATTTGATGAAACAACTCTAATACTTTTACATCTAATCCTAGTTCTTCTTTGCATTCACGAATCAAGGCTTGTTCATTTGTTTCTTCTTTTTCTATCATACCACCCGGACAACACCAAAAAATTTCTTTCGGCTTTGTCCTTTTCATAGATAAAATCTTATTATCCTTGATAATTATCGCTCTAGCTCTAGAAGGCATTGTTTTTTATATTATGGTTTCAAAAATAACTGATCAGCTGTCACCCAGTCGGCTACTGGATTGGCATCACAGGCCATGGCCTCGTATTGGACATTTTCTCCTGTGATTGGGTTGCCACCGCGGTCATATGACCAAACTACCGATTCTGTGATTGTACCAGCTCCTGCTCGACAGCCACCATTTGTACTGTATGGACAAGTTGTTTTGTTGTAAGTACCAGCTCCTTGGCAATTGAGCTTCATCTGTTCGTCAGTCCAAAAACTACCAATATAATCTAGACAATGACTAGCAGAAGCAATAGTATCGCAACTACCACGTACTTTGTACTCATCTTCAACTTCTTCTAGTAGATCCTCTACCACCTCTATACCCTCGTCTATTTCTTCCTGGCTTAGTTCTTCGCCTTTTTTACCACACCCCGCTCCCATGATCAATGGGATGATTAATAAAAGTAATAATGTTTTTTTCATATGATTGATTTAAATAATTTTATAAGTTTATTGTATCAAAAAGCCCTAGTATTTACTAGAACTTAAAATAAAAAAGAGGGTAAGTATAAACTTACCCTCTTCGCGATCTAGCAGTCGTCATAGTCAGCGCAATCGCAATCATCTTGCCCACAATCACCATCGCAATCACTGGGCATAGGACTATTGCTCTGCAAACGCTCTGACTGAAGAGCTTCCTGTGACACGGGAACAAATTCCCGGTCAACCAGACCGCTAATAATAGTATCCATCTGACACCTCCTTACTAGGCAACGCCTCGAATATGGTCCTGTGCGCTTCTCGAAAACCAAATCAGATTACACCCACCAAAGCAGGTGTTCCACAGTTTACAATCAACGCACTTTTCACTCGGTGCATGAGTACGAAGAACAGTTCTGTCGCACTCTTTTTTGGCTAGAAAATTCTCAATAGCCTCGGGCTCATTGAGGTTGCCGTAGCTCAAACCAGCCATATGTGTACAAGGCAATAAATTGCCCTCCGGATCAACTGTTACTGCACGAGCAAACAAAGCGCAGGAAACAATGAGTCGCCTAAGCTCTATCAATTCGCGTAGTTTGTCCTGATCAAATAAACACAGTGGCACCAAAGCGTAGAAACTGACAAAGTCATAGGCAAGACCAATGTCTTCCACCAAGCTAACATAATCCTGCAAATCAACAATGCCTGCGTCTTCGCCTTCTTCAAAACCACTTGGCTGAGATGAGCACATATTGAAAGCTGAGCGCTTCAAGCCGAATTCTTGAAAAAAATTCACCAAATCTGGTATGTTTTCCAGATTATAAGAACCAACCGTGGTTATTGAGTTGATTGGAATATCTTCCAACTGACAATTTTCCAAACCACGAATAGCTTGAGAAAAAGATCCTTCTCTCATAGTGATGTTGTCATGAACTGCTTCTGTGCCTTCGATAGAAATCGAACAGTTTTGTATGCCCGCTGCCTTGAGATCTTGCACAAAACTACGTTGAGCAAAACGACGACCGTTGGACATCATTTTTACTCGAATACCAAGGTTTGCGGCATACTCTACTACTTGTAAAATGTGGGGATAAATACTAGGTTCCCCACCAACCAAAATACAAGTCCTGGCACCAGCATCAAACATTTGTTTGATGTATCTCTTGGCATCAACCAATGTCATATCTATGCTATGACACAACTTACTGCCAGCATAGCACCACCGACAACGATTATTGCATTTGTAAGAGGGCGCAAGCCAGAATCCAAAAATGCCCTTTTTATGGGCGTTTGTTAATTGTTTCATGGTTTTGACTCCTTTTCAAGGTAGAAAGATAGACTGTTAATGAGCTATTATAATGTATTAATCTACAACAATGTCCCAAAAGTGTCAATAATAATTGACATAAACAGTCAAAAATTATATAGTAATCTGTCAGGAGAATGTTCTTATAATTTAAAAGTGAGGTCCAAAAAAACGTAGTTAAATACTACAAACCTAGGAGTAAAATCATGACAGACACTTGGTGCAAACAAGCTAATTGTAGCCATTGCGGTGGAAAAACTAAATGTAACTGTTCAACTTGCGGAGGTAATCAACCAGGTACTTTTGACAGTAAACCTAATTGGTGTGCGGGTATTTGCAAAGTTTGCAAAGGTTCTGGCAAAGTGCCAAATCCTTACTACGATCCAAAGACAGGACAACAATGAAAATAACCCCCATACAAAAGTATGGGGGTTTTATTATTGACAATATCTGTATATCATAATATATTAAATTGTTCGAAAAAGTCCTTTTAAACCCAAACCTCTGAAAGGAGGTGAAATCATGAAAGAATTCAAAGTTATCTCAATCTTGATGATTGTTGCTTTTGTCTGCTACTGGATCTGGCGTTGGTACAAACTTGTCACTTCTGAAACTTGGCAAGGTTACCTTGCTATATTTATCACTGTTGGTGTACTTGCTCTGGCCTACTGGCTATTTGGAAAATGGAGTGAGTGGAGTTATGCTCAACAACAAGAAATAGCCAATCAAAGAAGTGCGCAACGAAAAGCAGAATATGAAAAAGGTCTCCAAGAAGACAGAGAGCTAGCGGCCAAGTATGACCCCAAGAAAGATCCTTATCTAATTCGTCTAAGGGCTCAACATAAAAAAATATATGATGAAATAGACGAAGTACGCGTTTCTTGTGGGCAACCCACTCAAGCTGAAGAAGCTGCTCAAAAAGAAGCTGAGCGCATACGACAACGTGAAGCAAGGCTACAATTACTACGCGATAACGAGGCTAAAGGGAGAGATGTTTGCTGGGTTTGTGAAACTATTGATCCCCGTAGATGTGACTACTACTCCTGCGATAATTGCATGAATTGCGATAATGATTATTCGCAATATTGCAGCGATTGTCGTAGCTCAACATATTGCGGTGATCCAACTTGTAATGGTTATTGTTATATGTGTGATGACGATGATGACGACTAACAACCCCGTACTAAAGTATGGGGTTTTTATTTATTGACAAAACAATATCTAATAAGCTAAGTTTAATATTGTAAATAAGCTAATAAAATAACTTATACCATATGAGAAATGCACGTAACTTACTATTAATAATAATTTTATCGGTGACCCTAAGTGGCTGTACACTTGGTTCTTCATGGCTTGATAATTTTTTTGGCCTTGGTCCAAATACGGGCACAGACCTTGTAGCAAGCAACGATGCTATTTTTGATTTGTTCCAAGATACTGATACACAGTATTCTGAGATCTTCAAAGATAGTGGTGATGGTGATTTGAATGTTGGTGATACCAATACTTCTGCTGACGGAGAAGTGAGGTATGATTTAGAAGAAGGCCTAACTTTTGATCCTGTATATACTGAAATAGGCAAAATGACTCCATCTGAACTCCATGGAAAAGAAGTATTGGAAATTCCTGTTTTGATGTTAGGCGACAATTTCTTCCCTTTCCCTGACAAACAATTTGGTGATCAATATGATCCTGAACTGTGTGACCACAAACATCATCATGGAGTAACTGGATATACCTTGGATGGTAAAATCATACCCGAACCAGATGATCCTTGTGGTTTTGACAACGCAACAAAAATAATGCGTGTAAGTGGTGACGAAATGATTGAATGGTTTCACAATCGCCCTCGTAACTTCTAAAAAACTTAAAGCAGGTCATTAGGCCTGCTTTTTTGTATTAAAAAAACACCCCATTGGGGTGAAATGGAGCCGTCACGCAGATTTGAACTGCGGACCCCTTCCTTACCATGGAAGTGCTCTACCACTGAGCTATGACGGCTTGATTAGTTCTTCTTTTTTGACTTTTGTCCAACGTTTAATCTGGGCTTCACGTCTCATAGCTTTTGATATAGAGTCAAATTGTTCTGAATGCACAATCTTAACAGGTCGTCTTTGTCTAGTGTATTTAGCGCCGTTACCAGAATTATGTTTATCTTCACGTTGTTTTAAATCTGCGCAATATCCAGCGTATAAAGATTTATCTGAACATCTTGCAAGGTAAAAATAATATTTTTTTACTTTATTTTTTATCATTATTTTATCGTCTCATGCCCTTCGGCTACGCTCAGGACATTCTCCTCGTCTTGGTATATCAAGAATGGTTGGCGCTCCGAACGAAAGTGAGGAGCAAAAACCATGAGCGAGGAGCTATTTAGCGACGAGTCGAATGGTGGGCCCGGAGGGATTCGAACCCCCGAAGGCGAAAGCCAGCAGGTTTACAGCCTGCCCCGTTTGACCGCTTCGGTACAGACCCACATATAAAAACTATTTGGTCTGACCCTGAGCAACGCCGAAGGGTACAGACCCACATAAAAACTCAACAGCTGACACAAGTCATGAGCCAACTGTTTATATATTCTATATTAACTGTTATAAATTATCAATGCGCTCTTGAAGTTCAGAAATTTTTTGATTCTCAGGATTTACTTCTCGTAGTTTATCCAAGTATTGTTTTCCGAGCTCATAATCTGCCATTATTATACTGATATCTATCAGAAAGTCAAGAACCTTGGGGTTGTTCGGGGAAAGTAATAGTGCTCTTTGGGCAACTTCTAAAGCCTTTTCTTGCTCTTCTAAATCAAGATAAACCTCTGCTAAATTTAAAAAATAAAAATAATTATCATCAGATAAAGAAATTGATTTGAGATAATCTTCTTCTGCCTGTTTGAGGTTTCCTCGCTCTTTGGCAATATTTCCCAGAGATGAATATACAGCTGCATCATCATCATGAGTGAGCTTCAAAAGATATTGCAAAGTTTCCTTGGCTTGTACGTACTCTTTGCGACAACGATAGACCTCGGCCAAAAGCATATAAGCTTCGGCATTGTGTTGATCAATATTTAAAATATCCAGCAAAGTCTCCTCTGCTTTTTCATATTCTTCACTATTTATATATTGCTTAGAGTCAACCAACAACACATCGACAGTTTGTAGCTTGTCCACTGAAGAAGTCAATTGTTTGTGTCCTCTGCGACGCAGATCTTTTTCGATTGTTTTTAGCTTTTGATAATACTGCCTAAAAACATTATTAAATTTATCCTGAACTGGCTCAGACAAATCCTTTGCCCTCAACCACAAATCATACCAACTTCTTTGTAGGCGCCCTTTGAGAATGGCATCTTTTTGCTTGCGTACCCTTGTCTCTGGCAAACTATCCACATTGATGTTGGTCAAATTTGGGACTTTTTGTACCACTTTAAAAACAATGAATACCAAGGCCAAAACTCCAAAAATTATCAATATAATATCAATCATATTTATGCTTTATTGCTGCTCCCAAAGATACGAATCATCTTTTCTACTTCACGCTGCATAGCATCTGTAGATGGAGCCAAAATCTTTCGCGGGTCTATAATATCGCTTTTTTTCTTCATGCTGTCAAGTAAAGCTTTTCTAAAAGCTAATCGTAAATTTGTATCTATATTTATGACGCTGACGCCATTTTTTATAGCTTTTTTAAAAGTCCCAGTAGATAACCCACTTCCCCCGTGCAAAACCAAGGGTAAACTCACTAAACTTCGGATTTTTTTCAATCGAGGGTGATCTACTCTTTCTATACCTTTGAAATGCCCATGAATAGTACCCACAGAAATAGCCAAAGTATCAATACCGGTTTTTTTGACAAAGTCCGCAGCCTGATAGGGATCAGTCATCATGTCTTTCATATTTATTTCACCTGTCGCCAACTTGACCATACCTTCTTTACCCAAAATACTCCCCAGCTCTGCTTGTACCCAGATTCTTTTTTTATGAGCTACTTCTACAGTTTTTTTACTAAGACGTACATTTGTGGCATAATCTTTTTCTGAAGCATCCATATGAACAGAACTATAACCAATATCGATACAACTTTTGACGATTTTGTAATCATGTCCGTGATCAAGATGGATAGCAATCGGTACAGATTTTCCGATAGTGTTGGCTATATTTGTCATAATATCAAAAATAGTCGGCAGGCTTGAATATTTGATAGCACTCTCAGAGGTCTGGATGATAACAGGAGCCCCTTGCTTTACGGCTGCTCTGATAATCGCCATACTAATCTCTAAATTTGAAGTATTAAAAGCTCCAACGGCATACTTGCCTTTTTGGGCTTTGGTTATGATTTGTTTGATTGGGACTATCATATTATGAATTTTTAATTAATTTTACAAAAGTTTTTGCCTCTAAACTAGCTCCACCAACCAAGGCTCCCTTGAAACCATCTTTTCCTACAAAATCAGTCACCGTATCAGGACCCACGCTACCACCATATATAATATCAAAGTTTTTGAGCTTGGCAGGTACTGCCTCGCGAATAGTATAAAGCTCTTTTTTGGCTTCAGCTGGAGTGATGATTTGGCCACTACCACTAGTACTGATAGCCCAGACAGGCTCATAGGCAACTATAAAATATTTGTTTGGCACATCTTCCAGGGCTTTTTGAATTTGATGGATAAGTACATCACTAGTTTTACCACCTTGTCGCTCGGCCATTTTTTCTCCAATACAAATAATCGGTATTATATTATTTTCTATCAATGCTTTTACTTTTTTGTTGACGCTATCATCGGTCTCTCCCATAGCCCGTCTTTCTGAATGACCAACTATCGTATACTTACAACCAATCTTTTTTAGATTGTCCGGAGATATTTCTCCAGTAAAAGCTCCCGCGTCTTCATAAAATACATCTTGGGCACCAAAATCTATTTGACTACCAGATAATACTTTTGAAATATCATACAAAGCCAAAAAACTTGGACACAGAATGACTTTTTTATTTGCGTCTAACTTTGCCTTATCCAAAAGCATATGAATCTCCTTGGCTATGTCGATAGACTGTCCAGGGTCTAGATTCATTTTCCAGTTAGCAATTATTATTTTATCAAAATTATTCATAATACTGATTTAAAAAATCCAAAAATTCCTAAAGATATCAATGTGACCAGTACTCCAGCCAACATCGCTCCCAAAATAATATATATCAACGAATCTTTTTTCTTGATCCCAAACAACCAAGCTGCAACCGAACCAGTCCAAACTCCTGTAAATGGCAATGGTATAGCTACAAAAAACAATAACGCCAAGTTACCCCAAACTTTGTACTTAGCATCAAACCTTGATCTTGTATGAGCAAACAGCCAAACAAAAAATTTGTCAGCTATCCTCCATTTGCGCAAAAATCTGGATATCGGACCAATAAAATAAATAATCAAGACTCCAGGAATAATATCTCCCACTACTGACAATACATAAGCCTGCCAGATAGGTAAATCAAAAGTCTCCAAAGCCACTGGTATAGAAACCCTCAGCTCAGTGATCGGCAACATAGCTAACAAAAAAGTAGCCAATTGCGGAGATAAATTATTTATCCATTCAATGTCCATTTATATTATTATAAAACAAATAGTACTTTAAGACCAGTCAAAATTTTCTAGTATCCAACCTGTCAAAATTTTGAGATCCTGAAAACGATCTGGATTTGTTTCTGAACCCAAAACCACTGTAATAACATTTGCTTGTTCGCCCTTTACTTCGGCAACTATACAATAGCCCGAAGCATTTATAAATCCTGTTTTACCTGCTTCGATATCTAGATAACTACTAAGTAATTGATTGGTAGAAAAAATCCGATGACTTTCTCCACTCAAAGATGTAAAATTGTATTCGGCCAGACCTGCCACTGCATTGATATCCTCGTGTTCAAAGGCGTATTTGGCAAGTTGCAATATCTCTATAGCAGTTGACTTGTTGTCATCACTCAGGCCAGTTGGTCCAACAAAATGTGTATTTTCAAGTCCCAAACTTTTGGCTTTTTTATTCATCTCTTTTACAAATTCATCTCGTGTCAGCCCTGTACTACGTACCAAAGCCAAGGTTGCATTGTTGTCAGAGGCAATCAAAGAGGTATGAAACAAATCTTTGACCCTGACCGTTTCACCGCGCTTGATATCTGGTGTACCGCCATTTGCTTCGTCTCTCGGTTCCAAAACAATAGAATCATTCCAGTCTGGTTTATTTTCCAAAAATATTATAGCCGTCATCAATTTTGTGATACTAGCTATAGAGCGTATTTGGTCAGCATTTTTCTTCCACAAAACAATGCCAGAATCTTTATCAATCACAGCAGCTGATTGGGCAGTAATCTTTACTCCCAATGAACCATTGTCTAGTTTGTGTGGTAAGGCAGTCCTGTTTTGATTTGATACCTGATGATCATTCAAAATCGCTTGTTTATTTTGACCATCCTCAACAAAATCAATTGTTGGCAAATGATAAACAGGGCTTGAAGTCAAGCCAAGTGCTATTACAACTGTAGAAATTATACTCCACAAACTCATATAATGTCTTTTTTATCCAATTTTTTATATTTACCAACTGGTAGATCACCCAAAACCAGTTTTCCTTCTTTTATTCTCTGCAATTCCATCACACCATAACCAAATTCTCCAAGCATCCTTCTAATCTGCCTATTCCAACCCTGGTGAACCACAATTTCCATCTTTCTTTTCTCTTTTATGACCACATGATCTGCCTTGGCTATACCTTCTGTCAGTTGGACTCCTTTTTTTAATTGAGCCACATCTTTTTTGTCTATATCTTTGTTGATGGTTACCAAATATGTTTTTTTGACTTCAAACTTTGGATGAGTGACCTTATAAGTCAAATCACCATCATTACTAAGCAACAATAATCCACTTGAGTCTTTGTCTAACCTGCCCACTGGAAACACTCTAGGATGTCGGGGTACAAACTTCAAAACTGTTTCTTTGTAGTGTGGATCACTGACCGAACTCAAGGTGCCTACTGGCTTGTGTAATAAATAATAAACTTTATGTTCAATGGTTATTTTTTTACCATTTACAAAAATATCATCTGCATCAGGTGACACTTTGGTGGCCAAGTTTTTTACAACTTCAGTCCCAATTTTTACTTTTCCAGCCGAGATTATATCTTCTGCCTTACGACGAGAAGCTACACCTGCTTCAGCCAAAAATTTGGCTATTCTTATTTTATTATTTACTTCCATCCAATATTTCTTTTGCTTTTTTCAAAAAAGTTAAATCTCTTTCCCTCATAAAATGACCATTATAAGTAGTGGCTTTTACATTTTCGGCTTTGACAATTGCTTCATCAAAGTTTATCCACTCCAAACTATAGCCATAGCTCTTCTCCGTATCATCGTATTGAGGTTCACCCTTTTCTCCAACAAGTTTTGCCAAATAACAATCAGACTCCAGTTGTTTTTTCGTTTGCTCCGGAAGCTCTACTATTTTACCAAGCTCAGCTATCACTTCTGCCTGACAACCCGCCTCTTCCAATACTTCTCTGTTTAGAGCTTCTTCTAGACTTTCTCCTGATTCTATTCCGCCACCTGGTATTTTGTAATGATTATTGTGTTTATCAAAAATAAGTGGCGTCTGATCATTTTCATCCAAAATAACAGCTCTAACTGTTTGTGTTTTGGTATTAAATTTTACTTCTTCGCCTGCCTTATAATTTGGTACTACATCTTTGTCTCTTATAGTTTTCAATAATTCCATTTTATTTTTCTTCTTTCTCAAGCCGCTTCTCTTCTTGAGCTTCAGCTGTGTTATCCAAAAGTTTATTTAAATTGTCATCACTATTTAATTTTTCAAAATCTGGCAACTCTGTCACAGAATCTATTCCCAGATGACGTAAAAAATCCATAGTAATAGAATAAGTAGTAGCTAGACTATCTTTGTCATCACGAGTTTCTACAAAACCACGAATCAACAAATTTCTCAAAATCAAACTACAATTGACACCACGAATCTGCTCAAGCTCTTCTTTGGATATTGGTTGACGATAAGCTATGATAGTCAAGGTTTCCAAAGATGGCTTAGTAAGCTCGCTAGTCAACTCTTCTTTGTAGTATTCTTGCAAAATTTTGGCATTGTCGGGATTGCTAATCAATCGAATCTTATTGTTGTTTATAGCTATATGAACACCACTTTCTAAAGTGTTTAATTTTTCTTGGAGCTCAGCTACCAAAGATTTTATTTTGTCTTCATCAACAGACAAAAAACTAGCCAATTCTTTGGTGGTCAACGGTTTACCCGCTACCAACAACAAGCTCTCTAAAGCTGAAGATTTATTACTCATACTATTCACCATTTTTATTAATATTTAGATCACCAAACATATCGTCCTGATGGACCATGATTTCTTTTTGTTTGACTAGCTCCAACATTGCCAAAAAACTGACAATCACTTCCATTTTATTATTTTTAGCTCTCAACAATTCGTTGAAACTAAATTTATTTTTATTACGAATCAAATCTTTTATGTTTTTTATTCTCTCTCCAATAGACACTGCTCGAGCGATCACAGCTTTTGGCAAATTAACCACTCTTTGAATACGAGCCAAAACTCCACCAAACATTTCTTGTAAAAGTCCTGTGTCTACATTTTTGGGCTCAATAAATCCTTTTTGCAAAATATTTTTGTAGCTCGCCACCGGGCTATGAGATCTTTTCTTTTTATCAGAAAATATTTTTTGGATATGTTTACTAGCCTCATAATACTGACGATAGATTTTGAGCTGATGTTCTAGATCTACCACTTCTTCATCATCAGTAGCTAGCTCTGGCAAAAGAAACTTTGATTTGATATAAATCAATTTTGAAGCGATTAATAAAAAATCAGCCACCTCTTCGGAAGCTAAATTTTCATTGTTCTCAATATAGTCCAAGTATTGATCAGTAATTTTGGCCAGAGAAATTTCTGTAATCTGTAGTTTGTTTTTCTCTATCAACTGCAAAAGGAGATCAAGCGGACCTTCAAATTGTTCTACCTGAATTTTGTGCATTATTTATAAAAAAATAACACCTATATTATAGCATTTTTATAGTATTATTTCCAGATTTTTGGGAATAAAAAAAAGGGGACCGCCGTAGCTGGGTGCTGGCGGTCCCCGTTGGACTGTCGCTTGATAGCGGAGGGCGTTGGCAGGAGGCTACCAGCGACAGTGGATGTTTGCTATTAGATAACTTATCTAATTATGCTTTATTATATGGTACGTTTCTCAATTGATTTAGCAGTATACACTATATTTGATATTTTGTCAACCCCCTATACGAAAACAATAAAAAATGGGCCCAAGCGATTACCTGGGCCCTGCAAGTCCCTCCCACCGGGATGACTTACTGACTAAAACAAAAACGTTGGTCAGCTGAGCTGAAAACATCTATTGCTTTCATACCTCGTGGCGTGATCCTACTAAAATGGTTCGGATCAACAGATCTCTTAATTTTTTTACCCTTCAAGGTCATTTTATGCATCTAGCATATTGACAGGCACTTCAAAGAGAGCTGAGTTTAGTATTTCACCCTAAACCAAGGATAGTTGTTGTTTGATGCGTTGAAAACACCAACAGTTTTGCCATGCCGACACTTGCATGCTTCTGGGCGTAAAAACGCACCGCCTTCTGCACACAAGCTTCCTGTTTCAGCACTGGCTTTATATAACAATTTTATTATTTTGTAAAGTAAAAAAAGGAGGCCTAAACAATAAATGCTTAGGCCCCAGTGCCTTAGACTAAGCAGTAATAAGTCCAAAGCTTACTAGAAAAAGAACGATCAGCGGGGTGATAGTTAAAAAACTATCTTCTCATAATAATCTATCTCTATTAAAGAGATAGTACAGCTATAAAGTTAATTTCTGGTCTATTATACTTTTGTATAATTAGACAAACAAACGGCGGAAACTAACTAATTAGCTGAGTCCAGTATTTCACCCTGAACCAAGGATAGTCGTTGTTTGGTGCGTTGTAAACACCGACGCTAGTAGATGATTGCTGAAATTGCTTGCTTCTGGGCGTAAAAACGCACCGCCTTCTGCACAGCAACTGTTCTTCATTATTCTAGCGTCAGTATTATAGCATAGTTATGCTATTTTGTCAATATATATACTCTCCCCTATTTTAGCAATAAATAAAAAAGGGGCCCAGTAATACAACCGGGCCCCAGGACATCATTAGAGTCGGTTGGGGGTACAACTTAATTGCACGATTGTGGTGTGCAACCCTCTAATGATTATCCAAACTAAAAGAACTTAACGTCTATAATACATATATTTTGGATATCTGTCAATAGCTAAAGCGGGTAAAATAAAAAGCCCCGGACTAGCCGAGGCTTTTCTTTATTTCTTTTTTATTTCCAGTCCAAGTTCATCAAGTTGAGCTTTATCTACTGGTGATGGCGAATCCATCATTGGATCTCTGCCGTCAGAGGTCAAAGGAAAAGCGGTCACTTCTTTGAGATTTTTCTCTCCCAAAAGGACCATCATCAATCTATCAAGTCCTGGGGCAATACCGCCGTGTGGTGGTACTCCATATTTGAAAGCTTCAAAATAATGCTGAAACTGTTTTTTCTGTTCATCAGTAAAACCAATCAAATCCCAAACTTTTTCCTGAATCTTCATATCATGGATACGGACAGCTCCTCCGCCTACCTCAAAACCATTGAGAGCCAAATCATGTTGATATGCCTTGGCTTTACCTGGATCTGAATCCAACAAAGGAATATCCTCTTCTTTTGGCATAGTAAACATATTGTGACTTGGTCCCCGAGTGTCTCCAGCACCGTGAAATTTGTCTTCTTCGGTCTGCTTGGCAAACAACGGGAAATTGACTATCCAAGAAAATGCCAATTCATTTGGATCATTTTTATCTTTACGTAAATCTGGTTTATCATTACCATATTTTTTCATGGCCTCATCATAATCTATTCGTGGCCATGGCTTGCTTGTGATTTTCTTTTCAGGGAACAAAGTCTCTACCATTTCAGTAAACATCTTTTCGGTCAGATCCAGAATCTCTTCTTGAGTCATAAAACTCATTTCCATATCCAACTGATAAAATTCACCCGGACTTCGGTCTGCTCTAGCATCCTCATCTCGAAAACATGGAGCTACTTGAAAATATCTATCCATACCCGCTACCATCAATAGCTGTTTGTACTGTTGAGGTGCTTGTGGTAAAGCAAAGAAATTTCCTGGATGAAGTCTAGAAGGTACCAGATAGTCCCTAGCTCCTTCTGGAGTAGACTTTGAAAGTATTGGAGTCTGGATTTCTACAAAATCATTTTTGTGTAGCCATTCTCTAAAAAACATTATTACATTGTCGCGAGCTACGATATTGTTTTTCATACGCTCATGACGAAGATCTAGATATCTATGTTTGAGACGAAGATCTTCTCCAGCCTGACGTTCTTCATTATCTATTTCAAATGGTGGGGTTTCAGCCTCTGATAATATCTCAATCTTTTTGGCCAATACTTCTACTGTACCTGTAGCCAAATCTTTGTTTATTTGTTTTTCTCCTCTTTTTTGAACTATCCCTTCTATAGATAGTACAAATTCTGGACGAATATTATTGAGTATTTTTTGAGAATCTTCATCGAGCTCAGCAGGAACTGCTACTACTTGGAGTATGCCCCAACGATCACGGATATCAAGAAATGCAATTTTACCCATGTTTCGGCGGACATTTACCCAGCCTTTTATAAGGACTGTCTTGTCTGCTTGTCCTACCGTCTCTATTGTTTTTATTCTTTTCATATTTTTAAAATTTTATGGTTTTAATCTATTTATTGTACGTGGAAAAGGAATTGTCTCTCTGACATGTTGAATCCCACATACCCAGGCTACTATACGCTCCAGGCCAAAGCCGAAACCACCATGAGGTACTGATCCATATTTACGTAAGTCTAAGTACCAATCAAAGTCCTCTTGTGAAAGTTTTTCTTCTTTGATGCGCTGGAGCAGCGTATCATAATCATCTTCACGCTGACTTCCGCCAATAATTTCTCCATAACCTTCTGGAGCAAGTAAATCACTACATTCCGCCAATGAATCATCTTTGGCATTTCTTTTCATATAAAAAGATTTTATTTTAGCTGGATAATGAGTAACAAATAATGGATTATCAAATTTCTTAGTAAGTATTGTTTCATCATCTGCTCCTAGGTCTTCACCGTCTTTTATGTCGCTACCCATATCTTGTAGCATCTTAACAGCCTCAACATGAGTAATTTTGTGGAATGGTTTAATAATATTTTCCAGAGCCTTGGTATCTCTTTCTAAAATTTCTAAATCAGCTTTATTATTTTCTAATACTGCTGTCACCATATGACGAATAAGCTCTTCCTGAACATTCATATTATCATCAAGATCAATAAAAGCCATCTCAGCATCCATCATCCAAAACTCTGTTAGGTGTCTTCTGGTTTTTGATTTCTCAGCACGAAAAACTGGACCAAAGTCAAATACTCTATTGTGAGCAAAAATTGCTGACTCTATATACAGTTGTCCGCTTTGTGACAAATAAGCCTTGTCATCAAAATAATCAATCTCAAATAGCTCTGTAGTACCCTCACAAGCATTGGGAGTCAATATTGGAGCATCAATCTTGGTAAATGAATTCTTGGACATATAGTCATAGTTGGCCTGAATAAGAGTATTTCTAATTTTCTGAATAGCAATCTGTTTGCTAGACCTTAGCCATAGGTGTCTATTGTCCATAAGAAAATCTACACCATGATCTTTTTTGCCAATCGGATACTCATCAGCTATTTGATAAAATTCAAAATCTTTTACTTGTAGCTCATACTCATCTTTTTTGGGATGCTTGGCTACCTTGGCAATTATTTTTACGGAAGTTTCTATACTTACCTTTTTGGATTCTTCCCATTTGTCATCAGACAAATCAGTGGAAGACAAAATCGCCTGACTAAAGCCAGAACCATCTCGTAGTTGCCAAAAGGCTATTTTTCCAGATGACCTAAAATTTGTCACCCAAGCACTGACCTCTACTTCTTTGTCTACAAATTTCTCCAAATCTCTAATAAATACTTTTTCCATAAATATAAAATAATAGCTGTTTATCAGGTTAAATCATACCTAAGTTTGGGATATTTTTCAAGTTTTTAAAAAAATTTAAAAACCCCGCTACATTTGCATGCAGCGGGGCCAGATATTACCTCTTTCAAGAACCAGGGTAGATGACTTGGCTAAAGCTGAAATTTAGCCTTAGCTGCCATTTGTTGTTGGTATCATAGAAAATACCAAAAGTATTTCCTTTGTCGTTGGGAAATAGTGCGTAGTTGAGGCCGCCGATAAAAGCGCCTCGATGATCACCAATGTCCTGGTGAGCAAAGATACGAACGCGATCACCCAAACGAATATGATTTTCAACAAAGGCAGTATTCCGTCGATCCGGAAAATCTCGATCAATTCGATCCTCGTAATTGGTCCAACCCATATGTAGATTGACCCAAGGATGAAAACTTTCCTTGAAGAAAAGTCCTTGACCGTAATTCTTGATCCAGAAGGCTGTCACGGGGCCAAGATCTACTTTGGCTTGATAAGCTTCGTAACCAAAGTTGCCAAAATGCAACTTTAAATCCCCGCGCCCGACATAAGCACAAAGACCAGTTCCATAGACCGGTAGATCTTTGATGGCATAAGCCCACCTAGGCATCGGTCGAAACACGGGTGGCGGAAAATTACCCATCATAGGTACCAGGTGCTTTCCACCCTTGATACCAAACTTCCAGTCAGCATAGTAATCGGAATATTCCAAATAACTATATTTCATGGAATTACTGTAAAGATCCTGCTCGATGCGGAGCATAAACTTGCCCCTGTAAGCCTTGAAGCCCAAACGCGTCCAGTCAAACTGACCGTAACCTTCTTCCTTTTCTTGAAGAGTTGTGGTGTTTGCGGAAAACACATAGACCTGCAAACTATCGGGCTGAGCCGCCCAACTTGCCTGACTGGTTAATATGAAGCCGGCTACCAGAATCACGATGAAAAACAGTGCTCTCCAGACTCTTTGCATGGTTGTCCTTTGCTTCTTACGACGCATTTTCTTGCCTTTCTTTGAGGTTTTTAAATGTTGGAACGAACTTTTAGGAATATATAATTATAGCATATTTATGATATTTTGTCAATAATAAAACCACCCTATTTTCATAGGGTGGTGAAGTTTTTAGGCAGTAACCGGGTTGACGTTTAGAGCACCATCAAATCCCAATTGATTTCCCATCAATTTTAGTAGTTTTTCAAGGGTAAGCTCAATACGAGCAACGGGGTATTTGGCGGAACCAGTTTCATCCATTGGTGGAACATAATCATCCCGGTTATCAGGGATAATATCTGCTCCAGAAATCATAGCAATTACAGCCATTACAATGACCAAAGCCATTAAATCAGCGAGTCGCTGCCTCATGTTTTTTTCCTCCTTGTTTATGTTTATTGTTATGAACGTTTTACCAAAACATATTAGCAGTCTTTTGTATATCTGGCAATATATAAGAGTTATTGACAAATAAACCAATAACTAATAAAGTAAATCTTGGTTTATTGTACTTTTAAAAAAAGGAGGATGTCGATGTCTGATAATAGAAATCAGGAAAGGTTCGAGGCAATTGCTCAAAAACTCCACGGTCAAAAAATGATCAGCGATGCTCTTGTCAATCAACTAGTTGCCGAGGAATTTGGCAAAGACCCAATCCCCGCAGACGCCAACTCTCAAGTAATCCGACATCTTCGCAGTATCCAAAAACGCGAAAGAATCGCTAATAGTGAAAAAACTGCATAAAAAACAAAGCTCAAGGTAACCCTTGAGCTTTTTTATATAAATATAATTTTAAATATTTCTTTCTTTTAGTTGCTTCTTTCCTTCAAATTTCAAATATACCATAGGAATGATAAATAGTTGCATAATGGTCGCAAAAGATAGACCAAAAATGATAGCTATAGACATACCAAGCCAAAAAGGATCAGCAATAGCTAGTGGTATCACGCCAAATATAGTTGTAATAGATGTAAGTAGTATAGGTTGCAATCTTGTATCTCCGGCATCAGCCAAAGCATCTCGGATCAACATCTTTTTTTCATCTACGTTACGTTGGGTTTTGTCGAGTAATACAATAGCATCATTTACAACTATACCAGCCAAAGATACTAGTCCCAAAAATACTGCAAAACTAAATGGTAAATTGAATATAAGCATTCCAATCACTACACCTATAAGCATAAGTGGTAATGTCATAAGGACTGCAAAGGGTTTTTTGTATGAATTGAATTGTAATACCAAAATAATCATGATAAGGAGTACAGCCACAATCATAGCACTCCAAAGCTCTTGGAAAGATTGCTCTATATCCTCTACCTCACCACCAAAACCAACGGTATAACCAGCAGGAACAATACCCTGCTCTTTGACTTGCTTTTCAATCTTTGGCACTACGGCATTTGGAGTATAACCAGATTCCAAATCTGCCTGGACAGTAATAGTCCTGACAAAATCTCTATGCCTTATAGCAGCAAGTGCAGGTTCAAGTGAAAAATCTGCCACATATGAAAGTTTTACTTCCTCACCAAAATTGTTTATCAAAGAAAGATTTTTGATTTCTTCTACAGAAGATATACTTTCTTTATCAAGTCTAACTATCACATCAACATCTTCGTTGTTGATACTAGTCTCTGTGGCTGTGACACCAAATATTGCAGTACGTAAAAAGCTAGACACTTCTCCGACCGATAGTCCAGATTTGGCCAAGGCTTCTTTGTCCAATGTAAAAGTAAGGTCAGCTGGAGATACCGCTCTATTGCTAACGACATTGATCACTCCTTCGGTGCCTTCCAAAAGACTCACAACATCTACAGATACCTTGTCCAAAACATCCAAGTCGTCTCCCAAAATACGAGCTTCTATTGGCGCGCCCGTTGGAGGTCCGGATGATAATTCTTGTAAAGTAATTTTACCTTTATTTATAGCCTGTAATTCTTCTCGGAGCTCATCTGTGATTTCATAACTCTTGAGTTTTCTATCATTTTCGTCTACCAAATTTATATTTATATTGGCTACATGCTCATTTGAGCTTGCACTATCAAAACCAAAGGCAGATGACTGACCAATTGTAGTCACAAAACCTTCGATATAATCTTTTTCATAAAGCCTTTCTTCAACCAAGGCTACCACTTCTTCTGTGGTCTCAAGGTCGGTCCCTATTGGCATTTCTATATCTACAAAAGAAAAATCCACATCTGTTTTTGGAAACAAAGCTACTGGCACAATACCTGAAATCAAAAGTCCGAGTGAAGCCAAAAACATAACTACCATAACAGACATCATTTGAACTTTCTTTTTTCTGGAAGTCAAAAACTTTGCAATCGCTATTTTATATTTTTTACGTAAAGCATTTGTCAAAAATTTTTCCAACAAAGAATCCTTTTGCTCTTTTTGTTTACCAGCTTTCAAAAATACTGCTCCCACAGAAGGTACCAATACTAGAGATACAAAAAGTGAAGCAAGTAATGTAATGGCAATGGTGATTGGAAATATTTTGAGATATTCTCCCAAAATACCAGAAACCAAAAGCATTGGCACAAAAGCAGAAATAGTAGTAAGTGTTCCTGCAGTCAAAGGTTTACGATAGTGAGATACAGAAAGCAAGGCAGCTCGTCTTGGTCCATAACCCTCTCTTATGTTATGAAAAATACCTTCCAAAATAACTATAAATGTATCCACCAAAAGTCCGAGCGACAATACAAGTGCGTAAAGAGTCATACTATTTAGAGTATATCCCGCGTTGTACAAAACTATAAAAGTAATCAAAAAGGTCATTGGTATAGCAAACAGCGAGATCAATGCTTCTTTGAAACTTAGGGCCGCAAACATTATAATAAAAATAAGTATAGTTGCTTGGACACCACTATTACCCAAGGTGTTCAAATCCTCACGAATAAATGAAGAATAATCACTACTGACTTCTATCTTCACCTCTTGAGGTACTATTTGTTTTGTTTGAAGTTCTTCTACTTTTTCTTTAGCAGAATCTACAATATTCAAAATATTGCCACCTGTTTTTTTGAAAACCTGAAGAGATACAGATGACACTGTAGGCTCTCCATCTACTGAAATTTTGGAGATAGTTTTTACATCTTTGAATTTTTCTTGAACAATAGCTATGTCTTCCAACAAGATAGACTTACCTTCGTCATTGCTGACTACTACTTTTTTCAAATCATCTATACTCTGAAATTTGGCTACAGTTCTTAGGTTGTAATTTAAATTACTAATAGTAATATCTCCCAATGGCATATCCATGTTGGCAGCAGAAATCGCACCAACTACTTGACTCATTGGTAAACTAAGACGAGATAATGAAGCTTTATCTATAACAACGGAAAATTCTTTTTCTTTGGCTCCCAAAAGCGGCGCCTCAGATACTCCTGAGATAGATTCTAGTTCGTCTTGGACTATTTCACCCAATTGTTTGAGCTGAGTGTCAGTCAGGTCTCCTACAAGAGAAAAAGTAATAATAGGGAAATCATTGGCTCGAATTTGAGTCACAACTGGATCTTCTGCCTCATCTGGCAAACCCCTTACTTCTAAAACTTTATCTTTGAGCTCCCTGATACTATCATCTAGATTTGCTGAAGCATCAAATTCTACAACAATAGAAGATACGCTAGTTAGAGAGCTGGAAGTAATAAGTTTTACACTATCTAACTCTTCTAATCTATTTTCAATCTCGTCGGTCACTAAATTTTCAATGTCTGCTGGACTAGCTCCAGGATAAAAAGTAGAAACTACGGCAATGGGTATTTTTACTTCTGGGTCAGACTCACGGTCTATGTTTGTCACAGCCATAACACCCAATAGCAAAATAGACATTATCAAAAGTAAGGCTACTCTAAAATGAGTAATAAAATAACCAGCCAAACCTTTGCGAGATTCAGCTATCCTTTTTTCGGAGAGATTTTCTTCTTTATCAATCTCAATTATTTTTTCTGGATCTTCTCCTTCAATTCTATCGTTTATGTTTGACATGATTATTCTGTAATTATTTCTACCTCATCACCAGTGGCTACAAAAACTCCATTGAGTAAAATCAATTGATCGTTTTCTTCTAGTCCACTTGTGATGGATACTTTATCACCAAATACTTGATCAAGAGTGACATTTTTACGAGCAACCTTGCCGTTTTCGCCAATAACGAATACATAGTTTCCAGTAGCTTCTATGGTCACAGATTTTATTGGTACGACAATCACGTCAACTTCTGTATAATTTAGTTTGATTTCTACTTCAGCAATATCACCAGCTCTTAGATTTTCTTTGGCTTCGCTACTTTGGATAGTGACGTTTACTTTTCCACTATTTAAGTCCCCAATAGGTTCCACTTCTGAAACAATGCCTGTATATTTGTTTTCGATCATTATTTCATCACCAAGCTTGATGGCTTCAGAAAAATCAACATCAACATCAACCTTGACTTCTACGATTGCCAAATTACCAATTTCGATCAATTGCTGACCAACAGTAACTTGCTCACCCATATTGGTATAATGAGAAAGGATTGTTCCTGAAAATGGAGCAGCCAAAGTAAGGTTACCGTAGCTATAGGCTACACTATCAAACTGAGTTTGAGCGATATTTTTTTCCAAAGTTGCTCCGTCTTGAGCATTTTGAAAACCAATAGTTGCATTATCATAATCAATCTTTGCCAAATTCAGTTGGCTTTGCGCTTGATTCAAAGAGAGTTGTTTGGAAATTTTTGTATTTGTAATATTATTGATAGAGGTAATAACTCCACTAACATGTCCATTTATTTGTAATTGATAATTTGAATTCAAAAGTTTATTACTTTCTATAGTAACTGCTGTAAATTCTCCTCCATCTATAGCACCTTGCAAAAGTATAGCTGTATTATCGACCACATCTTTGGTAGCAGACACGGTAATTTGCATTTGACTCAGGGCAGAGTCAAGATTTGTTGTATTTACTGTATTTGGTAAAAGCAAAAAATTATCCACTGCGTTGGGATAGAGAATCATAGTATTGCTTTTTAACTGAGAATTGGTAGTTGCCAAATCTTTGAAAGCATAAAAACCTTCTTTATCTAGCAAATATCTTTCATCATCAATACTTCCGCCAGTTAAATAATTTAGAGTTTGATTTAAAGTATTATAAGCTGAGCTATAAGCTACAATTGCAGAATCTTCGGCTACTCGTACAGCTTGATCGGTTTGGGCTACACTAGAATTGTATTGACTCTCAGCCAAGTCTAGTCTGGCCTGAGCACTATTTAATCCAAGTTGTGATTGCTGGACACGTTGGTCCGTCACAACTCGAGTTTGTTCAAGATTTTGTAAAGCATTGAAATATCCACTTTCAATTCCTTCGTCTCGAATACTAAACAACGGTTGACCCACAAAAATCTCTGAACCAACCGGGCTTAGATATTCTACAGTACCAGGTACCAAACTTCTGATATTACTATATTGCTTTGGAGTGACTGTGCCACTAGCTAGCAATGAAGCAGTTACCTGATTTTGTCTGGCAATCTGTTGTACTTCAACTTGTTTTTTTATAACCGGTTTTTCCTCTTCTTCTTGTTTACCACATCCAGTAGTAAACAAAACCATAGCAAACAAGACTACAATCAGACTTAGCGACTTCAATTTCTTTGACATATTTATCATTATTAATACCTTAATTCGTTCGCCTAAATTAACATAATAGGACTTTTTTGTCAATCTTGATAATTGACCCAAAATATATTCTATGTTAAAAATAATCATTGTTTTAAGAAAGTTCTTTAACAAAGGAGAAAGATATGCTGAGAATAGCAGGTTTTGCCAGACTAAATGGCATTACTTTTATTGGTCCCAAATACCAAGTCACTGCCACCCACACAGGAAAAGGCATCATAATAAAACAAAAAAGAGTGCCAAAACTCTTTTCATTTGCTGCCTGGCCAAAAAAAGTTCCCTTACTGCGAGGTATGTGGACTTTTATTGAAATGCTTGCCCATATGGTAATCAGTGGCAGTAAAAAAGCCAAAACAGCATTTGCTGCCTTGTTTTTACTTGGAGCTTATGTAGAATTTTGGCCAAAAGCCGAAAAAATCCCTGTCCCAAAATCATCTACACTGATTACTGAAAATATTTTGATTTTAGGCAACTTACTAATGATGGTAGTCTTGATCTGGGCCCTACAAGGTCTATTTAGATATCACGCCGCCGAACATATGGCAATCAATGCCTACTTGTCTGGTAAAAATCTAAACCTTGAAAACATAAGGGAATCAAGTCGAATCAGTTCACGTTGTGGTACAAATCTGGTTGTAATCTTATATTTAATTCAAATAATTTTAATAGGATTTCTACATCTACATTTTTTTGTCTACCTCGACGTACTGTTTACGTTTGCAATTGCCTATGAGATTTTTAGGTTACAACTCAAGCCATTTATCTGGCTAGGTACTCTGGCACAAAAACACATTGTCACCAGAAAACCCGAAAATTACCACTTGATTATTGGTGGTATGGGATTGGAAAGTCTGATTTCTCTAGAAGAAACCGGAGAGTTTCCTAAGCAATACACAATGAAAGAACATCTTTCTTCCGACTAACTACAACGCCAAGCTCAGCTTGGCGTTTTTATTTATCTACAAGTACACTATTCCTCGCTTGACAGACTTTGTGAGTATGTTAGTATGTGTATATAAGACACTAACTAAGTATATGAAAGATTCAAAGATAAAAAAAGAACACGCCAAGCAAAATATCAAGCTTGCTGTTGATAATTGCATCTTTACCATCAAGGATGGTAAGTTGTGTGTTTTGCTGATAAAAATGAAAGATAAGCTCCAAGGACACTGGGCTTTACCAGGTGGCTTGGTCAACAATAACGAGACCTTGGATTCTGCAGCCAAAAGAATCCTGAAGACCCAAACTAGCGTCAGTGATGTTTATTTAGAACAACTATATACTTTTGGTGATGTCAAAAGAGATCCTTTTGCCAGAGTCATATCTACCGCCTATTTTGCTCTAGTTCCACCAAAAACCAACAATATCAAAACTTCTGCAAAATATAGCGATGTTCGGTGGATTCCAGTCAAAAAACTACCTGGATTGGCTTATGATCATGATAAAATAGCTAAATATGCCAAACAAAGATTAGCCGATAAAATAAGCTATACCAACGCCGTATGGTCTCTTTTACCTACAAAATTTACCCTAACAGACCTACAAAAAGTATACGAAATTATCCTTGGAAAAGTCATAGATAAACGTAATTTCCGTAAGAAAATCCTTGCTTTAGACATTATCCACCCTACTTCTGAGACCAAAATAAAAGGTGCTCATAGACCTGCTAAATTATATGAATTTAGCTCAACTAAGCCAAAAATAGTGGAAATTGTCTAACATTAGCCAAATTCTTTGATTTTTTTTGATCTTAATTAGTGTAAAATATACACTAATGTAAAATATACACGTACTATTGACAAAAATACGAAAATATGATAAAAATAGCGGTTTCATATGTAATAAAAACAATGTATTACTCCCCTATTTTGACCTAACTAGTGGAGCTCATTTTTGGGCTATATCAGTGAGGCCAAAAGTCCTAGTTCATTAACAATTGGTTTTGGTAAAAAAACAAAACGAAAGGAGAAAATGTGAAACTTTCAGACGTATTCGAAATCGCTTCTGGCACTATCACAGGCTTTGATCATGTGATCTCAAGCAAAAACAATCAGGACGGTCTAGCTATCTATGCTGATGATGATCAGCTAATAGCCGCTGTCTGTGATGGTTGTAGTGGTAGTAAAAAAGCGGAAGTCGGCTCAAACATTGCCGCGCGGTTGATTGTAAATCTACTGCGTGACAACCATTCTCTCTATTACGAGGATGCGCGTGCCTTGGAAAGGCTAAAGGATGATTTCCTTATTGGTCTTTGCAATGTCGCGAAAGAGTTGGACACCAACTATCGTCAAGTTTTGATTGAGTACTTCCAATTCACTACCGTAGTGATGGTGCTCAATCGTATCCAAAATAAGCTCTGGATTTTTTCTATTGGAGATGGTGCTATTGCTGTCAACGGAGAATTCGTTGACCTTGGTCCTTTCCCTGATAATGCGCCTCCCTATGTTGTCTACAATATGTTGGACACTAGCTTGGCTCAAGACAATCCCGAACTTTTGGATTTTCGGCTCAACTATGAGCTAGAACTAGACGAACTCCAGTCAGCAATGATTGGAAGTGACGGAGTTATTGACCTTGTCAATATTTCCGAACACAAGATGCCAGGAAAACAAACCTTAGTCGGTCCTCTGTCTCAATTTTGGGAAAACGATTTGTTTTTCCGCAATCGAGATGCCTTGAGACGCAAACTGGTCTTGACCAGTCGTGAGTCTATCAAGCTGGATCGTAGCACTACCCCCTTTGGACTCCGTAAAGAACCTGGACTTTTGCCCGATGACACAACTATGTTTATCATCCGTCGCAAAAAGCCAAGCGAGGAAGGTGAAGTAACATGAACGTCTATCTAGGCGGAAAGCTTCTTCGCCTAAATCCAACCAAGTCAATTGGTAAAGGTGGTGAAGCTGATGTCTTCAACGTTGGTCAAGGATTGGCGGCTAAAATTTTTAAAGCCCCTAATCATCCTGACTATACTGGTCAAGCACACGAACAAAAAGCAGCCCAAGCTCGTCTGCTAGAACATCAGACAAAGCTCCGAGAATTTCCTCAAAACTTACCTCCCAGAGTAATCACACCTAGAGGCTTGATTACCAACAAACCGGGAACTAAAATTTTGGGTTATGCTATGGAGCTAAAGCTAGGTGCTGAAGTATTGCTTCGCTACGGCGAACGCAGTTTCCGACAAGGTGGAGTTGGCAATGACTTGATAGTTGATATTTTCAGTGACTTGCATGAGACTGTCCTTGGTACACACAAAGCAAACGTTGTCTTCGGTGACTTTAATGATTTGAATATTTTGGTCATCAACAACCAAGCTTTTGTAATCGATGCTGACAGCGCTCAATTTGGCAAGTATCTCTGCAAAATGTTTACCGCCAAGTTTGCTGACCCCCTACTCTGTGATCCCAAGGCAACTTCGCTTGCGCTCAAAAAACCTCACAACTCCAACTCTGACTGGTATTCCTTTGCTATCATGTTGATGCAATCCCTGCTCTTTGTCGGTCCTTATGGCGGTGTCTATCGCCCCAAAGACAAAAGCAAACGCATGACGCATGATGCTAGGCCGTTGCACCGAGTGACTGTGTTTGACCCAGAGGTCAAATACCCTCGGCCAGCTACACCATTTGGTGTATTACCTGACGATCTCTTGCAAGAATTTCATCGTATTTTTGTAGAAGATAAACGCGGAATCTTTCCGTTGCAACTTCTCCAAGAATTACACTGGACTACTTGTAGTGCCTGTGGTGCCGAACATGCTCGTGGTACATGCCCCGAATGTTCTCAAGTTGCCCCAAGCGCAATCAAAGAGACTGTCATGATCCGTGGCACAGTGACATCTACCAGGGTTTTCAAAACTGCTGGTGTGATTATCTATGCTGCTGTTCAAAATGCTAAGCTCCATTGGCTCTGCCATGAAAACGGTGCTTACTTCAGAGAAGGAAATCGTAAGGTTATTCCTGGAAATCTCGATCCCCAGATGCGTTTCCGCATTCAGGGAAAAAATACGTTGATAAGCAAGACCGGACAATTGATAAAGATGCTCCCCGATGGGTCAACGTCCAAAGAACGAGTTGATAGCTTTGGCATCCTGCCAATCTTTGACTCAAATTCTAGTCACTCATACTGGCTCCAAGGCGGACAATTGATGCGAGACGGACAATTTGGTCCCAAACGCATTGGTGATGTTTTGGAAGGACAGACGCTCTTCTGGACTGGAGATGAATTTGGCTTTGGTTTTTACCGAGCTGGAAATCTCTGTGTAGCCTTTAGCTTTGATGCAAAAAAACCAGGTATCAATGACTCGATCAAATTACCTCCTATCAGAGGTCAGATGATTGATTCTACCTGTACATTTTCCAAAGAACGAGCTTGGTTTTTGATTGCTACCCGCCAAGGCGGAAAAACAATCAACCAATGTATCATCATCAACCGCAACGGAACTATCGAAGCCGAAGCTGAAGCCGAAGAAGGCGACGGTAGCTGGCTCTCTAGCATCCGAGGCAAATGTGCAGCCGGCAAATTTTTGCTGGTCGCTACCGATGATGGCATTGTCCGAGTGGAAGAAAATGGCGGCCAACTGTCGGTCACCAAAAAATTCCCTGACACTGAGCCCTTTGTACATTCTGGCTGCAAGCTATTTTCTAGCCAGGATGGTCTATGTGTTATCGATCAAAAAGAAATCCGCATCCTGAAAATAAAGTAATCAAAAGGAGGCCTTTTCCGTTAAGACTTTGTCTTTCACCGTCAAACCTTTTCACTTTTCCGGAGGAAAAATCATGAATAAGATTCTACCCATTCCCCCTCATTTCAATCCGTCCCAGGCTAGCGAAGCCTATCGCAATCCCTACCAAGAGCTGTTTGTAGCCGCTCAAAAGTGGGCTCGTGATCACGGATTGACCTCAGCTGGCGCTGACAAAAAGAGGGTCTGTTTGATGCCGATCGATACCCAAAACACCTTTTGCCTGCCCGACTTCGAGCTCTTTGTAGCTGGTGCGAGTGGCAATGGTGCTGTCGATGACAATATCCGTCTGTGTGAGTTTATCTATCGCAACCTCGGTACTATTACCGAGATCTGTCCGACTATGGACACGCACAAGCTCATGCAAATCTTTCACCAGATGTTTTGGGTGAATGAAAACGGAGAACATCCCGAACCGATGACTATCATCAGTTTGGATGATGTCAAGACTGGTGTCTGGAAGGTCAATCCCAAGATCGCCGTAAGTGTTGCCAATGGCAACTACGCTGGTCTCCAACGTCATGCTTTGCACTACGTCACTGAGCTTACCAATGCTGGCAAGTATCCACTCATCATCTGGCCCTTCCACGCCATGCTGGGTGGAATCGGTCATGCTTTGGCGAGTGTGATAGAAGCAGCTTGCTTCTTCCACGCTACCGCTCGCGGTATGGATACTGGCTTCGAGATCAAGGGAGGCAATCCGCTTTCTGAGAACTACTCTGTTCTTCGTCCGGAAGTACTCACCACTGATGGTGGCAATCCTATCGGACAAAAGAATACGACTTTCATCGAAAAGCTGTTGTCGTCCGACGTGCTGATCATTGCAGGACAAGCCAAAAGCCATTGTCTGGCCTGGACTATTCAGGATCTCTTGGATGAGATTTTGGCCCAGGATCCCAGTCTGGCGAAAAAGGTTTACATCCTGTTGGACTGCACTTCTCCTGTCGTCATTCCTGGTGTGATTGATTTCACTCCTCAGGCCGACGAAGCCTTCCAGCGCTTTGCTGATGCTGGTATGCATATCGTCAACTCGACCGACCCGATCACTGATTGGCCCGACATCGACTTGGGCTAAGTGTTTCATTTTCTTTATTGATCAATCGATCAATATAAACTTTTCTTAAAACAAGGAGGAGCAAAATGAGCTCACCCAACGTTAGTGATCTTTTCCAGACTGCTGCTGAAGAAGGCGAATTGTCTGCTGGTACCATGCAAGTTTTGCAGGTAGCCGACATTGGCGCCAAAATTCAGGGAGCCCTGGGAATTGGTGTCGATCAGTTTGAATCCAGCGAAACTACGCTAGTCACTCTGATGCCGGACGATTCTGGTAGCATCCGTTTTGCAAACAACACTCAGTTGATGCGAGATGGTCACAACTTGGTACTCGACTCTTTGTCGGACACCAAGCAAGCCGACAACATCCTGGCTATGACCCGTTATCTCAATGGAGAAGTTCTCTTTCCTTACGGTCCACTGGCATCTGCCGTCCGTATGGATCAGGGCAACTACAATCCCAATCAGGGTACTCCGCTCTATGATGAGTCGGTAGTCTTGCTCGGCGCTGTCCTGGCCAAAGCTCAGGAATTTGCCGATGCTGGAATCATGGCTCGGACAATCACCCTACTCATCTCCGACGGAGCTGATCAGCATTCTCGACACCACGGTGCGGCTGACGTCGCAAAATTGGTTGCCGACATGCTGAGTCAAGAACGCCATATCATCGCTGCCATGGGTATCGATGATGGTCACGGTACTGATTTCCACCAGATTTTTGCTGCTATGGGTATTCCCGCCGAGTGGATTCTCACTCCGGGTACCGATGCTAGTGAAATCCGAGCGGCTTTCAATACTTTCTCCAAGTCGGCTGTTCGTGCTAGCCAAGGTGCTGGTAGTTTTTCCCAGACTGCAATGGGAGGCTTCGGCGCTTAACCAAAACCAACAACGGTGGAGTGTGTACCAAAAGGTGCACACTCCACTACTCTATTTTTAGAAAAGTGTTACCAAATACTTTGGTGATAATTTTCTTACCTTAAATATTTTGAGGTAATGTGTTCGTTTACAAATGTTCAACAATCAACCACCACTCAAAAGGAGAAAAAGATGTTTGATCATGGAATGCCCAGTAAAATAGTTTGGAATGGTTTCTACAAAGTAGAGCTAATCGAAATCCCTGGAGCTCCTCATCCCCTCGAAATCATCCATGCTACTGACTCTGTCAGCGTCCTATTTTACAACCTTGCCGAGCGTTATGCCCTGCTGGTCCGCCAGCCCCGTATCGCTATGGCAACTGATAAAAATCCCGAAGGCATGATCACCGAAACAGTTGCTGGTCGCTTTGACCTCAAAATCGGTGCTCGTGGCCTGATCGTCAAGGAAGCTCTCGAAGAAGCTGGTGTCGAAATCACCGAAGGCCAAATCGAAATGCTCAACAACGGTCAGCCTATGGCTCTCACCGCTGGATGTAGCACTGAAAAAGCCTATCTGGCTATCTGTGAAATCAATGCAACTATGATCGAGGCTCAGGAAAGAGTCTTTGGCGTCAAAGACGAAGGCGAAGAGATCGAAAGAATCTTTATCCCCTTTGCTGATCTGGAAGAATACGTCTGTGAAGACCTGCGTGTCTTTACTCTCATCCAGTACCTACTCAGCAAGCTGACGACCAAGGCTATCACCAGGCTCATCGACGATGTCGTATAAACTTTCCAAACCCCTTAACACAAGGAGAATTCACATGGACAGACCAATCATCAAATCCCTGATGGACTTGGATTTTTACAAGCTCACCATGGGACAGTTGATATTTCTCATGTACGCTCACATTCCAGTGACTTTCAGTTTTATCAATCGTAGCATTGACGTGCAACTTCCAAAGCATATCAATGTCGATGAACTGCGCGAACAACTGGAGCATGCTCGTACTCTGCGTATCAACCCCGATGAACTTGGCTGGCTGGTCAGTAGCACAAGTATTTCTGGAAAACGAATCTTACAAGATCCGTATCTGAAATTCCTGTCTACTCTGCGCTTGCCAGAGTTCAACCTCGAAGTTGATGATGATAGAAGATTGCACCTGCAATTTTATGGCCCCTGGTCAACAGTCGTTTACTGGGAGACCATTGCCCTCTCAATCATCAATGAGATGTGGTGTCAGAGCCAGATGAAGGATATGAGTCGCTTCGAACGCGACTTGATTTTGACCGAAGGCAAGATGCGTCTAGGAAAAAAGATAGCACTTCTCAATCAACCTCAATGTGAAGGCCTGACTTTTTCTGACTTCGGTACCCGTCGTCGTTTTTCTGGCGATTGGCAGTCGTATGTAGTTGACGCTATGGCCAATGAGCTGACCCAAGCAAAATTCAGGGGAACTTCAAATGTTCGCCTGGCTATGGATCACCATCTCCGACCAATCGGTACTTCGGCTCACGAATTACCGATGATCATGAGCGGTATTATGCACAAAAACGATGACTCTATCCGAGCTTCCAACCAGCAGGTTTTGACCGACTGGTGGAATCTTTACGGACATGAGCTGTCTATTTTCTTGCCTGATACCTATGGTACCAAGTTTTTCTTTGACAACCTGACTCATGAACAGGTAGTCAATTGGAGAGGCTTCCGCCATGACAGTGGTGATGCTATCGAGTTTGGCGAAAAGGTCATTTCCTTTTATCAGTCTCATGACGTCGATCCTCGTGAAAAGATAGTTGTTTTCAGTGATGGACTTGATATTGAAAAAATTATCAAGTTCTATGGTCATTTCAAGGGTCGCATCGACACCGATAATGGTTGGGGTACTACTCTGACCAATGACATGGGATTACGTACCTTGTCTCTGGTAGTCAAAGCTACCGAGGCCTGTGGTCATGGCTTGGTCAAATTGTCTGACAATCTGGCCAAAGCTACTGGTAACCCCACTGATGTTGAACGCTTCAAAAAGATCTTTGGTCACACCGTGACCACTCGTACTGAGTGTAAGGTCTAACACCTGTGGTGGGTAGAACAAAACTCTACCCACCACTCTTTTCTCAAGTCACCAAAACTTTGGTGATTTAAAAAAGGAAAATGTTCATTTACAATCAAGGTTTAAAACAAAGGAGAAGGCGATGATTAAGTACCTACTTGCCTATCGTGAGATGGGTGAACTAGCCAAAGCTCTTGGCGAGTCAATGGCAACTCAAGACTCTACAACCCTAGTACCCAAACACATCGAATGGAATAGGTTTGAAAACAACTACCCCAACCTCTTTATACCCAAGGTAGAAGAGATCGATGGCAGTGATGTAGTTTTTCTGGCCAATTTGGAAAAACCGGAAACTATTTTTGAACAACTAGCCATCATCCATGCTCTGCCTCGTTATGGTGTCCGCTCCCTGACTATCGTCCTACCATATTTCCCTACAGGAACTATGGAAAGAGTCGACAACGAAGGTCAGGTTGCTACTGCCATGACTCTGGCTCGGCTACTTTCAGCTACACCCTTGACTATGAATGGTCCTGCTCGGATTGTCATCTTTGACATCCATGCCTTACCTGAACGCTTTTATTTTGGTGACGCAGTGATACCTCAATTGGTATCGGCTATCCCTTTGCTAAAAAGCCGACTGGTAAAATTTGCCGAGGAAACCGATGATCCTCTTGCTATCTGTTTTCCGGACGAAGGCGCCAGAAAAAGATTTGGCAACATGTTCCCTGGTTACCCGCAGATTATTTGTGACAAAATTCGCGATGGCAATTCTAGAAATGTAGTCATAAAAGAAGGCGATCCTCGTGGTTACCACGTAGTGATTGTCGATGATCTGGTAATTAGTGGTGGCACTACCAATGAGTGCAAAAAAGTACTCTTTGCCAATGGAGCCGCTGCTGTAAGTGCTTATGTCACTCATCCTGCATTTCCTCAAAAAAGTTGGAAACGCTTCATCGAGCGTGATCCTGAAGGATTGAATTTCTCAAACTTCTGGATTACAGACTCTTGTCCAAATACGGTCAGTGAGATCTTTTCTTACAACAAGCATCAGGGCCATGGTCCTTTTGAAGTTTTGTCTCTGGTAGACCCTCTACTGGAAATGCTTAGTTGATTTGATCTCATCAAACCATCTCTTGTCTAAAACAAGAATACTCAAACGAGGAGATAAACAATGAAAAAACCTGGAATCTTGGAAAAAGATCAGTGCGAGGCTATTATTGGCCTAGCAGCAAGCTCACTCTATGAATACTGTGAACATCATGGTATTCACTATGTAGTCACTGGATCTTCCGGTGGTTTGGATAGTGCTGTCACTCTAGCCTTGGCTCAACGAGCCTGCAAGATGGCCGCTGAGAATGACTTTGATCTCACCTCTGTGGGTTTGATCATGCCTTGTCATTCTGACGAGTCTGCCGAACGCCTCGGCAAGATGGTCATCGAAAAATTTGGTGCCGAACAGATCACTATTGATCTAACATCAAACTTTGACTATGCCACCAATCTAATTGATGGCACCAATAGCCAAATCACGCATATTCTCAGAACTACCGGCGGTGTTGATGCTATTGATCAGCTAGATTGGTCCAAGAATATTGCCCAAGGCAATATCAAAGCTCGTATGCGAATGATGTTTGGTACTTACCACGTCGCTCGCATGATGAATGGGATGGTCCTATCTACTGACAACCTGTCTGAGTTTTGGATGGCCTTTTGGACTATCTGTGGTGATGTCGGCGACTACGGCATGATCCAGAGCCTCCTCAAAGGTCTCGAACTTTACGACTTGGCTGATTGCCTGGGTGTACCCAAGGAAATCATCAACTCCAAACCCGATGATGGATTAAACGTCGGTAACGGTGATGAAGATCAACTGGGTGCTTCTTATCCAGTACTCGATCTAGTAATGATCGAGCTTATCCATCAGGGATTTGATCCCGATGGCAGCCTCGACCAACTCATGACCCTACCTTCTGTCGAAGGTGTTGACCAAGACGTGGTCGTGAAATTGGCCAAACGTTGTTTGCGAGGTAGCTTCAAACGACATGGTCCAATCGTACTTTCACGTGCTGAGCTTGGCTTAGCTGCAATTAAAAACCTTGACCTTGATATGATTCAAAATCATTTCAGGGACTAACACAAAACCCCCGTCGATTTTTTCGACGGGGGTCTTTATTTTATATAAAAGATAAATTTTACTAATTCTTGACATTTTCTGTATTTTATGCTATAATAATAAATTAGTAAAAATCACTAGTTTTACCGACGGTTCATTAACACAAAAAAGGAGAAAACAATGAAATTTTCAAAAACCAGTCTGCGCACCCTTCTGGTTGTATTTGTTGCAATCATTGCAGCGCTCACCCTTAACAATCTCACAAACAATCTGATCACCGATTATTCATCAGATGAATTCGCATCTGATGACAACTACAACAACACCTCCGAGCTGTACTCTGATGAAGTGCCTGCTGAATCAAGTAAAAACACCAACAACTCATTCCCCATTCCCCCGACCCCCATCATCATTTTATTGAGTATGTCACTTGTTACAATCGTTGGCATGATATTTGTTTGGACTAGAAATTTCATTAGGGTTCCGCCTGATTGCGTGATGGTAATCTTTGGATCCAAATCCAAGGGTGGTAAACCATATCGCGTTGTCAAGGGTGGTGGCGGTGCATTTGTTGCGCCGGTAATCCATTCCTACAAGTTGATCTACATGGGATCACAGAAGCTTGAGATCGACTTCAATGCCCTGTCTGCAGATTCTGAAAATCTCACAATCTTCTTGACTGCTCATTGCTCGCCCCTTACTTCTACCGAGGGCTTTGAGTCCTACCTTGAACGTGGCATATACGAAAACTCCTCAATAGTGGAACAAACTATTGAGTCGTGCCTTAGGAGGCATATCGGTGAGTTCGAAGCCACAGATCTCAAGTCCAGTCCCCAAAAAACGTTATCAGAAGTCATTGATCTTATACGACCCGACCTAGAAGAGTTGGGCATGATGATCAATACCCTGATAATCACTGAAGTGATGTAAGTCACCCTCTAATTCTCCTCTTTCGAGTAAACCCCCGTCGATTTTTTCGACGGGGGTCTTTATTTTATAAAAATTATTAAGCAATAAACCCACCTACCTGTTTTTCCCATAACCTTTTATAGAGGCCTCCTGATTTCTTGATAAGCACTTGGTGGGTACCCTGTTCTACTATATTTCCTTTATCCAAAACTAAGATTCTATCCATCTTCATGATAGTAGATAATCTATGAGCGACCACTATTACTGTTTTATCTTTCATAAGATTGGCTAAAGCATCTTGAATCATCTCTTCTGATTCAGAATCCAAAGAGGATGTTGCTTCATCCAATATCAAAATTGGAGAATTTTTAAGTATAGACCGGGCAATAGCTACACGCTGACGTTCTCCTCCAGAAAGTTTTACTCCTCTTTCTCCAACATAGGTCTGATAAGCTTCGGGAAAATCATTTATAAATTTATCAGCATGTGCTAATTTGGCAGCTTTTTTAATTTCTAAATCTGTAGCCCTTGGCTGACCATAGCGAATATTTTCTTTGAGAGTCCTGTGAAACAATATTGGATCTTGATTGACCAAGGATATATTTTTCCACAAAGAATCTTGAGTAACACCAATTATTCTTTGATCATCTATCAAAATCTTACCCCCATCAATATCATAATTTCTGAGTAATAAATTTATCAAAGTAGATTTTCCAGAGCCAGATGGTCCAATTAGGGCTATTTTTTCCTTGGCTTTAATATTTAAATTAAAATTAGAGATAATCTTACGAGTCTTATTATAAGCAAAAGATACTTTCTTAAATTCTATTTGCCCTCCTTTTACTTTTAATACCTTGGCAGTTTTTACATCTTGAATTTCATGAGGCTGCTCTAATATTTCAGTCATTTCTTCTGCTTCGGCCATAGCTTCATAATATTTTCTAATAATACGACCAAAATTCCATAATCTCATCATAATAGTAATCAAATAAGTTTGAATCAAAACAAATTCACCCACACTTATAATACCTTTTTGCCATAATGAAATAGCATAATACATAATACCAATCTCCAAAACCATCATAAGTAAAGTCTGAGCAGCTTCAAAATAATTAGCTAAATTCCAAGTGAATTGCCTCAATTTTTGTAATTGACCAGTTGCTGTTTTAAAATGCTTTCTCTCTCTGCTGTAGCCGGTAAATAATTTTAAATTTAAATGGTTGGTAATAGTGTCAGCTAAAACTCCGGTGACTTTAGAATTTAATCCTGCTCTTTGCACATCGTATTTTAATTTGTACAAAGAAAAATAATAATTAACTAGCATATAAATTATTATCCATATCAGTATTCCTAAACCTAGCCATATGTTTCGCTTACCTAAAAATATAATAATCAAAAATAAGTTTACGAAAATTGGTAAAAAATCCCAAAAAATTAAATCTGTCACCACTTCAAAAGATCTAGAAAATCTATTTACTTTTTTGACTAGTGATCCTACAAAATTATTATTGAAAAAAGAAATAGAATGCTTGTGCATATATGCAAAAGATGAGTTGGATATACTAGCCATAGCATTGGTCTGAAAGTATGCTGTCAAAAATGTAGCTGCTCTCCAAAAAATCCAAGAACTCAAATAAACGGCCAATACTTTCATCAAGGTAATTTTGAGCATTGGAATCTTATCAAGAGTATTATCTGAACTAGTTAGGATATCAAAAAAGTCTTTATAATATAACGGTCCAATGACATGACCAAGCGAAGCAATGGTTATAGAAACGATTATAAACCAAGGAGCCCATCTATATTGTACTAGATGTTTCCAAAAAATTTTAAATGTTTGTTTTGTTAAATACTGCATAATTTTTTAATTATAGCATATTTGGCTCCGGGGGCAGGATTCGAACCTGCGATATCCACGTTAACAGCGTGGCGTTGTACCACTCAACTACCCCGGAAAATTAAAAAAACCGATCATCTGGACCGGTCAACTATGATTATATTATAAAAAAGCCGCCGGTATTAAAATCGGTTATTATTATTTAAATTGTTGGCTTTCTTATACATCATGTCTATATATTAACATAAAAACTCATATTTGTCAATTCCCTATTTTCTTTAGAATAACATCGATTTCATGAAGGACATTTTCAAACATCGGCAAAGTCTTTAAGTCACTCACCCCAAACCAACCAATGTCGTGAGATTCTTTTATTTGACGACTTACCTTTTGCATAGGCACTTCAAAGACATAAACAAAATCTATATGATAGTGTTCTGGTTGACCACCATGAGGATCTATTGTTTCTTCCAAAATAAAAGTAGGCACTGGTAAAATCTTTGCTCGATCATCTATTTTTTTGACTTCCTGTAAAAAAGGTCTAATATCTACACCTGATTCTTCTTTTACTTCCCTGACCGCTGCTTCAATAGGATTTTCCAATTTTTCTATATGACCACCAGGAGGCATCCATTTGTCAAACTTTTTGTGATGGGTCAACAAAATCTTACGAGGTTTTGCCTCGGATACCACAAACACAGTTGCTGTATATTGTTTTTGTCCTTTTACTATATCCATAGATAGATTCTAACACAAAATAAAAACCCCGCCAATTTCTTGACGGGGTTGTTTGTTAGTTGGTTATTGGCTCAGCAGCCTTCTGGTGAGCACGAGCACGTCTACGCAACTTTTCACCTTCAGTGATCTGAGCGACCTGCATCTGGAGAAAATCTCCGATAAAGGTCTTTGTCACTGCTTCGTGGTCAGTCGGTAGACCAAACTCAGTCAAGGCCAAGATAGCCACTGTCTCTTGATAGCGAATCAGATAAGCATCTTTTACTTCACACCTGAACCACAACTTGTGACTACAGTTGAAAGTCAAAATGCCATTTTCGCGATCAAAAGTATATGCTTCACTGGAGCGAGGCATATAATCAAAGGCGAATTGCAGACCACTGCTACTACCTTTGACAGTCTTTCGCCTCTGACCCTTTGGACCTTGGACCGTGATAGGAGTGTGACCCTGCATCTCATCGGGTCGGACTCTATCCTTGCCCTTGGCACCAGACCCCTTGCCCGTGTCTTTGAGCTTGGGAGCTGACATCGCAGGATTATCCTGCGTAGCCTTGGGAGGCAAATCAGCATGACCTTTTCCGGTCGTGCCAAAAGCAAAATTCTCGATCAGGTCTTTGAGACCTCTTTGCTCAAGAATACCCTCGACTACCGAAATAGCTACCAAACCAAGTCGCTGAAAGCGAGCCTCTTTGGAGCTATTTTGGATCTCACCCATGATCTCCTTGCCAACTTTGTTCCACCACTCTTCGATGCACATACACATGTCAACGAAGTTGTCGCTGTCCACAAACCGCTTACGGTCAGGATGGAGCTTGACGCGAGTAGCGGTGATTTCACCCTCAAATATTCCTGATCTGAGAGCATCTATCGCTTCTTCGGGGAGGCCCAAAGATTTGACCTTGTCCCAAAAAGTCTTGGTAGTAAAACGAAATTCATCGTTTCGTTCACCAAAAAGTACCTTACCTCTCCGATCTTTCTTCTTGCCCTGCTTGGGGGCAATAAAAAGATCAAAGTAAGTAACTACTTTACTATCAGCTACCTCGAAAATCACCGGTTCGATAGGCTGGCCCTCAAAGCCAGATGCCTCAACCTTGTATGCCCTTTTGGCATTGGATTCATCGATATAATCAATATCAACGACCACGCCACGCTTGTGCATGACTGTGCCAAAACGCTCCAAAATAGCGCCGTTGAGTTGATGAGGAGTCAGACGGGTAAGCTCCCTATCCTTGGTGATTTTCATCACTCTCACCTGAGTACGCCAATCGACATAAATAGGCGTCCTGCCGCGAGCAGACCTCTTTTTGGAAGTCTCACGTCCAGGAGCATAGGTGTGCCACTTGAGCGGTGTCATGGGAATACCTTCCCCAACTACCAAGCCCTTGACCTCATCCGAGATAAACTTCCACTCGACATATGCATTGACGCCGTTTGCCTTTGCGCAAGACGTAAAGGTAAACATGTCACACTTATCGAGCGGAGAAATCAATCCCCGACCGAAACGACCAAGTTTTCCACTTGTCTTCATGGTCTGAAAAATCTGACCAAGAGCCTGCTCAAACTTGTCCTTGGTGACACCTTCGCCGTCATCCATTACTTCGAGAGTCCGTTTTGAAAGATTCAGTTTGACTCGGATATTTTTGGCATTGGCATCTAGTCCATTTTGGATAATCTCCAAAATGAAATCCTGAAGATAAGGATAACACTGAGCGGCTGCCAAAAGCGCTCCTCCTAAATGTACACCAAGCTTACTTTCTCCAGCAGTCGCACGTCGAGCGTTCATGAATTCACCTTCCCGATTTGAGCTTTGAGCTCAGCCATGAAAATCTTGCGAGATTCTTTGCTGCAGAGAGCCAGAAGCATTCTGGCCAACTCTTGCAAACCATCATCTGGGATGCTGTTACGAAGTTCCCGACGCTCAGCGTCGCTAAACTTGTCGCTAAGTAAATACATTGCGACCGGCATCATTGCTTGAACCTGATGTCCGAGAACACCGATAGTTGCCTGGTGTCTTAGAGAATCCGGATCGTGAGACGATACCATGGGCCGAGTGGGCTTATTGGCTTCTTCCTTTTTCTTGTAAGGAGCCAAAAAACGATTCCACTTGTCCCTAGCACTTTGCCTAGAAGAAAATTTTTGTCTTCCAACCAACAATGCCAACAATGAATCATGAGCTTTGAATCCCAAGGATTCCTGAGCAAAATCAAATGTGACTTCGCCATCAGAAAAGATCTCCGCCAAACGACGTACACATCGATGAATGGCCTTGAGCTCCTGGCAAAGATATCCTTGCCTTTCCAAAAAAACTCGGCATCGAACCAAATTTTCACCAATAGGCATGACACTGCCTGTTACCCAACGGTAAACTGCGCGATCAACCATATTGGTATAGTCTGCCATGGGCTTTCGTGCCCCTTTGGCTGCTCTACCTGTTGCTAAAGTTTCACCATAAGCAATTAGGCATTCCTGGGTTGTACCGACGAATTTGTATCCGCCTGCATTGTTTCCATCATTCATCTCTTCTCCTTCCAAGGGTGTGAGGTGTTGACTATCTATTGTTTCTTGAAAAGCTATAACCAACTTATCAAAGAACCCTTATATATGAACGTAATTGTCCATAATACAACAATATAAAATAACATTTTTAGTAAAATCTGTCAACATTTAAAAAACTCCCAAAAAAGGGAGTTTTTTATAAATTACTGAGCAAATCTAAGTCCTGTGCCTTTTACGATAAGTGATAAATATCCATTTTACAGTCTCTATCAATAAGAGACCTATTACAATAACGCCCATAAGTATCTCCCATTCTTGCCAGCCCAGAGGAACTGTTCTCAAGACACGATTGAAAAAAGGAATATATATTGAGGATAGTTGCAAAAATAATCCCAACACAACTGCGGCATTTAAATATTTATTTCTAAATGGTTTTGATTTCAAAATAATCCTATCCAAACTTTTTACACTAAATACATAAAATAAAGTATCAATACCCAAGGCTGTAAAAGTAACTGTTCTAGCCAAATCTAGATTACCTGTCTCTTTCCAAAAATAATAAAATAATCCCAAACTGCTACCACTAGTAATCAAACTAATAATAACAATCAAAACTCTTCCTTCAAAATCAACTAAGGATTTTTCTTTTGTTGGCCTCTTGTTCATAATTTCTGGATCCTCAGGCTCCATAGTCAGGGCTAATGCCGGGAAGCCATCACTAACCAAGTTGACCCACAAAATCTGTGCAGCCAAAATTGGTAATGGAATTTGCAACAACAAACTACCTACAATAATCAAAACTTCTGAAAAACTATCAGACAGCAAATATAAAATTACTTTTTTGATGTTTGCAAATATCACCCTCCCCTGCTTGATAGACATCACGATAGTTTCAAAATTATTATCAAGCAAAACTAGATCCGCAGTTTCTTTGGCTACATCAGAACCGCTAAATACAGCTACTCCTATATCAGCAGCCTTGAGCGCCGGCGCATCATTGACGCCATCGCCAGTCATAGAGACTATTTCTCCTTTTTTTTGCCAAGCATTGATAATACGTAATTTATCAGCCGGCGTCACCCGAGCATAAACTTTTATATCTTTGATTCTTTTACTCAGTTCTTCGTCTGTCATTTTGAGAAGCTCATCGCCAGTCACCACAGTGTCCTTGGTTGTGGCTATGCCTAGATCTTTGGCAATCTTGTTGGCAGTAAATTTATTATCACCCGTGATAATAACAGTCTTGATGCCGGCAGACAGTGTCTTGGCCAATGTCGCCTTTGTCTCTGGACGAAGTGGATCAGATAATCCCCAAATACCTACAAAAGTAAAACCCTTAGGCTCATCCTTGAAATCATCAAAGTCTTTGAAATTTTTTGATACCAAACGATAACCACCACCCAAAACACGCAAACCTTTTTTACTAGCTTCTTGCCATTTTTTATTAAAAAGATCTTCTTTGGCTTTGGTGAGCTTGCTAGTTTTTTTACCATCTAAATATTTATCTGAAAAACTAAGCATTTTTTCTGGAGCACCCTTGATAAACAAAATATCCTGCCTAGCGTCATAGCTATGCCTAGTTATCATATATTTTCGGAGAGAATCAAAAGGAATCTCTTCTAAACGAGGATATTTTTTGTTTAAGCCTTTTAAGTCATATCCCCTGGAACCAAACAATAACAAAGCTTTTTCTGTTGGACTACCTATCACCAACCAAGTATCTTGACTATCTTTTGGATTTTGAACAATCGAATCATTACACAAAAAGGCAGTGTGCCCCAACATAGTAAGCTCTTTGTCTATGTCCATATCCCGCAAAGATTCCACCGCCAAATCCACCTGATGGCTAGCAGAGATAAGCTGAGTAACCCTCATCTCACCCTCGGTCAAGGTGCCTGTCTTGTCTGTACAAATCACAGTAGTAGAACCCAGTGTCTCGGCAGATACCAATTTTCTAACCAAACCATTGTGCTTGAGTATCCTCTGCATACCAACTGTCAAAATCATAGTCATACTTATGACCAATCCCTCAGGAATAGCAGAAACCGCGACTGCGACCGCCATAGTAAACATATGAGCCCATTCATATCCCTGAACAATACCCAAAACAAACAACAGGAACACAATAACCATGATTATCTTGGTGATATTTTTGGCAAAATTATCAAGTCTTTTTTGTAAAGGTGTTTTTTCTTCTTTGGTTTCTTTGAGTAATTGTGTAATCTTGCCCATCTCAGTTTGAAGGCCTGTGCTCGTCACTACTACCTGAGCCCGCCCTTCTACTATCAAAGTACCCATAAAAACCATATTGCTTCTTTCTGCCAATACAGTCCCTACATCCAAGGTACCCAATTTTTTCTTGACTGGCCAAGATTCTCCTGTTAGCGAAGCTTCATTGACTTCAAAGTCATTGAGAATAACCAAGTATCCATCAGCCGGCACTCTATCTCCTGATTGCAACAAAATAATATCTCCTGGTACGAGTTCATTTGCTTCTACTTTTTTTTCGTGTCCACTTCGCAAAACAATACTTTCTTTTTTGACAATCTTGTTTAGTTTTTCCAAAGACTTGTTGGCTTTGTACTCTTGAAAAAACCCAACTACTACATTGAGAAAAACTGCTGCAAAAATAACATAAGCATCTACAAACTCTCCAAAAAAGAAGCTCACAGCACCAGCAATCAATAAAACATACACCAAAGCACTTTTAAATTGTGATAAAAGCAAACGCCAAGCAGAAAACTTTTCTGCCTGAGCTAAAATGTTTAAACCATGTTTATTTAGACTTTTCTTGGCCTCATCATCAGACAAGCCTTGTTTGCTACTATTTAGCTGCTTCAAAACTTGAGCCGAGCTTAAAGTGTGCCAATTGATATCAATCTTTGACATGAATTTATTATACCATACAAAGCTCTTCTACATAAATCAAAACTTTGATATAATTCTGTATATTATATATAATATAAAACATGAAAGTAATAAACAAAATAAAAATCGATATTCAGGGAGCAATCAAAAAAACCTTTGAATATGACATAGACGTCGACAAAATCGAATTAGTTTTTCCACTTGAAGAAAAATACGGCGATTATGCCTTCAATTGTTTTGCCTTGGCCAAAGAATTGTCCAAAAATCCACATGATATTTCTGCTGAATTAGCCAAAAATCTATCAAACAGTGATTTTGTTACCGAAGTAAAAAGTGCTGGTCCATATCTAAATTTTTATATAAATGACGATTTTCTCAAAGATATTTTGTTGGAAATAAATACTAACAAAAAATTTGGTAATTCTGATATAGGTCGTGGTCAAAAGATATTGATTGAATTTTCTGGACCAAACACAAACAAGCCTCAACATATCGGCCATGTCCGCAATGATTGTTTGGGACAAAGTCTAGTAAATATTCACAATGCTTGTGGCTACAAAGTGATTCCTACCAATATTATAAATGATCGCGGTATCCATATAGTCAAAAGCATGCTAGCCTGGCAAGAGTTTGGTAAAGGTGAAACTCCAGAAAGCTCTGGTGTCAAGGGCGATCACTTGGTTGGTAAATATTATGTAAAATTTGGTCAGCTCCTCAAAGAGGAAGAAGAAAAATACAAAAAAGAGCATAAGCTTGATTTTGATGCTCTAGATAATCTAGCTCGCCGTAAAGCCGAAGATAATTTTTTGTCTCAATCCAGTTGGATGCAAAAAGCTCGCGACATGCTCCAAAAATGGGAAGCCAATGACGCCGAAGTACGTAAGCTCTGGAAAATGATGAATGATTGGGTTTATGATGGCTACAAACAAACTTATGCGGATCTAGGAGTAAACTTTGATCACGTTGATTATGAAAGTGATACCTATCTACTAGGCAAAGATTTGGTTGAGCTTGGACTAAACAAAAAAGTATTTTTCAAAAAAAATGACGGTTCTGTTTGGATTGACCTCACAAAAGATGGCCTGGATGAAAAAATAGTCCTCAGGAGTGACGGCACTTCTGTCTATATGACTCAAGATATTGGTACAGCTGAAAAAAGATACAAAAAATTTAAATTTGATAAAGCAGTTTATGTAGTTGCCAACGAACAAGAATACCATTTTAAAGTATTATTTTTGATTTTGAAAAAACTGGGCTTTGAATGGGCAGATGACTTGCATCACCTATCATATGGCATGGTCAGCCTACCAGATGGCAAAATAAAATCACGCGAAGGTAAAACTGCTGATGCTGATAGCATCATAGAAGAAATGACCACCAAGGCAAGTGAAATAATGTCTCAAGCTCAAAAGCAGGTCAAGAAAACAAAAAAAGAAAAACAAGACATTTCAAAAATAGTAGGTTTGGGTGCTTTGAAATTTTTTATGCTTGGTACCAACCCACAAAAAAATATCACTTACAAAGCAGAAGAATCAATTTCTTTTGATGGCTACACTGGTACTTTTATCCAATACACTCATGCTCGTATTTCTACGATGCTAAACAAAGGAAAAAAAATAAAGCCTGTCAAAAAACTAGACACACCTCAATTTGAATTGGAAGAAAAAAGATTGTTGAAAAGTCTAGCCACCTTACCAGATATAATAATCAACTCTGCCATGACATACAATCCGGCAGATTTGTGTCATCGCTTGTTTGAAATCGCAAGGTTGTACAACAACTTTTACCAACAACACTCCGTCCTAAATGCAGATGACGACAATACAAAACAGATCCGAATGAATATTTCTCTGGCTACCAAAAATACCATCAGAAAAGGACTAGAACTTTTGGGTATAGAATCTCCTGAAATTATGTAAATTTTTTCTACGCAGCGAGGCATTTGCCTCGCTATTTTTTTTGAAACAAAAAACAACCCTGTTGGGATGTAATTTTTAAAGATGGTGCGCCCAGAGGGATTCGAACCCCCGACCATCAGCTTAAAAGGCTGTTGCTCTACCAGGCTGAGCTATAGGCGCAAAATGTAAAATACGGGAATTATTATATACAATAATTTGCAATATGTCAACACAAATAAGTCCCTAATTGACAAAAAAGCTTTAAAATAGTAGAGTAAAGCGTTAACTTTTGTACTTTTCAAAACTAAACAAGGAGGTGTGAAATGCCTGGCAAAATCGTACATCGGGCTTCACTGGCCTGGGAAAAATGGAGTCCATCCAAAATCAACACCGCTACATCCTGTCCTCTACGCTGCTATTATGAATATATGTTGCGTATGCGAGGTGAACGTTTCCCTTTGACCGTGTTTGGCTCTGCCTTGCACTATATGTTTGAAAAATTCTTCAAGGCTCACAAAAAAACCGGCAACTTCCCCTATCAGGAAGTCCGTAAATTCCAAAATGTCTGGAAAGGCTTTTGGTGGCGAGCAGTTGCAGGAAATCATGGTTTTTCCAACATGGGATCTGATCCCGAAGAAGTGCCCTGGAGAGACAGCGAACAAGTCGGACAACTCTTTGGATCAGGCTGGAATATTTTGGGTAAATTCTATGACCGCTATCAACCTTTTCGTATGGCTGGGAATATTCATATTCCCGAAAGAAGATTTACTTTTGATTTTTGTGGTTTGACCCTCAATGGAGTAATTGATCGCATCGATCTTTTTGATAACCATGCAGTCATCCTCGATTACAAAAGTAGAGTCTTCCCCAAACACGAACAAATGACCGGCACTCAACTGACTGCCTACCAACTAGCCTATCAACAATACCTACGCAATCATATCGGCCAAGGCCGACCTTTGCAGAGTATGCAAGTCTATGGCTACTGGAAAGATGCTGTCCAAGATCTCCCTCTCAGGGATGATTATCAAATTGGTATGCTATTTTACTATATGTTGGAAGCTAGCGAATATTATCGTAGTATCCTCACCGGACGTCCTGTCCGCAGAGAAATCATCGAACGCTTTCGATTTTTCCCTGAAGAGGATATTGAAACTGGTAATATCTCGCCTCGGCTACCTCGTGGTAATCACTGCACCTACTGTGAAAACGTTGAGACCTGTCTAGCCTGGGAAAAGGGAGAACATGACACTCCTCGTAAGTTGTTTGCTGATAAGCACAAAGAAAAATGGGATGCCAAAACTCCCACTCAAATTTCTCTGCCTTTTCAGTTCAGCCCCGTTGTCCGCATCGGTGCAAACAATTTTTACAGATTAAAAAATCTGCCCTTTATAGAGCAGACCTCCTTGTTCTAAATCAAACCCCTTCAATTTTTTGGAGGGGTTTTTATCTTTTCCAAAAATTATCAAAAAATGTATCTACACTTGATATGATCAATGCCTTGCTTACCAAACCACTGCCAGCCAATTTCATTCTCTTTTCTAGATGGATATAATCCTGACCATGACTAAAACCCAAAACTCTATGAGCAAAATTATTTCCTTCTATAGCTCCTGTATATTTATCACCCACCTTTATTTCTACTTCTCCCAAATTGCTCTCCAACATTATACTAAAAATATTTTGATCAAGATTTATAGCTTCGCCCTCTATCTCTACACCTGGACCAACCTCACTAAATACATTGTCTATACCAGCTGACAATCTAGCTCGACTATCTTCTCTCAAATAATTCATCCTACTTTTTAAAACCTCTATTTCATCTTCTATATATTGTTTTTGGGTTATAAAATTTCTGCCCTCTCGAGCAAGGCCCCGATCTTTTTTTAGACCTCCTAAGTTGTCCGAATATTTAGCCACCTTATCTTTGATGCTAGCTAATTCTTCTTCTATTAAATTTTTACAAATTGGATCTTTCATATTTATATTCTTGCAAAACCATCAAACCAAGTTTCATCAAAACTTGTTGCAAATGCTTTATTATTATATTTTTCATTTTCGCCTTTATACAACAAAATAGGATCACTATCCTCCTCTCCTTTTTGCTTTGTAAAACCAACTACAATAAACTCATCTCCTGGAAAAATCTGAAAAAAACCAAAAGCCCCTACAACTTTAAATCTATCTCCTGTATTTAATTTCTCAAATAATTCCTGTCCAAGGCCATCTCTACCCATAGATCTGTTTATCATCAAAGTATTTGGATCAGGAGTCAGCTTAATACCTCTCCCCTCTATATGTTCATATTTTTGCCTCATCAACTTTAGCTTATCAGAATTAAAAAGTAATGAACCAAAGGCAAGCCTAAATCTCATAAGCTCCTGATGAAAATTACTAATACTTATATGCGCATCTTCAATAGCTGTAATATCTCTATCTTTTTGACCACTTTCAAAATAATCATCAAAATCTTTTTTGTATGAAAGTACATGATCAAATTTTACTTTTAATTTGTCACAAATTTTTTTATCCATATATTTTATAATAATCCAAAATCTCTCTCTGGCCCAACTTTATAAGAAGATAGGCCATCTTCATCGATAGTATAATGTATTTTTGTTATCCTACCCCTGGCTTCTACAATCAACTCTTTAGTATGCACTCTAAAGCCAACTATTTTTATTCTCATTTTAGCCGGCTCATATTCTTTATTGTTATACTTCATTCTCAGGCCCTTGGCTGCTCTCATCTCATCACCAATCCTAAAAACATAACCATCAATCTCCACGCTCTCAGCAAAAGAAGCATAAACCTCGGTGTTCTTTATAGTCATATATCTTTGTCCAGAAGTAGACCTCAGGGTAGCCTGCCAACTTTCTAATATTCCATCTCCATCATAGTCCATCCTGCGATACAATCTACTCCTGATTTGTTCAAAACCATCTACAAATTTTCCTATTTGTTCTGATTTATCAAAAGCATCATCAAAATCAACTAGCCAAGACTTAGCCTTGTTTAGCTCCCCTCTCCATTCTTTACAAAGTTCTGCTTTTGTCATATTTTATATCTTCTTATAATCATCAGCTATGGTGTAGAGATACTGAATAGCATAAAGTTTTTCTTTTTTATCAAGGTACTGAACTATAACTTTATTTGTGCTCAATTCAAAGCCTACTATTTTGATTTTAACTGAGCCAGTTGGCCCTGGACCAGTTTCTATTGTATCTACAAAAACATCTCCTATTCTATATATCCTACCTGCATGAGCCAATCGTTTATTGATACTTGCCTCAAATGTTTGCCGAAGGTCACTATCACAGAAAAATTTTTTACCACTTGAAACATACTGCCCATCTTCCTCATGATCATCTAGGCAAGAAGCTAATCTATTCCCAAGCTCTTGTTTCAACTCCAATAGCGTTGTCAAAGCTCTACTGTCTTTGCAATTCTCCAGATATTTAATAAAATAGTCTCTATCATATTTTATTTTTTCTAGGTTTCGCAACCATTTTTTACAAAATTCTATTTTTGTCATATTTTTTCCATAGCATAAAGTGCTGTATCAAGGTGCATAGCAAAAAAAGTACCTTCTTTTTCGGGATGCTCCATTATAGGCATGCCACTAAACAATTCAAATGCCAAAATTTTATATCGTTTTTTAGCTTCTTTTTCTTTTCTTTCTTCTGACTCATCTTTAAATTTTGAATCCAAATATTCCTGATTTGCCTTCAAGACATCACCCAATAGAAAAACACCTTCTCTAAAAGACGATCTCTTAGCACAACTTGCTCTCAGCTCTTCTTTAGAATCTTCGGCACTAGGAAATTTTACACCACTTGGCGTCCTGCTAATACCTAGCACCAACTCATCTTGACACTCTTTTATTCTTTTAGCAAAACTTTCATTTCCATGCCTAAACAGTTTAGTAAAATCCTTATTGTCTAAACACCTTTGACGGTCTTCCTCAAAAATACGACTATCACGATTTAAATTACCTAAATAATCTCTCAATTTGTCACAAATTTTTTTATCCATATATTTATATTTTTTTATAAACATCTCCAAAGAGATTATCACTCACAAAAATTACTCTACCATTTTTAAGTTTTAGCAAAGCTTGTCGACGACTTTTTATATATTTATCCTCAACAAAACCTACTAGCTCAAAAACATCGGTACCCAAAACTTCGTCTCTCAGCAAGCCACCTCTTTTGACAAGTTCAAATTTATCACCAACCCGTATCACTTCTCCGCTTGCCAACTTTTTTCTCCTACGAATACTAGCAGCCACCTCATGCCCTTTGTCTACCAACTTAAATTTTTGTGATATAGAACCATTTTCAAATGTATCATACATTGATTTCAGTTTTCTTATGTTCATTTCTACGGTTGCCCAAAATTTATGAATATTTCTAAAATCTCCTGTTTCTCTAGTTGTATTCATTTGCAAATCAAAATTATCCAAATGATTTTTAATTTGGCTAAGTCTCAATAACATTTCTTGGCAAGATATTGTATTCATATTATTTCAATTTAAATGCGCTATAAAAATGCTGTGGAGTATAAGCTACGATTCTGCCATCAAAGCTGACTACTGGGCGCTTACCTTGAAAACCGACGAGTTCTACTTTTTTGGTAGTTTTTACAAAAGGCCGATCTTTTCCTATCCTTTCTATTTCTTTTTTTACCATAAGCAATATATCCCCCATGCGAAACTTTCTACCATTGATGACCATGATTCTAATGCCAGAAGTCCTAACCGTATTATACTCTTGAAAATGATCATTAAAACGTCTACCATCGTGTACTTCGGCAAAAATATCCTGATAATGTTCATGCATATGATTTTTATCTCTATTCATATCTTTGAGCCGATGACTTGTATCTTTTAGACCTGCCTTGTTCATAGAAAAATCAAGCTGACCATGTTTATCATGAAATTTTTTCAAGAGACCTCCTATTTTTTCACAAGCTTCTTGTTTTGTCATATTAATCTTCTACTTTTTCAAAATTTTTGATAAATTCAATTTCAGTAGCAGTATAATATTGCTTATAGCTTCTACCATTTTCCACGTTCCCTATAATACTATTGGGATCAGTCTGAAAACCAACCACCAAAAGTATCAAGCCTGCTCTATTATCTTTTATTTTATCACCTATTGAAATTTTTGTGCCTTCTATCATTATAGATCTTTCAAAATTTGGCCTATACTCCAATTTGGTCAATGCATCTACAAAAACCTCATCACTAGAACTATCTCTCAAAAAATGTCGCCAATTTTCTTCCATGGCCAACACAGAAAGATCCAAATCCTGTTTCAAATCATAAAGATCATTTTCTGTGTTTTCTTTTTTTGTTTTCTTAGCAAGTTGATCAACAAATAAAGCTGAAGTTTTTTTTAGGTCATCCACACCCTGTCTAAATTTTTCACAAGCCTCTTGTTTTGTCATATTTCTAATTTTTTAAAATCGTGATTTCTAATTTCTGATTCCATTATTGTATAATGAGTATCATTTGATTTTCCACTGATAATTTCGGTTACTACATTCCGACTACCCACTCCGAATCCCAAAACCCGCAACTTAAAATCCCGTCCATCACTAGCTACCAAAATATCACCAATCTTTATCTCAATACCTTCTTCGCCAATTAGCTCTGATTTTACATAATTTATTTTATAATCTCTTCCTTGGCCTACATAAACTTTTCTTATCCAATCTTCTTGTGCATGCCTGACTCTTTCTTTTAGTTTATTCATCTTAAAAATCAATGTTTTCGCTTGAGTCGCAATACCCTCTTCATCAAGAATACCGATTTCTACTATCTTGTTTAGGGCTGATGAATAAATCCCTGCGGTATGTATTAAATCATCCAAAGATTTTTTAAATTTTTTACACATTATTGCCTTTGTCATATTTTCTATTCCTTCCAATAAGAATAACCAGTTCCCTTTTTCCCAAATCTATCCTCAGCAATAATCAAGTATATACTCTTGGACGGTCCCTTGGCTTCAATGATTAGATTGTTGTGATTAATGGTAAAGCCCACTACCCTAATATCTGCATCGGCCATCTCAATATAATCATCGCCATCTTTTTCCCGAGCATTGGCTCCTAATTTATCCCCTATTATGACTGTCCTGCCTTTAAATTCTGTTTCTGTGACAAGACTAGGTCGCAATACCCTTCCATGATTATTTTTCCAAGTCTCACCACTTGGAGTGTTTATTTTGTAGCGATGCAAATCTTTTTTTAATTGCTTTAATATAAAAATCTGAGGCCGCCAATCATTTTTCGGAGCAAAGACAAGCACAGCATCCTTGAAACGCTTTATCCTATCTCGCCAAATTTTGCAATCTCCCTTATCCATATCACTCTTTGATTACTCTAAATACTATTTCCTCATTAAAAGTATCTGTAAACTCAAAACTACTTGTAAATATCTCTGGCCCAAAGTCTACGACCTTGTCTCCGTCAATCTGTATTACTATCCGACCACCCCGATCACTAAAACCAACAATCTTGATGTCCTTTGGTATTTTACCTATATGTTTTAATACAAAATCTTTGTTTTTTGGAACCACGCCTATTCTATCGCCAACTTTATACAAATGACCACCACCCAGTTCAACTTCTTTGGCATTGACGACTGAAATTTTCTTACCATCAATATGATCAAATTCTGCACGAATCTTACCAAACAAAAGATCTCCAATGCTATCTTCTGCCCATTTCTTTTTATCGCCAATACGAGCTTTTCTTTCCCAGATTTGATCTTCGTCATCAATGGGACTTTGTAAGGCTGATATTTCTATACCAAGACTAGCTATCTCTGATTTTATATCAGCAATAACTATTCCAAACTCTTTACAATCTGTTATGTAGCTTACTCCAAACATATTATGGTCTGGTTATTTTATCTTCTAAGTCTGGCTCATTGGAATCAAATGTTTGAAATCTACCGTTTCTTGTTTTTAGTATGACCATTTGACGACCCTCGTCGTTCGTTGAAAATCCAACAACTACATATTTATTTTTACCCCTTACTCCCTCTCTAAAAATATCACCTATTTTTATCACATTATCCGGGGTATCTGGATGAAATATTTGTTTCAAAAAATTTGCCCTAATATCCACTTTCTCCTCTTTCCCATCACCCTCTATCATAAAAACATCCCCCGCATTTTCAAGCCAGGCCTCTTGGACTCTATCTCTCAAAGCAGCTGTATTACTCCTAATCATTGACCGAGCATTCTTTAATGAAAATATATCTCTATTTTCCTCAAAACCAGGTAATAAAACAGTATAGTTTTCAAAATGCTTAACAACGTTATCTTGCAAAAAATCTCTCAAATATTCACATTTTTCTTTTTTCCAGTCTGCCATTTTATATTCTCATTATTTTATATTTTTTTGTAAACGTCGGATCAGTTCTGCGCATTACAAAACATTTTCCATCACTTTTGGCAACGACTATATCCTGATCAATGTAGCTCGCTCCTGTGATAAAGCCCACTACCTTACCGCGAGGTCTTTTGACCACAGAAGCAAAAGTCCTCACCATATTGAGCTCCGCTACACCTGGATCAAACTCTACTGTATCGCCAACTTTAATGATTCCTTCGGGACCATGCTCGTGTTCTGTTTTTTTCAAAAAATTCATACCTGTCGGTACGCCAACATCAAAAGTTACAAATGTACCGTCATTAGAATAAATTGTTTTTTTAAAATTACCCTTTAGTATCTCCAAATTTGTTCCCAAAATATGCCTGACGCTTCGTAATTCTCTACTGTCATAACCTGGTTTTAAATTAGGAAACTCACTATCAAATCTTTCCATATAATCTTTTAGGTATCCGATACTTGGAATAAACTCTTTACATTTTTCTCTTTGAAATTTATTGTCTGTTATATTCATATTATTTTACTAGGTGCATTTCATCCTCCAATAATTGGATGTCTTTATTTACTATTTCGCCATCCTTGGTTTTTATAACTATTCCTCTATTATTAAAACCCAATACTTCCCATTCACCTTGCTGATGATAGCCAAACGTTTCTGCATCGTCACCTTTATCAAACTTTACTTTATCACCTATTTTTACAGAACCTCTTAGCCATGATTTACTCTTAATATAATTTAGAGATACTCCTATATTTTCTGAGACCATAACTACATCTCGAACTCCCCATTTAAGAAAAGTTGACCAAGATTCGCGCACAACCTTTAACCTTGTACCTGCATTTTCAAGAGCGCCTTTCAAATTTTCAAAATTATCATGACTATCTATTGTGAAACTTCCAATACTTCTGTCAAAAATTGCCAAACTATCACGAGCAATCTGAAAATTCTCTTTTTGCTCTCTACAAAAATCTGGCTTCCTGCCTTTTTTGGCTAGCAACTTTTCTGTTTCTTCTATTCGTTGTCCTTTTAGTGAGTCAAAGGTCATAAAATTATTTTGATTTGATAAGATCAGCGATGTCTTTTAATACAAACACCCTAAGCCTTTTCTTGCTACCAACTTCTTCATTTTCATTGACCAAAACTATCTCTGGTTCATATTTTGATCCAGAAAAACCAATTATCCTTAATTCTCCTTGCTCAATCCAGGCTTCATCATTTAATAAAAATCGATCTTTGCTTGGGCTATACTCTATTTCATCACCAACTCGAAAAACCTTGGCTCCTATTTCTAATTTTTTAATATATACTATCCTCATCCTCATCATAGAATCATCGGGATTAGGCACTTGCACTCCGGTGTTATCTCGCCAAATAAAATCTTCAAATGTTTCTTCCGTTCTTTTGATATCAAATATGATAGTGGACATCAGACGATTTATAGAAGAACTTCTAGCACCCCCGCTTTTATAAATATCAAGATCAGTATTAAACTCCGCCATCCTAGCTTGGTTTTTTTTGACGCGAGCCAAGAGTGACTTACAAATTAAATCTTTATCTTTTGTCATATTATTTCTTTAGTTCAAAATAATTGGCAAACTCACCTGAATTCATAGAATCCACCCAGTCTTTGCTACCACGCACAACTATTTTATTGTTAGACATAGCATCAAAACCAATAATTTCTATGTCTTTGTCGCCATACCCATGGTGCTGTGAATATCTGATAAACTTTAACTTATCACCAACCTGATAATCAACTCCTTCGATATTCATCTTTTCACAATAATTCAAAAATATTTTACTACTGCCATTTTCTACGGTTTCTCTGACTGTATCAAATATGAATTTATGAAATTTTTTGCGAAGCTCCTGAGTATCCATAGCTAGAGCTTTGGCAGAATTCCTTAACGGCCAAATAGTCCTACCTTTTTTAAGCTCTGCAATCAGTTCGGTCAATCTATCATTTTCAGGTTTAAGTTCTGCCAAATACAAAATCATCTCTTTACAGAATTCTTTTTTCTTATCTTTTTCTGGCCATGTTCTACCCATATTTATACTTTGCTAAAATTTTTATCCAAATGCTCCCAATCATAGAGTATATATTGCCCATCAAAATCAAGTATTGCTTGATTCTCACCAAAGCCAACTATCTCTATATGCTGAGCCTGAGCTACTTCTTTGTTTATAAAATGCTCAGTGTCCAAAATACGTAAAGTATCTCCGACTAGATAATCTCCTAGTCTTTGGATTTCTTGAGATTTTATCTTGTCTCCGTTTTTGAGTTTAAACTCACGGGAAATATTTTTATGCTCGTACTGACTAGCCAAAGTTTCTGGATCAAATGATTTAAAACTAACACCCTCAACACTTACTATCACCTGGTAGTCAGCGCTAAAACCGGCTACTTGCAAAACCTCGCTATTTTCAAAACGATTTTTTAGCTTGTCGCCCAAATTAAAAAAGCCCAAAATCTGCCGATTTGTGGCCTCTACTTCCCTCCCGTCCAACAATTTATAGGTCTTTTCCATAATTTGAAAAATAGTAAAATAATGTAAATATTATGCCATATTTACCTCTATATTATAGTATATTATCTAACATAACACAAAATATCTAAAAATGGGTATAAACTGTATATATCTGGCTTGAAAAAAGAACTAAAATAAGATAAGCTAATCCTACAGAAAAGAAACTTATGACAAAAATACCCCCGCAAAATTTAGAAGCTGAAGAAAGTCTATTGGGCGCTCTGATGCTTGATAAAGATGCTGTAATCAAAATTGGAGATACCCTTAAACCAGCTGATTTCTACAAAGAAAAAAATGGTATGGTTTTTCAGGCTATCTTAGATTTGTTTGCAAAGCATGATCCGATTGATATTTTGTCTGTTGGTAATCGCTTGAGTGAAAAAAAACAACTTGATATCATCGGCGGCAAGGCCCATCTGGCCGATCTGACGGCAGCTGTGCCAAATTCTTCTCATGTTGCATCTTATGCTCAGATTATCCGCAAAAAGTCTACCTTGAGAAAGCTAGAACAAGCGGCTGCTCAGATTAGCGAATATAGTTTTTCTGAAGATCAAGATGTAGAAAAATTATTGGATAAAGCAGAACAAAAGCTTTTTTCAATTTCTCAAGAATCTGTAAAAAAGAATTTTATCCCAATCAAATCTATATTGGGCGATACTTTTAATCGTATTGATGAATTACACAAAATGGGTGGTCAGGGTACTCGCGGTATTCCAACTGGCTACACCGATATGGACAAATTGCTATCTGGCCTACAAAATTCTGATTTGGTCATCTTGGCTGCTCGTCCTTCACTCGGTAAAACTACTCTAGCTCTAGACCTAGTCCGTAATATTGCCGTCAAATCCAAAGTACCAGTTGGTGTTTTTTCACTAGAGATGTCAAAAGAGCAACTTGTAGATAGACTGTTGGCTTCTGAGGCTCAAGTTGATCTCTGGCGTATGCGTACTGGTAGACTATCTGATAGTGAAGAAGATGATGATTTTCCACGTATCGGACGAGCTATGGGTGTCCTATCAGAGGCTCCAATATACATAGATGACTCTCCAAATGCCAACATCATGGAAATCCGTACCAAAGCCCGTCGTCTAAAAATGGAACACAATCTTGGGTTTCTGGTAGTTGATTATCTACAATTGATGGATAGTGGTGGACGCCAAGAAAATCGTGTCCAAGAGATATCTGAAATATCAAGATCCCTCAAACAAATTGCTCGTGAACTTGATATACCTGTATTGGCCTTATCTCAGCTATCTAGGGCTGTAGAAAGTCGTAGTCCAGCCATTCCAAAGCTAGCTGACTTGCGTGAATCTGGATCTATTGAGCAGGATGCTGATATCGTGATGTTTATCTATCGTAAAGCCAAAGATAAAAGCAGGGAGTGTCCAGAAGAAGAAAAAGGCCTAGTCGAAATCCACGTCGACAAGCACAGAAACGGCCCTACCGGTATAATCAATATGTTTTTTGATGAACAAAAGGTCACTTTCAAAAATCTAGACATGGGTCACGGCACGGGTATGCCAATACCTCCTCCTACACAAAGTACAGATGAAGCACCAATGCCCGTTGGAGTTGGGCAACAGCCAATCTCTACCGAGGAAATGCCGACCCCACCACCAGAAGATGGCTGGCAAAATAAACCATAATTTTAATAATCAATCTAACAAAACAAAAATGTTTAACAAATTAAAACAATTCAACGATCTAAGAAAAACAGCCAATACTCTAAAAAGTGCCATGGCCGAAGAAACAATTGAAGTAGAAAATAAAGCTGTAAAAATTATCATGGATGGGAATCAAGATATCAAAACACTAGATATAAAAAGCGACTTTTTATCAAGTGATAAAAAGAAAGATTTAGAAAAATATATAATAGAAGGTATCAAAGATGCCACCAAAAAAGTACAGCGCAAGATGGCTATGAAGATGCAACAAATGGGTGGCTTTGACAACTTCCCTGGAATGTAAAAAAATGAAACATCTATCTCCTTTTATACAAAAACTTATAGATGAATTTGATAAACTACCTGGTATAGGACCAAAAACTTCCGCCAGGTTAGTTTTTAATTTGCTACATCGCAAAGAAGACATCAGGAGTTTTTCTGATGCTCTCAATAATGCTTATCAAAATGTTCACTTTTGTCCCGAATGCTACAACCTGACTGATGACGGATTATGTACTATATGCAACAATCCCCAACGAAACAAAAAGATGATCTGTATAGTATCAAGCAACCAAGATGTAGAGGCTGTAGAAAAAACAAATGAATTTGAAGGAGTCTATCATCTACTAAATGGCTTGCTAAGCCCACTAGAAGGAATCACTCCTGATAAGTTAAAAATAAAAGAGCTAGAAACTCGTATCAAAGACAATGGTGTCAAAGAAATAATCCTAGCCCTTGATCAAAGTATGGAGGGTGAAGCTACCACTATATATCTTTCCAAGTTACTAGGACAATATGACGTCAAACTTAGTCAATTGGCGAGAGGCATACCAATGGGTGCAAATATAGAATATACTGACGAAGTGACCCTGGGCTCTGCGCTCAAAAATAGAAAACAATTGTAATTTTTAGCAAGCAAAAAACAGCCTAGGTGGCTGTTTTTTTATTTAGGCTAAAATATTATCAATTTTTACTTCAGACAATTGTTGACGGTGACCATAGTTTACCGTGTAACGTGTTTTGTTTTTATATTTCAAAACATCAATTTTTTTATCTTTAAAGGTTTTGATCAATGTACCTTCAACTTTTACCTTGTCTAAATATGGTTTACCAATTGTTACTTTGTCTTTATCAATCAAAAGTAATACCTTATCAAAAACAACTTTCTTGCCTTCGGCTACTGGTAATTTTTCAATCTTCAAGACATCGCCCTTGGCAACTTGATATTGTTTTCCACCTGTTTTAATAACTGCTTTCATATCTTTTCTTATTTTTAAAAACAATAAGATGATAACAAAATATTGATAAAATGTCAACTATTATGTAAAATAATATAGCTAAAAAGTATGTAATGTTATATTATTGACAAAAAGTCATTTTTGTGATATAATACTATATACTCAAATGTTCGTTCAAAACCAAGGAAATAACAAAGTTTCCTTGTAATAATAGGTTCTAAAGATGGAGCTTAAACCCTGTTGAAAGGATTCAACAATGAAGACCACTCTACTACTGACCGTCGTCGTGATGATGATCCCTACCCTGGCCTCGGCCCAAGTCGACGTCATCGTCACCAATGCAGGTATGTTACCTCAAACCGTTACCCTATCTGACCAAAACGTTGCTCAAGTGAGCTACTGGGAAGTTGGTCGGGTCAAACTGACGGATTTTGAAAATTACAGTTTTACTGTAATCAAAAATGGTAACTATCTTGATGACATCACTCACAAAAACACCGCCATTTTCTACAATGGCGACTACATCATCAAGGTTTACAACCGACAAACCAAAGAGCTCATCAGCACCGTTTCTTTTACCAGCGAAATCAAGATAACTACTGGCCAACAAATGTTACTAGGCCTTAGCTTTCTTGTCTTGGTCATCCTCATTGTGATGACTCGTTGGAAAGTTCAGGATGAACTCCTGATCAGAAGAAGAGGTTGGCGCCACGCCTAAGAACCACTCGAACCCCCACCAAGACTACAAATTGGTGGGGGTTTTCTATTTATTTCGAAAATGCCAAAAGATTGACAAATATCATGTTATGTGTTATATTATCTAGTCCCGCTTTGCACCATATTTTACAACTTTGGCAGGGACGTTGAAGTTCTTTTAAACTTTTTATCCTCAAGGAGGAACGTTATGACAAGCCAAGCTCCACAAACCGGACAAGCTGCCACAAACCTCACCCCGACCGATATTCTCGGTCCTGCACCCGAGGTCAAGGCAACTATGGCCATCATGAGATTTCAGTGGGAAATCGAAGGTAGCCGAAAACGTCTGGTCTCAGTGGCCAACTACGCTGCTGGTCTCAGTGGCAAAAATGGTCTGCGGGTTCTGAAGGACCTGGAAGCCAATCCGCTCAGGGATGGCTATCAGATGGTAAACATCTGTCATCCATTTATGACGGATCGGGAAATGGCCCATTTCAACCTTACGGCAGATGCCAAGTTGGGTCGTCCTCGTACTCGTTTCTGCAGCGCAAGCGCTGTGACTGACCCTGACCTGCTCAGGGAAGCTATCGAAGATCTCGTTGCTCAAATGAGCGCTGTGGTCAACGACAAGCTTCCGCCATTTTTCCCTGGTGATACCACTATCCGTGGTATCCAGCATTTCAGTGAAGGCGTCAATGACCGCCAAGAAAAGGTCTTGATGACCCACTACGGCAACGGCATCTGGGATCGTACCGGACTGATTGCTTTCCCTCACCGGGAATCGCAAGTCGAAATCAAGGCTGGTTGGCAGGTCGTGGCAATGGAAGTCGCTCAAGACTTCACCTATACCTTTGCCCGCGGAGCAAGCAATCCAGCTGTAATCAAGCCGATCATTGATGGTCTGCGCAGACAGCTCCAGATTGTCACCCCTTAGGACTATTGTCCTAGTTCCTCCAATAGACCCCATCAAAGCATCGCTTTGATGGGGTTTTTCTTTTACAAACAAAAAACCGCCTTGAAGGCGGAATATTGGTGACCCTACGGGGAATCGAACCCCGGTTACCAGGATGAGAACCTGGCGTCCTAACCACTAGACGATAGGGCCATATAGAACTAGCTATTTTTAACAAAAAATCAAAATATTGTCAAAATTATTTTATAACTGGCCCAACTAACAATTCTCCAGCTAACCATGGTTTGGCCATAATCTCATATACAACCTGCTCCATTTTTGCTCCCCTTGAGCCCTTGATCAATATTACGTCGTTTTCTTTTATTCTTTCTTGCAAAAATATACCAGCTTCCATGGTCTTTGGAAAATGAAAAATTTTATCTTCTGACATACCACTTTCTTTTGCACCATGAGCAATATGTCGTGACCTCTCCCCTATTACAAATAAATAATCAACTCCCATATTTACCAAGTCTCGCCCAACTTCTTTGTGGCCTGATTCGGTCAGAGATCCTAGTTCCAACATATCACCAAATACTGCAATCTTTCTTCCTTCTACTGGTATATTAATCAAAATATCCAAAGCCACTTTTGAAGACTGCGGTGAAGCATTGTAAGTGTCATCTATAATCAAACTGTTTTTTACTCCCTTGACCAGCCTTGTCCTACCTCTGGCTGGCTTGTAGTCAAGTAGCTTTTGAGCAATATCTACCAAATTCATACTCATAGCCAAACCTACTGCACAGGCTATTGCTGCTGATTGAGCGTGTTGCCAGCCCAAAACATTTGGTAAAAACATCGGCACCTCTGCACCCTTGTGGCTAAGCTTGAAAGCAGTACCATACTCTCCATCTTTAAAAGAAATTTTGATACTTGATAGCTTTACATTGCTTTTTTCACTTTGTCCAAAAGTAATTTTTTTGTGATTTGTATTGGCTATTACTTCGGTCAAAGCTCTGTCATCGTTATTTAGAACAGCCCAACCATTACTTTTTAGATTTTTAACAATTTCTGATTTTTCTTTGATAATATTTTCAATAGTCCCAAAATATTCTAAATGACTAGGACCAATAGCTGTAATCACACTAATAAAAGGTGGAGCTATATTGCTAAGATAATATATATCTCCCCGTTTATCTGCTCCCATTTCCAAAATCAATACATCTGGATATTCTTTTTCATTTATTATCAATAATCTAAATCCAAACCAAAATACCCACAACCATTCAAGTATATTTTTTCCTGGTGAATTTTTGTAACCAAAAATGGTCAAAGGTGTACCAATTTCGTTGTTATAATTTTTACGACTACGGCGAACTTTAAAATCATTATCCAAAACTGAAAAAATAGCCTCTTTGGCGGAGGTTTTGCCGACACTGCCAGTAACACCAATTACCTTTGGTTGGTATTTTTGGATTATAGCTCTGGCTATTATTTTTAAGATGTAGTGCAGTATTTTCTTCATTTATCTAAAATTATCTATTTGGTGGCACCTGATAGTATTCTAACAAATATTTGGCTATTTCGCCAAATAATGGCGCAGCGGTATCTGACGAAAATCTAGCTGCAGTTGGACCATCCAATTTTGTAATCATTGTAAATCGAGGATTATCATTTGGCGCAAACCCTACAAAATTATGAATTGTCTTGTCTATATCATATCTTCCTGTACTTTCATTGGCTACCTGAGCTGTCCCTGTCTTACCAGCCACATAATATCCTTCTACAGCCGCCTTGCCAGCGTGCCCACTATCTACAACATGCACCATCATAGCCGAAACTTGAGAAGCTGTACTTTTGTCTATAACCTCACGGATTACCTTGGGCTCATATTCCTCAACATCGCCATTGCCATATTCTACTCGACTGACAATGTATGGCTGAACCATCTTACCTTTGTTTGCGATAGTATTGATAGAATTTATCATCTGCAAAGGACTGACTGTAATACCCTGTCCATAAGATGCTGTTGCTTTGAAAATATCTCCCTTTTTTGCCAAAGAAGAAATATTGCCGTTGACATCCTGACTAACAGCTATATTTGTCTCTTCACCAAAACCAAAGTTTTGCATGTATTCTTCAAAGATTTTATTATTTATTTCTGAAGTTGCAAAAATAATTCCAGTATTCAAGGAAGACGCCAATACCTCTTTCATGTCCACTATACCATGGGCTTTGAGGTCAGAATTTTTGATTACATGTCCGCTAGAAAATTTTATCTCCCCTTCGTCTTCATAAAGTGTATCGGGCGTAATCTTGCCCTGATCTATAGCTATCGCCATAGCAATAGACTTCATCACAGAACCAGGCTCATAAGAATGATAGACTGCGTTGTTGTTGTAAACATTTGCATCTTCTACTTGGCTATATTCATTTGGATCAAAACTTGGATAATTGCACATTGCCTTGATAGCGCCTGTTTTGGTATCCATGACTATCACAGTACCACTTTCAGCTTCATAACGCACCACAGCCTTTTCTAGAGACTTGCAGGCTTGGTATTGGACATTACGATCTATAGTCAAGATGACATCTGCTCCATTTTCTACTGCTTCACCAGCATCATCAGTAAGTAGACGACCAGCTACATCTGCTTCACCTACCACCTGCCCAGAAAATCCAGCCAATTCATTTTGATAATAGCCCTCTAGCCCATATTTTCCAACTCGAGAATAACCATCATTGCCATAGCCCAAAAATCCCAATATATGAGCTCCAATTTCTTTGTCTGGATAATATCGCAAAACAGTCTTCTCAAAGTTTACTCCTACATCAGAAACATCATTTAACTTTTCTTCTTCTATCTTGCCCTTGTTGATATCAAAACGAAGCTCTTCTAGTCTAGTGAGCAAGACGTCTATTTTTTCCTGAGATACTTCTTTGGCAATCAGCTCATACTGACGCTTGTCTTTTTTTACTTTGGCTAGTACTTTTTCTTTGTCCTCATCCTCTAGCTCCAATACTTCTGCCAAAATATCTGTAATATTTTGAGGCCTGCTGATAATCGATGGATTTATATTTATTTCATAATATACTTTATTGACAGCCAAGGGATACAAATCATCAGTAGCTTCACTGGCATGGGCATATATCCTGCCTCTTTCAGGTAAAATATTACGTATAATAGATCTTTGTTCTGCTCCCAAAGCAAAATAATGATCGTGTTGCATTATCTGCACATAAAAAAGACGCCCTATTATCGCCGCAATAAGGAAAAAAATAACCCCTTGCAGGGTATTTATTCTTGCCCTAGAAAGGGTGTGATTGTTGGAATTAAAGGCAAAACGCATAGTTTATTATTATTTTAAAGCAACCTTGTCATCGGTAGTATCTAAGTAAAAAATATCCTGGGTTTGTACTCTTACCAAATCGAGTTTCTTGCTTTCATTTTCGATTCTTTCCGTTGTTTTCAATTCACTTACTCTAGCGCTCAAAAGTCTAATGTCATCTTCATATACCCTAATATCTTTATCTAGTTGAGTACGGTTCAGTGTTTGACTATTTGAATAATTATTGGCTACCAATGCCACCATCCAAAAAGCTACAATACTAATCACAAATACGGTATTGCATTTTTTGACAACTGATAATACTTTAGACATTTTTTTACTTTTAGACATTTTTGTTTTTCTTAAGACCCTGAGCAAAGTCGAGGGGTATAATTTAAATTTTTTCTATTACTCGTAACAATGCACTGCGACTACGACGATTTTTTGTTATTTCTTTTTGAGTAGGCTTGATGACTTTTTTTGTAATAATTTTGACTACAGGCTTGGTGTCACAATTGCAAACCGGAGATTCAGGCGGGCAAATGCAACCTCGGTTCAAATTCTTGAAATAATGTTTGACTATTCTGTCTTCTAAAGAATGAAAGGAAATAACAGCCAAACGCCCGCCCGGAGCTAGTATATCTAAAGTTTGTGGCAAAACTTTTGTTAGATTTTCTAATTCTGAATTCACAGCTATCCGTAAGGCCTGAAATATTCTAGTGGCCGGATGGGTACGAAATCTACCCAAACTAGTGGGTGATATTTTCAAAATCCGGAGTATGGTGCCGACAAGCATGGAAGATTTTATTGCTTTTTGTTTTTGTTTGGGCAAAGTTTTACGCCAAGACACTAGGCCTTTAGCGAGGCGTCGAGAAGACACCACTTCACCATACTCCTGGAAGACTTTGATTAATTTATCCTCGGGCCATTCCAATATAATTTCAGAGGCGGTAAGCGTTTGGTTTTTTGTATCAAAACGCATGTCCAGCGGTCCATCATCTTTAAATGAAAAACCTCTATTGGCCCGATCCAATTGATCAGATGATAAACCCAAATCCATCAAGATTCCTGAGATTTGTGGTAAATCTTTCTTATGTTTTCCGTATTGTTCCTGTAAATGTGCGTAACTCTTGGCTACTATTATCAATCTGTCATTGTATTGTTTTAAGTTGGCTTTGGCTGCCTTCCTTGCTCGAGCATCTAGCTCAAAAGCCAAAACCTTCCCCTTGGGTGCAGTCTTATTTAAAATCAGCCCAGTGTGTCCTCCACCACCTAGTGTACAATCTATAAAATGCTGATTCTTTTTTGGTTGTAAATATTCAACTATTTCATCAGCCAAAACACTTATGTGCTGATAATCACTTTCCATACTATATTCCTAAATCAACTAAACCTTCGGCTATCTCATTACTATCTTTTTCAGAAGTACGTTGATATTTGGTCCACATCTTTTCGTCCCAAACTTCAAGCCTATTATATAAACCGGCGATTATTACTTTTTTATTTAA
>JABJNO010000007.1 GCA_018664825.1 Candidatus Parcubacteria bacterium
AGATCCGATTCCAGAAAATTTACAATTTCTACCAAATAGTCATATTATGACCGATGACCATAAAATGTTTATAGAAAAATACGATTTGGTAATTACCCTTGATTGTTCAAACCTAGAATACGCTGGTGTCGACGGATTGATAACTGCCCTACCTCTAGGCTACCGTTTTATCAATATAGATCACCATGTATCAAACCCAGGCTACGCCGACATAAACCTAGTCATCCATGAAGCCTCTTCTACTGCCGAGGTTCTTTATAGATTGTTTATAGATTGGGATATAGAATGGGACGAAGATATAGCCAATTCTCTGAGCTGTGGCCTAGTGACTGACACCAACGGCTTCAAAAATCCAGCTACCAACTATCTAGCCCTATCAGCGGCTTCGGATCTCATAAACAAAGGAGCCAATGTCTACAAAACTATCCAAGCCACGGTAAACCAAAATAATGTCGGCGACCTCAGACTCTGGGGACGGGCTCTAGAAAGGCTACACAAAGTAGACCACTATAATTTGATTTATACTTGGATGACCATACAAGATTTTGAAGAATGCCAAGTAGACGCCAGTGCCGCCGAAGGAATCGCCAACTTTTTGCATATCCTAAAAGAAGGAAAAATAATTCTAGTTCTCCGAGAAGGCCAAGATAATACAGTAAAGGGTTCATTGCGTACCACGAGCAACGTTGATCTGACAAAATTAGCTGGCTTATTGGTGGTGGTGGACACAAAAAAGCCTCTGGCTTTTCCTTGCCAGGCAAGCTTGTTTATGATAAAAATAACCTGAAAGTAATATAAAATTATGTTGATACCTACAGTAGTAGAAAGTACAAGTAAAGGCGAACGCGCCTATGACATTTATTCTCGTCTCTTGAAAGATAGAATTATTTTTTTGGGTGACGCTGTAGATGATCGAGTAGCCAATCTAGTGATTGCTCAATTACTTTTTTTGGATGCTCAAGAAGGTAACAAGCCAATCAAAATGTATATCAACTCCCCTGGAGGCTCTGTCACTGATGGTCTAGCTATCTACGATACTATGCAGCACATCAAAAGTCCGGTCTCTACAATTTGCGTAGGCCTAGCCGCTTCTATGGGTGCCCTACTTTTGTCTAGCGGTGCAAAAGGCAAAAGATTTGCTTTGCCAAACTCTGAAATGCTGATTCATCAAATCATGGGTGGTGCCCGCGGACAAGCATCTGACATAAAAATCAAAGCTGAGCAGATTTTGAAACTAAAAGATCGCTTGAATAAAATTTTGCAAAAACATACTGGACAAGCACTGAAGACAATCGAAAAAGATACTGACCGCGACTACTACATGACTGCCGAAGAAGCAAAAGAATACGGTTTGATTGATAAAATTATAAATTAGACTTTTCCAATTGCAAAAAATATGTTATATTTTTTGCAAGGCGGGTTTGGGGTTTTTTAACTCTGCAGGAATATCCGTCACAAGATCACCAGCGTAAAGCATCTTTCATGGTTGAAAGACCTTGAGCAGTGCTTTACAAAAACTGGTGATCTTTTTTCAACCTCAAAACAGGGGTTGATTTTTTATTCCCTTTATGGTAGATTATCGATTGAGGACGATGTTCCTCTACGTAATATAAATAGTAATTTACTGTTTTTGAACCCTTTGAGAGATATTGCAATTATAAATTTTCAAGTATATTTCCCATTTTTACTGAAACAAAACCCCAAAAAATGAATTTATCTACTGAAATAAAAGCAAAAATTAAGCACCCAATAACCTAAAATTTAGGTTATTTCGTTGACTCTCAAAACTAAATACAGTAACCAGAAAGTTTTATATCTATGGAATTTATATGGTTAATAGCCGCCCTATTTGTTGGTGCTCTTTTTGGTTTTTTTATCAAAAAGGTACTCACTAGCAAAACTATTAGTTCGGCCGAAAGAAAAGCGGAGTCTATCCTTTCTGAAGCAAAACAAACCTACAAAGACTCTCTTTTGGAAGCCAAGGATAAATCAATAAAGATTATCGACGAGGCCAAAAAAGAAGAAAATGAAAGACGTAAACAATTGAGAAGTTTAGAAGAAAGATTGGGAAAACGTGAAGGTTTGTTTGACCAAAAGCTTTTGGAATTGGAAAGTAGCAAACAAAGTATTGATCAAGCTCGTGGACAACTAGACAAAAACAAGAGCGAAATCAAAAAAATAAAAGAAAACCAAATTGCTAAATTGGAAAAAATTGCTCAACTTACAAAAGATCAAGCCAAGGATGTATTGATAAAAAATACAGAACTTCAAATCAAAGAAGAATTGGATCATCGTATCCGAAAACTAGAAAATGAAGGCACAGAAAAATATGAAGCTGAAGCAAAAAAGATTTTGAGCTCAGTGATAGAAAGATGCGCTGCTCCTCATACAGTAGAAACAACAACAACTGCTGTTTCTCTACCAAATGAAGAAATGAAAGGACGTATCATCGGACGTGAAGGTAGAAATATCAAAACTATTGAACAATTGACTGGTGTAGAAATCATCATTGATGATACTCCGGAGTCTATCCTTATTTCTGCATTCAATCCTATCCGTCGTCAATTGGCCAAACGTTCTTTGGAAAAATTGATGTCAGATGGACGTATCCATCCAGGCAGAATCGAAGAAGTAGTACAACAATCAAAGAAAGAGCTAGCTCTTGAAATCAAAAAAGCTGGAGACGAAGCTGCTTATTCAGCTGGCATCGTAGGCTTGGATCCAAAACTTTTACAAATCTTGGGTCGTTTGAAATATCGTACTAGCTACGGACAAAATCAGCTCCAACATGCCCTGGAAGTATCTCACTTGTCAGGTTTACTAGCTGCAGAGCTGAAAGCTGATGTTGCTGTTTGTAAAAAAGGCGGTTTACTACATGATATAGGTAAAGCTTTGGACCACGAAATCCAAGGATCTCACCCTGATATTGGATATGACCTGATGAAAAAATTTGGACTACCAGAAGAAGTAGCTTATATGTCTACCGCTCATCATGAAGATCATCCAAAAAATCTAGAAGGTGTAATAGTAAAAATAGCCGACGCTATCTCAGGCTCACGCCCAGGTGCTAGACGAGACTCTTTTGAAGAATATGTCCAAAGATTGACTGAGTTAGAAGACACTGCCAAACAATTTGAAGGTGTAGAAAAAGTCTACGCTATCCAAGCTGGTCGTGAAATCAGAGTCTTTGTTTCATCAGAAAAAGTAGATGATTATGCAGCCAAAAAAATGGCTCGCGATATTGCCAATAAGATAGAAAGTGAGCTAAAATACCCAGGTGAGATAAGAGTCACTGTAATAAGGGAAAATAGAATCACTGAATATGCCAGGTAAAAAAACAAAATTAATCTTTTTGGGAGATATCTCAGGTGTTTTAGGCCGAAAAGGCGTCACTGATATCATACCTAAATGGAAAAAACAATATAAGCCCGATATCTTTATCGGTAATATTGAAAATTTGGCGCACAACAAAGGTGTTACTCTAAAAACACTCCAACAAATATCAGACGCTGGAGTAGAGATCTTTACTGGTGGTAATCATATTTGGAAAAAATATGACATCCCTACACTCGCCAGAGAGACAGACTACAAGATTGCCTGTCCAGCCAATGATACTCGTACTCCTGACAAGTACATTTCTCAAACAATAGAAATAAATGGCACCAACCTGGTTGTCATCAACCTTGGTGGTCAAACTTTTGTAGACTATGAAGATGAACTACTTGGTAACCCTTTTACCAAGATAAATAAACTTTTGGAAAAGGTTCCAGAAGACTCAAATATTTTTATCGACCTTCACGCAGAAGCCACTAGTGACAAAAGAGCCATGGGACTTTATCTAGATGGTAGAATTTCAGCTCTAGTTGGTACTCATACTCATGTACCAACTGCGGATGCCCAGATCTTGGAGAAAGGTACTGGTTATATCACTGACGTTGGTATGATTGGCGCCTATCCTTCTGTACTAGGAATCAAAAAAGAAATCATCATAGAAAAATTCTTGACTCAAGACAAGATCGTCCATGACTTGCCTAGAACTGGTCAAATTGAGGTAAATGCAGTATTATTAGAAATAGATAACAAGACTCACAAAACGACTCATATAGAGCATTTGCGTGAGATCATTAATTAATCAATAAAGTTATGAATAAAGCACAACTCATCGAAACAGTAGCTATCAAAGCTGGTGTGAGCAAAAAAGAGGCTGAAGATGTGATGCAAGCTTTGATAAACTTGATTATAGAAAGACTAAAACAAAACAAGGAAGTGACCTTGACTGGTTTTGGTACTTTTTCTGCAAAAGAAAGACACGCTCGCATGGGTGTCAATCCTCAAAATCCAAAAGAAAAGATACAAATACCTGCAGTTGTTGTGCCAAAGTTCAAATCTGGCAAAACACTCAAAGATGCTTTAAAAAATAAATAATGCAACTAACTCTCCAAGAGATAAAAAAAGATCCTCGGATTAATTCTTTTATTTCTCAAACAGACAAATACTTACGTTCGCTAAGCTATACAGATCATGGCAAACGTCATTTGGATATAGTCAGTGATCGCTCAAAAAAAATAGCCCGCGAACTTGGACTGTCAAAGCGCGAACAAGAAATGGCAGCCATTGCTGGTTGGTGTCATGATATGGGAAATTTTTTGGGACGTACCCAACATCATTATTGGGCTGCTATGCTTTTTTCTCAGTGTTTTATCAATGAGGCTGACAATTCAGACGAAGTATCAAAGATAATTCAAGCCATTGTTTCTCATGATAAAGATGACCTAAGTATAGTCGACAAAATAACCGCCTGTTTGATCATTGCTGACAAATCAGATGTACACCGCTCTCGAGTAATAAACAAAAGTGTAAAAAATATTCAAAATGATATTCATGATCGCGTAAACTACGCTGTCACTGATAACAACCTTACAGTCAATAAAAAAAATAAGACCATAACCTTGGCCTTGAAACTTGATACTAAATTTACTAGCATCATGGATTATTTTTCTATATTTGTAGGACGCATGAATTATTGTCAGACAGCAGCTATTTTTCTAAAATATGAATTCCATCTCAAAATAAACAATACTAAACTAGCCTAATCATCATATAAAACCAACCCCCTCCTGGGTCCAGTTGCACTGGACTCTTTTTTGTTCCAATCAAAAATAGCTGGAAATATATTATCCTCACTACGGATAAAACCCTCCCCCTTGATAGTGCCCGGATCATTGGTAACAAACTTGTCATCAAAATATCCTACCACGACCAACATATGATATTCTGGCCCAATGGCTTGATAATGAGGATTTTCATATGCCTGTCCATCAATAGGTATTATTACAGGTAAACCCTTGTCCAAAAATTCTCTCAATTTTTCAGGAGTCAAATCTTCTATCACTTCCGTACGATACCCAAAATATTCCTCAGCAAATTTTGCAGTGTCAGCTATCGGCAAATCAAAATGTCCGCCCCAATTCTCTTTTTGCCAAGCAACCATGCCCGTCAACATTTCCTCTACCTCGAAAGTAGCGCCAAAGCTATGTTTTTGATAATAATGATCCACCATCAAAAGACTTGCTTCTTCACAAGCATTGTTAAACAACTCGTTCCAAGTATTGGTAGGTGCCTGTGACGTAAAAGGTACGTCTAAAATTACAGATGCCTTTGTCTCCTCTTCCTTGAGCTCTGTTTGCACCTCTTCTTTATTTTTATAAAAATAAAAAATCACAGCCAATAAAACAATAGCAATGATTATAAAGATTTTCTTCATATTTATTTTCTATAAAGTACCAACCCTAGCTTAGGGCCAGTAGCACTATGAGCATCCTTGTCCCAGTCCCCGATAGAATACATTAGATTTTCTTCTGTGTATACAAAATCAGCCCCATGACGAGTACCTGGATCATTGGTAATAAATTTGTCATCTACATAACCCTTGATAACCAGCATATGATAATCTGGTCCATCATTTGAAAAGAAAGGGTTTTCTAATTTATGACCATCAGCCGGAATAATTACTGGAATTCCTTGATTCAGTAAACTACGAATCTTTTCAGCTGTCAGATCATTTATCACTTCTGTTTGGTAGCCAAAAGTAGCTTGAGCATACTCAGATACTTCGGCAGTAGGCAAATCAAAATGTCCACCCAAATTTTCTTCTTGCCAACCTACCATCTCCAACAAAATACTCTCTACCTCCACCTGACTTGGGAAATCTTTTTCTTGATAATAATAATCTACCATCAAAACACTAGCTTCTTCACAAGCATCTTGAAATGGTTGGTCCCAATTACCAGATGGTGCCTGGGATATAAATGGTACAGCCAAATTTATATTGTCTATCACCAAAAGCCCCGGTTCCTCTTCAATCTTTTCTCCCAAAACCTCAGCATCGGCCAATAAGTCTGTTGGTGGCACCCCTTCTTCATCATCTTCATTGATGGGCGCACCCTCTTCTACTGGCTCTATCTCCGGTTCAAATGACTCTTCAAAATCTTGATACTCTTGGGCGGGTGGCAATTCTACCTTGATTACTTCATACTTTTGGCTACTATAATAATACCAGGAGCCCCCTAGTAACAATAAGCCCAAAATTGTAATCAAGATATTTTTCATGTATTTATATTAGCAACAAAAGCCCCCCATGGCAATTGACATTTAGATTATTTTATACTATACTGCTTAATTCTCAATAGATCTTTCAAAACCAACTCGGAGGAAACATCATGGTGATAAAAATAATACTCTTGGCCCTACCGGTGCTTATAGGCATTGCTGGCTTTTTTCGCTGGTGGATTCGTAAATCAGGTGAAATGTTTGGTATGGGAATAGGCCTCAATGTCGTTAGCCTGGCCTTGGGTATACTACTGTTTTTCTTTGGTTCTATCGAAAGCCCCTGGAGTCTTTTGGGTGCAACCGGTGATATTGCTTTATGCCTATCAACTCTAGTTTGCTATTTTGATGGCTCCAATACCCACGATGCTACGGATGGTCGATTTTAGGACTCAAAACAAGGAAGTGAAACATGGAAATTTGGTTGGCCATAATCTGGCTAGTGCTTCTTATAAGCATTGGTATCTATGTCAAAGTAGAAAAAAAATTGACCCTGCCTATTCGCGGTATTTACCTTAATCTTTCTGTTTTATTTGTCGTGCTCAGCTTTTGGGGCACGGTCCATACCCTAGTAGTGCTGATGAGAAATTCGTTTCAAACAACAATGTATTCCTACAACTGCTCTACCCTTTCATCTATTTTAGTAGCCTGTGCTCTAGCTACACTCTGGCGAATGATTCTCAATGATATTATTGAAAAATCTATCCAAAGAAATCCTCCTCCTTAGCCACCGCTCTTCTCTCAAAGAAGAGCGGTTTTATTTTTAAATAAAAAAAGACCTCACATTTGTGAGGTCTTGTAATTTGTCTCTAGCCATTGGGCTAGAGTGTTAAGGAACCATTGGCCATAGAACCAGCCGCTTGATTGAGTATCACCAACAACGTAGTGACAAGATCTACAGCTAAACTATAAATTCCTGGAGCGAACATTTTGAACAAAATCAACAAAAAGATTAGTTGAAAAAATCCATAAAGAGCTTTGAACATAACTTCGTTGATTAGCTTCAAGGCCTGGGGAGAATAATTAGGGAACGATGACTATTCGTCCCAAGGCACATATGTTGTCCAGATTATTCTCTCCAGGGCATTATATTCAAAAAGCCCTTAAATACACTGTACTAGAGAGAATTTATGTAAAGAACTTTATACCTATATATATAATAAGACGGCCAAGTTGTCAAATTGTTACACTAGAAGCCTCTTACATTGTTTATAACTACTATTGACAAAAATAGCAATACGTATTAAAGTATGTTGTTCATTCGTAACTTCAAAATACTCAAAAGAAAGGCAAGGCAAGAAAATGAAACAGACCACTATTATCTTCATGTGTTTAGTCATGTTCGTGTTGGCTGGTATTGCCACCCACCTTGAGGCAAAAAATACCAAATCACGCAGGAGAGAACTAACTTATTATAAAGAAACATACTTACACAAACAAGGTGCCACCGCCATGCTTGGTGATAAAACCATTAACTACCACCTACAAAGCTTTGATGGTGGAAAAATCTGGTATGCCACCGAACACCTTGAAGACGATGGCGTCAAGATCCTGGGTCTAGCCGAAGAAATTTTCCCTGGTCTACTGGCACATTTAGCTAGCAAAGATGCTTTAATAGTCTACACCAAAACTAATGGTCCTATTACCAGCTCACAACTGAGCTCACCTGCCGTCCAACAATTTTTGACCAATGCTGGTTTCGGAGTTGCATCTATTGATTCAACCAACTAAACCAATATGCCGTTCCTAGTTCTCTAGGAACGGTTTTTAATTTTCTCCAAATATCTTATCCCTATATTGCAGGGCTTCCAAAATATGACTTTCTTCTATACTTTGGCTATTACTCAAATCTGCTATAGTTCTGGCTACTTTGAGTATTTTGAAATATGCCCGAGCTGAAAGCTGTAGCCTATCTACAGCAGTTTCCAATATTTTTTGACTGGAGTCTGATATATTGCAAAACTTTTTTACAAATTTTGGCTCAATATCTGCATTGAGATCAAAATTGTATTCTTGAAATTTTTTAATCTGAATACCCCTGGCTACTTCCACGCGCTTTTTTATAGATATTGATTTTTCAGTTGAGTCTTCTGATTTTGCCAAAGACTTGCTACCGACTCTTTTGACAGAAACATGCAAGTCTATCCTATCAAGCAATGGACCTGACAATCTTTTTTGATATCTCCGAACATCCATCGCCGAACATTTACATTCTTTGCTAGAATCTGACAAATACCCACATGGACAAGGATTGGCCGTAGCTAGCATGATAAAATTTGCTGGAAAATCCAAACTTCCTTTGACTCGAGAGACAGTAATCTTTTTATCTTCTAATGGCTGACGTAAGGATTCCAAAACTGCCCGCGGAAACTCTAATATTTCATCCAAAAAAAGTATATTACGATGAGCCAAACTGATTTCACCAGGTCGAGGCCATGACCCTCCACCCACTATCGCTGATACCGAAGCCGAATGATGAGGACTACGCATAATCCTCTGGTCTACCAGGCAGTTTTCTTCTGACAAATACCCTGCCAAGCTGTGAATCTTGCTTACTTCTAGTGATTCAGTCAGTGATAAATCTGGCAAAATAGATAAAAAGCTTTTAGCCAACAAAGTCTTGCCTGCCCCCGGTGGTCCGACCAACAGTATGTTGTGTCCTCCTGCTGCCGATATCTCCAAAACTCTCTTTACTTGCTCTTGACCTTTGACGTCTTGGAAATCAACGGCACTTTTTGAAACTCGAGGTACAAACTTGGTACTTTCAATCGCCTTTATATCAGCTCGATTACAAAAATAATCAATCAATTGTTTCAAATTATCTATTGAATAAATTTCTATACCCTCTACCACGCCCGCCTCTTTGGAATTGGCACTTGGTACAAATACCTTTGTAAAACCCTGCTCCTTTAGAGCTGCTACTATCACCAAAATACCAGGAACTGCTTTGAGCTCGCCAAGTAAAGATAATTCACCTACAAATGCGACCTTGTCCTTGGGAAGTTTTATAGCTCCTATCCTCTGCAATACACTGACAGCCATCGGCAAATCATAACCACCACCTTCTTTACGCACTTGAGCAGGTGCTAGGTTGATTACTACTTTTTGCCGAGGAAACTGAACACCACTATTTTCAATAGCTGCCCAAACTCTTTCCTTGGCTTCTTGGACCGAAGCATCGGGCAAGCCTACTACTATGATTTTGGGCAAATGTCTAGACAAATTTGTCTCTACCTCTACCAAAACCCCATTTAACCCCAATGTTGCAATTGTAAATACTTTTTCCATATATAAAAAATCACTTTTCTGTACAAGAAAAGCGGTCTTTTGCCTGTCTTTGGCCAACCCCGCAGTAAGTCTCAAACAAACAAAAAACCAACCCATGCCTCGCGTCAAAAGACGCCCCGCTCTCGCGGAAAATCGCTTTTCTTGTTAACAACATCTTATGCCAAGACAAAATATCTGTCAAGTTGACGTAATTTTAATATTTAAGTAAGATATTTATGCCGTAATTCTTCGGCATATTGTCCTTTCACAAATGATAGTCAGTCTAGCTGATTGTCAAAACCTATTTTTGCAGAAAAGGCTGATTGGATCTAGTCCAATCTACCATAAGTCTGCAGACAAGGAGTCTATCATGAGTGCCCTAAAAAACTACGCTGGCTGTAAATACTGTATTGAGGAGGAAGTCCTCAGAAAAAAAGACAAGATCGGGGAAAGCAGAAGGCTTTATCTTTGCATATTCACCGCTATGTACCTCTGTGTATTTGCTCTCTTTTCTTCTATTGGTAAGCCTAATGCTAATATTTACCTTACTCACAATATACCCCTAACCATTGCCTTTGGATTAGTCGGTATGATTGCGGTCTGGATTTATAAACTAAGATCAGACAAGCACTCTCTGTATCTGTATTATGATCAAGATGGCAAAATGCATGCTCACCAATCGAATCCTATCAGTGCGCGCACTACTCGCTCTGCCTGGATCAACCACGGACAAAAGTGGGCACCTAATCCCCAAATGTCTTCTGATGTAGAACATATTAGTGGAGTGGTGATTCGCTTGCGTTGGAGAGGTTGGTTGTTCCGCACTAGTGGTTACAACAAGATTTTTGAAAACCGTACTGGTGGTAGCATCAACTGGAGAATAGACAATCATGAAATGACTTATGGTGGTCCTGCCTATACTATCGGCAACCATATCGCCGATCAACAAAAGATCATCATCACTCTCAGTCAGCTTCTAGAAATTGCCAATGGCTTTGGTAGTCTCGATCAGTGGAAAGACTTCCACCAAAGAGCAGCCCAAGATAGACACCTACTTGGCGAAACCGTACTGACTGTCATCAACTATATCCAGGGTACCAAGCGTCAAGGCACTTCCAAAGTCGGCACCAAGGCTCGACAGCTCCTCTCGACTGGTCTAAGTAGACTTGCCATAGGCACTGATCTTGCTATCAATGACTGGAATGCCCAGTCTGATGAAACCCTGCTCCAATTGGAGCAAATCATTACCGAACAAGACCAGAAAGAACAACCTGAAGTTGTTTCTGCCTAAAACATGGGCCTCGTAGAAATACGAGGCCCTTTTTATATACTTTATTCCCCCAAACTACAGGGATTGACAAAATGAGCTTTTTAGGCTATATTAATAAACCGTATAAAACGGTGGTGTCCTTTACAAACTCTCGATCTACAGAGTATTGACTGCTAGGGAAGTCTTAGGAGGAAAAAGTCTGTAGTAGAGAAAGGGGAAAAAATGAAGTTTTACAACAACGACCACTCTTGTTCCAAATGTTCCAATCTCAGAGATCTAGGTTCCAAACTCAAGTACATGCGAACAGTTCGCAGGGTTGTGATTTATCTTTTGATAGTCATGGTACTTGGCTACCTCGCTGGAGCTAGCTCATGGATGTGGCTCTCTGGTGAAAGAGACCTCTTTCACCATGTTAGCGTCTTTGGGATTTTAGGGACCCTCCTTTCTATCGGTTGCCTAGCAGCTTACCTCAAACATGAGCTGATTGGCATCCGTATCTTTGCTTTTTTTGACCAGGATATGCGACTCCATGTCCATACAACTCGTCCTACTGGAAGCATTGTACAATGGAAAGGCATGCGAATCACCAATAGGTGGCACAGACCCAGCAACAGGCACGATCTCATGATTGGTTCTTATGATTTTATCAATGGAAGCTTTCTTGAGCTTACTCTAGGTGGTCCTTTGCGATTTCTTCGCAAACACAACATCCACGGAGAGACTTATTCTCCTTGGACTGTGTTCAGAGCCAACAACCTCAACGACATTATCGTCAGAGATCGCTCTGGTGGTTTGATTGGTGGCCTGTCAATTGGCGACCTCCTAGTGGTCATCAATGAAAACGAAGAAGTTGTCCGTTATGTTGAGGGCATCACCATGCTCCAAACACAATTGGAAAAACTTGGCCATGCTACAACAGCTACTATCCATTATCTGATGGGTGGAAAAGGCAAAACACCTTCCAAGATGGCTGCCAAAGGTAGGGAAATGCTTTCTGCTGCTATGGATTCGTTGACTCTTGGAGATATTGATGAAATCAACCGTTGGACCAGGCATGCTCCTGATGTATCCGAAAGATTCATCACTGAATTGGAAAAAAATCCTCCCTCAAAGGAAGATCCAAATCACCGCAGGCCAAAACTACAATTCCCCAATGTCTTCAAAAGACTCTAAACCAAAAAACCCCGTTGATTTATTCAACGGGGTTTTCTTTTTTTCTAAATTGTAAGAGTAAAAGCCAAACTACGGCTATTGATATATAAATATCACTCAGATTAAATACCGAAAAAAATCGAACATTGATAAAATCTATAACTCCTCCATAATATATTCTATCAAGCACATTACTGACAGCTCCTATTATCAAAAGTCCTAGTGGCCAAACAAAAAAATCTTTTTTTCTCAACGATTGTAACCACAAGTATATCAAAACTATAAAAATAATCACAAGTAAGGGGTACAAAACCATCCCACTCATCGGAATAGAAAAGGCTATGTCCCTATTTATATGCAAATCAATAAAACCATCCCAATAGGATGGTTTATATTTTATTATAAAAAATTTAGATAGCCTATCTACAATAAATAATATTATAAGATTGGCAAAATATTTTGTCATTATAAAGATTTTTCTTTACAGGCCATACAGGCTGTAGCAGAAGGAAAGGCTTCTAGCCTCTCTGGTTTGATGGGACCATCACACTTTTCACAAAGCCCGTAAGTTCCTTCATCAATTTTCTTCAAGCCTTTGTTGACGTTATACATAGATAACTCCAAGGTTTTCTCCAAAGATAAATTTTTCTCAAACATCGCTACCTCAGCTGCATTTTCGTCTTCTTTATCACCCAAATCTATAAATTTGGCATCATAATCATTGTCAGCTACTTGATCGGTAGAAATTGCAAGTTCTTTTTCTAATTCAACTTTTCTTTCTAACAAGTCTTTTTTTCTTTCTTCTATAAATTTTTTGTCCAGTTTCTTCATATGTTTTAGCTTAATAATACCCCTATATAGTAGCAAATAAGTTTATTAAAATCAAGAATCTAAGCAAATTAAAAAGGCGCATGGTCTATCCCCCTAATTTAATATTATGTGAGTGACGTATGCGCCCTTAGTGTCGATAAAAATACTTTTATTCAATTTGTTTTGTACTTTTTGTAAGCTAAAATTGATATAATAAGATATTATTCGTACCGACATCGGTGCTCGCCCTGACTCAGAGCAATTTAATCTATCTTACCAATCTATGGAATTGGTCTCCATGAAGCTTTTTGTTTCGTGAGGACAATCCTTTTTGTGTTTTTTGTTTTTGTTTTTGAGGGGAACTGTCAGGTAGTTCCTTAAAGATTTTTGTAGTCCAGTAAGATAGAGGGAGTTGGGCACTAAATATTCTAATGCGCAATTCCCTATGTATTTAAAAGATCCTTTATCAACATACTAAGTATATCATATAATAGGCCTAAAGTCAATCATGATTATTGGCTAACATTAGGTTAATAAACAATATATTAAAAAATAATTTGACAAAATTAGCAAAAATGATTGAAAACAATCAACAAGTTATCCACAGATTCAATAAATTTTTATAGTTTATCCACAAGCCTACTCGCAAATTAAGATACCTGTGGATACATGATTAAAGTAACCAAACATATTCAATTGTTTGATGTTTTTAGAGTTTAAATAAGCCCTGAGGTCCCCCTCTGGAAGCTCATTGGGGTCTAGAATCATAAAATCATTTATATAGTACTCCTTGCCCTGACTACAGTCAGCTAAAGAATCACCCAGCAACGTACCTTGATCAATGATTTCTTTTATCATATCCTCATCATTGGACAAATAGTAGACAAGATCAACCTGCCAACCATGCAATCCATCGATCTGCCAGTAGCTTTGTGCATGATATTGGTGTTGTGTTACTGCTGGAGTACCACTTTCTACATACTCTATGTACAAAGTACCATCGGGTAGTAGCTTTTTATGTTCACTCACCTCAAATGTCTTGGCAAATTGATTAGCAATGGGTTGCCAATCTTCTTTTTTGGCTATCAACCAAGCATCTTCCCTCTGCCAGACAATACTCTCCTCCAAAAAATAGGTCTCTAGGTCATCTAGGCTTAAGTTGTGGTAAGGTAGGCTATCAAAAATTGCTAAAAGTATGTTTTGACTAATAAATTTTCTAAAATTTAATGTTGAATCTTGGCTAGTACCAATTGCGAAGTCAAAATCCTTGGGTTGCCGAGCATATGTATACAAATCTGACTGTTCGACAAACTTATTTGTATCATCAAAGTATTGAGTTTGATAAATATTTATGTTGTTATCAGATAAATTTATAAAAACCCTCGGATCTGATACTGTGGTGGATAAAGAGTCTGTTAATTTTTGCAAAAACTCTGGCGTATGACGTAAATCAACATAAATGTTTATACCCTTAGCAATATAATTGACGTTGAAACGCCCCACAACCACCTTGGTTGGATTGTTGGCTATACTTTCTAACTCAGATATCAATAAAATGTCTTTGCTTAGACGATTATAATACAAATCAGGATGATTAGCTCGTAGGCTTTCCAATAGTCCATCTGTATAGTCAGATAATTTTATCAAATAACTACTCTCCTCAACATTTTCTACCTTAAACCAGATAAGACCCTCCAATTCAACTATCTGTTCTGCCAAAATTTCATTTATTCTTTCTGCATGAGACATCGGAACACTATAATCAAACAATCCGTACTTGTCTTGACTAAGATTGTCTATATCATTGAACTCATAATAAAAAACGGTGTTTTCTGGAAGAAAATCTCGAGCATAAACCTCTGGCTTGACTGACCAGAGTAAACTTATTGCAAAAACAATACCAACTACTGCTAGGATTAGCAGTAGTTCAATGGTATTTTTTCTATTTTTTGAAGTAAAATCAATAAACTTCACGATAGTTTATTTATTTTTTAAAAAAGCGTGGTCCTCTTTTTGGTTTACCGTCTTCTTGAGGGCCTGTGGTATTTACAACGTTTGGTCTTGGTAAAAGCTCTTTCATAGAAAGGCTAACTCTACCTTTTTCTTTATCTACTTCCATTACTTTTACTTTTACCTTGTCTCCTACCTTGATAACACTAGATACTTTTTCAGTTCTTTCATGGGAAATCTGTGAAATGTGTACCATACCATCTTTACCAGGTAGTACTTGGACAATTGCCCCAATCTCAGTTCCTTTATTTCTATCAGTAACAATCTTTACTACTTCGCCTTCATAAATTTCACCAACTTCCAAATCTTTTACAATGTTTTCAATCCATTCTTTGGCACGAGCTGCACCTTCGCCTTCGGTAGAAGTAATCATTACTACACCATCTTGCTCAATGTCTATATTTACATTACAAGTATCAATGATCTCGTTGATTATCTTACCACCAGCACCAATAACATCTCTAATTTTTTCTGGATCAATCTGCATAGCAGTAATACGTGGAGCATATTGAGACAGGTCAGGCCTGACTTCAGCAATAGCACTCTTCATAACTTCCAAAATCTTTAACCTAGCCTCTTTGGCTTTGTTTAAAGTTTCAGAAACTACTTTGTAGCTAATACCGCCCAATTTTATATCAAGTTGAATAGCGGTGATACCTTCTTTTGTACCAGCTATCTTGAAATCCATATGACCAGCGTGATCTTCCATACCTTGAATGTCAGTCAAAATCTGATAATTGTCTTTATTGTCGTCATCAACTACCAACCCCATAGCTATACCAGCCACAGGAGCCTTGATAGGTACACCAGCATCCATCAAAGACAAAGTAGATCCACATATAGAAGCTTGAGATGATGAACCATTTGAGCCCATCACTTCTGATACTACGCGAATAGTATAAGGAAAGTCTGCATTTAGTGGTAAAACAGGTATAAGAGCTTTTTCAGCCAAGGCACCATGTCCAATGTCACGACGACTTGGACCTCTCAAAGGCTTTACTTCACCAACACTATATCCCGGAAAGTTATAATGGTGCATGTATTTTTTGGTACCATTTTCTTCCATGGTATCCAAAGTCTGTTCGTCTCCTGGAGAGCCCAGTGTGACAACTGATAATACTTGGGTTTCACCTCTAGAAAACAATCCACTACCATGTGTACGTGGCAATAAAGAAACCTCAGCGGTTAAATCTCTGATTTCATCAAATTTTCTATTGTCAGGACGTCCTCCTTTTTCCAAAACAAGTACCTTGAAAGCTTTGACAAGAGCATCATCAATCATGCTCATTCCCATTGATCTCATATCTTTGGAAACTTCACTGTCTTCTTTTAGAGTTTCATTTATTTTGTCGGTTATCTCATCCATAGAAGCTTTCATTTTTGATTTATCAGGATTGAAACATCCAGCTAGATCACTAGCAGCCAAAACTTGATCAACTTTTTCCTTGACCTTGGCACGCATAGCTTCTTTTTCTTCGTCTACCGTTGCTGTTGCTTTTGGTAAACCTACTTTTTTTATAATATCCTCAATAAAAGGAAATAGTTTTTTGATATGTTTGGCAGAAAACTCAATTGCCTCGTACATATCACTCTCTGAGACCTCTTTGGCGCCAGCTTCTATCATTATGGCTTCGTCTGCTGAGCCAGATAAAAATAATTCCAAATCACTTTTGGCCTTGGCCTCTATAGTTGGGTTCAAAACCCACTCTCCTTCAACACGACCTACCTGCATACCAGCCAAAGGCCCCATCCAAGGTATTGGAGAGATGCCCAAAGCTATTGAAGTAGCTAACATAGCAGGAAAAACAGGATCATTTATAGCATCATAAGATAAAACGGTCACTACTACCTGGACGTCGTTTCTTTGTGTTTCTGAAAATAAAGGCCTGATAGAACGATCAATCAAACGAGCAGTCAAAACTGCTTCATCAGTAGCGCGTCCTTCTCTCTTTATAAAACGAGAGCCCTTAATCTTTCCAGCTGCATACAACTTTTCTTCATAATCAACCATCAATGGGAAATAATCTATTCCCTCTCTTGGTTGTCTTGAGGCTACGGCTGTAGCTAAAACTACAGTATCACCATACCTAACAGTACAAGCTCCTTGAGCCTGCCAAGCTAGTTTACCGACTTCAACGCTTAGTTTTCGTCCGGCAACTTCTGTGTCAAATGTTTTGACATTCATATTTGTGTTCCTTTCTTGAACACTGATGTTGAGCTGATAAGGCAAACATTGGAATACCTAGGAGATATTCTAATGCCTACACACCAACTTATTTAGCATCAGTGATAACTTATTTAATTTTTTACTAAACCCCTAACCGAGCAAGCCCGGTTAGGGGCAAAATATTATTTTTCTTTTTTGTCTTCTTCTTTTTTGTCTTCTTCTTTCTTATCTTCCGCTTTTATCATTGGCGGCTCTGGTCCAAAATCAATCCTTTCTCTTTTGGCAATTTTAATTTTCAAAGCTTTTACCAATTTATTAAACCTCTTATCATCTTCTCTCTCTAAATAACGCAATAATTTGTGTCTTAGAGATACCTTTGATAAAAGTCCTTTTCTAGAAGAAAAATCCTTTTTGTGTTCACGCAAATGTTTTGTCAATTCTTTTACTTCTTCAGTAAGAATAGCAATCTGAATCTCCGGTGAACCAGTATCGCTTTTGTGAGTCTTATACTTGTCTATAAGCTTCTGCTTCTTTTTTTTGTCTAACATACTTTTTCCTTTATGCCATATATCCTAGTCCGAACTCCAGTTAGACACTGTCAGTAAAAACCAAGATTTAGGCTTATTTATTTGATTAGATACGGACTTACACTAACATTTTGGACCATAAAAGTCAAGACCCAAAGTATCTACTTGTGTCGTTTTATGTTAAAATGTATTTATGAAAGAAAAAAGGCTTGAATACAAAAAATTTCTCAAATCTATCAATCTTCGTGAATCAACTATAAAAAACTATATTTGGCATATAGACAAATTTTTTGACTGGCTAAAAGAAGAGCCTTTTACTGAACCAAGTTTTAATAAATACAAAGATTACTTAATAAAAAATTATCAAAAAGTAGCCACCATCAATCTGCGCCTAGTTATACTAAATAATTTTTTCAGGTTTCTGGGCAAAGGCTTTAAATTTGATCTGTTAAGTGATGAAACGTCTGTAGCCAAGGTTCTCGCACCCGAAGAGCTTAATAAATTTTTGGAAATGCCCTCCTTGAGCAAAAGGGCTGTCGCTTTACGGGATAGAGCGCTACTTGAAGTCCTCTATTCTACCGGACTCAAGGCTGGTCAAATCATAAAATTAAAATTGGAACATATTGATGATATAAAAAAAGAATTTATTTTTGATAAAGCGCATATAAAAATAAAAGCCACGGCTTGGTACCATTTACAAAAATATCTCACTGACAGACAAGATAATGACCCTTGGTTGTTTATCAATATGGATAGAGCAAACAAAAAGGAAGAGAAAAATCTCACTGTCCGCTCAGTAGAAAGGATAGTTGCCAAATATGGCCACAAGATGCGTCCTGTGCTGACCATCAATCCTCAAATTTTACGAAATACCCTGGCCTACAACCTCAAACAACAAGGAGCAGGTTATGATAATATCAAAAAAGCCCTTCATTTCAAAACGAAAATCGGGGCAGAAAATTATTTTAAGAGAATTTAGATTATTTGTACCGCAAGGCCTCTAAAGGATTGAGAGAAGCTGCTTGCTTTGATGGATAAATACCAGTGACTAGTCCTATCAAGGTAGAAAAAACCATAATAAATATTATAAACCAGCTAGGACTGACAAACAAGTCAAATGTCTGACCGCCAAAGTTTTTGGCCAACAAGTTGAAAAACAGATTTACTAGCTCACCACCCAAAAAGCCTATAATCACACCAGATAACCCACCTAGGAAACCAATCACCATAGACTCAAATAAAAATAAATAACGAATATCCCGCTTGGTAACACCTATTGACCTCATGATACCAATTTCATTTATCCTTTCTAGCAATGTGATGGTCATGGTGTTAAACATTCCAATGGCAGATACAATTAAGGCTATCAAACCAAATAAACCGAGAACCAATTGGACTATTCCAAAAATCTTATTGGCCTGCTCTATAGTATCTGATAAAGATGAGACCAAAAATCCTTGGTCTATTATTTTATTACGTACTTCCTACTTTTACTTTTAAACTATCAAAATTTGATAATTCTAAGTCAACTAATGAGTCTAAGGGCAAATAAACATAATTTGCATTTTCATCATTGATAACTCCTACTATTTTATAAGGCTCCTCCCTATAAACAAGCTCCACTTCTTCCAAGTCCTCTTCCAATACCTTGGTCACAAATAAACTAAGATAAATCTCTTGGCCAACTATATCTTTTACATCTTCAAAATTAAAAAGTTTTGCTCCAATAGAAGAAATAACAATTTCTTTTTTATTTTCCTCTGAAAAAACATCTCCATAACTTGCCCTGACGCCACTCAAACGGAAAAAAGATTCATCAATTGCATAAATAGCAGCGTCCCCTGTAATTTCCCCTACCGTAAGCTGACCTGGTTGGCTAATCACGGGGCTCACCTCGGTCACCTCTGGTATTTCTGAGATCTTTTCTAGGGACCACTTGTCCAACTGTATAAGGCCAGAAGTACCAGGACTAACATCCAGGCTCAACAAAGAATCGGCCGTAGTAATCTGCCCCAAAATACCTTGTTGCAAACCATAACCAAAGGAAACTAAAAATAGAATTGCCCCAATACCAACACCCATGCCCAAAACAGTCAGGGCTGTCCTCATTGGACGCGTCTTGAAACTACGCATTGATAAATTAAACAAATCTTTTATCTTCATTTTCTATCTATTAGCTTTAATTTTTTTGTTTCTTTTCTAAACATCAATTGATATTTACCAAGCATCAAAAGCTCCATCCTCCTGGTGATCTTTTGGGCAATACGTGAATCTAGCCCCGCCCCTCCTTTTTTGGTAGGCAAATCTAAACCTTTTCTAAATTTTACTTTATCTATATCGTTTTCTATACGTTGTTTTAATAATTTATCAATAACAATCTTCATCTTAAAATTTTTGATCTTCACATCGTACTCACTCACCAAATACTCTCTTATTTCATCTATTTGATTTTGCATATCAATCTTTTCTTCATGAAATACATGAATCCTCTTGGATAAATCACTAAGCTCCTTGGTAATCTTTCTAGCAGTACGTATATCCATGTCCAAACCACCCTCTTCGCTTTTTTTATCCAAATATCTAAAAATTGCATTATAGTTTCCACTGCCCGATGTCAATAATTGGTCTACTCTAGACTCTATACCCGCCAACTCGTCTACCGAATATCCAGTCAAAATCTCCATCACTATATGTCTAGCCTTGTATTGCTCCAAAGAAACAGTGTCCTCTATATCCCCCAACTTACCATAAGTCTTTTCCAGCAAATCAACCTCTTTTGTTCTCTTAGTGACAGCTGGGACTCTTTCAAATTTTGTTTTATTGACCTTGATGTCCTGATGCTCACCATCTTTCATATAAAAAACTCTATCCGCCATATCCAAATGAGTAGCATCATGAGTTACCAAAATTACTGTCTTTTTTTGTTTTTCATTTAGCTCCTTAAAAAGATTCATTACATCTAGAGCTGATTTTGAATCAAGATTTCCTACTGGTTCATCAGCCAAAATAATATCTGGATCATTTACCAAGGATCTAGAAATTGCCACCCTCTGCTGCTGACCACCAGATAGCTCAGTTGGTAATTTATCCTTTTGTTCGTGTACTCCAAAATGTTTCAAAAGTTTTTCGGCTTTTTCTTTTCTTTCTTTTGCTCCTTTTCCTATGGCCATCTGTGGCAAAACTACATTTTTGAGCACAGAAATTGATGGAATTAGATAATAGGCTTGAAATACCATACCTATTTTGGTTTGATGATATTTTTCAAACTCCCTGTCCTTCATCTCGCTTATATTTTTTTCATCAATATATATATCTCCATCTATGCCACTCTCAAGTCCAGCAATAGAATACAACAAGGTTGATTTACCACAACCAGAAGGACCAAAGAAAATAATAAATTCTCCTGGAAAAATTTCTAGGCTTATATTTTTCAACGCCTTCACTTCGTTGTTCTTGCCTTTGAAATAAGTAACATCTAAATTTTTTACTCTAACTTGAGCCTTCATATATCAACTTGTATTTTTAAAATTTTAACCAACCAAATGTATCTTCTACATTCCCCATAATCACTTGGAATACTGACTCTGTTTGTTTTGGTGTCAGAATTGTGTATGTCCTAGACCTAGAAGAATTACCTTCGGTGTCTGTATTTTCTACCTGGAAGCTATAGATAGCCCCTGGATTGAACTCTGTGATTACTGCCACATGATGTTTGGCATATATATCATTGTTTGGAGTTGATTGAGCCAGGTCTTCACCAGTCACACCCACTCCTTGTTGGTAATATACTTTGGCAGTAGCCAGCTCATTGCTTTGCCAAGAAATAATAGTCTGTACTTTTGTTTGTTTGCCAATTGATAAAGCTGATTCTGTTCTGACTTGACTGATACTTGGAGCGAGGTTATCATCTGCCGTTGCAAATGATGAAATAGTTTGAGAAACCACTCTACCTCCTTGAGTTTCACCCAAAAGATCAATCTGATAAATCACGCCCACCTCAAACTCTTCTACTAATATATTATGTATAGTGGTATAAGAATCATTTTTTTCTGTCCTGGCTTCTTCGACTGATAAAATTCCCTCTCTATATGGAGTATATCTAACTTGAGAATCTGTAGGAACTGTAGTCACCCATTTGAAACTAGCTTCTTCGGTAGATACTATGTCCGCCGTGTAGCTTTCTATCTCGGCTGATTCTGGAATAGTGGTAAAAGTAAAATCTTTTGATTCAGCCCTTGAGCCAACTTTTTTTTCACTGATTATTTTGTAGTGATAGTTTGTCTCTGGTGTTAAGCCACTTATACTCACTCTATGTATGCCTGCTAGATAGAGATCCGGGTCCCCAATTGTCTGTGCATATTCATTTTCACTATCTATATAATATGCTTCTGTAGCATAGGCCACTGAGGCATTAGCCTCTTGTTCTGTTACCCATTCTATGGCTACTGAATTTGAGCCAACTGTCACCACTGGCTCTCCTGCTATGATTGGTGGTGGCACAATAGCACTTAAATCATCTATGTGTGTGGCGATGCCCCCTTCTAGGGTAGACAATGACACTTGTGTGGACATTCTTTCAAAAAATATAGTAGCCTGCTCTACGCTCTTCAAGAAAGATTCTTGGCTAGCATCTCCAATTCCTTCACTATCATCAATTCCAGATAAAAACGAACCACTAGAGAATGTAGCTTCTTCTGATTCTCCTACGTTGGCAAAACTATCAATGGAAACTACTTTGTATTTATACTCTGTTTCTGACAAAAGACCATCAAGGGTTATGCCGTGTGTCTTTGTAAGCCCAGATATACTATTTGGATCAGCTATTACATTTTCTTCGATACTATCTGCACCATAATATACCAAGGACATAGCAAATTCGTTTGTTTCCCAAGTAAGACCCACTTCGCCTGAATCTGCAGTATCAATATTTACATTACTAATCACCGGCGCTGTGCTGTCAGATGTAGATCCTCCACCTCCACTACAAATTACACTGGCCGCACCAGATTCACGAGCCTCACTTTCTCTTTCTGTCACTTCTGTTTCTTCTGTTAGGGCTTCTAGGGTAGTCAATGTACCCTCTGTTGAAGTAGACCTATTGCCAGCAGAATCTGCTGAAGTCACTGCATAATAATATATCGTATTATTGGCCAGCGGAGTCATGGTCACACTATGAGATGTATTGTAAACACTGGTTTCTGTAGTAGAGCTAGCATAAGTACCAGTTGATAGCCCATAATATACCTGTGAGGTAGCTCCTTCGTCAGTGGTCCAAGTAACAACTGCATCATCATCTGTGATGATAGCATTGGCAACGCTCGTAATCACAGGAGCCGTGCCATCTGAGGTTGTATTGAGAGAATAATAATCCCCTGCATTGTTATCTATAGCCACACCTGATACTACATAAAAATAATACCTAGTGCCCGCTGTAAGATCAGAGATAGTGACTGAGTGTTCGGTCACCTCGGTTGCATCTCCTGTATTCATTGGACTAGACAAATCTGAGCTTGTTGAATAATATACAGTACTACCTGCTGCAATGTCAGTATTCCAAGTAACGGTAGCTGTTGTATTTTGAACAGTGGAAGCCGAAACATTGGAAACAGCTGGACCTGATAGGGTAGTGAAATAATATCCATCTCCACCATTGTTGTCTGTACCTGTATTGGAATCTGGATCTAGGGATTTGGCTTGGAGATAATATTTTGTACCTGGGGTCAAGCCTGTCATAGTCACGGTATGTGCGGTAAGCATGGTAGCCACACCAACTTCAGTATCAAAATCAGCGGCCACAGTAGAATATCCTACGGTAGAATCAGAAAGCTCGTCCGTCGTCCAAGTGACTACAGCTGATTGAGTATTGATTGAGTCAATTGAAACTGATGATATGGTTGGTGGCGAGGCGTCTGTACCACCCTGTCCGTTGGCAAGATCAGACACTATGTTTGAAAAATACGAAACATTACCATCACTATCTTCGGTGGCTATTTTATAGTAGTGCGTATTACCGTCATTAGTTAGACCATCGTGCAGTATATAATTTATTGTCCTGTCTGAAATACTAGAAAGCAATGTATATGTTGTGCCATCTGTAGAATGCCAAACCCTATAATTACCAAAACCAGGAGTAGGGTCTGTGACGGCTGCCCAAGACACAAATAATCTATATATCGGATCTGCTGATACATTTGAAAGATCCCGAATAATCATATTGTATGGTGTCTCTGGAGTGACGGCCGAAGCTGAGGTGATGTTGCCATAGGCATCTCTAAATTTTACATATGCTGTATCTGGATCTGTAGCCAATGCCAATGTAGAATCAACTGCGTATGATGAACAATTTGATTCTGCGTTATCTAGGGTAATACACATATCCAAAGCTGTATCATCAGTAGCACTAAAATGTAAAGTAGCAGGAGAGGTCGTAGCTATCACAAATATAGAAGGACTCCCCGCTACTGGCGCCTTGGCATCCATAGTAAAAGCTGAAGTAGTACTAGAAGCTGTATTATTTGCTCCCTCACTATCATCCGCTATTACTTTTATTTTTGCTGTGGTTGTATATGAATTTATCTGCTCGTTTGGAGTCCAGGCTACTGTATATGAATTGTAAGTTGATTCGTCTACTGCCTTAGTTGTAGTTGCGTTGGCCGAAGTAGACGTAGCATTGGTAGATAGACCAGTTGTAATATTATTCCAGTTGTCTCCATTGTCTAGTGAGTACTGAAATGATGGGGTGACATATCCTGGAGTAGCTGAGCCTGAAGTACTATCAGTGTCTCTAACTGAGTAGTTGATATATACGATGCCCGCGGTATCTTGAGATGAAGTCACGGAGCCCGTGAAATCTGGTGGAGCATTTACTACATATACTACTGTAGCGTCGGACACTGTTGGGGTAGTAGCTCCATCAGCTGAGGTCAACCATAGTTTGTATTGAAACCATTGGTCATTTTCTCCTGCTGCTTGTGAACTGTATACATCACTACCTGCTCCGGTAGTATGATAGCTGGCTGCATAATCCGTATCTCCTGTGGTAGCTGCGCAATTTGATGGCCCACACCATCCAGAACCATTTGCCCAATCTGGAGCACTCCCGCTGTCTGGTGCAGTTCTAATTTGGAACTGTACATCTCCGGTACCTGACTCTGTCCATTGCATAGAGCCCATGACATTACCAGCAGACTCTGAATCAAACGGAGTGCCCAAAAGAGAACCATTTGTATATGAATTGTATTGTATAGAGACATCTTCAAGTTGTGGTGTGTTACTAGATTCTGTAGTGGTCAATGTAGCCTGATATTGGACATACCTATGTCCATCGGTCACACACCCGTTACTAGTTATGTCTGCACCACTAGTAACCGTAGTACAACTAGCCCAGGCTGTCGCTCCAGACATGTCACTACTAGAATCTGTACGCACTTTCATAGTAATGCCAGTGCCACTTGGCTCTGTAGAACTCCAAGACAAATTACCAAAACTACTATTGGCCGTAGTATCCAATGTTTGAGAAGTAAAAGTGCCAGGAGATAAATAAGATGGAATAGCCACTGTCCTAAGTCCAGATGAATAATCAGCTATATAAAGATAAGGACTACTAAAAGTAACTCCCTGCGCGTCTGTGGCAGTATAAGTAGTATTTTGACTGATGGACGAAGGATCAGAAATATCAAGGTCTAATACTGAAGTATTATTATCTGCTACATAAAGAGTAGTTCCATTGAGGGCTAGACCTGTAGCATTGCCAGCGGTGTTGTATGTATAAGGTCTTGAGTCGGTAGTCGTAGCAAATACATGCACACCATCAACGTCATTGGCCATATATACATACTCACCATAAACAGCCACATCTTTTACAACATAATTAGTAGCCGTTGTATTGTTTACACTTGTGATACTACCCGGAGTGGATATATCGTACCATTCCAGGGTATATGGTCCTTCCCAAAATTCCTGTGAAGCATAAAGATAATCACCTGACAAAACCATACCCTCTATCCATTGACCTTGATTGGATGTTATTGCTGTCTGCGACGGTATAGCGGGATCTGACAAACTATAAGCACGTATCCAACCATCAGCAGAATATCCATCACCAGTAGACCAAGACACATACAAGGTAGAGCCATCAATAATAATATCTCGAGGACCCCCCGTTACGTTGATAGCTGTACCCAGAGAAGGTGACAATTTGGTCGAAACATCAACAATATCTAAATGAGCTGTATCAGCCAAATATACATAATCTCCATAAACAACCACCTTTGATGCACTTCCATTGTCTATATCACTGACATAGCTAGGACTGGATGGATCAGTAATATCATAGATAAACAAACCACCCGTACCATTGGCTACATAAGCATAATTTCCTGATACAGCAACATCATAAGCATATTCGCTAGCTCCTGCATTATTTATCAAGCCATTGCTACCAGAAGAAACATCTAGGACTACATAAGCGCTATCTCCAGATCCCGTAACTGCGGCCGTACTAGTTGCCCCAGCATCAAAATCAGTATCTGAGGTTTCCGTCAATGTAGTAACCGCCTCTGCGATTGTGACTTCTGTACCGGCGGTAATATTTGAATCTTTAGAAATATATTCGGTCCAACCTGTTCTGTTGCTACTATGCGCAGCGTTGTTTGCTGTGACTCCACCTGACCAATCAGTTTGTACAAAATTGTAGGTGGCAGCTTCTGAAAATCCATATTGGTTTATAAAAATAGTGGTAGATACAAAAATAATCAAAACCACCACTGTTGTGACATATTGCCAATAGGTCCTAAAGGGCCTGATAACACGCTTAGACCAGTCAGGTCTATGCCTAATTACTATTTCCCAACCAAAATATATAGGTAATACTAATTGTTTAAAACCATCTATTTCAGACTTCGTGGTTCTTGGTTTTCTGTTTTCAACAATAGGCACCTTAAAAACACGGATATGCTCTATTGGTTCAGTACTTTTTCTAATAGCAAAATAATGTCTAATAGCTTTTATTTTTCTAAAAATATATGTACTTGTATGTCTAATACAGTCCATTGGTTTATAACAACGTTTACCAAAAAACCATAGTCCTCTCCTATGATTCTTGTTTATAGCCTTATTATTTACTGATTTTGTTTGTATTTTTTTGATTGACATAATAACCATAAAGATTATCAAAAATCTCTAGCATATTTATACATATTATAACATATTTTTCTATTTTTTTGAAACAAAAAACACCGCCTAAAGCGGTGTTTTAAAATCAAATTATTCCTGGAAATCTCCTATATAAAAATTTGGTAAAAAGCTACGTGCTTTATCAGAATGTGGTGTACCAGATCCCATCGGCCTAGTATCAAAGAGCTCTGTACCGTTTGCTTTGCCACAACCCTCCAAAATAGCCGCTCCTCCTGGATGTTTGGCTCCAGCTATATAAGTCGTTACGTCATATACCTTGCTATCAATCAAAAGCCAACAATCTTTAGCTGAATTATGTTTGGCAATTTCGATCATACTAAACTTTGTCTGCTCTACTGCGCCTGGCTTACTGGTATCAAACTCTGGAACATCACCATTGTCCGGTGGTTGATAGCCCTGTGGCCTGACATCAACCGCGTTGTTTTCAGGAGCTGGCTGAGTACCTCCAAAAAGACCACAACCACTAAATAAAAATATTCCTAAAACACTCAAAATAATATATCTCATATTTTTTATAATTACTTATTAATTTCTGTTATAAAGTCCGACTAATTCGGCCTGATCTATTATATGTCCCTGCATAGCCTCTATCACCTCTGCTTTGGTGACTCCTTCTATCAAATCAAGCATAGCATCAAGTGCATAAACTTTGAAAAAATATCTATGTTCAGTATCTGGCGGACAAGGCCCATGATAATCAAAATTTTCACTAGTGCCAATCCCATGAATACCCCTTGGTTCTTTGCCTTCTGGGATTTCTATAGTGTCAGGCGGAATATTAAAAACAATCCAATGATCCCACACCTTACCAGCTGGCTTGATTGCATCTGGATCATCCATAATAATCACCAATGACTTTGTATCAATAGGTACGTCACCGATAGACAACTGAGGACTAGTATCTTCTCCATCACAAGTATATTGTTTTGGTATTGATTGATTATGCTCAAATGATTTGCTTATTATTTTCATGCTTATATTATAGCATATTTGATTAAATTGTTGGCAAATCTGAAATATGATATAATAAAAGAACTAAATCATTAACAACTACTATATGACAGATGCATGCCCATCATGCGGAAGCGAACCCTGCTCTTGTGGAGCATAGTTCCGCAAAAACTCCCCTTTAATGGGGAGTTTTTATTATTTGACTAAAAGTATTGGCTTGTGTTAAATTATATTGTCCGCAAGATAGTTCATTCAACATAGAAAGAGGTGAAAAATGTCTGGTCAACAAGCTCGCAAGCCAAAGAAAAGGTTTGTCATCGTCTTTTATGGTGATGAGGGCCCGCAAAAGGTTTCTATAGTCGAGGCCACTACTTCCAACAAGGCATTAGCAGAATATTTTTTCAAATCAGGCGCAGGTCAACTCGATACTATTCGTAATCGTACTCGCGCTAAAGAGGAAAAAACTTTCAACGTTCTGCAAGATGGCGATGTTATTCGTCAAATCAATGCCATCGATGCTAAAACTGCCCTAGCGTGGTTTGCCAAAGAGCTAAATCTAAAAAGATTTTTTGTTGAAGAACACTTCACCTTCGAAGAAGTATAAAAACAAGAGCTACTCATTGAGTAGCTCTTTTATTGATTCCTATTTTATTTGTTAGCCAGTGATATTTTATCCTACCAGCTGGTACTTTTATTATTTTGCATTTGGATAGCTCCTTTTTGGCCCCGCCTTTTTCAAAAAAATCTGCGTGCGCCTTGTTTACCTTGTAAAAATTTTCAAAAATATTTGCCTCGAAGTCTCTTCCTCTATCAAGTGATCTTTTCTTTATCAATTCATCAGTAGCTGATAGATACAAAATATAATCTGGTAGTTCCATTGATTTGTTGGTGACCTCTATGAGGTCTCTGACCAATTCCTGCTCTTCTTTGTTTTTATATATTTGATCATGAAGAAAAAATAAATTGGTCAACCAAAAAGTATCCAAAACTACATTATGATTTTTTTCTCTCAATTTCAAAGCTTCTACATATTGCCTGATATTTTGATTATGAAAATATAAGGTAGTTTGTAATCTATTTTCATTGTTAGCAATATTATTTTTGATATACCCCGGCCAATAGCTTTGCTCGCCCTCAAAAAAAGCCTTTACTTCATAATGCTCATCTAAATTACGTACCAAAGTGCTTTTACCAATAGACGGAGCACCTACTACTGCTATTATCTTTCCTTGTTGCTTCATTACTTTATTTGGGACTATTTATTAACGCTTATTTGCCCCCATTATACCACCTTTAAGACAAAATAAAAATATTGACAAAAAGCCTTATTTCTCATAAAGTATTAGCGTCCCTAGACGGTTCTTTAACTTTCCAAAAAGGAGAAATACAATGTTGGACACTAGTCAATTTGTACTGATCAGTGGTACGGGCAATTTTGCTCTAGCCAGAGGAATCATCGACATCGTCAATGAGCTCACTCCGGTTGGACAAAAAGATCTAGTCTTTAATCACCTCGACTATGACGAGTTTCCAGACGAGCCCGACCTGCGCATCCAAAGGCCTGAAAATATTAAAGGCAAGCATGCTCTTATCTTTAATAGTTGTCACAATCGGGAAATGCTAGAAGAATTCCATACCCTTGTTTGGGCAGCCAAACATCAATATGGAGCAGCTTCAGTCACGGGCATCATGCCCTTTATGCGTTATAGGCGACAAGACCATGCCGAAAAAATACATGAAATCAACCGCAATCGTATGTTGATCCATGGTTTAGCTTCTGCTGGTACTGACCGCTTTATTGTTTGTGATATTCATTCTAAGGTCACTTTGCAAAATTGCAAAGAGTTTGGCATCAAGGCTTGGAACGTAGACCCTTCCTCTGTGTTTGCTGCCGAACTTATGCCCTTGGTTGAAAAAGCTCGTGAAGAAGGCCGTGAATTTTATATTCACGCTCCCGACATCGGCTCTATCCCCAGGGCTGTTACTATGGCCAAAATTATCAGTGCCAAAGTATCGGCCAACCCCAAAGAAAGGCTACCCAACGGCGAGACTCGAATCATCGAGGATCCTGCTGAGCTAGAGGCAATCCAGAAACAATATGATATTGAAATTATCTTTGCCGATGAAAAACTGGCTGGCGCCGAAATTTGCATCCGTGAGGATGAGGTTGCTACTGCTGGCACAGGAAACAAAGCCGCGCACAAATTGATAAGGTTAGGTGCTTACAAAGTACACTTTAGTGGTACACATCCGGTTTGTGCTCCTGGTTGGAAACGCAAAATGTTTGACGGAGACCCCTTTGGCCTAGTTATGTTCGGTAATACAATCGAACACCACAACAGCTATAAATATTCTACCGGTGGTAGAGTCAAACGAATGGATATGTCCAAGGTTATTGCTCATCAACTTTTCGAAGTGATGAAGAAAATCAAATAACCAAAAACCCCCTAAATTTATTTAGGGGGTTTTCTATTTTAAGCTCTTAGAAATTCATTTCCAACTCTTTATATAAAATATTATTCCAAACAAAGACTGTCTTTGTTTTTATTTATACAAACATTTTGCTGACATAAACAGTCCTCAGCTGTATAGGCTGCCTGACACTCAAATTGCAAAGTGCATATTTCTGGTTGCTCATATTGATCTACAAAATCATTGTTGATACAACTAGTTGGATGACAACTTGGTGTTGGTACACAATCAGCATCGGTCTGACAACTTACTTCGCTAGCTTCTTTTTTTGTGAAAACAAAACTAGCTAAAAATTTATTATAGAGCGGCCAATCTTCTTTGCCCCCTGTATGCAAAATAGTAATTTGATAGAGTTGGGTATCTTTTATAAAATAATAATAATCACCAGCAAAGGCTTGAGGGCTTTTTTCTTGAACAAAATGCACGGTTGGTAATCCAGCTATTGTAATCCCTGTACCATCCTTGAATCCTGGAAATTTATTTACCCATTCTTCTACGTCGCTACCCAATGGTGGATTATAAAATTCGGAGTCATTGTGGTTTATGGTAATCTTTGGCCACAGCTCTTTGCTTTTGAGTGGGCCTGTAAAGTCTACAGCATTATCCAGGTCTCCTGATACATTACAAATACCAGGATAAGTCAAAGTGTAACCAAGGGCCTCATTTGTATAAATGCGCCAATTTACACTATCTACAATTGTTGTTTTCTCTTGTACTACATTATTGTCGTCTGCTATCTCTATAACTTCCTGATTGTCCTCTATGTCTTGATTATTATCAACTTCTTGATCAAAATTCAAATTTTGAGATTGCTTAGGACTTGTATTTTTATTTTCATCGTCTTTATCTTTACCACAACCTGACAAGGTAAGTGCAAACATCAGTATAAACACTGACAATAATAGAGCCTTTTTACTTAAAAACATATGTTTTTGATTATTTATTAATAAAATTTATATACTATAATTATTTAGCTTTTCGAGTTATTTGTCAATCTTGACAAATATCATAAAACCTAGGCTTATGACCTAGGTTTTTTATTTTTATTTTTTGATTTTCCTCTTTATTTCTTTTATTTCTTTGAGTATCTCTTCTGCCAACTCCGCTGATTTCAAATCGGCTTGCAAATCTGCTTCATCTCGAACATTATCTTTATAAGATTGTTTATTTTGAGACATCAATAATAATATCATCAAAATAATAGCCTCCAGGATACTATCAAGGTCAACAAGTTTATATCTAGTTGTAAGGCTAGCCATATCATAAACCAAAGTATATGAAGAACCAAAAACAACCAAGATCCAACCCAACTATTCATCGAATCAGCCAGGACTACTCTTCTAAATTTTTTCATTTTAAAAGTCTTTTTTCTGGGCATATTTTAAATTTAAGGTATTAATTCACTCCAAGTACAATTGGAAATATCCTGATTACAAGTGTAGTTTGCTTTGCGGGTAGCCTTGGTAGTACTGGCCGTAGACTGAATGTTTGAGTTGCATTCCGAATCATCATCACAACCCTCTGGCCACGGAGTAATAATCAAATTTGTATCATCAAATTTGAAACTAAAACCAGACTCGACATCATGCCTCTCAGCAAAATACATATCTATTATATTATCACCTGCTGATAAATATATATCACCTATTTTTGTGACAGCCGCATGAGTACCTCCATTGTTTACTACCACTACTCCTTCTTTGAGTACCCAGCTATCGTCATCACTAGCTAGTTCATAACTATAATCTCCATCTGCAGGAGCCGTCACCTTGGCTCGCCAGTGCATAGCAAAATGATAGTCATGAGCCTGTCCTTCTTTGTCTTCATAGATAGTACCATCATAAGGAAACCACATGCTAGTAGGAAATTCTAGGTTAGCATCAATTTGCTCATAAATTTTATAAGTATCATCAAACCAATCATGTTCTGTTGGAGTGGGTGTTGGTCCCGGATAAGGATTTACATCCATATCTGGATGATTTATAGAATGTTGAAAATATTCTCCCCACCAACCAGTTCCAGATCCAAACTGACATTCCGGAGGCGTCGCACAAGCCCCTGCAATTTCTACAAAAGCACTACTAACAGTGATGTCTCCTACTAAAAAATCATCAAAAATAAAATTTGACGGTTCATTTCTGAGTTGCATCAAAGATTCTCCTACCCCTGCTTCGGCTGCATAAAAACTTTTTATAGAATCTGAAAAGGAAGCCAAGCTTGCCCGTACGCTAATTGATAAAAACATCACAGACAAAACAATAGAAAACATCACAGCCGAAACTATAATTGATGCAATCAATGCAGCGGCGCCTTGTTGTGATTTTATTATATCTCTCATAACTAACGAATACTAATAAAGGTATTAAAATCTTTTTGCAAATAACCATAGGGATCTGTGAGCGCACCAATGGTAATTGTAAATTCTATTTTCACTCCTTGCAACGGCGTGGCCTGAGCATCTGATATAGGAGTTAGTACAAATCCTGATATGATGACGTCACTTGTGTTTATGACCACAGGATCAGCAGTTGATTGACTAGGAAAACCACTGCCCTCATCCTCGGTTTCTCTATATACCAAATCATCTCCCTCGACAGCCAAGCTAAATCTAGCGTCGGGCATCTGATAAAAATGTAATACTTCGGGAGCAGGAGAAACATCATCCATGCTATCTACGTTATGAATTTTTTGAGTCAAAAAGTTTACTACAAAACGAGCATTATTATGTACTGTATGGGAAGCTCTTAGCTGCTTACGCGCATTAAAGATTGTCATTACCATACTAGTAATAATAACGAACATGATCGTCATGATAAATATGTACATCAATGTTTCAACGAGAGTAAATCCCTTTTGATTTTTCTTTAAGTTTATCATTGTGGATAGGTTGAATAGCTTATTATCGCCTCTTCCAAAATAGGTACCTGCCAAGCAGCTTCACTTTCTAAAAATAATTTATACCTCAAATATCTTTCATCCTGATGATTGGTATAATTTATATACTCTTCACTGGTTGTATAATACGTACCGCTAGTAGCGTCTGGACCTACATAATTCCATGGTCCACCAGAATTGACAGAGGTGGCTATTTGAAATCGAACCTCAGTATCAGTGGGCTGTATACCGCTCCAAGAAATCCAATTATAAACTACTTGATCACTCCCCGTATCATAAGTGGAAGACTCTAGAGTACCAAAATCTGCATAATCACAATCTACCACTTCTGTAGAGATAATAAAAAATTCTCCCTGATCATTAGAAGTAGCTGCATATATAATAGAGCAGTTTGCAGACATGCCCAACACATAACCGTCCAGATCAAAGCTTGATACTTCTGTAATAGTCACCGGGAAACTAATGTCAATAACTTTTAACTCTTGGTTTGATAAATTTGTACCCAAGAGAGCATAAGGACCAACTATAGAAAAAGAATGTACCGTCTCTCCTACTTCATATTCACCAAGATAACTCGGATTTTCTGGGTCACTTATATCAAGGACAAAAAACTCTGATCCACTAGAATTTTCTTTGGTAGAAACATAAGCCCTGTTCCCTCTTACAAATACATCCGTAGCATCTAGTGAGTCAGGTAAATCGTACTGACCTACTATGGTTAGGCTGGTTGGGTTGGTAATCTCTACAATTTGTAATTCTTTATCTGAATCTTCAGTCGCAATATAAGCATATTGACCAGAAATAAATAATTCTTCTGCATCATCATCAACACCTATACTACCAAGCGGGAGTGGATCTCCTGGATTATTTATACTAAAAGAATATAAATCATCATCTTGAACAATATATATTTCATTGTTATAAACCTGCAAATCTTTGGCATTGGAAGAATCAGGTAAATTATATTCACCCGAACGAAAAACATCACTAGGGTCTGACACATCTATCACTTGTAGCTCTCTGGTATTTCTAGAAGTTGATATATATGCATAATCACCCTGAACAACTACTGATGAAACGGTTGATCCGATATTGAGAGAATCCAACAAAAAAGGATTATAAATATCTGAAACATCTATAACATAAAATTCATGCCCTGATGAATTATTTTGAGTAACTAGATAAGCTATATCATCTAATTCATAAACATCGTTATCATCTTTATCTCCCGTAGTATTAAAAGTTGCGGTGGTGGTTGCTTCGTTCCAGTCCAAAAATCCAGATTGAAGAGTGACGATTCCATCGATAGATATATCTATACCCGAGTCTTTTGTATAAAACATGGTCTCATCAGACCAGCTGGCCTGCCCAGATCCCCCGCCCCAGTCTGTATGTACCCAACGATCACTAGCCCAACGATGAATATAGGTTTCTAACACTTCTTGTTTGGCGGATCCTGTCCGGCTTTGCCAATCTATGGTTACACTTATCTTTTTTGTATCTGGGTCTGCATTACCGCTCGGCACTATATCACCATAAGCATGCCCATTGCCAATATTTTCTCTCTCAACATTACTAATATTTATATTTCTAGTATATTTTCCATCTATCAACTGACTACCAGCACTTATTGTCCAGGTTTCACCGACCAAATCTACGCTATAATCTCCAGCAACCAAAACACTCCGGCCCATCATCTTGACTGCCTCGATAGCCTCAATAGAATACAATGTAACTTGAGTATTCTCTTCATTGAGCTTTCTGGTTTTACTATTAAAATTGCTAACACCCATGATCAAGCTAAGCATTGCTGCCACAAAGGAAATTACAAGCAATATTTCCATGATAGAAAAACCTTTTTGCCCCGAGCAAAGTCGAGGGATTTGTCCTCCTCTTTTTATCATAATTATTCTACATGACCTGTTGCCAAAACATCTAGAGTTTTGACAGCAGCTGGCTCTGAAATTGGATAAATAGATACGGTGCCAGTGTTGGCAGTCATACCTGTAAATTTATAAAAAAGCACGTCTTCTTGGCGACCACCTGCTCCATCGGTAAAAGAGTTTGTAGGGTCAAGTATATTTACACCTTGTAATTCGTGCTCTATATTTTCAGGCTCAGATTGATTATAAAAACTACCTTTAAACAAAACTATCCTGTCCTCCTCTAGATGGACCCCCCATTGATCATCCATCGCTACTGCCGTAGAGAGCTGTTGAGCTCTGACTAAAGTAGCTCGCAATTCATCACGAGCATTTATAGCTTGGACATCTTTTTGCCAGTTACCGTATGAAACTGCACTGAGACTAGCAATGATTGACATTACTACCAAGACTATCAAAATTTCGATACTCGAAACACCACTTTTATCTTTCCAAAACATATTTTATTAATCAGCAAAACTATTTGTAAGCTCATACATAGGCCCAATCACAGATACAGCAATAAAACCAACAGCTATACCAACAAGTACCAGTAATATAGGCTCTATTATTGTTGATAAATTTGATAAAACATTATTTACTCTATCTTCATAAAATCTGGCAATTTTTTTCAAAATATTTTCAAGCTCACCGGTAGTTTCTCCTACTTTGCACAATTGAACAGCCAAAGAAGGAAATAGGTCTGGTCTTTGTTTCATAGACTTTTCCAAAGACACGCCTTTTTCTAACTCCCCGGCCATTTTTATTATTTCATTTCTATATTTTAGATTACTTACTGTCTGGGAAACAATCTCTAGGGATTTTACAATAGAAAGTCCCGCCGCTAGCAAAGCTGTCAGGTTGCCAGCAAACCTAGTTAGTGATAATTCCTTTATTATTTTCCCTACAAAAGGAAGCTTCAACATGAGGACATGTAAAGCAAACCTAGGCTTTGGTAATCTAAAGAGATATTTCAAACCAATGCCCAATCCTATTAGGCCAGCTATCACATAATAACCATTGGCTCGTAAAAAATGATTTATAAAATTTACTGCTACCAAAACAAAAGGAAGTTCTACATCGGCCTGCCTAAACATACCAATCAATTGAGGAAATATAGTAAGAGCCAAAAATAAACTCACTCCTATCAAAGCCAATAATACAATACTAGGATACATCAAAGCACCAATAACCTTGCCGCGCAATCTTTTTTGAGCACGCAAGATATCCGCCAAGTGCCCAGCCGAATCAGCCAACATCCCAGTGTTTTCCCCTACTTCCATAGTAGCAATTATCATCTCTGAAAAAACTTTTGGATAATGCTTCATACCTTTGGAGAGTAACTGCCCATTTTCAACGTGCTGTTGTAGATACTCAATTATTTTCTGGAAATATTTATTTTTTATTTCATTTTTCAAGGTTTTCAAAGTCGGAGCCAAGGCTAATCCCGCTTTAAGCATAGTAGCCAAATTGTCCAAAAAAACCATTTTGTCTGTCAGGCTGACACCTGTCAGTTGCATGCCTTTTTTGACTGGCTTAATATATTTTTGAGTTGGCTCAAACTGTTTTTTCTTCTTTTTTGCTTTTGATGATTTACCAGTATAAAGCTTAAAAGAAGTCATTTTTTCTTTTTTTACCTTGGTCAATTCACCATCAGCACTCAATTTTTCAACTTGAAATTCAGTACCTTCGCCTATCTTTTGATGTTTGTTGTCTAAATATTGCATATTATTCTCGTTTTATACTTAAGACCTCTTCTATGGTAGTTACACCTAAAAGTGCTTTTTGTATACCGTCTTCAAAAATACTTACCATACCCTTGCCCATGGCCGCTTTGCTAATTTCACTAGATGAAGCATTGCGAACTATGCACTCTTGGACTTCAGGAATATTATCAAGCACTTCCATTACCGCTACTCTTTTGTCATAGCCAGAATTATTACAACGAGTACAGCCCTTTCCTTTATAAAAAGTAAGCTCTCCAAAAGATTTTATATCATCCTCAATAACCTTAAGATCTTTAAACCTTTGCAGCATAATCTCTAAATCAAATTCTTTGCTCAGACTTTTTAATTGATCTTTAGAAAGATGGAAGCTTTCAATACAATTCAAACAAATTTTCCTTACCAACCTTTGAGCTACAACTGCATTGAGAGTAGAAGCAACCAAAAACGGCTCTACATCCATATCAAGTAGCCTAGGCGGTGCTCCTGATGCGTTGTTGGTATGCAAAGTAGACAAAACCAAATGACCAGTCAAGCCAGCTCGGACAGAAATCTGAGCAGTTTCATTGTCTCGAATCTCACCAATCATAATGATGTCCGGATCTTGTCTAAGGAGAGCTCTCAGGCCAGCTGCAAAAGTATAACCTGCTTTTTGATTTGTTTGAGTTTGATTTACTCTATGCACACCATACTCAATCGGATCTTCAATAGTGCAGATATTTACTTCTTCGGTGTTCAAAATATTTAAAATTGAGTACAAAGTAGTAGTTTTACCACTACCCGTAGGTCCAACCACCAGGATCATACCAAAGGGCTTTTTGAGTTGCCTGGTCATAATTTCTGCATTTTTTTCAGTAAACCCAAGCTCCTCTAGGGTTAGATTTTGAGCATCATCTGTCATCAAACGCATTACTACTTTTTCTCCATAAAAAGCCGGAATAACAGAGACCCTAACTGACTCTTCTTCGTCTTCTACCTTAAAAGAAAAACGTCCATCCTGAGGAACCCGATGCTCATCTATACGCAAATTGGATAAAATCTTTATACGAGCAACCAAGGCATCGTGTATTGAAGCTGGTAGCTCTACCCTGTCATGCAGATCACCATCTACTCTAAATCTGACAACCACCGCATCCGGCAAAGCCTCTATATGTATATCTGAAGTCTGCTCAAACATAGCTGACTCCAAAATAGCATCTATTATTTTTATAACTGGAACCTCTACTTCAGTTGGCTTACCGTCTACTTTTAGTATTTTGTTGTTCAATATTTTGTTGAGTTCTTCTTGAATATCTTTTTGATAAAGCCTGGAAGCATACAAATAATTTTTGTAGCTAGTCATAAAAACCTCAACTTTATTTTTAGTAGCTTTTTTTACCAAACTAATATTGGCCTTATCCTTTGGATTGACAAAGGCTACCTTCATATTTTTACCTTCAACATCAAAAGGAATGGCTTTGGCCAAACGAACTGTTTTTTCATCAAGTTCTGCCAAAATTTCTGGTTCAAGTTTACGTTTTCTCAAATTCACAAAAGGAATTTTTATACTATCCCCTATCAACTCAAACAAATATCTAATATTAAAAAATCCTCGCTCAATCAAAACCTCCTCAACACCTCTACGGCGGCGATGAGCGTTGCTTTCAGCGTCTTTCCAGCCACTAGCTTTAATGACTTTTGCTTTGATGAGAATATCTTTCAATTCTTTTTGAGAAATCGGTAAATGGGAGGCCATATTTAAAATTTTTATGATAATTGTTTATTTATTATACCAGAAAAAGACCTCTAACACAAAATAAAAAATCCCCACTTAGGAGGATTTTTTATTTTTTATTCTAAGTTCCAAACTACTCCATCTTCTTGATGTTGTGTTGCCCACGAAAACCACATCTCATAATATCCAGGAAGTGGTTGCTTGTCCAATAACACCGTCACACTACCATTGTCTCTCCTGGCTTCCAGTGCATCTCCAGCTACTTCCAAAATTTTACTATCTCCTTTTTTTAATTGTAGATGTGGCAAAGCAACTGACTTACCTTTATAGGGAACAACATACATTACTTCTTTGGGTGGAAATCTTTTGTCTGATATAGAAACTGGAAAATAAACATCCTCAGTATCTTCGTAGCCACTATATGGGTAAAAATCATAATCTCTATCATAGCCTGTGTCTATACTCAAAATATCGGCTTGCGGATATTTTTCTCTTACTTCGGACATAGGAATCAATTTCATATCCAAAACTTTTAGCTCCGTACCCAGATAATCTCCCACCAAAGACTCTAGGCCAGCCTGAGACCACAGTGATTCCGTTTGTTTATCATACATTACTAAATTTGATTCATACAAAAAACCTGACACGCCAAATTCTAATAACTCACCATCTACGTTTCTATCAAAAACAATAGCTGAGCCACAAAGTGGGCAAAAAGTAACTGCAAAGTTATAATCCCCTATTGAATCATTTACAATCTCGTGCCAAACCAAAATATTGTAAGGATAAAATCTGGTCTGATTTTCAGAACTCACCAAAACCCCAAGTACCTCATCATCAATATCTGATTTATCGACATCAACAAATTTTGGATTAGCCAAGGCTGGTATACCATCTTTACTTGGTCCACCACTAAGCAAATCATTCAAATCAATACTGGTTTTATCTGTATTGGTTTTAAAATTTGAAAATTTTGACATATCTACAGCCTTATTTATTAATTCCCCTGTAGTTTTTCTACCTTCTTCGTCTCCTATAAAATCTTCCATTTCTTCTTGCAGGCTTTTTCCATCATTATCATCATCCAAATCTTCCAAGGCATCCATCACTGCATTGTTTTCTTCTATGCTTTGTAAAAAGTTTGTCCAACTCTCAGGAGTTTTGTCTACAATATATCCCTGAAGCTTTCTATCATAACCCGTAGCAATACCTAGGGCTGCTATGATGATAAGTATACCAAAAATTTTATGTATTTTTTCTAAATGATTATAAAGACCTTTGATTTTTTCCAAAAGTGTTCGGCTAGCAAGGATAATAATCAACATGATAATACCCGTACCCAAGGCATATGACAGAACTATAAGGAAAGAAGCCAGTCCTGCCTGGGTAGTCACAGCCAAAGTAATCACTGCTCCCAATATCGGTCCCGCACACGGAGCCCAAACAAGTCCTAGGGTAGCTCCAGTAGCAAAGCCTCCCCAAAAGCCTCCCTTTTCACCGGCACTTATGTTGGGTGTTTTAAAAAATTTGTATTGAATCTTTGGAAAAAGCATCACAATTCCCAAAAACACCAAAATAACAGCTGCTACATATCTAAGAATATCTATACTAATGCCTAGTGACTGAACAATAGCTGTGGCAAATACTGTAAATAAGGCAAAACTCAACACAAATCCTGCCAAAATACCATATGGCCTAGTTTTTCCACCAACTGCTCCGGAAAGCATGATTGGTAAAATGGGCAAAATACACGGAGAAAGAACCGTGGCTACACCCGCCAAAAATCCTATTATAATCAATAAAAACATATTTTATTTTATTCTTTTTTTAATAGAGTCCAAGTCATTACCACCTGTCCATTTGGTAATTTCATTTCCCTTTGAATCTACTTGCACCAAAGTATGCTGGATGACAACACTGTATTTATCTCTTAGATCCTTAGCAGAATCATAGTCCAGTTTCAAGATAGTTAAATCTTCTGGTATATCATCACCCTCTTTTATTATATTTCTCTCCAAAGCTTTGCATGTTGGACACCAGCCAGCATGAAAAAATAATACTACATCTCCACTATCTGCTCGAGTCAATAATGATTCATCATAATCACGATACTCACCACTTGGTGTATTTTGAGCTGTCTCTGAGCCATTATCCCCTGGCAATTTATCTTCTACTGCAGAGTTATGATTTGTCTGAGAATCATTTGCTTCATCTCCACCCGAAATTAGAATTGAGCCAAGTAAAGCAATCGCTACTATGACTACAATCAGAATCCATATATATTTCATATATTTTCTTATTACTTATTAACTATTTTTCATCACAAGGAAGAAAAAATATTTTTTCTACTTTTACATTAAAATAACTAGCGAGCTTGAGGGCCAAACAAACAGATGGATCATAACTCCCCTTTTCAATAGCTATAATAGTTTGCCTAGAAACTCCTACTACCTTACCCAACTCTTCTTGGGTAATTTTTTTCTTTGTACGTATTTCACAAAGAATATTATTTGGTTTATCATACATAAGTACATTATAAAGCAACAAAAAACCTATGTCAAGTTAACTTTACGTAAAATAAACTTTACATAGGCTTCAAAATCCAAATCAAATTCTATTTTTTCTTAGTAGTTTTTTTCTTTTTTGTGATCTTTTTTTTGGCTGGCTTCTTTTTTGGCTTTGGCAGATTTTTTATTTTTTTCTTTATGCCAAATGTTCCCAAAACAGCATTTTCAAGTTTTACAAAATCCTTGGCTGCCATCTCGACTGAGTGATTAAAACTACTAGAAGCAAAAACTGCTTTTTTAGTTTTTTCCAATTTCTTTTCCATGATGACTGGTAGCTTGTACAAACTACCAAAAGCAGTCATAGCATCTTTCTTGATTTTCAAAACTTCTCTGGCCAATTTTTCTCCAGGAATTTTTACAACTTTTATATCTTTACCCTGATCTTTGGCCACTACTTTTTTGAGCTTGTCCATGTCTAGGTTGTTGTCAGCTGGCAAAAGTACAACATAGTAGTCTTTGTCTGCTTTGACGAGTAATGACTTGGCTACTTCATCAAATTTTTTTTTCATAGTATTGGCAGCATCTATCGCTGTGTAGACTGTCCTATGTTCTAGTAAATCATGTTTTACGCCCGAACTTTCCAAATATTTTAAAACCTTGGTAGGTTCTTTTTTCTTTTTAGGCATAATTTTATTTTTACTTAATTATACAAAAAGTATAGCATTTTTAGTATAAAAATAAAAACACTCCAAAATTACTCAGAGTGTTTTTATTGTTTATTTATATCTTAGCTTTCTTGAGTCTCAAAGCATTCAAGACTACGGAAACACTACTAAATGACATAGCCATAGCTGAAATGGCTGGATTCAAAAATCCCAAAACAGCAAATGGAATACCTATACTATTATAGATAAATGCCCAAAACAAATTTTGCTTTATTGTCCGCAAGGTTGCTTTTGACAAATTTATAGCCTCCACTGCTTTTTCTAGATCTCCCTTGACCAGCACTATGTCACCAGTCTCTACCGCTACGTCTGTTCCAGTGCCCATGGCAATACCTACGTCAGCAACAGCTAGAGCTGGAGCATCGTTGATACCATCTCCCACCATAGCCACAAACTCTCCCTTGGCTTGTAGCTCTTTTATCTTGGCTACTTTTTCTTCTGGCAAAACTTGAGCTATCACATTTTCGATACCCAGCTGTTTGGCTATTGCCTCAGCGGTATCTTTGTGGTCTCCAGTAAGCATAAAAGTATGTATCTTTTGTTTCTGTAATTTACTTATTGCTTGTTTACTGTTTTCTTTGATTACATCAGCCACTGCAATTACTGCCACTACATTTTTATCTTTTATAAAATAAATTGGGGTCTTACCTTGTTTGGCATAATCCTCAAAAGCTACTTTATAAACTGGATTCAATTCTGCCTTTAGGTCTTTTACCAAAGTCTCGTTTCCTAGATAAATTTTATTGTTGTTTACAGTGCCTTCCAGTCCCTTGCCTTTTATAGCTTGGACATTTTGAGCATCTGATAAACTGACATTGTTATCTTTGGCATATTTGGCAAAAGCTGTAGCCAAGGCATGTTCACTATTTGTTTCTAGAGAACAGGCCAATTCCATCACTTCTGTAGTTTTCAAAGTATGACTAATAGTATTGATATCCGTCACAACTGGCTTACCCTTGGTCAGGGTGCCTGTTTTATCAAAAACAACAGCTGTGACTTTATGCATTTTTTCCAAAGCTTCAGAATTTTTTATCAAAATACCAAGCTTGGCTCCTCGCCCAGTACCGACCACTATAGATATCGGCGTAGCTAGTCCCAAAGCACAAGGACAGGCGATGACCAAAACTGTCACGGTATAAAACAAAGCTTCACCAGGTGCAACACCTGCTCCCAGCCAACCAAAAAATGTACCCAAAGCTATAATCAAAACTCCCCAGACAAAATATTTTGATATTGTATCAACCAATTTTTGAATAGGCGCCTTTGACATTTGAGCATCCTGCACCATTTTGATAATCTGAGCCAAAACAGTATCAGCTCCTATCTTCTCCGCTTGCATGATAAAAACCTGACTACCATTTAAGGTTGCGCCGATGACTTTGTCGCCAACTGTTTTTTCTACAGGCAAACTCTCTCCTGTCACCATAGACTCATCTATGCTGACGCCACCATCCACCATCACACCATCTACTGGTATTTTTTCTCCTGGTTTTACCAAAAGCTTATCTCCAATCTGCACCTTATCCAAATCTATATCTTCTGTTTGCTTACCATCAATCACCTTGTGGGCAATCTTTGGTGCAAGTTGCAACAATTTTTTGATAGCCTCAGATGCCTTACCCTTTGCTCTAGCCTCAAGATATCTTCCCAAAAGTATAAATGTAGTTATAAATCCTACATCCATAAAATAAGTCTCTCCCTGAGACGTAAACAAAACTATATAAGCCGAGTACAAAAAGGCTGTTCCTGCTCCCAGAGCTACTAGCGTATCCATGTTTGGTTGTCCACGAAAAAGTGAAGGGATGCCTACTTTATAAAATTCTCTACCAGCATACAAAAGACCAATAGACAAAACCAACATGATTGTTTTTTCTTTGGCAAAATCTATCGCAAAAGCCAGCAATAGAATCAAAGCTGTCAAAACAAAAGCCAAAACAAGTTTTATAATTCTATCTTTGGATTCTTTATTATTGTCAGTAGAAGTATGATCATGTTTTTTGGAATCTTTATGTTTTTCTCCCGAGATGACTTCTGCTGTATAACCAGCCTTGGTGATTACCTTTATCACATCCGTTTCGGACAATACATTTTCATCATATTCTACATTGGCTTGCTCCAAGGCAAAATTGACTACACCTTTGGCGATGCCATCTTTTTTGCCCAAGCTTTTTTCAATGTTATTTACACATGATGCACAATGTATGCCCTTTATTTGTAATTGTATATTCTTCATATGTTTTTATTATTCTATAATAAATTTACCACGTACCATACCCATCCAGCAACTGAAGCTCGCGGTACCCTCTTTTTGTGGAGTAAACTCAATAATGTTATCTCCTGGTACAAGCTTTTTTCTGATACCTAAATCTCGCGAGATTATCTCATTGGTACAACCCGAAGCTTTATCACCATTTATAATCCATTTGACTGGTACTCCTTTTTTTAATCTAAAAACACCAGGGGTATAACCGCGATAATCTACTGTCATATTTATAATCTGCAGATTATCCTGACTGATTGCAACTCCCTCTGTTTTGCTTGACCAAAAATTGATATCCACTCCTTGGATAGCCAATCCTGATGACATTGTATAAAAAGCAAATACCAACACTATAATACCTATGGCCTTTTGCAAGACTACTGCTTTCATATTTTTGAATCGAGTTGTAGCTATCCCTAGTCCAAACAGTACTGGCATTGTACCAAGAGCAAACAAAAATAATGTCAGTCCTCCCATCAAGAAACTACCGGATGACATAGCAAAAAGTTGCATGCTTTGAGTAAAGCCGCATGGTAAGAAGAAGGTAAATCCTCCCAAAATGACTGGTGCCATAGCATGCTCTGATTCTTGTAATCTTTTCCAAGTTCCCATGCTTTTTTTTGGCATCCTTATTCCTAGTGTACTGAGAGATGGTACAATCCCCAAAATATTTAAAGCCATCCACAACAACACAAGGGCTATAAATACTGTAAACCAACTCATAAACATTTCTGAGATACTAAACCATGAACCAATTGCTCCCAAGAGTCCTCCCAAAAGAAAAAATGTTGCCAACCTACCAAAATGAAATAATAAATGTGGCTTTAAGTTTCTTTGATAAAAAGTACCCCTTGCCTGATATTTGGCGGCAAAAGACATCACTACCGCTCCCACCACCACCAAACAACTAGACAATGAAGCTACTATCCCTATCACAAAAGATGCGCCATAGTTTATGTCTGCCGTATCTGTTTCTAGCCACCCTAAAAGTCCAATCCATTGCAAATATTTGTACACCAAATATATACCAACAACTATCAATATCGCATATACCCACTGCTCAATACTTACCTTCTGTTTCTTTTTGGCTATAGGCTGAGTTGATGCCTCATAACCCAATTCTTTTATTTTTTCAAAAATCTCTTCCAAGGGAAGCTGTTCTCCTCCGTGTCCCAATTCTACCGTACCTTTTCTGTGACTTACTTTTGCAAATTTTACTTTTTCTACTTCTTCCAAAGAATCTTTGATCAAAACCTCGCAAGAGGTACAAGTCATTCCAGCTACGTAAATCGATTTAGTTTGTTTTCCCATATTTATCAAATAATTACATATTAAATTAACTCTATATATTTTAGTATATTGTTATTCTATAATAATAACAATGAATAATTAAATAAAAAAGCTTTTTATTTATCCTAATCAACTATAAAATCATCATAAGCCTGCTTGCCTCCAGATAAATCATAGATGTTGCTATAGCCCATTTCTATCAACGAATAAGCCGCTGCTCTACTCATACTACCACTACGACAATAAACAACTATTTTAGCATCTTTGTCTGCTGGCAATTTTGAAGTATTTTCTTCCAACTCATTAAACGGGATAAATAAATCAGTACCTTTTATATGTTCTTGTTCTGGTATATGTACATCTACAAGTAGAAAATCTTTATCATCGAGCATCTTATCAAATTTTAGTGGAGTAATAGAGCTATAGGTCCCCTCTTCATGCTCTTCCTCTTCTTCGTCATGATCACTTTTTAGTTTATAAGCACTCGGACCCAAATCCAAATCAATTTCTGCCCAAATTTTCAATTCTGGCTCTTTGCCAATTTTGGGCTCTGTAAGTAAATTTATAGTTTTAAAAAACTTTCCCTCTGGCTCAGCGTGCAAGTTGGGATCAAAAGAAACTCTAATTGTAGCCTTGTCTCCTTTGGATAAACTCATTTTGTCTATCTCCGCACTAGTGCATCCACAGCTAGTAGGAACTCCTACTATTTCTATGTCTTGTTCACCGTTGTAGGTGAGGGCAAAATCATAACTGACTTTGCCCCCACTTTGTTTTATTGTTCCAAAATCAAATTCTGTCTTATCAAAATTAAATAATGACAACTCTCGGCTACTTTTTACTACATTGGCTTGGAATTCTAGTTTTATACTAGGCATATTTTTGGAATCTGTTTCCAAAAAGACACTACGTCTATTTATACCCGTACCCGATGGTCCATGCGCATTTGGATCAAAGACCACCTTTACTTCTACTTCTTCGCCAGGTTTAATTTCTTCAAACATTTTAGAACTAACCCCCTTGGTTTTCATTCCTACCTCTTTACTCTCTTTGCCAGAAACAATAAGACTCACCTTTGTACACATACAAGAAGTATACATCTCTTTGATGGTCACAGGTTTAGCGCCTTTATTGGTAACTTTAAAATTTGTAGCTACCTTACCTTGATCCATAGAAATTGTGCCAAAATCATGAAAAATTTTTTCTATAACCAAGTCCCCATCTACACCTTGTCCTGTTTTATCTTCTGTATTAGACGATCCTTTTGTACATCCTGCGAACAATAAAAATAATGGCAA
>JABJNO010000019.1 GCA_018664825.1 Candidatus Parcubacteria bacterium
TATCCAAATTTTGAATTTATAAAACATGACATCACAGAAGAGATTGATTATGCTTTGTTGCCTGGTTTGAAAAAATTCAAAGTAGAAGTTCAAGGATTTCAAGAAGTCTACAACCTAGCTTGTCCGACTGCACCAAAAGATTTTACTCAATTCCCAATCAAGACAGCGGTAGCTAACTCTGTTGGAGTTGTGCGTAGTTTGGAAGTAGCAAAAAAGTACAAAGCTAGATATTTACTCACATCTACCTCTGCAGTATACGGCAAGCCACCAAAAGACGGCACTCCTGTCAAAGAAGACTATTATGGCTTACTTGATTTTTTGGGACCTAGAGCTTGTTACAATGAAGGTAAGCGTTTTGCAGAAACCCTAGTAATGACTTATCGTGATAGTGCAAAACTCAACACTAGTATTGCTAGAATTTTTAATACTTATGGGCCTCGTATGTTGCAACAGAGTGGTCGGCAAGTAGCAGACTTTATCAAATCCGCAGCTGAAGACAAATTGGTTTCTGTGGCTGGCGATGAAAATTCTATTTTGAGTTTTTGTTATGTAAAAGATGCAGTAGAAGGCTTGATTGCCTTGATGGCCTCAGAGGTCAGTGACCCTATCAATATAGGTAGTGCCCAAGCCATTACTCTTTCAGAGGTGGCTACCAAAGTAGTAGAGAGCATGAGCTCAGATTCAAAGATAGAGCATACCAAAAAATATGCCTATACTATGCAACCAGCCATTCCTGATATTTCCAAGGCAAAAGAAGAGTTAAATTGGTTTCCGTTGGTTTCTATAGAAGCAGGCCTAAAAGAGGCTATAGAATATTATAAAGCAACGGCTTATTTACATGGGCCAACAATGATTAGTCAACAAGAATAATTTTTTAAAACATGAAAATATTAGTTACCGGAGGGGCGGGTTTTATAGGATCGCATTTGGTAGACCAATTAGTGGCCAATAGTCACGATGTTTTGGTAGTAGATGATTTGAGTGCTGGTAAAAAAGAATACATCAATCGCAGGGCCAAGTTTGAGCATCTTGATATCAGAGATGAAAAGCTAGGCAAAGTTGTGGCAGATTTTTCTCCAGAAATAATTTATCATCTAGCTGCTCAAAAAAATGTTCGTACATCACTAGAAGATCCAAAATTTGATGCCGAAATAAATATAGTAGGAGCGCTCAATGTATTGCAGTCAGCTTTGAAAAATAAAGTAGCTAAATTTATTTTTGTATCTACTTGTGGTATATACGGTGACACAGATCAATTACCAACTGATGAATCAGGTCCAGAAAATCCACCATCTCCTTATCTTCTCAACAAGCTTACTTTTGAAAAATATTTATCTATTTTATGTACAGACAAGATGACCTGGCTGGCTGTCAGATTATCCAATGTCTATGGTCCGCGCCAAGATCCATACGGAGAAGCGGGTGTCGTATCAATATTTATAGACAATGCGATCAATGGTCGTCAGTTGTTGGTAAATGGTGATGGGATGCAGACTAGAGATTTTATTTATATAAATGATGTGGTGGCTGCCTTGGCTGCTAGCTTGGACAAATTAGAAGGTGTATACAATATTGGCACAGGCAAAGAGAGCACCTTGCTTGATTTGATAGAGGGTGTCAGAAAGGCTACTACCAAAGAAATTGAAGTCGTCCACCAAGATGCAATCGTTGGCGAAGTCAGGCGTAGTTGTCTAGATGCTTCACGGATTGCTTCTGAGCTTGGTTGGCAAGCAAAATGGGATTTAAACAAGGGCCTAGAATTGACTTATCGTTGGTTTAAAGAAAAATAATGATTTTTGTAATTGTACCAGCATATAATGAAGGAAAAAGAATTGGACAGGTTTTGAGTGATCTGTCTTCTTTGCCGTATAGAGTAGTTGTGGTTGATGATGCCTCAACTGATGATACTTTTGAAGTTGCCCAAAAATACAATGTTGATGTTTTAAGGCATAGGATAAACAGGCAACAAGGAGCTGCTTTGCAAACCGGCAACCAATACGCCTTGGAGGCTGGGGCAGATGTGATAGTACACTTTGATGCTGATGGACAATTTTTGGTTTCAGAAATAAAAGACATTGTAGCACCAATAGAAAGAGGTGAATGCGATGTTGTTTTTGGATCTAGATTTTTAAACAAAAAATCACAGCTACCAACTTTAAAAAAATATTTTATTTTTCCTTTGGGTAGATTGGTAAACAGAACTTTGCTAGGAGTAAAATTGACTGACCCGCAAAGTGGTTTTCGGGCTATGACTAGAGAGGTTGCCCAAAAAGTAGTGATTGAGCAGGATGGCATGGCGCATTGCAGTGAAATAGTTGCCAAAGTGCATGATCATAAATTTAAAATAAAAGAAGTACCAATGACTGTCATATATCATGAATTTGGCCAAGGTTTTGGGGGAGGTCTCAAAATTTTGAAAGATTTATTATTTTCTAAACTAACAAAATGATTTATTTACAAGTTTTAATCACATTATTTATTATTGCTATTTTATTCAAGCTGTTCAAGCAAAGACAAAACAACAAAATGTCTGTCTTTGGCTTTGTGATCTGGTCTGTCTTGTGGTTGGTGGTTTTGGTTGTATTTTGGCAACCAGATACAACGACCTATTTGGCCAATTTTTTGGGTATAGGCAGAGGAGCAGATTTAGCAATTTATCTTTCTATTGTTGCTATATTTTATTTGTTGTTTAGGATCTATGTTCGTTTGAGTAAAATTGAATCAGAAATTACTAAAGTTGTCAGAAAAGACGCAATAAAAAATGCAGAAAAAAAGTAAAATAATTATAATCATAGCAAGCTACAACGGCCAAGAGTATTGGTCTGATTTGATGGGTCTTTTGTCCAAAGAAAGATACGATGATTTTGATTTGGAAATTTTGGTAGTAGACAACAATTCTAGCGATGCTAGTGTCGAATATATAGAATCTCGTTATCCAGATATCAAAATAATCAAAAATAAGGAAAATACAGGATTTGTTGGAGCCAACAATATTGGTTATGAATATGCTCTTCAAAACAACGCTGATTATATTTATCTTTTAAATCAAGATACGGTCATCACTCCTGGATTTTTACAACCACTGTATGACTTTGCTATTGAAAATAAATTTGGTAGCCTACAATCACAACTCAACCTCTGGCCAGAAAAAGAAAAAATAAATACAGTCGGCAATGTGATTCATTATTTGGGTTTTGGTTTTGGTAAAAACTCTGGTAAAAAGGACAAACACAAAAAGAAAATAAAAAAAATTCATTATGCTTCTGGTGCCGGAGTTTTTGTTTCTATGAAAGCCTTGGACAAACTAGGACACCTTTTTGACGAGACTATGTTTATGTATCTCGAGGATTTGGATTTGGGCTGGTCTCTCAATATTTTGGGCTATGACAATTATCTAGTACCAGCTAGCAAGATTTATCACAAGTACGAATTTCAAAGAGCTATGTCTCAGTTACACTGGTTTGAGAGAAATAGACTTTGGGTAATGCTCAAAAATTATAAGTTGGGCACTTTGTTGATTATTTTCCCTGCTTGGATACTCATGGAAATGGGACAGATATTTTTTGCTATTATCAACAAAAGATTTTTACAAAAACTAAAAAGCTATACTTGGTTGTTTTCCTTTTGGCAATGGAGACTGCTCACTGCCAAAAGAAAGATAATTCAATCAAAGCGAAAAAGAAAAGACAGAAAAATAGTTTATAAATTTTCTGGTCGGATATTGTTTCAGCCATTGGATTCTCTCCCTTTGAAAATTGCCAATATATTTTTTGGAATTTATTGGTGGCTAATTAAAAATATTATTTTTTGGTAATGAAAATAGCAGAAGTTACAGCAACATTTCCACCCTACAAAGGAGGTATGGGCAACGTAGCATATTACAATGCTTGGTCTTTGGCTACTCTAGGACATGACGTCACTGTTTTTACTCCCAGGTATTCAAAAAAAGATACCTTGGGTCAGCAGAGTGACGAATATCCTTTTGAGGTTCAGCGTTTGAGGCCGTGGTTCAAATACGGTAATGCCGGAGTATTGCCACAGTTGTTTTGGAAACTTAGTAAGTTTGATGTTATTCATTTGCACTATCCATTTTTTGGTGGTTCAGAAATTCTTTATTTTTTGGAAAAAGCCAAAGATCTAAACATAGTAGTGACCTATCATCATGATGTAGTAGGGACAGGCGCATTGTCAAAACTTTTTAAATGGCACAACAATTATGTTTTACCTAGGATACTTGATTGCGCCGATAAAATTTTGGTGACTTCTTGGGATTATGCTCAATATTCAAATATAGCTGATCGTCTCAAAGCTGAGCCAGAAAAATTTGAAGAAGTACCATGCGGAGTTAATCATCTTTTATTCAAGCCTCGTATGCGTGACAAGGATTTACTTGAAAAACATGATTTGTATGGACGCAAGGTCATCATGTTTGTTGGCGGTCTTGATAAGGCTCATTATTTCAAGGGTTTAAATGTTTTGATTCAAGCTATAAAAAAACTTTCCGATAGAGATGATTTTAGACTTTTGGTAGTAGGTGATGGTGATCTGAGGGATAGCTACCAAAGCATGGTTGATAGTTTTGGTTTGGGCAAAAAGATTATTTTTGTGGGCTATTTATCAGACAATGAATTACCAAAATATTATAGTATTGCCGATATGTTTGTCTTGCCATCTATCGACAAGACAGAGGCATTTGGGATTGTTTATCTAGAAGCTATGGCTAGCGGGGTGCCGGTGATTGGTTCTGATTTGGCTGGTGTCAGATCAGTAATAGACAAAAAGAAAAATGGCCTCTTGGTAAAACCGGGCAGCGTAGACAATCTCGCGAGTATGATACAGTACCTACTCAAAAATCCCAAAGAAGCCAAAGCTATGGGTAAGGCTGGTAAAGAAAAAGTTTTGGAAAGGTACACTTGGGAAAAAATAGGCTATAAACTTGATAATATTTTTAGAAGTATAAAATAATGAAAATAGGAATAATCACAAATTTGTATCCACCTTTTATAAGAGGGGGAGCAGAAATCATCGCTAGCATAGAAGCTGAAGGACTCAAAAAAGCCTGGCAGCATGTTTTTGTGATTAGCTCACGTCCTCACAATGTAAAAATAAAAAATGCTCCACTTATCAAATCTCCAGATTTTATTTCTGTTGACGAAGTCAATGAAGTGCCTGTGTTTAGATTTTCTCCTATCAATATTTATTATTACCTCAATGATTTCAAATACCCAGGCTTTGTGAGGATGCTGTGGCATTTTATTGATATGTTCAATGTCTTTACTTATTTCAAAGTAAAAAAGATTTTGGAAAAAGAAAAGCCCGACGTAATCATCACACACAATTTGATGGGGCTTGGATTTTTGATTCCTATGCTTTTGCGTAAACTCAAAATCAAACATGTTCACACTATCCACGATGTTCAGATGGTGACACCTTCTGGTTTGATTATTTATGGTAAAGAAAATGCTTGGCAACATAAATTTTTCAAAATGATTGGTTATGTGTCAGCTATGCGTTGGTTGATGGGCTCTCCAGATATTGTAGTTTCTCCTTCAAAGTTTTTGTTGGATTTTTACGAGCAAAGCAAATTTTTTGCCAAATCAAAAAAAGTTGTCCTACCAAATCCGGTCAAAACTTTTGTAAAGATGGAGCCAAAACCTAGCTACAACCTAGAGCTACTTTATTTGGGACAAATGCACAAAGCTAAAGGAGTTTTGGAGCTTATAAAAAGTTTTCGCAAACTAAAAATAAAAGATATTCGTCTACATATAGTAGGAGTAGGTGTAGATCTAGAGGCTGCCAAAAAGCTAGCTAATGGAGATAAAAGAATTTTGTTTCATGGTTGGCTCAATCACAATATGCTTTTGCCGCTTATGGCAAAGGCGGATGTCCTAGTTGTGCCATCTTTGTGTTATGAAAATTCACCAACAGTTATTTATGAATCACTGGGTATGGGTATGCCAGTATTGGCCGCTGACATCGGTGGTGTAGCGGAGCTCATCAAAGAAGGTCTAAATGGTTGGGTTTTTCCTGCTAATGATTGGGAGGCTATGAATAAAAAAATATTGGGTATCCAGAAACAACGAGACAAGGTCAAGGCTATGGGTGACAATTGTCGTGTCAGCGTCAAAGACAACTCTCTAGAAAAATATACAGACAAAATATTAAAGCTTATTCATAATGAGTAGAACAAAAAAGTACAATCTAATTTTTTGGATTTTATGCTTATCTAGCTTTTTCTTGTATAGCTATTTGACTCTATCTGTTTGGATGCCGGGTTGGGCAGAGTATGGGCACTTGGTTTTCAATTGGCCTGATGCCAATGCCAATCATTTTTTCACCATGCTTTTTGCCAAGACAAATACTTTTGCAGACTTAGAACACCTCAATTATTTTACAGACAACTTGATTCATACTAGGAGTATAAATGTGATAGATGGTAGTTTGGTGCCAATGACATTTTTGCCTACCTTGGTGATATTTGGTTTGTTTGCCAAAGTATTGGGCAATGTCGGTATTTTATTTTTTACTCCATTGTTGGCGGCGCTGTCTGGGTATCTTGTATATAGTATTGCCAAAAATGTTTTCAAAAGCTCAGTGCTAGCCATGTTGATGGGGATTTTGTTTTTGACTTTGGCACCTGTGATGTATTTTGCAAATATTGTGATGTTGCCAACGATATTGTTTATCTTTTTGCTTTTAGCTGGCTGGTCTGCCATCAGTTATGATTTTAAAGAAGATCGAAAACAAAATTTTCTTTGGGGAGTTGGGATTTTATCTTTATCACTAGCCGTACTATCTAGACCTACCGAAATAATCTGGGTAGCCCTTCTTACTTTATTTATTTTTTATATAAATAAAAATAAAATTAGTCTATGGAAATTTATTTGGGCTATTCTCATATTTGTAATACTACTTATAATATTTTTGAGTTTAAACAAATCAATATACGGTGGTTATTTTAGTTTTGGCTATCTCAATCTACAATCTGGTGGATTGTCTTCAGAAATTTCAGGAACTAGTATCAATCCTATCAAATTACTTTTTGCGCCATTTGGTTTTGATTTTAACCTATTAGTTTCCAATATTTGGAAATATTTGATAAAGATTATTTTACCACATTTTATTTTGGCGATTGCTGGTTATGTTATTTTATTGATAAAGCTAAAGAAAAAAGAATTGAGTAGAGTTTGGAAAAAATATTTATTGGTTACACCGTTTATATTTTTATTTATTTTACTTTATTATGGTAGTTGGCAATTGGCGGACCCTCTAGTCCGTGAGCTCAATAGTATTTCTATTTCTTATGTCAGGTATTTTTTACCTCTTTATATATGGCTGATACCTGCCACCGCTCTTGCAATGATAAAGTTGTTGTACAGGAAACCAAAACTGAATCTACTTGCTTATTATGTTGTTGTATTGGCTATGATTATCTTTTCTTTCAAAGTAGCATTTTTGGCAAAAAATGATGGCTTGATAGCGACCAAACAAACACTAGATGGATATTATGAGCAATATCAAAAAGTAGCAGAACTTGCTCCGCCTATGTCAGTAATGATTACTGAGCGTAGTGACAAAATATTTTTCCCAAAATACAAAGTAATAGTTCCCCAGGGTGATCTGGAGCTTTGGTCTCGAGTAGCCGAGCTCACTCTAGACAATCAAATATATTATTATACTGACAAGTCAGATACCCAGATAGCATCTGAAAATAGTATTGCCAATGAATCAAATTTAGAAATCACAGACAAAAAAAACATTGAAGGCAATTTTAATCTATATAGAATAATTAAAAAATAATTATGGAAGATTGTATTTTTTGTAAAGTTATAAAAAAGGAAATCCCTAGATACAA
>JABJNO010000020.1 GCA_018664825.1 Candidatus Parcubacteria bacterium
ACCTCCTTTCTAAGGAGTATAAACGAGCAACTCATCTCACAATAAGTTGTTCATATAGTCGAGTCCTATCTTTGATAGGATACGTTGACTAAAAGTTCTCACTTCTAAGTTATTAAATAAAATTCCCTGCTGCTAGCGGGGTTTTTTTGTAAAAATATTCATTTGAGGGGTATTGCCAAAAACTGATATTTCTGGTATTATCTTTCCTGTTGTACCTTATAAAAAGCTTTTAGGTTGTTGGGGCATGTAGCTCAGCTGGTTAGAGCATCACACTGATAATGTGGGGGTCGGAGGTTCGAGTCCTCCCATGCCCACCAGCCTAAGTGCTTTTAAAGAAAAATATTATGACATTAAAAGAATTACAAGATTTAATTTTGGCTCAAGCCAAAGAAAAGGATTGGGGAATAAAGCCCGAAGAGATTATCTTTGCTGAGAAATTAGCGTTACTTCATCAAGAAGTATCAGAGACATTAGAAGCTTACCGCAAAGGTAAGATGACAGGTGAGCATGGAGTTGGTGAAGAATTAGGAGATGTCATAATGCGCACTTTACAGTTGGCTGGAATATATAATATTGATTTAGAAGCAGAGATTTTGAAAAAGATTGAGAGTAATAAAAGTAGAGACTGGAGTAAAGATCAGTTGTACATTGATAGAGACAATAGAGCAAAAAATTAATTTTTTGCCACGGTAGCTCAGTGGTAGAGCAGAGGACTGAAAATCCTTGTGTCGGTGGTTAAATTCCGCCCCGTGGCACCACTCGATTCCACTTTTATTTCATAAAAGTTTCACTCGCGGTTTACGGTGCTAAAGCACCTTCAACCATTCTTATTATTTGAATCGAGGGCCCTGAGCGAACGGAGTGAGCCGAAGGGCATTCGAAATAGTTTTTATGTCGGGGTGTGGCGCAGTTGGCTAGCGCGCGTCGTTTGGGACGATGAGGTCGGAGGTTCGAGTCCTCTCACCCCGACCATTTAAATAGAATATGCCTATGGCGGGCTTGCCTCGCCGTAGCCCAGCGAATGCTGGGCGTAGGCGGGTATAGTATAGTGGTTTATTATGTCAGGTTTCCAACCTGAAGAGAGGGGTTCGATTCCCCTTACCCGCTCCAAAAATTTGCCGTGATTGGCGTTTTTTGTTAGACTATAAGTATTAAATATTTTTAATAATTTATTATAAAATTATGCTAGGTAAAATGCTAGGTGCTAAAATTATCAAGGATCAACTAGATCAAAATTTAACACCAGAACAAAAAAAAATATTGTCTGATCCAAATTTTGCTCCAGATGTTGTAGATAAGCTAGGGAAAGACGCAAAAATATCCTTAGTTAAGGCGTTAACTAAAATGAAAAAAGGAGTTGAATGGATGGGGAAATTGAAGAATCCGAGAGATATGGCAATTGAATTTCAACAAGGTGAAGATAAAAGGAAATACGATGATCGACTTGACCATAAAAAGTCAGCATCATATAAAGAATATGCCGATGCTAGAGGAATAGAAATAGAAAAAGATAGCCCTATACATGAAATTATTTTACGAGTAAAAAGCATAATAGCACAGAGGATTACAGGAGGAGAATTAATTGAAGATCCAGAATTAGCAAAAATGAGAGATAATTATACAGAAGTTTTACGAAATATTATTTTACAACGTATTGAAGAAGAGGAGGAAGAATTGCCGAAGGATTTAAACGATATTATTGAAGAAAATTCCTGGGGAACAATAAATTCAGATTTTTATAATAAATTGAATCCACAGGATGATAATAATGAAAGAAGTATAAATTTTCTCAAAGATGATGAAGGGTTTACACATAGGGCAGAGGCAATGATTGCTGCTTTAAATAATCCTAATACGAATGAAGAATTACAAATTGACGAGGAATAACAATTATGACACACGAAGAACTAAAAATATATATTAAAACACTTACTCATTTAAAGGAATCAAAAATTAAAAAATATTTAGAGCAAGTAGATGAGTTAAAAAAAGAAGATATCCCAAAGGTGTATACATACTTATTTAAAAAAACTGCAGATTATTATGCAGATATTGGTGGTGTTATTAATAAAATTGAAAAAGAAATTGACGAGGAATTATATAAATATAAGATCGCTAAAGACAAAAAAAATTTAGATGTGGTTAGAAATCAAATAGATGATTTATAAGAATATAATTAAAAAGCCCGTGATGTCCGCGATAATAATTTTTTGCCATCTCTTAGTGTTTGTTTTTCATTAATTATCAAGGCTTATGAAATATTTTATAACTCAGGTATAAAAAACACCCAGAAGGGTGCTTTTTGTTTGTATAAAATTTTATTTTAAACAAGGGTATCCCTCGTAAGGTCCATACCAACTAGCTTCGAAACCAGGCATGTCTCTTACCCAAAAAATATTTTCACTTTGAGAATATAAAGCGTGTCGCCATGGTTCATCCATCTCATCCTTATCATCAGGATCAATTATAATTCTTTCTAATTTTGAGTTATCATTTGGTGATCTTGGGTCACTGTTTTTTCCCTGTGGCTGTCTAGACTCGTTAATTATTTTATGAGTCTCGTCAAGGAAATAATTAGTGCACGCAGAGTCATTTGAACAACAAGACCAATCACTACCTTTTAGCTCAGTAATACGACCAAGATAATTGGTATTTTCAGGACATGCAGGATAAGAGTGATATTGTGTTCCACCCTGATTGCTACATTCTTTCAGAGTGATTAGTTTTTTCTGTTCTTGCTGCCACCACCATATACCGGCTCCAATAATAATGACAATAAGAATTAGGATAAATTTTTTCATAGTTTTTAAATTATGTTTATATATTAATAATAACCAATATCAGTCCAATTGTAAATAATCAAGTTATAGCCAAGGTCCGTAAGGAGCTCCACAAGAAAGTAAGTTTAGTACTTGTTTTTTGTTTGTATAAAATTCGCCAATTATGGTGTTTTTTTGTATACTTAGGACAAGGTGAATGGTGAAGCCAAAGAGGGTGGCCTGGGCCATGTTATTAAATAAAATTATGGAAGAAAAAAATCTAGAGCAAAGCTCAGATATTAAAAAAGATCATGAGCCAAAAGACTCGCAGGGGACAAAAATCAATAAGGGCTTAATAATTGGAATAGCTGTTTTGATATTATTATTGCTTGGAGGAGGAATTTATTGGTTGTCACAAAAAGATGAGGGTTCTAAAAATACCTTGGTATCATTAATCAATAATAAACAAAAGGAAAATAAGTCACCAGAATGGACAAGCTTCGTCAGTGATGATGGCTATTTTAAAGTAGATTACCTTGATAATTGGAAAGTATTGGATGATGAAAATCTCTATTTTGGTGTAGCGGTATATGATGACAAACAAGAACTAGGGGCTACAGTTAGGATTGAAAAAATAGAAGCTACCAATAAGTTAGAATTACAGGAAGCCTTGGACAAGAAGCACGAAGCCTGCGTAGAAGAAAGAGACAATTGTCTGTCAGTTGTTGACATTGAGGAGCTTACTAGGATGAAGGTAAGTGGAGAGATAGCTAGAATTGATACGGACAGCAAATATTTATCAGGTACAACTATTTATATTTATTTAAAAGATTATTATTTGTCTATATATTTGGAGTATAAAGATAATAATTATTTACCAACCTTTGAAAAGATGGTGGATAGTATATCTATAGACATAGAATCAAAACATAAACATTATTACTGTAATAGAGAGCCAGGGGTGGTTCCAATTATTACAGATAATTCTCGTTTTACCGCCTATTGCCATAAGGTAGAAGAAGGAGATACTTTATGGAGCATTGCCGAAAAGTATTATGGAGATCCTCACCTATGGGAGCAACTTAAGATTTATGATGATAAAGATAATTATGATCTTAGTAGGGTATCTCCTGATGATCCCAAGGTTTTGTCTCCGGGCATGGAACTAGTTTTGTGGAATGCATTTCAATTTAGTTATGATGAAAGAACCGCGGGAGGTATGGTAGAGGGCTTTGGCTTGGATACTGACACAGTAGACATGTTTACAACAAATAGACAAAATATTTATATAAATAACGATGTGTATGACCAAGAATTTAGCTCTTTGAGAGCGTTCTTTGTTGATGAAAGGACCAACAATAAAATATATATCGTGATCCCCAAGAAAGAAGAAGGAGAATCCCGAGCCAATGGACTGAAGCAGCAATTCGTTTTTAATAAACAACGCAATCCATATATAGGACCAGGTGAAAATTTTGAATTATTGACCTTTAATCATGACGAAGATAAATATGTTGTTAGAACCAATATAAAACAAGATGTCCCAGATCCAGGTTTTATGGCTTTGTCCAATATTGGCAACGGACCGGAGTTTGATTATTTGGACTCACTTATTTGGTATGATAATGACACTTTGATTTATAGAGCGCAAAATGATGACCAGTGGCGCTTGGTAATTAATCATGAAGATTATCAAGTTTACAATTACATAGAAAATTTGAGATTAGAAGAAGGTGTTATCAAATTTGATGCCAGAGAGGAAGATGGGGAGTGGGCTCAGGAAGAGATATTTATAGAGCATGAGGCATACAATGCTAAGCTCGTATCAATTCCAGATGAAATCCCGGTTGGCGAAGAATTTTTTACCTATCTTAAAAATACTCGTAGTGATTTATCCGAAGCAGATCTTTTTAAAATTGAAAAAAATTATCATTACAAAAAAGGCATACTACTTGATGAGTTTGGAAATTTAGTAGAAGATCCGGTTGAACTTTATTTAGATCCAGTGCCAGACATGGGGATGAGTGAGGACATAGGTCAATTGACGTTTACAGCAAAAAACGGCAGTTTTGAATTATTTGTTTATGAGATAGGACCTTATACTCTGTCTTTACCAGAAGGTTGGTCAGCGCAAGAGCTAGAAGAAATAAATCCAGTTGATTTTAGATACTCAGGTAGTGATTATAAAATGACAGTTAGTAATGAAGAGTATGATAAAAAAGCGAAAGCTGAATATACTTATGAAGCCGAGGAGGGTGATACTTTGTTATCAATGTCAGATAGGTATTATGGGTATAAGTATTATTGGCCTTTGATTGTTAAAAATAATAACCTGAGTTCAGGCAATAAAATGCCAGAGATAAGCGAAGGTGATGAGTTATATATGCCACCACTTGTTCACTTTAGTAGTATAGAAGAGTTAGAAAAACTAAGAAGAAAATTTCACGAAGAGGATATTGAAGAAACAATTACAATAAATAATAATGGCTTTTCTTATTCTATAGACTATCCTGAGTGCTGGAAAATAGGTTCTATACAGAACAACGTATATAATGAGAATGCTCCTTCATATAATACAGATATTCATGAACAATGGATAATGGGTCCAGAATATCCCGTTTTACCAGGTAAGGGTCGAAAACCTTTTATTATCTTGCGGGTTTATGATAACAGGCTGGATATGGATGTAGAGGAATTCGTTTTGTCTAAACGTATTGTGGAGCAATACAGTATAGATGAGGGACGTTTTTCTACTGAAGAACAAGAAAATGGAGGCATAATTATATCAGGCTCTTCTGGTGATTTGAGGCATTTATTATTTTTTAAAGATGATTTAGTATATGATATTGCTAGGGAGTATCATTATTCTATGGATGCGACCTCACAACAGGAGACTTTGGATATAGTCAATAGTTTTAAATTTATTGATTAATAGTTTAAACAAAAAACAGCCCGTAGGCTGTTTTTTGTTTTGTAGATTTTTTAAGCTGCTAATTTATCAACTGCTTCATGAAAAGCATCTACATTATTTTGTACAAATGGAGACGTGCCGGTAGATTCAATTTCATCTCGGCGGGCGTATATTCTAGCATACATTACCGCGGCAGCTCTTTTAGCTGTCATTAAATTGAATAACTCTTCATTGTATGATTCATGGGCTTGTATTTTTTCTTTGTAAACAGCGGCTAATATTCCACTGTCTCTTAGGTCAATGCTCATAGTAGCCATATCGGCCATAGCGTTATCTTGTCTGGGTTCTTCAAAATCAAAAATTTTTAGTTGACCATTAACTTTTTTTATATTACTGCGACTAAAGTCTTGCTGTGAAAAAATCTTTTTGGCATTTTCTATTAATCCCTTTTTAGATTCAAAGATTTGAATAATTGCATCAGCATTTTCAATAATTTTTGCTTCTTCTAATTTTTTTAGTTTTATAAATAATTTTTCATAATCTTCCCAAGTTGTTTCTGGTAAGAATGAAGCATCAATACCAGGGAATATATTAAGCTCAACATCGGTTAGGGTTTCTATGTATTGTTCATTTCCTTCTATTTCATCAAACTCTACCCGGTCTAAAGCTATATAGCCATCATTTTTGTTTATTTCAACAACATTAATTAAAATATCTTTTGGTAAATTTTCATAACAGGCACTCTCAATGTTTATTTTTTTACCAACACTTCTTTCTGATCCAGAAGTGGGGTTAAGTTTTTTAATAAAGCATTTTTGCCCGTCTTTGGTAGCATGAAGGATGTCATTACGGTTCCTATGGGGAATTAATTGTACATTTTCATAGCCACGACTTTCAAAAAAAGCTATTAATTCACTTTCTTTGTCTGGTATTTGTTTAGTTGTAGGTTTTTCGTTCATATTTTATCTTATTGTAATATTTTATATCATAACTAATATTGGCCTAATTGTAAATCTGGTATACAAAAATTCGCCAAAAGTGACGTTTTTTTGTATACTTTAAATATGTATAATCCAGATAATAGTTTATCAAAAAGCTCACCCTCTCCTGACTCAACTGAAAGGACAATAGGGTCTTTTGAAGAGGAAATGAAGAAAATTAAAACACCAGAGGAGCTGTTGAGCTTTATGAATGAAAGACTGCAGTATGGTTTTGTTGGTAAAGAGGATGGGAAGATATACTCACCAAAGCTTGAGGGCTGGGGTGAAGGAGAATCACCTGAGCCAGCTTTACGAAGTCCGGAAGAGACTTTAGAAAGTGGCTATGGAGATTGTTGGGGCCAAACCGAATTGGAAAGACATTGGTTTATGACCAACGGTGAGGAATATGAGTTTAAAACTTTTCTTTTGAGGATTGGAGCTGGCAGTGATATTGATCAAAAGAATCCAGCTCATACTATGTTGGTGTATAAAAAAGATGATAAGTGGTATTGGTTTGAAAATACCTTAGACAGTCATTGTGGTATTCATGAATTTGAGGATTTAGATACTTTACTTGAAGACGTAAAAAATAAATTTATTTCAGAATTTACTCCTACAGAAGATGATCTTCAGACATTTAAGTTGTATGAGTATGGAGAAACGCGACCCCATGAATGTGATAATCCTGGTGAATTTCTTTCTAGGGTTGCCAATGAAGGTAAGTTGTACGGCTAAACCAATTTGTCAGTGAGGTGCTCTATCAAAAAACAGCCAATAGGCTGATTTTTTGTTTTGTGAAATTTTTAAGGTGTTATTTATTTTTGAAAATAAATAAATACATTGGGATTAGTATGATACAAAAAATAATTCCTTGAATAAAGAATCCTGTTGCGTATGAAAATCTTTCTATTATCATCCCTAGCCCCAAAGCAACTATAGCGGTGGTGATTTTTTGAATTTGCGGAGGTATTGATGATAGGGTAGCTTTAAATTTTACATTTTTAAGCATACCCATCATTATGTAGCTACCATTTATCGGAACGAGACCGTGTAGTAATCCTATAAATAAGATAAATATTATTATTATTACCCATTGAAGAGAGGTGATGCCAAGTATAAAAAACAAAACAGCAAAAATTGTTATTTGAAGTTTAAAGAAATTATTTAGAGTTAAACCTTTTTTTATTTTGCCACTATACGCACTGATAAGAGAGGCGAGGGCAAAGCCTAGGCCAAAAAATAATCCGTAATAAATAATAGGGATTTGTAGAAATGATTGATAGGCCGCTCTATAGCCATTCAAAGAAAATAAGAAGCCACTCATAATTCCCATGAAAAGAGCATATTTTAGAAAGCCGATATTATGAGCTAGGTGCAATACTTTTTTAAAATTTGTAGCTCCAATTTCCTCAATGTTTGATTGTTTTATTTTTGGTGTAACAAAAGAGTAGACTGTAAGTAGTCCGATTATATCCAAGATAAGAGCTATTGCAAAAGGTAGTTTTATATTAACACTGACTAGAAACGGAGCTAATATTATTAACACTATAGGTATTAAATATCCAATTGAACGTATTTTCCCCATTATCTTGGCAAAATCTTTTTCTTTGTTTAGACCCCGCAGTGTTTCATGCATAAATGCACTACCGGTTCCGGAAAAAAAAGAATAGCCAATGCTCATAGAAATACTTGCTAGTATAAGGATAAATATGTTGTTTGCGATTAGAAGAAACAAAGAGGATAGGGCTAGTAGTGTTTTGGCAAGAATCAATGCTCGTTTATGTCCAATTTTGTCTGATACATAGCCACTTGGTATTTCAAATATAAAACCACTAAGGCTACCTAGTAATAAAATAATTCCAATGCCTTGAGGGGCGACGTTTGGAATTGTTAGATAATAGGCTCCTAGAAACGCTGAAAATATACGTTTATTAGTAATTATAAAAAGCGTATATTTCCAAATATTGGATTGTAATTTTTTCTGTACCATTTTTTAATAATAACCAATATCAGTCCAATTGTAAATTAATTTATAAGCAAGGTCCCCATTCGACTCACTTCGTTCGCTCAGGGCAGGCGTAAGGAGCTCCAGAAAATTCGCCAGAAGTGGTGTTTTTTTGTATACTTAAAATATTATTAAATAAATTATATGAACAATAACAAATTAGTTTTATTAGTAGGTATTTTATTGGTATTTATTATCGTAGTATTTTTTTATTATAATAATAGAGAAGATAAAAATATAACAATAGAGCACCAAGTACCTACCAACGAAGTCATTGATTTGTTTGGTGAGAAACTAAGAGACTTTGGGTATAAAAATTGTAAGTTAGTTAAAATTAATAATTTAGAAGTTTATAGGTATGGCCCTAGTCTTGGTGGTTGTAGCGACCCCATTTATAATGACGAGACTTATGTTGCACATTGGGGGCGTGGTATAAAATCTAGACTTAGTGAATTTAGAGCTAACTTAAAAAATATTTTAACTTATAATAAATGTGGAGAATCAGAGTTGAATAAATTACTTTCTTTTGAAGTAGATATTACTTTAGATAAATTTAAAGAAAATTTTTCTTGCTTAGGTGAAATAGAAATTACGGACGCTCCGTATGAGTAAGCCTCGTGGCAGATTTTAATTTATAACCAAGGTCCGTAAGGAGCTCCATAAAATTCGCCAAGATTGGCGTTTTTTTGGTATAATATTATTATGAAAAAATATAGAACATTGCTAAGGGAACTGCAGTACAAAAACGGTATGTTGTCTATGCTAAAGACAGACATCAAAAAAAGTAAGTTTCCCAAAATAGTCGTACTTCAGACCATAAATAGGTGCAATTGTGCTTGTCTGATGTGCCCCTATTCTTATACAGTTGCCAATGAAAATGAAAGTAGAATGTCAGAAGAGACATTTAATAACATCTTGGATCAACTAGAAAAAGAGGACGAATTTGAGAGTCTTTTTTTCGCATTCCAAAATGAACCATTACTTGATCCGAGGATTATAGAGTGGGCAAAAAAATTTAAAGAAAGATTGCCAAACAAAAGATTAGAACTTGTCAGCAATGGCAGTATGCTCAAACCGGAGTTGGCAAAAGAAGTTTATAAATATTTTGATTTAGTGCATATTTCTCTAAATGCTTTTAGTGATGAAAGCTATCAAAAAATATCTCGCACAAAACATTATAAACGGATTTTTGATAATCTGATTAGTGTAGCAACTTTTCCAGAACAACAGAAAAAAACTATAGTTAGATTTATTTGTCAAAAAGCAAATGTAGATGAAAAAAAAGATTTTTATAATTTTTGGAGAAAGAAGGGCTTTATGGTTTTTGGTTTTGATGTAAACGATAGGCTCAAAGGAGTTCGAGATTTTGATAATAAAATAAAACTACCCCTAGACACTTCAAAAAAAATAAAAATGTTTGTTTTGAAACATTTGGGAAAGTTGATGTTGCCTACTTGCTCGATACCGTTTATATGTGTTTATATAAAGGCTGATGGTGGAGTTGTACAGTGTTTCAATGATTGGAGCAATGAAAATATAATCGAAAATATAAACGACAAGAAAATCAAAGAAATTTTTCACAATGATAAGTATAAAAAGATAAGAAAGAAATTACTCGCTGATAAATTGGATGACAGTGTGATTTGTTCAAAGTGTGATTTGTACAGAGAAGGCATCTGGCTCACCGCATAAGTTGATTACTTTATGAAGATAGTTTTAATATTACCTAGGGGAGGCATTTATAGAAGAAAGACAGGGGCCTTTCCTATTTTTATTAGGTATTCGCCGCTTACCCTGCCTTCTTTGGTTTCTCTTTTGCCCAAAGAAATAGATATTGATATCAAAACTTATGATGAAGGGGTAGAGGACATAGACAAAGAAAAGATAGAAGCAGACTTGATAGGTATTACTTGTGTCACAGGTGCTGCTCCAAGAGCTTATGCTTATGCTGATTATTTTCGCTCTAGGGGTATCAAAGTAGTTATGGGTGGAGTCCATGCGACTTTGTTGCCAGATGAAGCAGCCAAGCATGTAGATGCGGTCATCACAGGACTAGCAAATGAAACTTGGCCACAACTCATAAGAGACTTCAAAGCTGGACAGATGAAAAAATTGTACGCAGCCAGCGATGACTTGAGCTATGCAGGTTGGCCAGACCCAGTCAGAAGTATAAACAAAGGAAAGAAATTTATATCAATCAATAGTATTCAGGCTACCTATGGTTGTACCAATAGGTGTGAATTTTGCGTGACTCCTTATACCTGCAAGGATTATAAGCACAGGCCCATAGAAGACGTAATAAGGGAGTTAAAGAATATAAGGGGTAAATATGTAGAATTTGTAGATCCAAGCCCTATTGAGGACGTAGAGTATGCCAAAAAGCTTTTTAGAGCCATGATTCCTCTCAAGAAAAAATGGGTAGGCTGCGCAACTACGCGTATTGGATTTGATGACGAATTGTTAGACTTGGCGACCAAGTCTGGTTGCAAGGGATTGTTGATTGGCTTTGAGTCTGTAACACAAAACAATCTAAATAGAATCAGTAAAGGATTTAATAAAGCTGACAAATATTATGAGTTGGTTGATAAATTGCACAAGAAACACATTGCTATCATGGGATGTTTTGTTTTTGGCCTAGATACAGATCAAAAAGATGTATTCAAAAATACCGTGGATTTTGTAAACAAAGCCAATATTGATTTGCCAAGGTATACGGTCAACACACCTTTTCCTAGTACGGGACTTTTTGCTAGGATGAAAAAAGAAAATAGATTATTGACCAAATTTTGGGCAATGTATGATGCTCAGCATGTGGTCATCAAGCCAAAAAATATGACAGCAGAAGAATTGCAAAAAGGACATCATTGGGCTTGGAAAAAAACATATAACTGGAAATTTATTATAAAAAGATTAGCCCACGCCAGGTCTTTTACTGGAGTATTGTTGTTGGCAAATTATGCCTATCGTCATTATGGTCGGAGTCTACCCAGGTATGATAGAAAAGAAATGGAAAAAGATTTAAAAATATAGACAATAAAGATGAAAATAACATTTATAATGCCTTCTGTTGGCAGGAAACTTAAACAAAAAAAATATTTGAAAACATGGCTGATGGAACCATTGGCTATTGCGCAGTTGGCTAGCCTCACTCCTTCTCATGTAGATGTAGAATTTTTTGATGATCGTTTGGAATTGATTGATTATGAAAACAATGACGCAGATTTGATAGCTATAAATATAGAAACCTATACCGCCAGAAGAGCTTATGAGATAGCTAGAAAATTCAAAGAAAAAGGCAAGAAGATTATTATGGGAGGTTTTCACGCAACATTGAATCATGAAGAAGTATTGGAACATGTGGATTCAGTATTGATTGGAGAAGCTGAAAATATCTGGAAAGATATTATAAAAGATTTTGAAGATGGAAATCTAAAGAAAATTTATAAAGCAGAACAAAGGCCAAAGCTGGATGGCCTGTCACCAGACAGAAGTATATACAAAGGAAAAGAATACCTCAAACTTGGATTGATCGAGGCTGGGAGAGGTTGTTATTTTAGCTGCAATTTTTGTTCAGTAACCAATTTTTATAAACATAGCTATACAGCACGACCAGTTGAAGATATTATAAAAGAGGTTAAAGAGCTGAATTATAGATATTATTTTTTTGTAAACGACAATATTTGTGCTGATTTTGATTATGCCAAGAAACTATTCAAAGCTCTCATCCCCTTGAAGATAAAGTGGATAAGCCAGGCAAGTATCAATATATCAAAAGACAAGGAGCTATTGAGGCTAATGAAAGAGAGCGGTTGTATAGGTGTTTTGATAGGCTTTGAGTCTTTGAGTAAAAGCTCCCTAGAAGACATGGGCAAGCCAGCTATAAATAAAATTAGTACCTATGAAAAAGCCATAGATGACATATATGAGTATGGTATAGGTATATATGCTACTTTTGTTTTTGGTTATACAGAAAAGGATGAATATTATTTTGAAAAAACATATGAGTTTGCCAGGAGAAATAAATTTTTATTAGTTGCCTTCAATCATTTGGTGCCATTTCCAGGAACACCGCTTTATAAAAAATTGGAAAAAGAAGGTAGATTACTGTATAAAAAATGGTGGTTAGAGCCTCATTTTCGATTTGGTGATGTAGCATTTAGACCCCAACACATGAGTCCAGAAAAACTGTCTTTCTTGTGTCATGTGTATAGAAAGAAATTTTATAGTTTTTCATCTTTTTGGTATAGATTTTTTAATTTTAAAACCAGCTTTAGATCACTGGGCTCAATGTATGTTTTCTTTTTAGTAAATATAATATCAAAGATGGATGTCAGAAAGAGAAAGGGGCTACCATTGGGAAAAAAGTAATATGAAGATACTCTTTATCTATCCAGCCATGGGAGTCAAAGAGGACTATAGTGTACAAAATAAAAAAAACACTACAAAAACTCGCGCCATAGAACCTTTGACTATCGCCACTTTAAGTGGACTTACCCCCAAAGAATGGGATAGGAGTTTTTTTGATGACAGAATAGAAAATATAGACTATGACCACGAATGTGATTTGGTGGCTATTACTTCGGAGACCTTTACAGCCAAGCGAGCCTACGAGATTGCGGAGGGTTTTAGAAAGAAAGGAAAAACTATTATAATGGGTGGATTTCATCCATCACTTTGTCCAGAAGAAGCTGCTCAGTACGCAGATGCTATAGTCATTGGTGAGGCAGAAGAAATTTGGGCAAAGGTGTTGTTAGATTTTAAAAAAAATAAACTAGAAAAATTTTATAATACAGAAAGAAGGTCCGACTTGGTTGGTATTAGACCTGATCGATCAATTTTTAAAGATAAAAAATATTTTGCCTTATCGTTGGTTGAAACAGGACGTGGCTGTAAATTTGATTGTGAGTTTTGTGCTGTATCATTATTTTTTAAGAAAAAATTTATTAGGAGACCAATAGACGAAATCATTGACGAGCTAAAGGAGTTGAAAAATAAAACAATTATGTTTGTTGATGACAACATTTGTGCTGACATTCAGACTGCCAAAAAATTATTTAAAGCTTTGATTCCACTCAAGATAAAATGGGTGAGTCAGGCTAGTATCAATATAGTAAAGGATGAGGAGTTGTTGGATTTAATGAAACAAAGTGGGTGCCTCGGTCTTTTGATAGGTTTTGAAACTATTCACAAAGAAAACCTAAAAACTATAGGAAAATATCATAATCTCGATGTTGATTATAATGTAGCTATAAAAAAATTATACAAACGTAAAATTAAGATTTATGCTTCTTTTTTGATGGGTTATGATCAAGATAACGAGCAGACCATAAAAGATACTTTAAAATTCGTAATTAAAAATAAATTTTTTATAGCCAGTTTTTATCAGCTTACACCTTTTCCTGGTACGCGCCTTTATAAAAGGTTGATAGCCGAGAAGCGCTTGTTAAACGAAAAATGGTGGCTAGGTGGTAAAAATTATTTGTATGGCAAGGTTGTTTACAAACCAAGGTTGATCAGTGCTGAAAAATTGTCAGAAGCTTGCTATGAAGCTCGTAAAAAGTTTTTTAGTTTTAATTCAATTATTATTAGAGCTAGATATAATTGCGATAGTCCCTTTTCTGCATTTTTATATTTTGCTACAAATTTTTTGACCAAAAAAGAAGTGAAAGAAAGACAATGGAGAAAATTGGGGAGAAAGGAGTTTCATGGATAATTTTAAAGTTGATATAGCAAGGGAGTCAGATGATCTAGGAATAAGGACATTGTTGGACAACAATCCTGTTCCTGGTAAAATCTCTCTTCTCTATCAAAAAAATCCAAGTTATTTTCAGGCAAGTGATGTTGCTAGTAAGTATTCAAATACTATAGTTATAAAAAATAATCAAAAAGATGTCGTAGCTGTCCAGACTACAGCTATCCGGGATTTATATTTGGATAGACAAAAAAGACAAATAGCTTATCTGAGTAATTTGCGTGTTGATAAAAAATATCAAGGACAAAGAATCCTTAAAGAGGGCTTTGAGTTGTTGAAAAAAATTTATCCCAAATTTGAAACACCATTTTTATTTTCTACTATCATAGCTGGCAATAGCAAGCTAACTAAAAAAAGAAAAGATGGCCTGCAGTTTGAGTGTTATGGCAATTATCATACAAAACTGGTTATTTTGCATAAAAAAAAGAAAAACATTGATGAACGATATAAAATAATTCGTGGATCTAGGGAGCTGCTAGAAGACATAGTTGTTTTTTTACAAAAAGAGGGTAGTAAAAAAAATCTGTATCCTGTTTTTGATTATAATGATTTTATAAGAGGTGATCTTTTTAAGGATTTTGATATAAAAGATTTTTATGTTGCCATGGACAATGATGAGATTGTTGGTGTAGTTGGTAAGTGGGATCAAAATAAATTTAAACAAAACACTGTAGTTGAATACAATGGCATTTATAAGTATAGAAAAATTTATAATAGTTTGTCTAAGTTTTATAAAATGCCACAACTACCAAAAATTGACGAAACGATAAACTTTGCCTATATAAGTTTTATAGCTACAAAGGATAATGACCCAAATATTTTTTCTAATTTATTGAAAGCGGTTTACAACGACAATATAGATTCCAAATATTTGTATTTGGCTCTGGGATTACATGAAAATGATCCATTACTAGGGGTTGGCAAAGATTTTAGGTGTATAAATTATACTAGCAAATTATATTTCAATTATTGGCAAAAGCCAGAAATGCTGTATAATTTTGATATAGGTATTCCATATATTGAGCTAGCTACATTATGAAAATAAATACAAGAAAAGCCAAAGATTTGTCCAGTAAACAAAAAGGCACAATGTTTGCCTTGATGGATAAATATTATAGCAATTTGGACGAGCAAGTTTTTTTGACTGATTTATCAGAAAAGGATGTTATTTTTTTGTTGTTAAATAAAAAAGAGGAGATTGTAGGTTTTACTAGTTTAAAATTATTTACAAAAAAAGTAGATCAAAAAAATATAGTGGGAGTTTTTTCAGGGGATACAGTCATAGACAAAAAATATCGTGGCGGACTAGAATTGCCATATGCTTGGCTAAAATATGCCATGGATCTGAACAAGCACAACGATTTGGTATTTTGGTTTATGTTGTCCAAGGGATATAGGACGTATAGATTGTTACCTAGATTTTTCAAAAACTTTTATCCTCATTATAAAAACAAAACACCCCTAGAGATAAAAAATACAATTGACCTTTTTGCAACAGATCTTTTTGGAAAAGATTATGATAGTGAAACCAATATCTATAAACCAGCTAAAAACTATAATGTTAAGCTAGGAAAAAAAGAAGTAAATGAAAAAGTATTAAAAAATCCACACTTAAGATTTTTTGCTACCAAGAATGAGTTTTTTTGGAAGGGAGAAGAATTGGTTTCATATTGTGAAATAAGTAAAAAAAATCTTAAAGTTTATGCACAACTTTTTTATTGCTTGGGCACAATAAATTTGTTGGAAGTTTATTAAAAGCTTATATTAAACTAAATAAGTATTTAAAGAGATGAAAACTTTATTTGCCAATATTATTTGGTTTTTATCAACCATAAATAATACTATAGCCTATAAATTAGCGGGAGCTAATGTTGTTAAGGTGCAAAAGAAAATTCTTTTTGATACCCTGCGTAAAAATGCAGGATCTGCATTTGGGCAGAAGCATAATTTTGCCAACATAAATACCATAAAAGAATGGCAAGAGAGCGTACCTTTGAGTAGCTACGAAGATTATGAGGAATATGTGGAGCAAATAAAAAAAGGACAAGAAAAGATATTGACAGAGGATAAGATAATTTTACTAGAACCAACCAGTGGCTCAAGTGGCTCCAACAAACTCATCCCCTATACTGATGATTTACAAAAACAATTTCAAAAAGCTATAGATCCATGGATATTTGATTTGATGACCAAACACAAGGGTATTTTGTCAGGAAAGCACTATTGGTCTATCAGTCCAGTTACAAAAGTAAGTGTAGATAGTAAGTTGCCTGTAGGTTTTGCCAGTGATGAAGAATATTTGGGGACAATAGCCAAACATTTGTTGCGCGCCATAAGACCTGTGCCAAATATAGTGAGAGAGATTGAGGATATAGAATCTTTTTATTATGTTAGTCTATTTTTCTTATTGAAAGAGAAAAACTTGGTTTTTATTTCTATTTGGCATCCGTCATGGCTTATTATTTTATTATCAAAGTTTGATATCTATGCCAAGCAACTTTTTCAAGATATTGCCAGGGGAGAATTAAATCCACCAAAGCCTATCAAGGACAGTTTGAAAAAAGAATTATTGTATTTTATAAAACCAGCTCAAAAGAGAGCCGAAGAGCTGGAGAAAATATTTAATTCAGATGCCCAGGGTGCCTTATATCAAAATATTTGGCCCAAGCTAAAAGTTATTAGTTCTTGGTCTGACAAAAATACGGGTTCAACAAATGAACAGTTAAAGAAGATATTTCCGCATGTTTTTTTTCAAGACAAAGGATTGATAGCTACAGAGGCCATTGTATCTTTTCCAATTATCAATCATCTAGGTAAGCATCTAGCAATCAATTCTCATTTTTTCGAATTTAGGCAGATAGAATTTGATAATATTTATAGTGAGCATAAAAAAAATAAAGAAATATTGTTGGCGCACCAACTAAAGGAAAATAGTCACTATGAAGTCATAATAACAACTTTTGGGGGACTGTATAGGTATCAATTGGGGGACATAATAAAAGTAGTCGGCTTCAAACATGATTTTCCTTTGATTGAGTTTGTTGGTAGGTCAAAGGCAGTGTCTGATGTTTGTGGAGAAAAATTAAACGAGATTCATGTTGCTGGAATTTTAAGAGAAATATTTGATGAGTACAATATTTCACCATCTTTTGCTATGTTGGCTCCAAACAAAGAAAATAACAAGTTTTTTTATACTTTATTTTTGGAAATAGATAGTAGTATCCAAAAGTCTCAGGATAATCTAAAAAATTCTTTAGAACTCAAGTTAAAAGAAAACTATCACTATGACAATTGTATAAAACTAGAGCAATTAGAAAAATCCAGAATTTTTATAATCAAGGATAATGCACATAAAGTATATTTAGAAAAAATGAATTCGTTGGTATAAATTTGGGGGACATAAAACCCGTTAGTTTGAGTGCTTACAAAAAATGGAAAGAAACATTTGAGGGTGATTATGTATGATGTAATTATTTCAATATATTACTTTAAATAAAAAACGAGATGAAGCATCTCGTTTTTTTAAATTGCTAAATAAATTTAGGCAGACAAAGAGTCTTTGTACTTTGCTGCTATTTCCATAGCCTGCTTGATATCTTCTTCGCGCCATCCTGTACCTTTCAAATCAGACATAATCCTTTCTTTACTCATTCCTTTTGTTTCTGATTTTCCAATGTATTCAACCAAGGTTAATATTTCGTTTTGGTTGCCTGTTTTAGGTGAATCTTTTTTGTCATCTCCTTGGGTCTTTTTTATAATCTCTTCAATTTTTTTGAGTTTCTTTTCTTCTTTTTGATCCCATTTGAATATTTTGAATACAATCTCACCCAAAAGAAGGGACAGGGGTACATAGGCTACTAGGGATATTCCGGCTGTACATATAATAGACATCGCTAAAAATGCAAGTCCTTGTCCTCTCCCAAAGATTGAGGCTAGTATTACTATTACTACGAAACCAGTTAATATTTTTAGTATTTTCATATTTAGAGCTCTTTATTTTCAAAAGTATATGTCCAATATTTTATAAAACCGATTATTAAAGCTAGGTAAAAAGGAAATACAAATATGACTTCAACTGGAACAGAGCTAAAAGGTACCAGGTAACCAGAAAAATTTTCTGTTGTACTAGGGCTGTATATTCTGATGTTTTTTGCTACAAATATGGCCTCAATAGGAAGAGCAATCGCAGTAGCTAATAGAATATAAGAAATAAATTTTTTGAATAAATCAAAGTGTATAAATACTTTATCTACAAATAATATAGCCAGCCAGATGATTATAATCCAGCTAATGGTCAATATGATATTGATATCTCTAAATATGTATGACCAGGCAGGAAGGCCAGCGTTGCTAATCATTGCATCGATCATAACCTCAAACAATAAAACTCCAACAACTGATACAGCTAGATATCTTCCCCATTTTATCTTTTTTATGGGTAAGAGTATTTTGTTATCAATCACTAGACTCCAATATTTATAAAAACCAATCACTAGAGCCATGAATACTGGTATATAGTACAGTGATCCCCAAGGGATACCCAGGAGAGGAATATACAGGTTGCCTATTAGCTGATGAGTTTCAGGTGAATAACTTCTAATACCAAGTTGCATGACTACGGTTTCACCAATTAGTCCGATTATCAATGTAGCCAACAAATATAAGAAAAATCTTTTGTAGGCACGGACTTTTGGCAATAAGTGATCTATGACTACCGTAGTTGTCAAAATGATCGTTGCCCAACCAATAGTCAACAGCCAGCTTACATCACGATAGACATAGGCCCATTCTCCCATTTTGAAATTGTACCAGAGTGGATGAGTAATAAACTCAAAGATAAAAATTCCTATGGCGATGATAAAGAATTTTAATAATATTTTCTTTGTGTAGCGGGATAAGTAAAAAATAAAAAAAATAGCTAGTACTAAAACAGCTATTTCAAAAAAAATTATGGGTGTGGTCGCAGCTTTATCAAACTGACAAAGTGACGATGAGCATGGTTGAAATATCATAGCAAATTGTTAAGTTATTTTTATTATATCACTAAAATATGGATTGTTCAATAAGTAATATTTTCTACTCTCTAAGCATGCAAGAACACCAGTCAGAATAGCCCTCTTCTTTTTCGGAGGACATTTTCTCCCATATTTTATTCAATGGTGCCTCTCTTACGTTTCCGTATGACTTACTATTGAAATCACAGCTACAAACATCACCATGTGGAGCAACATACAAATAGTTTTTACCTCCTGCACAGCCAGTACTTTTGTAGCTAGTAGTATAAGAATAGACCAAAATACCTGGATATTTATCGTTTTTGTTGTATTTTTTGCTAGATTCTATAAGGTCATCAATCCAGTCATTGTTTTTTAACTCATCTTTGCATTCTTTTAGTTTTCCGCAAGGTATTTGGTCAAAAACTATAATTTCATGAATATTTAATTTTTTTCCCAATTCAACAATTTTATCAAAATCACCCCTTAGATAAGCTTCTTTTGATAAACAACAAGAAATCCCTACTGTCATGCCAGTTTCGAGAGCTGTTTTTATGCCATCTATTGCTTTTTCATATATACCAGGTGTATTTCGTAATTTGTCGTGAGTATCTTTGTCTGCTGAATCAATACTTACATAAACTCCATCCAAGCCAGCTTTTCTCAAGCCGGCTGCTTTTTCTTTGAGTGCCCAGCCATTTGTAAAAATAACAGTAGTAGACAAATCTTTATCTACACATTTTATTATTTCATTGATATCTTTTCTCAATAAGGGTTCGCCGCCAACAAAATTTAATACAGAAACTCCTAGTTGTTGCCCGCTATGTATGACTTTTCGTAGTTCTTCCAAATCTAACTTCTTTTTATCTTCATGGTGCATTCCATTGAAGTAGCTACAATGGTAGCAATCGGCATTGCAGATATCACTTACAGCTAGACTCATCAATATTGGTAAATTTCTATTGCTAACCAAGCGAAAAGATAGCTTGGAAAATAACTTTATAGAAGGTTTACTAAAAAGTGAGGGGATAGACATTGAATACACAGGAAAACCATCTCTATAATGTATAATTTTTTTATGATTGAGATACATTTCGTATATATTTTCCATTACTTCAATAGAAAAGCCGAAAGATTTTTTTGCAACAAGATATTTAAACCTTAGTTTATTGGTAATTTTTAGCATGAATTAAGTATAATGAAAGTTTTATATAATGTAAATAAAAAACACCCACTAGGGCGTTTTTAGCCAATAATCTTCTTTACAATTGTAATTTTTCTAAACAAATAAACAATAAACCAAGAAGTAAAGAAAGAGAGTGGGAATACAATAAGTGCTTTGTAAACTCCAGAAATATTTGTATTTAAAAATAAGAACTGGAAAACTACCACAACAGAATAATGTACAATATAAATGCCATAAGCATTTTTACTCATATTATCAAAAAAGTGATTTGTTTTTTTGATATATTTTATGGATATGATTAATAAAGAAAAAGATAATAAGATAGAAGAGGAAACAAAAAGTATTGGGCTAATAAAAAGATCATTAAAAACACCGGAGTTCAAATAACTTGTTGTGAGCAAAAAGTAAGAGAGAGTAGCGCTGGTTATTAAAATCCACCATTTTTTAATAAAATTGGAACCTTGTGAAAACAGGCTTTTTTCCATACCACGGACACCTATTATGGTTCCAATTGAGAAGAATAAAAAGTAAAGTATAATTCTATTTAGCTGTACTGAAAATGGTCCAAATATTGTAATAAACCAACCATCAAAGATTGTTGATATTGGAATATAACTTATGGTTCCTAGGATAAAAAATGTTAAAAGAAAATATTTAGCATTTGAGAAAAATTTTGAGTTTGAGCTTTTTATTTTATTTATTGTATTTGGAAAAATTTTGTATATTATAACTATAAAAATATTAAATAAAAACAAAACCCATAAAAACCACAAGGGGCCATTGGTAAAAAGGTTTAGTGCTTTTACCCAATGAATAAAAAAATATTCTAGGCTAGCTGCTTTACCAAGATAGGATGATAATAAAATATAGTGAGCAGGTATATTGATAAGTAGCCAACCAACCAAGAAGGGTATTCCGAGTCTATATACTCTATTTTTTAAAAATTTAGTTACCCCTTTTTTGTTTATACTTTTTATAACAAATAATCCAGATATAAAAAAGAAAAGGAACATAAAAGATGTATCAAGAATATCGATAATGGTATCAAAAACAAAAAAATTATTTTTATCTACTACGAGTGATCCAAATCCATGTGTTGTATAGGCGAGGAGTATATGATATAAAACCACCAGCGTAGTCAAAAAACTACGTAGGTAGTCGATAGCAATATAGCGATTTGTTAAACTGTTGTTTGGCATTCTTTATTTATTTTCTTTTTCCAATTCTTCCAGAAACAATAAATGTTTCTCTTTTTCTTTGCTTAGACTTTTTTCAACTTGCTTAAATTTTTCAAGCATTTTATTTTTGATGTCTTCATTCAAAAATTCATCAGCCATGGGGTAGAGGACGTTATCTTCCTTGAATATATGCTCTTGAAGAAGTCTTGCATACCCTCTTGCATTTTCAATTATTTTATCTTTATCATTTTCTTTTATTCCTTTTTCCAATTCTTTAATAAAATCTCTCCCCAAATCATGTTCATGTAACATTTGTTGAGTGGGGTTACAATGCATCTGTACTTCATCTTTACATAGTTCTATAAATAAAATATCTTCTTCTTTGGCATGATGAAATTTATCCGCATAGTCTTTGACAAAGATAATTATTTTTTCAAAGAAATTTTTATTAATCTTGTTTCCAGATTCTATAGAATCACATTCTTTGAGTAATGCAGTTATTACTTTTAATATATTTTGATGTTCGTCAGAGAGTATTTTTAAGGCTGTTTCCATATATTTTTGATTTATTTAAATTATTTACTATTATCATAGCTAATATTAGTTTAATTGTAAATTAATATAATTAAAATAAAATTAGCCAATCGTAGTGTTTTTTTGTATAATTAGATTTATGTATAAATTAAAAATAATGTATTTATTTATTATTATAAATATACTAATATTTACTCCTTTTTTGGTTTTGGCCGAAGAAGTAAGAGACATAACTTTTCCAGTAGGGCCTGATTGGGATTATCATTTTTCAGATACTTATGGAGCGGCTCGTTCGGGGAGTAGGAGTCATATCGGAACAGATATTATGACAGATCAGATGGCCCCACTTGTAGCAGCTGTAGATGGCCGAGTATCTTATCTAGTTGATAAAGACGATGGTTGGGGTCTGGCTATTTATATTGAAGATTCAGATGGTTATTCTTATCGTTATCTTCATGTAAATAACGATACCCCGGGTACAGATGATGGTAAAGAAATCAGATTCTATGCTTTCCCCAAAAATATTGTTCGTGGCTCACAAGTAAAGGCAGGAGACCTGATAGCTTTTGCTGGAGACAGTGGTAACGCCGAGTGGGTAGCCCATCATCTTCATTTTGAATTGTGGACTCCAAGTAAGCAGGCTATCAATGCTTATCCAAGCTTGATGGCTGCTATTGGTAAGCCAGTAGAGCCAGCTACAGAAACTCCAACATCAGCCTATCAATTTGATAGAGATTTAAAATTGGAAGACGAGGGTGAGGATATAAGGGAACTGCAAAAATATTTGAATCAAAAAGGTTTTGTAGTTGCTGGTTCGGGAGCCGGCTCACCAGGCAATGAGACTACTTATTTTGGTTATGCCACTAGGTATGCTTTGATAAAATTTCAAAAAGCTAAAAATATTAGCCCAAGTAGTGGATACTTTGGCCCAATCACCAGAGCAGCGATAAATGGAGATAATATAGAAGTCGTTTCTGAGATTGATGACACAATCACCGATGGTGTTGTCACAGCAGGCTGGCTAGTCAAAGACAAGGTTTTGCCAAGAGTATATCATGTAGATGCAAACTTAGAATTACGTTGGATAAAAAACGAAGAGGCAGCCGTCAGAAATTTTGGTGAAGATTGGTATGTAGATATAAAAGAGTTTGATGACTTAGAGGCTTTGGGGATGAGGTTTGGAGATTATATATTTTAAAATAAATATTAACATAATCATTTTTATAAATTCTTACTTAAAATTATGAAAAAGCTAGCTTTATTAATATTAATAATTTTCGTTTTTGGTGGCTTACAAACCTCCAGTGTAAAAGCGGTGGGTAGTTATGCGGCGGGTTCTTTGCTGGTTTTGGAGGGAACCGATAATGCAGCTGTTTATTATGTTGGTTCTGATGGTATGAAATATGTTTTTCCAGACAGCAAAACATACAATACTTGGTACGATAATTTTGATTACATAGTTCAGGTGTCTATATCCGAGCTAGATAAGTATCCAGATGGAGGCATTGTTACTTATAGGCCTGGTACCAAGCTGATTACTCATACAAACACGGCCAAGATATACGCTGTTGGTCCAGGGGGGATGCTACATTGGATTCCTACAGCCGAAATAGCGGAAGCACTTTATGGACAAGCTTGGCACACTAGGGTTATAGATGTTATTCCTGGATATTTTTCCTCGGGTTATATTTTTGGTTTTGATTTATCAGGCAAATATCCAGAGGGAACATTATTAAAAAAAGGAAGTGCCATTTATTATGTACAAGATGAAAGTATTAGGCATTTTAATACTCAAGATGCTTTTGAGTATAATAATTTTAATTATAGTAATGTAATTGAAGTTGATGATTTATTAGGGTATTCAAATGGAGAGGCTATAACAGGAGAAGAAAGAAGTTTATCTGGGTATATGGTTGCCATGCTTTATGTAAATGATCCTCCACCTAATGATGAAGAAGATCCTACTCCTGATCCAGACCCAGTAGATAATGATACAGACAACGATGGCTATGATTCTACTGCCAGTGGAGGTACAGATTGTAATGACAATAATTCAGCTATACACCCAGGCGCTACAGATATTTGTGGTAACGGCATAGACGAAGATTGTTCAGGGGCTGACCTGGCTTGTCCAGTAGACAATGACACAGACAACGATGGTTATGACTCTGCTGCTAGTGGAGGTAATGATTGTAATGACTCCAATGCTTCTATCAATCCAGGAATCACAGACATTTGTGGTAATGGTATAGACGAAGATTGTAGTGGGGCTGATTTATCATGTCCGCCACCTGCTACACCCGGAGAGCCGAGCATCTCTTTATTATCTTCTGATAATTTGATGGAGGGACAAACCATTACTATAAGTGGTAGTGATTTTGGTTCTAAATCTATTGTAGAGCCTTGGATTTGGGATGACTTGACTCACTCTTCTTATCAAAATTTGAATGACGGAGATTGGATACCAACAGTACAGGGCGGTTCTTCATCTGGGCATTATAGTGAAACAGGGCAGGTCACAGATCCAGATGCATTGTATGGACATGCTAGTGGTTGGCTTGCATATAGAGATAGTCATCCTCAACAGAGAGTCCCTGGGCGCGCCTTGTATTCTTGTGAAGGACGCTACGCTACCATATTTGATATTGGCAGGCCTCACGGTGACACAGAGCGCATGTATCTTGATTATTGGTTTTATAGTACTTCAGCAAGGACCGGTGGTGGCGGAGACCAATTTAATAAAATTTTTAGAATTAGTCCTAGTACCTCAAGTTATAATCGCTATGGACATACATCAGTATATCCAGGGAGACTTTCTTATAGTGCGGGAGCCTCATCTCCTGACAACCCTGGTGAAGACACCCGTAGAGTATATGAAGATATTTATCCAGTTGAAGGTGAGTGGTCGCATATTTCAGTTTGGACAGATGGCAGTGGAGGTTTGAATGGTATCTGGGGAGATAGTAATGGCATAGTCAAAATTTGGACTGATAATATTCAGAAAATTAATATAACTGACGAAGGATACGGCATTGTAGATTTTCCGGATGATGTTATGGGTTTTTCTTTTCTTCATGCCCTTGGCATTGAAGGTGGCAATAGTCCAGAGGGACATGCAGGTTTTGATAATTTGTGGGGGGATATTTATATAGACAATACCTTGGCTAGAGTTGTGATTGGTGATGCAGCCACCTGGGATCAGGTGTCTCATTTTGAGCTTCAGATTCCTCGCACAACTTGGAGTGATAGCTCAATAGATATTACGGCCAATCTTGGAAGTTTTACGGCTGGTGAAAGTTTATATTTATTTGTAATTGATGAAAATGGTAATGCTAGCGCTGGTTATCCAGTCACCTCGTAGTTTTGGTTTAAAATAAAATTTGTCTTCGTCCCCATCAGTTGATAGGGGTCTTTTTTTATTTTTATTGATAAACGTAATGTCAAGTAGACTTGACATTATATTTTTATGATTATATACTTTATATAAGATAAATTATTAATCTATTTATATAAAATAGTTAGGAGGTTCAAATATATGCAAAACATTGATTTGGAAATTAGCTATAATGTTGGTGATATAGTACCAACAGACGGTGAGTATGCCTGCGTGCCTTGTGGGTATAAAAAGACATATAGGGCTGGCGAGACTTTTTTGGAGTGTATATCTTGTCTGGATAAATTCAAAGATGTAGATACAGAGGCTATTACAGATGAGGGTACTTGGGAAAAGGTAAATTAAGCATAAAATCAAAATATCGTCTTTTAGGCGATTTTTTGATATACTAAAATTAAAGTAATAAATTAAAGATAATAGTATGAATTTTAACATTCCAAGCCAAGATAAAGGTGGAGAAAAGACAGAAGCTTTGGGAGTGATAGATTTACAGGTGCAGTTTTTGTCAGCCGATAGACAAAAATCTGGTAGAGTAATGTGGGATACTATAAATCAGATTATTTTAGAAAAAAAGAAATTAGGACTAAGTGCAGACCAGGCAATAGAGTTTGATGGCTTGGTAGAAGAATTGACAGGAATAGTAAGTGACGCAGCAATGAAAGATGAGGCTCCTGCCGAAAAAGTTGATTATGCAAAACTAAAAGAAGTAGCAGAGAGGTTGAATGCTTTTGTAAAAGAATTATAATTATTGGAGAATTCCAAAAAACAGCTTAGGCTGTTTTTTATTTAAATAAAAAAGGAGGGATACAGGGATCCCTCCTACGCTATATTGAGTTCAGGTTGCCTATTGGCAATTATGAATTACTCTCTATGAAACTGCTTGTGATTTGAGAAAGTTGTTCAGAATTCGCAAATCCGAGTTCTTCCCAAGTGACCAAACCATTGGTTACGCCTTGTCGAATGTCTTTGACAACCTTCATTACCACACCCCTATCGGCCAAGATGTCTGTCCGTAGGGCTTGGGCCAAATCTTTTAGCTCAGCAATTTGGTTTTTCGTATGGAGTTGATCCAAGCCTTGGCTTGTAATAGCCAATTCTTCCCAAGTGACCAAACCATCAGCTACATCTTTTTTGATTGCAGCAACAAGAACTTTTTCTTTCTCCGTGTAATAATGTTGGTCCTTGATCTTTTGGAGTGTATTCAAACATTCTGCGACGTCTGTTCTATGAAGAGCATTGACGATAGTCTGTTCAAAAGTGAGGGTGACAACATTGTTGTCCGTGGAATCAGACTGGCTACAGCCAGAAGACAGTAGGCAGCCGAGCACCAAAATAATGACGGAAACGAGAGTGATTCGGTTGAAATTCATGGTTTTCTCCTTGATTCAGCGGTTTTTAGACTGCGATCGACTTGATTCTGATTTTTTATTTCATATTTTATAGGTGTAAAAGGACATTTGATAATATAGAAATATAACATAAAATAGCGTTTTTGTCAATGATGAGCTGTAGATCAAAAAAAGGGTTTAAAGTAGGTTTATTGGTTGACTATTTGGCTTATTTAGGGCAGAATATAAAATATGAAAATAATCTTAGCCACACCACTTTTCCCACCGGAAATTGAGGCATTATCTACATATACAAAGGATTTGGCAGAGCATTTGAAAAATGATCATGATATTGTGGTAGCTGCTTATGCAACTCGTGTAGAAAAGATGTCAGGTATAGATATATTAAAAATAAATAAACGCCGTCCACTTGTGGTCAGGCTTTTTAATTTTACTGTTAAACTCTTCGGAGCATCCAAGGGGGCTGATGTTATTTATGCTCAAAATGCAGTAGCGGTAGGCTTACCTGCTATTATTGTCAAAAGTTTAAAAAGAATTCCAGTGGTTATTAATTTTGCCGAAGACGAAGCTTGGAAAAGAGCGATGAGTCAAAATCTTAGTAACAGGTCATTGGTGGATTTTTTGAAAAATGAATGTCCTGACAAAAAAAATCATCAGATTATAAATTTGCAAGGTTGGGTGTTGAAGCATGCCACTAAGGTCATGGTATCATCTCAAGCTATGGCAGATATTGTATCTGAAAGTTATCATGTTCCAAAAGATAAAATAATAGTGAACTATCGTCCAGAAGATAAAGTTCAAAAATTATCTCTTCCTGTTGAAGTAAAAAAAGGACAAATTTTTACAACTGGTCGACTAGTTGATTGGGCGGGTTATGATAGATTGATTCAGGCGATGACAAAATTAGAAAATGCCAAGTTGATTATTGCTGGTGATGGGCCAGCTCGAAAAGGTTTTGAAAAATTATCCAAAGAATTAGGAGTAGAAGATAGAGTAAAATTTTTGGGTCAAATATCTAGAGCTGAAAACTGGCATTTGCGTAAAACTTCCCAAGTATATTTTGCAAATTTTTCTAATAATAATTTTTTGAGAGAAACATCCCTAAGCTTACTTGCGGGCGTCCCAGTGATTGCCTTTGACACAGCCTTGGCTAGAGAGATTTTGTCAGAAAACCTAGTAGACAAAAATAATTTAGCAGATAAACTAAAAACTTTATTGGAGAACAGTCATACAAAATCAAAATTACCCGAAAAATTTTCTTGGGCCACTCACTTGAATAAATTGAATAGTATTTTTGAGGGCTTTATTAAAAAATAGTATGGATAACAAATATAAAAAACAATGGCAAGAATATAAAGAGGCCGAGCTAAAAATAGTTCGTCCGATTTTGAGCGAGCTTGGTTTTGAACTTGATGACAAGCAAGTCCATATTGGAGGAGAGCGTTATATAACTGGTGGCAAAAAACTAGTACTTTTGGGAAAGCAAAAAGACAACAACAAAAAAGTAGTTATCAAAGTCAGTCGAGATGAAATGCGCTCAGCAGAAATCAAACATGAGTGGAAATGTCGTCAGATTTTACAAAAAATCAACTTTGCTTATCATATTTTCTTTACTCCAAAAGAAATACTATATACCAAGAAAAATGGTTTTACTATATTTGTCACTCGTTTTATAGACCAAAAATCAACCTTTTTGGATAGACCGCTGGAAAGTCAGTTTTTCTTGAGTTTAAAGGCCCTTGAGGCCCAAGAGGGTGTCCACGCCACTACTTATGAGCATACTAGTACTATCAAACAGACTTTTGGTATGTGGAACTCACAGGAGTATATAGCTAGCTTTGATAAGTATTATACGAATACAATTGTTCAACTACCAGAAAATATCAAAGTAAAAAAACTACTTACTAAAGCTAAGGATTTTTTATCTCAAAATATTGAGACTATTGATTTGTATTCAGACTTTTTGACCCACTGGGATTTGGTACCTCATAATTTTCGTGTTTTAGAAAACGATATTTATCTTCTGGATTATTCATCTATTCGTTTTGGAAACAAATACGAAGGTTGGGCTAGATTTATAAATTTTATGACTCTTTACAATCGACCCTTAGAAGAAAAACTAGTAGAGTACGTAAAAGAAAATAGAAACGAACAAGAATTTTTATCTTTACAGTTGATGAGGGTGTTTAGGTTAGGAGAACTTATCTGGTACTATGCCAACACTTTGGATAAAGCAGAGGGAAATCTACTCCAACTAAACAAAAAACGCATCGACCTATGGGCCAATGTGTTGGAGGGGGTGCTAGAAAATAAAAATATAGACTACAAGATAATTGAAGAGTATAAAATAGATAGAGACAAGCTAAGAGACGAAGAAGAAAAAGAGCGTCAACAAGATTTGCACTAGTCGAGGGCCTCTGCTTGACGCAAAAGTTTTTCGTATTTATTTATCAAAGGATGTGACCAGGTGCTTTTATACATTTTAAGCATTTCATTTTCAAACCACATCTTTTTTTCTTTGCCTCGATTAAATTTTTGCCAAATTTCAGGGCCCATTTCTGCATGACCTGCTATCAAGCTTTCTAAGTTGTGTATTTTATCAGTTACAGAAACAGCCTTGGCGTCAGCCGGGGCATTTTTTATACTTTCCACATGTTTGGCTTTTCTATCTTCCCATTCTAGGCTTTTGTCTTCACTCAAAGGCAAAACCAATTCAAGTACTTCTTTACCCAATTCTTTTTCTAGTTGTTCAGCTGTAAATTTTGTATCTTCCAAGACATCGTGGACTAGGGCTGCGGCGATTACCTTTGGTTCAAAACCAAGTTCTTGAAGTTTAAAAGCCACCATCATAGGATGGAGGATATATGGAGCATTGTTTGTTTTTCTTTTTTGATCTCCGTGAGCAGTTACCATGATATGGGCTGCTTTTTCGATTAGGCTTGTTTCCATAGTTTTTCAAATATATTTTTTTGCATGTTTTCAGCGACCAGGTCCCAGTTGTATTTATTGGTGACCATGTTGTGGGATGTGGCAGTTATTTTATTTACTTTTTCTGGATTAGCCAAGATATCTTTGATAGCTTGAGTGATTTGTTCTGGTTTATCTTTTTCGACAACCCAGGCTGTCTCATCAGAAATAAATTCAGCCAAACCACCTTCTTGGGTAGCAATTACGGGTAATCTAGAGGCCATAGCAGATAAAAAGGCGTTTCCTAGGCCCTCAGAACGACTAGGACAGACGAAGATATCTGATATCTGACGGTATTTACTTACTTCGGTTCTATCTACTCGCCCTACAAAGATTACTCTATTTTCTATATTTAGTTCTTTGGCCAAATTTTTTAGCATTTTTTCTTCAGGACCATCGCCAACCAATAAAAATTTTATATTATCCGGTAAATTTACCATAGCTCTCAGTGTATTTTCTGTACCTTTTTGGTGGACAAGACGGGCGGTATTTACCAGGTAGATTTCATTTTCTTTTTTATCAAATTTTTTCTTTAATTCATTTAGTTCAGATTCGGTACTGACAGGAAATAGGGCTCGAGGATTGGCGCCATTGGGAATTATCTTTATTTTTTCATCTTTGACACCACGGCGTTTAGCCCAATCACCTAGATGTTTTGAAATTGCCTGAACAAAATCAGCTTTGAGAAAAGCCTTTTTAAAAATTCCGCTCAATGGTTTCATCTTTTTTTCTATATAGTCAGTGGGGTCACCTTCTTGTAGGGTCAACACATATTTGGTTTTTGGAGAAAATATTTTGAATATTACAGCAGGTACTCCGGCAGAGTGAGCCATCATGGACCAAATTGCATCAAATTTGTATTTACGGTTTAGCATCAATCCTTTGACAGGGGACAAAAACTGATAGATGGGCTTGTTTAGGTCTAGGGGTATTTTTCCTAGGTCTTCAAATGTAGGATTTGGTTTGACTAAGCCGATACGATGTACAAAAACATTGCCAATCTTTTCTTCGGTTGCTAATTTTGAGTTGTATCTCAATGTCACCATATGAAACTCAATATCATCTGGACTAATTCGATCAGTGATTTCTTTGATTGCAGCCTCTGCTCCACTAACGTTGTTTGGATAGTAGGCTAGTGAAAAGATTAGTATTCGTTTCATATTATTTTTTGGTATCTTCAATATATTTTTTTAGAGTCTGAGTTTGTTTCCAGCCAAGTTTTTTGATTTTACCTGAACTAAATGCCTTTGAAGAGCGGGAGGTCTTGGTTTGTGCTAGCATTTTTGTTTTACAACCAAACATCTTTGCAACTTGAAGCAAAGAGTATGTTTCTTTGGCAGAAATACCATAGTCATCACCCTGGCCTTTTTGACCAGCCAACAAGATACCACGAACAGTGTCATCTACATGGGTAAATGCTCTGGTTTGTGTACCAGGTTTTCTGATTGGGGCTACTTTATTTTTTAAATAAGCTTGGCGTAAAGTTTCGATGATAGTGCCATAGGCTTTATCAAATTGGCCAGCTCTTTCGCGTGGTCCGTAGACATTATAAAAATAAACAGTAGCGTATTTTAATCCGTACCACTTGCTATAGTTTTTTATAAGTTCTGTATTGGCGGCCTTCATCCAAGTATAAGGAGCAAGGTCACGACCCAGTGTGCCATCCATACCAGCTTCGTTAAATTTTGTGCTGGAGCCAGCGTAGACTAGTTTGCACTTATGTTGGCGCCAAAATTCTAAAATGCCGTATGTACCAGCTACATTCAAATCCCAAACAACTTCAGGCTCAGTCAGGCTAGCGGCTACTCGAGAGTATTCGCCTAGATGATAGATGATGGATGGTTTTTCTTTGATATAACGGGCTATGTCCTTGGTGTGTCCACGACGATATATAACTCCCTTGATATGATTGGCTTTTGAGCCAGTAAAATAATTATCAAGTGATATCACTTTATTGCCTTTATTTTTGACCAATTGTTCGATAAGGTGCGAGCCGATAAAGCCAGCTCCACCGGTTACTATTATTACTTTTTTCTTTTTAGTCATTTGTGTATTTTTGAGATTGATTTTAAGCTATTATTATAGTAAGATTATATTAATTGAACTAAAAAGTCAAAATAAAAAATCTCCGTTATCGAGCGGATTTTGTTGCTATAAGTATATAAATTTAAAAGAAAAAAATAAATGAAATTTTTATTGGATTATCTTCATCGCAATCGTTTTATTATGAGTAAATATGCAGTTGTTGGCTTCAGCTCAATGATTATTGATTTGGGAGTTTTATACATTTTGACAGAGTTTGCAGATGTTCATTATTTGATGTCAGCTACCATATCTTTTGTGATGGCGGCATTTTACAACTATAATCTAAATAGAAGATGGACTTTTCAATCCAGCGGAAGTAAGACCAAGCAAGTGCCTGTATTTCTCATAATTGCAGGGATTGGATTATTGCTGAACAATAATATTTTATTTATTGGTGTAAGACAATTTGGCCTGTGGTATATCTACGCCAAAGTATTGGCGATTGCTATAGTCACTTCTTGGAATTTCTTTGGTAATAAGTATTTAACATTTAAGATAAAATAATATGACAGTAATAGCACCAGAAGCACCCCCAAAACCAACCACCAGAGAGGGACAAAAGGGAGATTCTATATTTGTAAAATTCAATGACGGCCAAATGCATGAAATACCTCATCCTTTGATTGAGGTTGGGCACAATGAAAAAAAGATTCAGAGTACAGACAAAATCAAGGTATCTTTGTGGGATTTTGAAAATACACTATCTTTTGAACAATGCTTGGAAATATATTTTGGTACAAATTACAACAACTATTTCCGAGTTCTAAAAGCTAACCCAGAAATGAGTCAGCTAGAAGTACTCAAACAACTCCATTCGGAAGTAATAGAACAAAGAGGAGAAAAAGCTATTGCTTTGGACAAAAATTTTTCTGGAGGAGAACAAGAGGCTACAGCCAAAGAGCATAGTCCAATGTTTGTGAGAATTATAAAGGAATTGGGTATAGATGGTATATCTGCCCAGATAGGTTTGAAGAGAAATGACTATCAAGATAAGATAGATGATTTTGTAGTGGTTGATCCAGCTAGGCTAGAAGAGTTTATAGAAGGCGAGGCTAGTCAGATGAAAGATAAGAGGCCTATTTATATAGGAGTGCAGAGGACCTTTAGTACGAGCTCTGCCAAAAGAGCAGAAATAATAAATGACCCAATAAAAATTTTGCCAGAAAAACCAGGAGAGCCAGTCTTTGTAGTTTTTTTAGAAGAAAACACAGAAGAGTATATGCACGAGCCAAACACAGATCAAGAATATGCCTTGTGGCAAAAATTGATGGACATGCGAATGGACAAAGCCAGGGCAGAAGGTAAGACTCTAGAAGAATATCTGGCTGAAAAACCAGGAGATGAAAGATTGCCATTTGTATCAGAAGTTTTGCCAAAAGGATTTCCTCAGCAAAAAAGAAAGGTTATAAAAGTTTTTAAAGAAATTATGGCCCAGTGGCAAGCTTTTAAAGTAACTGCAAAGTTCAAGGCTTTACCGGATGTAGTCAGACAACGTCTAGAAGAAAATTTTGCAGATTTAGAAAAATTGGATATTCCCAAAGTAATAAAAGAAGAAGCATAATTTGATTATAGAAAAAACCCCCGTTCTTTGAACGGGGGTTTTGTTTTAGCCACTATTGGCTGCCACGGTAAGGACTTCATCGAGAGAGAGCTGAATGGTTTCTTTAGCTCCCCGAACAACCAGGAGAAAGGTAATGACAGAGGGCTTATGACCACCAATCTCAATTACCGGATAGCCGGTTTTCTCTTTGTGGAGGAGAGACAAGGAAGCCTTCATTTTCATAATGGTGGCTCCGAGTCCGTTACAGCTTACAAGCTTTGCTCCTTGGATGGTTTCGTTGAGTTTTGCCAGAATATCATCCGGCAAGAGTTTGAAAAGATCCTGAGATTCTGGACTGAGAAGGTCGGTCGGAAAATTTAAGGGACATGAAGAATTCATGTCACACCTCCTTTGTTTTGCTACAGTTGCAGCGCCTTAAGTGGGGACTATGGATTAAAAGAACACTTCCTTATAACATATATACTGATTTGTGTCAATGTAAATAAAAAACCGCCTGAATTTTTGTAAACAAGCGGTTTTATTTTTTAAGGGAGGTTTTCCCTGATAATACCAGCAATTACACTGGCATAGCTATTGGTAGCAATGTCAGCCGGAGACTCTATTTGGATATAAAGTTTTACTTTTGGGTATATTTTCTGGTTTATATCTTTTACCATTTCTTGGGTAGCGCCATTTCTCAAAAGTAAGAGAGAAATTGACCAAGAAGCCTCTTCAATAGTGCGTCCTTGTTTTTGGCTATTACTGAGTTGTTGATAGATGACTTCTTTGCTCAAGGGTTCGATGTTTTTGGGGACTTCACTAGAATTTGTTGAGAGAGGAGGAGATTGGCTACAGCCAATCAAAACAAAGATAAGGCCAATGTAAAATACATATTTCATGTTAGCTCCTTTTGTTGGGAAAATTTTTGTAGAGAACATTAAACACTATGAGAATAGCGATAGAAAAATATTTTGTCAAATAAAAAGCCCGTTGTGTTAACACAACGGGCTCGAGGTTTTAACCCTTCCAATCTTGGTTGTCGATATATTCCCCAAGGGAAGTAGAGTATTCCAAGAGTTTGATGTAAAACATTTCTTCGTCGGCATTGATCACATCCGCGTAGAAGCTACCGAGTAAATCTAGAGCGTACTCGTATAAAAGCTGTTTAGCGGTTGGATTGGGAGAAGATGTACTGATTTCCTCGGCATTTTTTTTGATAATCTTTCTGAGATTATCGGCTGATTCAGATTCAGTAGCTTGTCTGTGGAACTTCCACAAAACCTCTTCGCCCAAGAGTAGCATTGCGTAATCATGAGCCTGACCAGGACCTCCGGTAGGGCATTCAAGGTTACGTTCGCTATCATTGTAGAAAATTCGACAGTAGACATATTTGCTACTATCAGGGAAATCATGTGAATAAAAGGCAAAGGTTTGGCTTTTATCCATAGTCTCAGGAATTTTGTGGTAAGGCTTATCCAAAATATAAACTGCAAAGTTGTTTTCCGGTTGACGATTGTGAATCGATAAACCAGCACTTCGGGCCAATTCTGGAGCTTCGTACCATTCACCGGTTTCTTCAAAATGCTCCCAGGCATTGTTGTTGATGGTTTGGGCCAATGAGCCTTTGAGGGCTCCCGTGCTTTCGGAATTGACGCGAGCGGTATGCATAGATGCACAACCAGTCAGTAAAAAAATACTGACCAACGCCAAGAGAAGAACAATCTTTTTTTGGAACATGACCTGCCTCCTGTTTGGGTTTTAGCTAGTGAAATGTCTTTCAGGGTGTTTTAAAGAACTGCCCCCATATAGTTATATATTATGTCTTTTTTGTCAATAATTATGTTTTTTCGTTGCGGGTTTCAATAAAAAGTGAGATAATATAAACAAATAAGGAGGAGTATGCAAAAAGTTCCACAATTATTACGTTTTTGGCTTGTCGTTCACTTTGCAGTGGATATCTTTTTTGCTATACCTCTTTTTGTATTTCCTGTAGAATTTTTGGCCCTCTTTGGTCTAAATGCCGGAGCATCCGTAACAGCTCATCTTTTAGGAGCCTCTCTTTTGGCTATTGGTACAACCTCTCTGTTGGTTCATCAAAAATCCAGAGAAACTTTTTTGGCCATATTATATTTAAATTTTATATGGGCAACAACATCAGCTGTGGTTGTACTTATCGCGTTGATACGAGGAGCTGGCTATCTAGGATGGATAGTTTTTGCTATATTTATTTTCTTTGCCTATCTTTGGGGCAAATATAAAGTAGAACTTAGTAAATCAAAATACGAATAAAAAAACAGCCTCGATAAGAGACTGTTTTTTGAAATATTTTTATTCAACTATTACTTTTAGTCCTTTGCCAAATGATTTTTTATTGGCTCGACTTATATACTCCTCAATATTTTGTTTAAACCATTGGGGTTTACCTTCCTGTATTTTACCGATTACATAATATCCTATGGCCATGATTGCAGCTGGGCCTGCTTTGGGGGGTAGGGGGATTATTATTTTATCATTGGCAAAATCTACCTTGCCTGAGCCAAACTGGATGCACAATTCTTTGTTATAAGGTATGACGGTGATAGCGTGTTTTAACTCTTCAAAAGTTTTGACATCTCTGGCTACTCTGCGAGCAAAAAGTTCAATAAATTTTACTTCAAAAAGATGATTGCCCAAGGCAAAACTTTCAGGAGTAACTAGTAGGTAGCCATTATATTTGGCGATGCTCTTTTTTATTTGTTTGGCTACTTTTTTATTTATAAAAGTGAGTATTTTTTTTGGGTCTTCTTTTGTTTTGGCAAATATCCAGCCCATATAAGTAGAGGTATTATAAGTATAGGGTTCTTTGTTCTTGTTTGTGACTACTACGTTTTTTTTGCCGAGGATTTTACCAGCACTCGAATCAGAATTGCAAGTTACCAGGGTAGTTTTGAGATTTTTTGATTTATAAAAATTAGCAATTACTGCGCCGTGTTTTTCTCCTGAGGCAGAAAAGATGATTGCTCCATCTGGTTTTCTTTTTAGAGCAGTTTTGTAGTTGTTTTCGTCAGCAAAAATTGCGTCTTTGTCACCATAAAGTAGTTTGGCGGTTACTATGGCATTGCCAGATCCTACAATGATTGGTTTTTTATAATTTGAAATACGTACTTTTGGCAATCCAACATTCGTAAACAATTCAAGAGCTCCCAAAACAGCTGTGCTCAAAGATGGTAAATCATGTTCTGTAAATTTATCCATTTTATTTTTATTTTTGAGAGTTTTAGTTTTTTTCATATTCTACTTCTTAATTATTTTTTTGACTGCACTCATAATGTGTCCGTCGGATAGTCCATATTTTTCCCAAAGCTCATCTGTCTTACCAGATTCACCAAAAGTATCTCGGACACCAAGCATGATTGTAGGTACAGGGAAATTTTCTGCCAACATCTCAACCACTGCACTACCTAGGCCTCCGACTACTTGGTGATCTTCTAGCGTTATTAGCTTTTTAGTTTTTTTGATAGATTTGAGAATGGTTTTTTTATCAAGTGGTTTGATAGTATGTGAATTGATAATTTCTACTTTTATGTTTTCTTTGGCCAAAATTTCAGCAGCTTTCAAAGCTTCTGCCAAAACAGGACCACAGCCCACAATAGTGACGGCAGATCCTTTTAACAAAATATTGGCCTTGCCGACAGTAAAAGGAGTCTTGTTGGTATTTATATCTGGACCCTTGTGTCTAGCAAAGCGTATATAGACTGGACCTTTGATTTTGCTGGCCGCAATAGTGGCTTTTTTTGTTTCTATAAAGTCAGAAGGAGCAAGCACGGTGATATTTGGCAATACTCTAGTAATGGCAATATCTTCTAGGGCTTGATGACTAGCGCCATCTGGGCCTACAGACAATCCAGTATGAGAGCCGATTATTTTGACATTTGCATTTGTATAGCAGACACTGACGCGTAGTTGATCCCAGTTTCTACCAGGGCTAAATACTCCAAAACTAGTAACATATGGTATTTTGCCAGACAAAGCCAAGCCCGCGGCTACACCCATAGCATTTTGTTCGGCTACACCTACTTCTATAAATCTATTTTTATATTTTTTGGCAAAGTGATGGACACGAGTAGATTCGGCTAAGTCTGCCGACACTACTACTATATCTTTATTTTTTTTGCCCAACTCAAGTATAGCCTCGCCAAAGCCATCTCTTGTAGATTGTAATTTTTTATTTTTATTTAACATATTAAATTTATTTTTTCCGAGCAGAACGAGGTCCCGAGCGAAGTCGAGGGATTATTTGCCATTACGCAATTCTGCTAATGCTTTTTTAGTTTCAATTTCATTTGGAGCTATACCATGCCAAGGATATTTATTTTCCATAAAGCTGACGCCTTTACCCAAAATAGTTTCGGCTATGACGACGACAGGTTTTTTGGTAAATGCTTTTGCTTTGTTCAATGTAGCTACAATTTGTTTCATATTGTGTCCATTGATGACAAAGACTTTCCAACCAAAGGTAATATATTTGTCCTTGAGCGGAGCCAGTGGCATAATGTCTTTTGTATAGCCATCGATTTGGATATTATTTCTGTCGATTATATTTATCAAATTACCTAGTTTGTATTTGTTGGCCAACATAGCTGCTTCCCAGACCTGGCCTTCGTTGTGCTCACCATCAGAAGTGATGCAAAATATATGGTGGTGTTTTTTGTCCATCTTGGCAGCCAAAGCCATGCCGACTGCCTGGGAGATACCCTGGCCAAGTGGGCCACTACTTGTCTCCACTCCAGGGAGACTACCAGCATGAGGGTGTCCTTGGAGTTGGCTATTTATTTTGCGCAAAGTTTTTAGTTTTACTAGAGGAAAGTATCCAGCTCGAGCAAGACTAGCGTAGAGGATGGGACAGATGTGTCCGTTTGATAAAATTAGTCGGTCTCTATTTGGATTATCTGGTTGATGGGGGATGTGATTTAGGATATTAAAATATAAGGCAGCAAAAATATCAGTCATACCCAAAGATCCTCCAGTGTGACCAGAGCCAGCTGTATTCAGTGTAGTTATTATGTCTTGCCGTAAAATATTGGCAATTGTTTTTAGTTCTTTGATTCCACTCCTTTTCATGTAGTTTATTTTACCATATTTGGCTTTTTTTAAAAAATAAAATAGTACGGTATAAAACCGTACTATAAAAATACTATCAGGAGTCTTTGGGTTTTCGTCCGGGAATATATCCGCGACCTTCTTGTATGGCTTGTTTTGTTCTCCATTTATCACATAGATGCAGAACTATCATCACAATCATAAACACAACGACTGATGGAATAAACGCTATAATCTGAGCTTTCATTATTCTCACCCCTTCCTTTAGTTATTTCAAGATATTAAAGAGCTTAATAAATATTATGTTATTATCTTCTTTTTATCAAGGTAAATAAAAAAACCGCCCATTTGGGCGGCATAAAATTATTTATTTTTTTTGATTAGTATCAGACTAAATATAAACAAAAGAGTCGAGGTCATGGCTGATAGTAGGCAGTACTGACATAGAGCCTCTATGACAAACATCATTAGATATATTAGCCACAGGCTAAATAAAAATCCAAGCGTTGGAAGATAGGACAGTACTTTGAGCATTAGACCTTTTTTTTGTTCAGCGTAGATCAAAGCGGCTAGTAATATAACAATATAATAACCAGCCCCTAGTAGTGCAGTGGGTATGCCAAATATTACAGAATAAGAACTAGACAATACTTCTTGGCAACCAGTAATCAGTGAGCATGAGATATCTCCAGTATAATGTTTGACGGTCAAAAAAACGGCGTCTAGTAATCCAACTAGAGCAACGACGATAAATGAATAAACAAGTTTATTCAACTTCGACGAAATAGGATTGGACGGTTTTTCTAAATTTGTCATAACTGCTTGGGGTGTTTATTTGTTCACCGTTTATAATAAAGGTAGGAGTAGAGTTGAGGCCAATTTCCAAAGCACTAGCCAGATCTTTTTTTACTTTATCTTTTACAAGTCCTGAATATATATCAGTAGTAAATTTTTCTAGATCAAGTTCTAGGGTTTCGGCGTATTGTTTGAATAGTCCAAAAGCATCAGTGGACTCAGACCACTCTTCTTGTCTTTCAAAAATTATATCGTGCATTTCCCAAAACTTACCCTGCAAGCCAGCGGCTTCTGTAGCTTGGGAGGCTAGCTCGGCATGGGGGTGTATAGACTTTAGAGGAAAGTGTCTAAATACAACTACCACCTCATCACTAAATTCCTCGGCAATTTTGCGAGAGTGAAAAGAGTATATTTTGCAAAAAGGACATTGAAAGTCGCTGTATTCTATAATTACAACATCAGCCTCTTTGTTTCCTTTTATATGATCATCTTCTTGGATATTCATTATTTCTTGCGGTGGTATAGTGCCAGGACCATTGCCCGATGACTTGGCAAGAAGGACAACCCCCATAATAAGGGCTATCAAAATAATAATGACTATAGACCAAAATGACCAATTTGTTTTATTTTGATTATTCATATAGTTATTCTATCATTCTTTTTGATAAATAAAAATACGGTCCGTATTTTTATTTAAAATCAGACCGTATTTTAATATAATTATTGTAAGCTATCAAGCATTGCTTGAATACTTTCTGCAGGTAATGCACCAGGGATAGCAGTAGTTTTGTCACCAGAAATAATAACACTATAAGGAGTTCCTTTAGCGCCAGCTTTTTGAGCTTGGGAGGCACTCTCATTTACTTTGCTTGTGTATTTTCCAGAGTCAAGACATTCTTGAAATTTATTTTTATCAACTCCGACACCAGCTGCTACATCACCGATGTTAGCTAGAGTTTCACTGCCAGCAAACAAGCTGTCCAAGAAAGACCAAACTTTATCATTGCCACCAAGTTCACCTACACATTCTACAGCCTCAGCTTTTTTCATAGCTTCTGGATGTAGGCCAGTCAAAGGGAAGTGTCTGTATACCCACCTAACATTAGAATTGTCAGAAACAACTTGATTCATTGCCTCGTGAAAGCGAGTACAGAATGGACAGTCAACATCAGAAAATTCTACGATAGTAATATCGCCATCTGGATTACCAGAAATCCAATCTTTATTTTCGTCAACTGGTCGTAATACTATATCTTGGCTAGGTAGATTGTTATTAGCACCATTGTCCACGACATTTGTATTTGCATTTGTGTTGGAGTTTTTATTTCCTCCATTTGTATCGACTTTATCACTTAGCATAAAACCTAGTAAGATAAAGAATCCGATTACAAACATAACAGCCAGACCAGTTAGTAGGCCAGCTTTGAAAGCTGCCTTTGGCCGTAGGTTGTCAATGACACCTTTATTTTTTGAATGATTTTCCATATATTTTCTTTTTTAAGATTAATTAATTAAAATACAGGTTGTTCTATTCTAGCAAGTTTTATTTGGGAGTACAATACATTTTTCCACTATCTTTTTTCCACAATTTTGCTACAATAGACTTTGTGTAAAATTTTGGGGTACTTATTGACAAAACATGAAATATGTGCTATTATGTAATTATATCCCAAGAACAAGGGATTTTTTATTTTTAATAAATTATATGGACAATTTATTTGGTAAACAACTGAATAAACTAGCAAAAAAGCTTAAAACTAGCCTAAAGCCAGTGTTTTTATTGGTGATTATTAGTGTTTTTAGCTTTCCAAATGCTAGTATTTCCAAGAGTATTTATACTAATAAAGCTATTGGTCCAGTGTCAGAAGTAGCTATTTCGGCCTATTATAATGGTCCAACGCTACCTGAAATACCCAAAAGAGAGCCCCGTAGAACTATGTATATAGTAGTTACAGCCTATAATAGTGAAGTTGGTCAAACTGACTCTACGCCCTTTATTACTGCTTTTAATACACATGTAAGAGATGGTATTGTAGCTACAAACTTCTTACCAAAGGGTACAATGGTTCGTTTTCCTGATTTTTCTGGAGATAAAGAATTTGTAGTCGAAGATCGTATGAATAAACGATACTATCATCACATGGATATTTGGATGGAACACAAGGTTGATGCTGTCAATTTTGGGTCAAAATTCTTGAAAATGGAGATATTATAAACATACTGGATAAGCTACCTTTAGATGTTTGACAATATCAAAAAAATGATATATAATTCTGCTGCTAATAAAGCATCGATAACAAACTAAAATTAATCAAAAAACAATACATGAGAGTTGGTTTAAATAGAATACAAATAACGTAGGATTTTAAGCAAATTTGAGTTTTGGTTAAGGTCCGCTTAAAGCGGATTTTTTAGACTCAAAAATATAGCGTATAAAAGTAGAAATTGATAAGCAGCACACTAAAATTTAATCAGCAGTAAGTAATCTTTTACATGAGTAGGCTTGATGCGACTTATATAAAAGATTACTTTTTGCCGGTTAAGGATTTGCCCGTTGGGCATTATGAAAGGCTGAACCTTGAAAACAAAATATAATATCATAAATATCAACAAAATGTTTATGAGCATCTTAATAGAATATTCTTAATTGAATATATTGTAAAAACATCTCGTATATAAAAAATATACAATTTTTAAAAAAATAAATCCGTCAAAAGTTTTCAAAATTTTTGATGGTTGCTAAATAAGAGTATATGGTGGATGCCTAGACATCAAAAGACGATGAAGGACGTAGCAATCTGCGATAAGCTTCGGGGAGGTGATAAGCAACCTCTGATCCGGAGATTTCCGAATGGGGAAACCCAACTGTTGGAAGAACAGTTATTACTAACTGAATACATAGGTTAGTTAAAGACAACCCAGTGAATTGAAACATCTTAGTAACTGGAGGAATAGAAAGAATTAATGTACTTATAAAATTTATTGGTAACTAGTTTGCCATTAAGTTTTATAAGTACCTCGATTCCCTGAGTAGTGGCGAGCGAAACGGGAAGAGCCTAAACCACACATAAGATAAAATATCTTGATCGAAGTTCTTCGGAATTAGTGAGAGATAATGCAATGGTCGTAAGCCTAATGCTGTGTGTGGGGTTATAAGAAGTTATTATCTTACAGTTTACGAATGTAAGACATGTAGTATTTCTGCTTAGTAGAACAGTTTGGAAAGACTGGCCAAAGAAGGTGATAGCCCTGTAAATAAAAAGTAGTTGTAACATGGAATAATTTTCTTGAGTACCACGGAGCCGGTGAAACTCTGTGGGAAGTCAGCGTCACTATGCGCTAAGGCTAAATACTTTTGATGATCGATAGTGAACTAGTACCGTGAGGGAAAGGTGAAAAGCACCCCGAGAGGGGGATGAAATAGTATCTGAAACCATATACTTACAAGGAGTCGAAGCCCTATGCATGCGCTTGCGTATGAACGGGTGACGGCGTGCCTATTGAAGAATGAGCCAACGAGTTAGCTTTATGTAGCTATTTAACTCCTTCGGGAGGAAGATACAGTGAAAGCAAGGATTAATAGTCCGTAATAAGTTTTATACTTTGTTCACTCTGTGAGCAGAGTATAAAATCTTATAGGTTACATGAACTAGACCCGAAACCAGGTGAGCTTGCCATGGCCAGGATGAAGCGACCGTAACAAGTCGTGGAGGTCCGAACCCACTAGCCGTGCAATACTAGGGGATGAGCTGTGGTAAGAGGTGAAATGCTAATCGAACCTGGCAATAGCTGGTTCTCCTCGAAATAGTTTTAGGACTAGCCTCGAGATTTAAGTTTTGGTGGTAGAGCACTGGATGGGATGGGGTGGC
>JABJNO010000018.1 GCA_018664825.1 Candidatus Parcubacteria bacterium
AATTTTTCCATATTTTTATTTTAATTGTATTAGCTAGTTTGTTCTATGGTTCCTTCGGAGTGAACACCAAAAAATTGTCTAGCTTTGTCCCTCGCAGCCAACATACCCTTGGCAGATTTTGTGGCAAGATTACCAGGTTTGGAGAAATCACGATCTGCATCAATTGCATTCATAATCCCTGCAGTCATAATAAACGCTGTTCCACCCATGCCCATTTTATCACCTCCTGCGTGCATAGCTACATCATTGGTTGATCCAAGCATCTTGATCAAGCCCACGATACCAACTATTATACCTGCATAAGCACCAGCTATCAGCACTCCATCTCTGAGACCTTCCAGTCTTTTAGCTAGTTTTTCTACTTCTTCTGCATCAAGCATTATCCTTCCTTCCAAAGCTCCTTCAAGTCTAGCCTTGCCTTGATCATCCAATTCTAGCTCTTCTGCTACTTGATCAAAAGCACTTCCTTCTACCGGATCACCCTCTACAAGGGTTGCTTCGGCTACTGGTGGTGCTTCATTTCCTTTTCCAAATTTAAACATAATTTTATCCTTTCAAAGTTAAATATAACTAATGAATAATAACATAATAAGTATATAGTATATTAAATTTTTAGTAAATAACTAAAAAAACCTCCACTTTTGTGGAGGTTTTTCATAAATATAATTTTATGCGTTTTTCTTCATTATCTCTTCAGCAACGGTTTTTGGAACTTCAGCATACTTGGCAAATTCCATACTATAACTTGCTCTACCCTGAGTCATTGATCTCAATGCAGTGGCATATCCAAACATCTCAGATAAAGGCACTTCAGCATCGATTACTTTGACGCCAGCTCTGTCAGTCATTTCGGATACTTGTCCTCTCTTTGAATTCAAGTCACCAATTACGTCACCCATGTATTGTTCTGGAGTCACAGCTTCTACTTTCATGATAGGTTCCAAAATAACTGGTTTAGCTTTTCTAAAACCATCTTTGAAAGCCATAGAACCAGCCACCTTAAAGGCTGCTTCAGATGAATCAACATCATGATAAGTACCATCATAAACAGTAACCTTAACATCTTGGATATGATAACCAGCTAAAATACCATTGTCTAAAGTTTCTCTAACACCTTTTTGAATAGCAGGCATATATTCTTTTGGAATAGCTCCACCTTTGATTTTTTCAACAAATTCAAATCCAGTGCCTCTTTCCATTGGTTCCAATTTTAACCAGCAATGACCATATTGACCACGACCACCTGATTGTTTGACGTATTTACCTTCAGCCTCAGCTGTATCTGTAATAGTTTCTTTATAGGCAACTTGAGGGGCACCTACGTTGGCCTCTACTGAAAACTCTCTCTTCATACGATCAACAATAATTTCCAAATGAAGTTCTCCCATACCACCAATAATAGTTTGGTTTGTTTCTTCGTCACTACGAACAGTAAAGGTAGGATCTTCTTCGGCAAGTTTTGCTAGTGCCATTCCCATCTTTTCTTGATCTTGTTTTGTCTTTGGTTCGACAGCTACAAAAATAACTGGATCAGGAAAGTCCATACTTTCCAAAACAACTTGGCGATCTTCATCAGACAAGGTATGTCCAGTAGTAGTTTGTTTTAGACCTACTACAGCCACTATGTCTCCAGTATATACTTCATCTAGCTCTTCTCTAGAGTTGGCATGCATTCTCAAAATACGACCAATTCTTTCTTTTTTTTCTTTTATAGAATTGAAAACATAAGAACCTGATTTTAGAACTCCAGAATAAACTCTAACAAAAGTCAATTTACCAACATAAGGGTCAGTAGCTACTTTGAAAGCCAGGCCTGTAAAAGGCTCCGCATCATCAGCTTTGACTGTAATTTTATTTTCTTCGTTTCTTGGTTCGTGACCTACTATTTCTGGTACATCAAGTGGAGACGGTAAATAAGCTACAATAGCATCTAGTAAAAATTGAACACCCTTGTTTTTCAAAGCAGAACCTACAAAGATAGGTACAATTTTATTATCAATAACGGCTTGTCTTAATACTTTTTTCAAATCTTCCAAAGCTGGCTCTTCGCCGGCAAGATATTTTTCCATCAAAGCTTCGTCGTTTTCTACAATAGCTTCCATCAATTTACCACGATATTCCTCTACCTTATCTTTCATGTCTTCTGGAATATCACGTTTTTCAAATTCTTTACCATCTTCATCTAGATAAAACCAAGCTTCACGTTCTAACAAGTTGATGATACCTTCAAAAGTTTCAGCAGCTCCAATAGGCAGCTGCATTGGGGTTGCAATCTTGGTCAACCTTTCATGGATAGTATCCATATCAAAATAAAAGTCTGCTCCCATGCGATCCATCTTGTTTACAAAACCAAGTCTTGGAACTTTATATTTATCAGCTTGTCTCCAAACTGTTTCTGATTGAGGTTCAACACCGGCAACACCATCAAATACAATCACACCGCCATCAAGTACACGAAGTGATCTTTCTACTTCTACAGTAAAATCAACGTGACCTGGGGTATCAATAATATTGATATTAGCTTGTTCTCCACCTAACCAACCTGGTAAATCCCAAAAACAAGTAGTAGCAGCAGAAGTGATAGTAATACCACGTTCTTTTTCTTGCTCCATCCAATCCATCTCAGCTTCACCTTCATGAACTTCACCAATTTTATGTTTTTTACCTGTATAAAAAAGTATACGTTCCGTAACGGTTGTCTTACCAGCATCAATGTGAGCAATGATACCAATATTTCTTACTTTTTCTAATGGATATTGTCGGGGCATATTTTTATTATTAGTTTAATATAAAAGCTAATGATCTATAAGTCATTAGCTAATAAAATTTTATCATTTTAAGCAAAGTGAGCAAAGGCTTTGTTTGATTCAGCCATTCTTTGCACGTCTTCACGTTTTTTCATTGCTTCGCCTTCACCCTTGGATGCAGCAATCAATTCTTCACCCAAACGTACAGACATAGCAGCACCTTTTCTTTTTTTGGCTGCTTCGATAAGCCAACGATGAGCTAATGTTGTTTTTCTATCTCCAATTACTACGATAGGTACTTGGTAGTTTGCGCCACCAATTCTTTTACCTTTTACTTCTAGGCTTGGAGAAATATTTCTCATAGCAGTATCATAGGTCTCTACTGGATCTTGTTTTGTTTTTTCTGAAATATATTCAAAAGATCCATAGACAACTCTTTGAGCTGTACTCTTTTTACCTCTTTCCATGATCTTGTTGATCAATTTTGCAATATCAATTCTTTGAAATTTTGGATCTGGTTTGATATTTCTTTTTGGTGCTTGTTTTCCTCTCATATCTTATTTCTTAGCTTTCTTTTCTTTTTTAGTACCATACAGTGATCGACTTTGTTTTCTATTTTCTACGCCCTGAGCATCATAAACACCCCTGACGATTTGATAACGAACACCAGGCAAATCTTTTACCCTACCGCCACGCACCAAGACAATACTATGTTCTTGTAGGTTGTGTCCTTCACCGGGAATATAAGCTGTAACTTCCATACCATTTGAAAGTCTGACCCTGGCAATTTTACGTAAAGCTGAGTTAGGTTTCTTTGGAGTGGTAGTAGTAACCTTCAAACAAACGCCACGTTTAAAAGGAGCGCCTTTTGGCAATTCTTTTTTCCTTCTCTTCAAACTATTTAAAACAGTTTTCAAAGCAGGGGCGGTTGCTTTCTTCTTGCGCTGCTTTCTAGGTTTTCTCAATAACTGGTTTACTGTTGGCATAAAAAATCAATATTTTTCTTATTTAAATAAAAATTAAATTAAAGCAAAACGTTGCTTCAAGTCGTAAGTAAAATAGCATAAAAAAATATATACGTCAAGCATAAATACAATAAAAAACCCCCACATCATGTGATGTGGGGGTGTGAAGTTCCATTTGCCTAATCGTCTGGTAAGTAGGGCGCGTCAGCGAGTAGCCGGATGTTCGACATCGGCTTTACCTCCGCAGGCTGTAGGGCGGTTCCAGGTGATTGACTGGCCGTCACTCATATTTTCTGTAGTTGTTGTACTCACACGGTTGTTTTGTTGAGTTTTGGAGCCAGTTGTTTCCCGACATCTCTTGAATTTGAGCGATTTTTCTTTATAAAGAGATGTTGCCTCATTTTGGGTTTGGGAAACACAAGGTTTTGAAACTTGAGGCTAAAAATAGTAAGTACCTACGGCGGATGGCTGTGGAGCATTTCGACCTCTCTTTCAGTTGGATCATAAAGGCGTTCACGGGGCCAGGTTTATACGGGTTTTCACGGGCCCGCTCCGTTTTGGGCGAGATACCAGTTTTTAGCAATTTAAAGGACTTTTTTAACACGATTAGCCATTATAACATAAATACATAATTTGTCAACCCCTAAAACAAAGCAAAAAGAAAGAGCCGGTCACTCTTTCGTAAGATTGACCGGCTCAACACCGAAATGGTGTGTGGGCTCCCCTTTGGGGTTGTGCGGAGGTACGTCACGGTGATGACGAGAAATCATTTGTGATGTACTCAGATCCGCCGAGTGCCCTTGGTTTTGTTAAATGAACGTTTGGTTTTTTGAAGCAGCTTCCGAACTCACAGAAGCTACTTTTAATAATAATAGTAAATAAAAAATCTGTCAATATAAAAACCGCCCAATTGAGTCTGAGCGGTAAATAAACTTTAAACTATTTTGTCCACTGCATTTACAAAAAAATAAAATATATTGCCCAGAAGATTAAACTCTCCTACGTATCTATCCAAAAATATCAAAGCCAACAATATCCACGGACCATTTACAGTCAACTTTCTCTTGAAGTCATCATACCTGGGTGGTAAAAAGGCAAACAATACTTTTGAGCCATCAAGCGGTGGGATAGGAATAAGGTTAAAAATACCCAATATCAAATTGACAAATATCAACATTGAGATAAAAGCGGCCGTCATATTGAGACTTTCATAAAAACCAACTCCACTAAATACCTGTGCTACCACTATACCAAAATCAAGATTTGGAAATAAGAGCATAAATATAATGGCAAACAAAATCACGCTCAAAAAATTGGACATTGGCCCAGCTAGTGATACAATTGCTCCACCCCAACGTTGAAAACGCAGGTTATAAGGATTGACCGGAACAGGTTTCCCCCAACCAAATCCAGCAAACAAAAGCATTAGCGTACCAAAAAGATCCAAATGAGCCATTGGATTTAATGTGAGTCTTCCGTTGAATTTTGATGTATTATCACCTAAATATGTAGCTGCAAATGAATGAGAAAATTCATGAATAGTCAAAGCATACACTATGGCCAAGATTATTATCACAAACATAGCAGGACTACTAAATAAAAGATCTAAAAGCATAGCCTTTACAAAAATAATTAATTATGTTAGCCTTATACAATTCGCGTAGAGTTATTATAGCTTAATTAATCAAAAAATCAAAACTATGGCTAAATATTGTGAAATCTGTACAAGGAAAGCGGTAACAGGAAATGCCCGCAGTCATTCTAATATTTCTACCAAAAGAAAGATGAGCTTGAATTTGCAGACAAAAAGAATTGGACAAAAAAAATTGACTATCTGTACCTCTTGTATCAGAACACTGAAAAAAATGAAAAAAGAAACCACTATATAAACGATTCAAAAAACAGCCCTCCTAAGTGGGCTGTTTTTTTATTTGAGTTTAAACTTTGAAAATAGTCTGCTCCCGATCTGGTCCTACAGAAATTACATCTACTTGCACTCCAGTATTCTCCTCAATAAAACCAATAATATCTTTTATAGCTTGAGGTAAATCTTTATAATTATCTATCTTTGTAATATCCTCTTGCCAACCAGCAAACTCCTTGTAGACAGGCTGACAATGATATAAAATTTCTGAAAAACGCGGAAAGAAATCTATCACATCACCTGTTTTCAAATCTTTCCCAGCATAAAAAATATCTGGACCAGTATACTTGTAATGTGTGCAAAGTTTTATCTTTTTGAAAGTGTCTAGTACGTCTACTTTGGTCAAGGTCAAATTTTGACCATTGATCTTAGCAGAATATTTTAGGGCAACTAGGTCCAACCAGCCATTTCTCCTGGTACGGCCTGTAGTTGCTCCATACTCCCCTCCTAATAGACGTACTGCTACTCCTGTTTCAAAATCATCGTCCGATTCCATCAGTTTGTCTATCTGGTTACCATATTTATCCTTTTCTTCTTCTTTGGTAATTCCTTTGGCGCAATACTCTTCACTTTGACTGCCACCAAACTCAGCTGGAAAAGGACCGTTTCCTACTCTGGTCATATAAAAAGCCTTGGTAATACCAAACACATAATCAACCTGAATCTCTTTAAGGCCACTACCCTTGGCTAGACCAGCAATAGTACAGTCAGATGAAGTTTGATACTTGGTAGTGCCATAATCTATACTCAACAAAGCACCTTGAGCACCTTCGAGTAAAATATTTTTATCGTCGACTAAAGCTTGATCAACATACGCTCTCAAATCTATAACAAAAGGTCTCAGTCTATCAGCAAATTCTCCAGTATACTTATCAACAATAGCGTCAACATTTAAAATATTTTTCTCATCAAAAAATATTCCATCACATAAGTGCGGATGATTCAGCACCTCTTTGGCTACATCCTTGTCTATAGTTGAAAAAATTATTTTTTTAGCTTCAAAAAACTTGATTAACTTTTCTTTGAATACATCGCGATTAAATATATCATTTACAAACAATGAATGACGGGCTGTAAAATCTGAGTACAGAGGCCCGATGCCACGACCAGTGGTACCTATCTTTTGTTTTTTATCACCGATTCGATCAATCATAATATGCCAAGGCAACATCAAAGGAGCTTGGTGACTTATTTTTAGATTCTTGACCTCAATATTATTATCTGCCAAAACATCTAACTCCTCTATCACTACCCTAGGATCAAAAGCAACACCTCTGCCTAAGACATTTATTTTGCCATCGACGTCATGCAAAATACCAGAAGGTATAAGATGAAATATAAACTCTTGCCCATTGACTACTATCGTATGCCCGGCATTGGCCCCACCGGTTCCCCGAATAATAACATCTGCCCAAGTAGACAGTAAGTCTACAAATTTTCCTTTGCCAGTATCACCCCACTGATTACAGACAACAGCTACACATTTTTTCCCTGTTAGTAGCTTATCAAAAGCTTTTTTATTCATAAAATTTATGTTAATAATCACCTCAATAAGTATAACAAAAAAATCCACCCTGTACTACTTCTTTATCCCAAAATAAAAACCCCATCTTTTTAAGATGGGGTTGTCTTTGCTTGCAAGGTAGAAAACTCACTCCAGCAATCAAAACTAGCTAAGATTTGACGATCAAAAGTCAAAAATGGATCACGTTTTCTATAATGGACAAAGTCCACATTGGCATTGTTTGCCAAACGTTCGTCTTCACTACTATCTCCCACTACCACGGTCCTGTCTGGAGAAACATCAAGTTCTTCCATAACATAAATCAGACTTTTCGGATCAGGCTTTGATTTGAAATGTGGTGTCTCGGAAACCGAAACAACTAGCTCAAAAAGAAATCTGAGCAAACTGATCTCTGCCTGAGCATTGGGCATCACAGAAGCAGTAATGACTGCCTGCTGTTTTCCTTTTTCACGAAGAGCATGCAATGTCGGTACGACATGCTGAAAAGGAATGGTGCGAGCAGCTCTAGCATCGGGAGTATCAAAAGTGCGGAACAGGTTCCAAAAAACCATAGGATCATCGATCCCAAGTACACTTCGGATAAATTCCTCACGATTAACTTCTCCATACCAGAAGTCCCAAATTTTTTTCTTACTTGGAGCAGTTGCTCCCAATGCCTTGGCTGTTGCCAAAATACATTCATGTAAGAAATCAAATTCTGTACATACCAGAGTCATGTCCAAATCATAGACAATCAAATCTTTTTGATCGATTATCAGTTTTCCGTTGGGCTTCAAGATTTACCTCCTCGACTGAGTTTAAAAAGTACATAAAACAAAAAGGCGTTATTATCGTTATGTTATAGCAGATAAAACACCCTCTTGCAAGTCATCTGAGACATAGTTTGTCTTTCGTTACTAATTGACGACTCGTAGCCTAGTTTACAAAAATGTTGACCCCTATAAAACAGGGTGGGTATTCGCAAGTCAAGAACCACGGCTCTGACCAATATAGAATTCCCTATGCGACGTTATTGTAGAGTCACATATTTTATTGCAAACAACTGACTACAAATTAATTGTAGCATCATTTTTCAGGGCTTACAAATTTTAAAAATAAAAAGGCTAAATTTAGCCTTTTTACAAAAATATTATATTTTCTTGATCTTAATCTGCAAAACGTTCGTATTCAAAGATAGCTTCTCTATCACCAAACCAGTGTTTGATCTCATGCTTTGCCTCTTGAGGAGTCTCTGAAGCATGTACTAGATTCATCACTGCTCTTTTTTCACTGTTTGCTACAGCCGGAGAATCAGAAGAGTAGTCTCCACGAATAGTGCCCATGTCAGCAAAGTTTGGAATTGTAACACCACAAATCTTACGTACCATGTCTACGGCATGAATACCTTCAACCACCATCCGAACCAAAGGGGCAGAAGTCATATAATCAACTAACCACGCTCGGACCATCTTGCCAATTTCCAAATCATTGTCAGTTCCAAGTTCTTTGTTGGCATCTACGCCATACTTTTCATAAGTACTCAAGGTCTTTTGACCCAAGCGAGCAATCCAGGCCTCGTCCTTTGGATAATGATCATCAATTTGCTTAGTAGTAGGCATAAACATCTCCAGAGCTACAATTTTTAGATCACGTTGCTCAAAACGAGCAATAATATCACCGATCAAACTCTTTCTCACTCCGTCAGGCTTGATCATTACGTATGTTTTTTCTTTCTTAAAATTCATATCTATCCTATAAAATTAATTGTTAGACTAAATTCACCCTAGCATTATAGGGTGAATTATGTTAATTTGTCAAAATTTTTATTGGCCAAGCTCCGCAAGCTTCTCTTTTACCTTGGCTACAACTTCAGCTGGAGTGATATTGGCTTTTACCAAATAACCAACTGCTCCTAGCTCATTACCTCTTTTTACGTCTTCGTCTTGCCCTAAATTTGTCAAAAGCATAACTGGCGTATTTTTGGTAGCATCGTCTTCACGCAAAGCTTTTAGAACAGAAAAACCATCCATCTTTGGCATGATAATATCCAAGAGTATAAAATCTGGATTTTCAGATTTGGCTAATTCCAATCCGATTGCTCCGTCATTGGCTTTTGTTATATCAAAACCCTCGTTCTTAAACTTCACCTCATACATGTTGGCCAACATTTCTTCATCTTCTATCAATAAAATTTTAATTTTTTTGTCTGGCATAAAGCACTTTTTTACTTAATTATGATGACTTAATTATATGTCAATATAGATGAAAAATCAAGATTAAGGCCTCAGGGTTTGTCCATCACTAAAAATCTTTATCAATCCTTGATTTTGGGTGTCTTTTATTTGACAACCAATATTTGTCAGTCTATTTATGGTTTCCGGATGCGGATGCCCAAATTTGTTGTCTTTACCTGATTGAATCACGCAAATTTGAGGAGATACAGCTTTCAAAAACTCCTCTCCTGACGAATATTTACTACCATGATGTCCTATTTTAAGCACTTCTGACTCCAAAACAAGGTCTGTTGCCAATATTTTATCCTCACCAGTAGTCGGTAAATCCCCTGTAAACAAAAAATCTATACTGCCGTGAGTCAATCGTATCACGACCGAATTGTCATTGTAATCCTCATGATAATCGTCTGCTGACAAAACCTGCCAATACAAATCTTCTGCTATCACAAATCTCTCCCCCGCCCCTACTATTTGTGCTGACAATTTTTTTTCTATCAACCTATCCGACCAAAGCTGATACAAAAAATCTTTTGTCTGATGATTGCTGACTAAAATATTTTTGACTTTGTATTTATTGAGAAGCTCCGGTAAACCCATTATATGATCAGCGTGAAAATGAGTGATCACCAAATAATCTATCTCTCGCTCCCACCAAGCCAAGTTGTCAGCAAGCTGTGACAACAATTTGTTGTCAGCTCCACCATCTATCAAAATATTTTTTCCTGTCGGAGTCTTTATCAAAATTGCATCGCCCTGACCAACATCCAAGAAATCTACCTCCAGCAAATCTGTTTTTTTATTTAAAGAAAAAAATAATAATGACAAAATAATAATTGGAAATATAAATTTATTCATAGTTCTGTGGTTTTAATATAAAAGTAATTATTATCATAAAAATAAAACTTAAGATTAAAAAAGTTAAGGGAAAATCTTTTACTTCAAAATAAGCATACGGTACTCTTGATAAAAAATCAGCTACACCGACTATTATTTTTAATACGATAAAAAGTGGCCAAGCAAAAATACTAGCCATCAAAGGCCAAAAACCAAGCAAGGCCAAAACTAGACTCAATACCAGTACAATCGGTAATAATGGCAAAATAAGTAGATTTGCCAACGGAGCAATAATAGAAAAAATATTGAAATAATAAATTATCAAAGGCCACGTAAATACTTGAGCAGCCATTGTCACTGAAACTACTTCTCGGATTTTAAACTTTCGGGGAATAAATACCAAAACCTTGTTGAAAAATTTTATATAAAAAATCAAACCTAATACTGCCAAAAAAGAAAGCTGAAAACCGATATCATAAAGCAATAGGTGTGGATTGACCAAGACAAACAAATCAGCTACCAGGAGCAAGCTATAGACCGAGGTTGTACTTCTACCCAAAAATGGTCCCAACATCACAATAGCGACCATAGCACTGGCCCTGACAGCCGAACTAGGAAAGCCAATCAAATATAAATAAACAAATAAAATCCCCAATAAAAATAAAAACGACACTTTGCGAGATAAACCCACTCCCAATAAGAAAGATTGTAATAGCCAAACAATGATAGCCATATGTAATCCCGATATAGCAATCATATGACTCAAGCCCACTCTAGCAAAACTATCACGAAGCTCGGGCATCACCTCTCTCCGAGTGGCCAACAATATTGCCTTGGAAAGAGAAGAGGCTGGCTCTACTAAATAGTCATTTAGATTTTGCCAAAAATAATCCTTGGCAGAAAACAAATAATAAGCAACATCTTTGTCTTGGGATAATCTTTTTATACGTGGGCGATAACAAGTAGCATAAATATCATCTTTGGCTAAATACTTATCATAAAAAAATGTTTTACCAACTTCATCAACGATTGGCTCAGGCTGATAAATTTTGCAAGCAAGTTCCATTATTTCTCCATACTGATATTCTGGATACAGTGGACTATACATCAATATCTTTCCAGAAAATTTTGGCAAGTCACTCGGCTCAACTATTAGATTCCAACCATTTATTTTTTTGTCTCTACTAGTCACCTTGCCTTGGAAGGTATAAAATTTTCCATATTCAAAATCTTGATTCTTGGGCGAATCAAAATATAGTAGCCAAATAAAATTTGCCAATAAAAAAATAAGGCTAACCAGCAAAAATGTTTTGCTCTTGCTCATCAAAATCGCTTTAATTCTTTTCTTCTATGTTATTTAAGCTAAAAAGCCAAAATTAGTCAAACTTAATTACTCAAGACACTAGGATCAAGTGGTAAATGAGGCAATTGATAACCATTGAAAATATTGCCCTGATGAGACCACAAAATATTATCTGCAAAATCCTCGTCTACTTTTGGCTGATTATCAACCAAGAGATGGGTTTTTACAAAATCTCCTTTGTCTACATCGCTTACCCTGGCTAATAATTTTATTTCTACATTTTTTGAAATTTTCAAAGCTTCATCCCAGCCAGCTTTCATAACAATCATATCATCCTTGATTATTAGGTCAGTGACATAAGGCTCGCCATCTACCCATATTTCGGCTTGTTCTATATTTACACCAAATTTTTCTAATGACCAAGTCAATTTATTTAGTTCCAAATCATCTGAACCTTTTGACTTTATCTCCAATGCATACAAAGTATTCCAACCTTCTGATAATGATTGTTTGAACTCGCCAGCATAAAATTTTGGAATAAAATCAACCACTTCTACACTACTCAGGGTCAATCTATTGTCTAAAATATTTTCTTTACCAGAAGCATATCCCTTGGCCTGTACTTCTATCAAAACAAGCTTGAACTCTCCCACCGGTAAAGATATGGCGTGTAATTCAAAATAATTTTGACTACTAGAATTTAATCGATAGGGTTTGTTTATATCAAATATTATTTCCCCATCAACAATAAAACTTCTGGCTATCAACTTCTGATCATCTAGTAAAATAAACTCTTGTTCCTCCAAGAGCTCCTCTGGATCAGCTATCTCAAAAACTAGTTTATTTAGACTAGCTGACTCTCCTTTGGTAGTCAAAGAAAACGAAGCAACCACATTTGGAGTGTTGCTAGTTATATAATCGGGATTATCAAAATTATTGAACGCTTGCAAGCTACCTTTCTCAATAACATTTACCAGGCCTCCATTTACCGGAAATTGTCCTTTGACATTGAAAAGCTTTTCTTGGTGGCCCAAAGATATATTGTTGTTGTCCTCAAAGCCCAGGCTCAAAACATCCCCCACTTTGATAGTTTTGTTTGGTGAAAGTATAAAACTGAAAAAATTGTCACCTTTTTGTAATAAATAATCATTTAAAATAAAATATATATTTCCATTGCCATCTATTTCCATTACACTCCCTATCTGAGTACTTCCGTTGTATAACTTTAGATCATTGAAAAGGTCTATATCAAAAAGTCCATTGGTGTTTACTTTTAAATTTTTTAGAAAAACATCTTCTGCTTCCGCCTTTATGATAAAATCAAATACGGAAAATTGCGGACTATCAACCACGACTTGCTTGTCAGTAGAATTTACCAAAACTCTTATGTCGGGTGAAGTATATGTCTCAGCCATAGAACTTGGTCCTATGTTTATGCTGTATGCAAAAAGAAAAAACATGATTCCAAACAACAAAAAACTAAGATAAACCTTGTAATTTGTTTTCTGTTTTATACTTTTTACATCTGGTACATGTCCTAAGTGTTCAAACATAGCAATATTATACCATAAAATAACTCAAAGTGGAATATTTATTTTTTTATAAACTGCTCATTGATTGGATAAACTCCTGGCAAGAGCGGATTTTTATCTTTATCCCAATCAGTGGCTGTATAGACACAAATTATTTCACTATCGCTCAAGACCCACGCTTTTAGCGGATGCCTTTCATTGGTAGTGATCTCCTCTACGTACGCCTCTTCTATAGGGCAAGAGCTTATAAGCATTTTTTTACCAAAATAATCTCCCAATTCATAGCCTCCCATTTCACAAACTGCATTTATAAGTGCCCAATCAAGATCTCCAGCAATAGAATCTATGTTCTCCTGACATTCTCCTATTGGAGTAAGCCCTGCCTCACGTATAGCTGCCAATACTTCAGGAGAGCCATCAACTTGGTTTCTTTTTGAAACAAAAGCAGTTATCTGCAATATTATCAATATCAATATTATTATTACCGAAAAAATAATTACTATTTTTTTCATACTTTTATTTTTTAAATTCTAAATTTTCTTTTATGAAAGGCATCAAATCACCATCCAAAACTTTTTGAGGATCTGTAGTTTCAAAATTTGTCCGATGGTCCTTGATCATTTTATAAGGATGTAATACATAGGATCTTATTTGATTACCCCAGGCAGCTTGAGTGTATTCACCTTTGATAGCTTTTTTTTCATCTTCTTTTTCTACCTCATAATATCGTTGAAGCTTACTAGATAGATAGGCCATGGCCTGATTTTTGTTTTGTAGCTGAGATCTTTCATTTTGACAGATAGCCACTATGCCCGTTGGTAAGTGAGTAATTCGAACTGCTGAATCAGTAGTATTTACTGATTGCCCTCCATGCCCCGAGGCCCTAAAAGTATCTATTTTTAAATCTTCTTCTTTTATTTCTACCTCAACTTCTGATAATTTTGGCAATACCTCTACCATTGCAAAAGAAGTGTGTCTAGCGTGATCCGAATCATATGGAGAAAGCCTGACTAAACGATGAACGCCTTTTTCATTTTTTAGATAGCCATAAGCATGGGGTCCATCAATTTCAAAAGTCGCACTCTTTATCCCTGCTTCACTACCAACTGATTTTGCCAAATACCTTACTGTCCAATCATTGCTTTGGGCAAATCGTAAAAACATCCTTTCCAACATCTCTGCCCAATCTTGAGCGTCCACCCCACCTGCTCCTGAATTGATTGTCAAAATAGCCGGTTGATCATCATACTTACCCTGGAGATAAAGCTGTTGAGATAAATTTTCGTATTGCAAATCAATATCATCAAAATCTTTATTTAAGTCATCTATCAATTCGCTGGCTTGTTTTTCTTCAGATAGTTGCTTTAAGTCATCTAATTTTGTTTCCAAAGATTTCCAATTTTCTATATCTTCTTCTAGTCGACTAGCACTTGTACTGACCTGCCTAGCCTTTTTTTGATCATTCCAAAAATCAGAGGCTGACATTTGTTTCTTTAAGTCGGCCAATCTATCATGCTTGTTGTCCAAATCAATATTTTTGATAGCCTTGGCTACCTTTTTGGACAACTCATTTATTTTATTTTGTAGTTCTTCCACGGTTGTTATTTACACAATTGTCTGACCATTGCTTCACGAGCATCTGGTTCACAAAAAGATTCTAACATTGCTCCTTCTAGAGTATTTCCGCCCTGAGGATTGTCTGGGTTCAATATTTGCCCAGTGCTAGAACGAAATGTATTTATTACTGGTTCAAAAATCTTTACATAATCTTTGAGAATCGGAGTAAAATAAATTGCTGCAAAAATCAATGGAGAAACTATTATAAAAAACTTTATATATCCAAAGATAGTCCCCCAAATAAATTTTTTCTCTATTCGGTGCATTCTTTTGTCTATATTCTCCAACACTTCTTTATTTGCAATAATCGCTTTTTTTAATTCTTCATCAATCATAATATTGTTTTTATTAGTTTTTACTCCTAAAGTATAACAAAAAAGCAGCAATTAGTGAAACTTGCCGCCTTATTTTATTTCCACCATCTTTTCTTGTGATGATGTAAAAAATTATGTCCAAATATATGTCTTTTTTTGTGTCTTGATCTAAGAATCAAGAAAATTAACTCTATTGTGAAGCCTATCAATAACAAGCCCACAAAAAATGTCCCAAATACAGTGGCTGCCGTCCAATGCCAATATTTCTCACCAATATGTATTGTCAGGGGTATTTTGAGACCTGAAGCAGCATTGAAACTACGCTTGTTTACTGCTTTGGCAACTACAGAAATATTTGTTTTTTTTACTCCCTTGGCTTGATTGTCAAAATTTGTAATTACTTTGACTTGACCGATTTCATCTGGCAAAAGACGTAACTCATTTGGGACTATTGTGATTTGTTCTGAAAAATCATCACTATATACAGAGACTGCGATTGGTTCTGTTGAGATATTTTTTATATTGAGATGTGAATTTGTCACTGACGGCAAGATGATATCCAAATCAGAAGGATTGACCGACACGCCCACTGCCTTGGCATTTAGTGGTAGTAAAAATAAAACTAAAAATAATATTCCAAAAAATCTCATACTATTGATTGTTGGTTGCCCAAAAAATAAGTTGCCCATCTTTTTGTCCAGATGTAGATAGCTCATTTGGTAAAGCTAGCTGAATATTTACAGAAGAATCCGAATTTTGTCCAATCAAAGTATTGAAATCTTCCCAGGTAGCATTGTCTAAATTAGTATAGTCTACAAATATATCATCCCCCAAAATACTAGCTTCTATATAAACCTCTGCATTGCCTGTATTGTTTAGAGTCAAAATAGTTTCTGTTGATTGTCCGGCTCGGAGGTCTCCAAAGTCAATATTTGACTGACTGACCGAAAAGGCTATTTCATCATCATCATTTCCTCCTCCGCTGTTCAAAATATTTACAGTCAAATCAACTGTTTGAGAAATTCCATCGCCTACCTGAAGATAAACTTTATTACTCCTAACAAAACCATCCGCCTGCTTTGTATATATTGGATAAATTCCGTTTTGGTCCAAGCTGATTTGTAGCTGACCATTTTGATCTGTAGTGTATGATTGATTATTTATTTCGATCGTAGCTCCAGAATAAACCTGCCAATTATCACCATCAAAATATTTTGCTGTAGCTGTAAAGTTTTCACCAAGCTCTACACTCTCTGCACTCAGCTCTGTCTTGGCAGGATAAAGAGGAAACCCTCCATAGCCCCACAGTACGTCCTGACCTTCTGTCAGTTGTGCTTCATCGGCGGCTACCATCCCTGGTTGCCAGTCTATCCAATATTGCCAACCTTCCATACCAGCTGCATCTACTCCACCAATACTTGATACATAAAGACCGTATTCGGTATTTTCAGCTATATATTCAAAATTACAAACCTGTGATCCGGCTTCTAATAAATCCAGAGGTGTGTTGGCTTCTAGATTGGAAGCCAAGCAAATCGTACTACCAGGACCCTCAATACGTAAAGTATGCCCCGTAAGCTCAGGCTCATCATCGGGTAGGCTAATATAATTTACTGGATAAGATTTGTTGTTTAGGGCAACTAGTGCATAAGCTGTCACCATACCAGATCCGACTTCGTCACTAGCTAACCACAAAAATGAACCATTTTCTGTTTCCAAACTTTGTAAAAATAAGATTGGATTATTATCTCCTTTTTGCCAACTACTTGAGTCAACACTAGCTTTGTTCAAAGCGGTGATCACCCAGGCAGTTGATGCTCCATCGGAATCACCAAGCACATCATAACCAAATCCCCCATCATCATTTTGGGCGGTAGCCAAATAGCCCAAGGCATCTACTATCTCAGTAGACGAGGCAGACAACCCGGCATCCAGCAAGGCCATCAAGGCAGCTGAGGTGTCATTGGTGTCTGATTCTCCTGTGGTAGACCAGCTCCAACCACCATCTGGATTTTGGTGATTCAAAATAAAATTTTTGATACCATCAATATCATCAAGCTCTCCGATTGAAGCTAGGGCTATCAATCCCCAAAAATCATCGTTTAACAAATCTTCGGAACCAAGTTGGCCATTTGTTTTTTGGGCTTCGATAGTATCCAATAAATTGTTTATACTATCTACATCATCACTAGCTACAGCTGATAGAGTCAGTGTATTTTTGACGGCTTTCATCAAATCTGTTTCTTGAGAATCCACATAAGACACGTCCGGATTTTGTATACCGTTGACTACTAAGCCTTGAGTAATCCAAGCATTTTGATTTTGACTCTGTAAATAAGTCACGCTATTATCATAATCAGCCAAAATAACATTTGACCCAATCATCAATAATAATGCAAAGATACTAAAAATAATTTTTTTCAACATAATATTTTAATAAAATTTTAAAAAATTTGATAGTGTGGGCAGTATAAACTACCCACACCAAGTAATAGACTAACGAGGACCTCCGACTAATTCTTCTTTGGGCCTCAGATGAGTACCATAACGACGGGGCTTGTGCCCCCAGATAAAAGTATCATCTTCTAGAGTGATGGTCAGTTTTTGGAGTCGAGGATTAAAAAGCGTCAGATTGATTGGTGATGTCATATATTGGCCATCAATAAAATATTTGTAGGGAGCTTCTCCCCATGACCCCAAAAAAGTAAGCAATAACCAATCTGGATAAAAATAACTCTGATAATCAGTATCAAAATCAAATTTACTGTCCAAAAAGGCCGCTACACTACCCGATGCTATAAAATCCTGAGGATTACTTTTGTTGGTAGTTGTCTCTACTTCCTGCTGAGGAGCTAGCAATTTTTGGCAACCCATCAGGATTCCCAGGGGTAGCAAGGTGAGTGCAAAAAATCTCCTTTTCACTATCAGACCTCCTAGTCTATTTGGAAAGAACAAAAACTATCAAAAAACTCTGCTCAAGAAGAGCAGAGACAAATTCATTATTTTTTATAATAAACTTATCCTTTTTCTCCTTGGGAAAAAGAATAAAAACACAGGTGTCGGACTTTAACCCCCTATTGGAGCTTACCGTAGCTAGGACTGTGGAGGAATCTCACCTCACTTCCCTGTCTAAATTTTCAAAGTGAATATATTTTATCACACGCCACATTGCTTGGCAAGTTGATAACTTTTAGCTTTTTTTCTTTTGTTTTAATAGCCTGTTTAGCTCTTTTTGAAAAGTCTTGGCATCCTTGAATGACCGATAGACCGAAGCATACCTGATATAAGCCACCTGATCAAAAGACTTTAATCTTTTCATCAAAATCTCACCGACTTGCTCAGAAGTAATTTCGTTGGTAGATTTTTTTTGAACATCTCTTTCTATCTCACGAATCAGTTTTTGAAAATTTTCTTCCAAATACGATCTTTTCTCCAAAGAGGTCCTTAGTCCTTTTACAAGCTTATCGCGATTATAACTTTCTCTTCTACCATCACGCTTGATGAGTACCAAATCCAAAATTTCCATTTCTTCTAAAGTAGAAAAACGAAAATCACATTTTTGACACTCTCTTCTCCGGCGAATACTAAAACCCTCGCCACTAAGACGAGAGTCTATAACTTTTGTATCTTTATTGCTGCAAACTGGACAGTTCATCCTGTTATCTATCTTTTAATTTTTTCCTCAAAAAAGCTGGAATATCCAATTCCTCTTCTTCTCTACTTTTTGGTACATCAATTACTTCTTCTTCCTCTTCTTCTTTCTTTTTGCTAAAAGCACTCTTAACTTTTCTTTCTTCGGCTTTTTTTGAAAAAGTTTCAGTATAAGTCATAGCTGGCTGGACAGGAGGATTTTCACTGCGAATTGCTTCTTCTTGACCTTTGAAGCCAGTCGCTATCACGGTCACTTTTACTTCATCACCTAAATTTTCATCAATCACCGCTCCAAAAATAATCTTGGCTGATGGATCACAACTAGCCGTGATTACTTCGGCAGCTTCATTGACTTCAAACATGGACAAATCAGCACTTCCTGAAATAGTAAACAATACTCCAGTAGCACCATCAATGGACAACTCCAACAATGGACTATCAATTGCTGATTTAGCTGCATCTTGAGCTCTATTCTCACCACTAGCCTTACCAATGCCCATCAAAGCTGAACCTGCTTGATTCATAATAGCTTTGACATCAGCGAAATCGACATTTACAAGTCCAGGGACAGTAATAACCTCTGAAATACCTTGAACGCCTTGTTTTAATACTTCATCAACTATTGAGAAAGCTTCCAAGAGTGATGTTTTTTTATCGATAATTTGTAATAACCTATCATTTGGGATTGTAATAATCGTATCCACCTTATCAAGTAATCTTTCTAATCCTCTACCTGCTATATCTTTGCGCTGCATACCTTCAAAAGTAAAAGGCTTGGTAACAACCGCCACGGTCAAAGCACCTGCTTCACGAGCAATATCAGCAATAATAGGAGCTGCTCCAGTGCCTGTACCACCACCTAAACCACAGGTGATAAATACCATATCTGCACCTTCGAGTTTTCCCATGATATCTTGTTCGTTTTCTTCAGCACTTTTGAGACCCAGGTCTGGATCCATACCCGCGCCCAATCCTCTAGTAGTGTTGCGACCAATATGAATTTTGTTTGGAGCAATAGAATTGTGCAAAGCCTGAGCGTCTGTATTTACAGCAATAAACTCAACACCCCTTATTTTTGAGGCGACCATTCTATTTACTGCTGAATTACCAGATCCACCAACACCAACTACTTTGATATTGGCAAATGTCTCTACTGGTGGCACAATTTCTTTTATGTTTTTCTTAACCATTTTTTTGATTTTTGATAATAAAAGTGTTTTAAAATTATGATGACGGCCACAAACCTCTGAACCATTTTCTCATCTTGTCTGTACTTTGACCAACTGCAGAGAAATTTGATAAAAATCCACTGCCATAATCTATATTTTTATCGGCCCAAAGTACAAGCCCTAGGGCTGTAGTATACTCAGGATCGTTTAATTTATCAATAGGAAAATTTTTGTCTGACGGCAAACCTAAAAATACTGGTAATTGGAAAATTTCTTTGGCCAGATCCACAGACAACGGCATTTTGGCTCCACCGCCGGTCAAAATAACACCAGAAGGCAACTTACCATTTCTTTCTATTATTTTGAGCTCATCGTTTACCATATTCAATACTTCGTCCATTCTAGCTTCTGATATTTCAGCAATGTCTTTTTTGAAAACATAACTTCCTTTTTGTTCTTCGTCAGAATATTTGTGCAAATCAATTTCTTCACGCTTGGAAATACCTTCGGACAAAGCCTGGGCATGATCAATCTTTACAGCCTCTGCTGTATCCACTGAAGTCTTGAGTCCAATCGCCAAATCATTTGTAATATGACCAGCGCCAACTGGTAACACAGCTGTGTGCATTATATTTCCTTCTTCAAAAACAACTAGAGATGTAGTTGAGGCGCCAATATTGACAACTGCTACACCAAGCTCTTTTTGTTTTGAAGTCAATACTGCTTCAGCTGTAGCCAAAATAGAAAAAACAATATACTCAATATCTACACCTGTTCGATAAATACATTTGGTGAGATTTTTTACTTGGGAAGATAAGGCCATTACTACCTGTGTTTCTACTTCTAGTCGTACCCCAGACATGCCCTGTGGCTCTTTAATGCCCTTTTGGTCATCAAGGTTGTAGTTAATAGGTAAAACATGCAAAATTTCATAATTTGGCATTGTAGTGGTACTTTCGGCAACCTCCAAGGCTCTTTCTATGTCAGAGTCTTCTACTTGTTCATTGGCCTTGGCGACCGCTACTACTCCTTTACTGTTCAAAGTCTTGAGGTGAGTACCAGACATACCAACGACCATTTTATCAACTCGAATACCAGTCATTCTTTCTACTTTCTCGATAGTTTCAGAAATTGAAGAAACAGCATCTTCTACCGAACTGATACTTCCTCTGCTGATACCCTCTGCTGGAGTTTCTGCTGCTCCGATGACTTTTAAGCGTCCATCAGGTAAGCGACTAGCCATTACCATCCTGATCATGCTTGTGCCGACATCAAGGCCTGTGATTATGTCTTTTACACTCGCCATTTATATTTATTTTTTACCTTATGATAATTAATTATAACTAAAATCTCACTATTTGCCAAATATTTTGGCTAAAAAAAGATAATAAATCCAATTACGGCAGCAAACAAGCTAACTAACAAGACCATGGCTGCCAATAAGTCTTTTATTTCCTTAGCAAAATGATGTGTTTTTGGTGCTAGCATATCTACCAAGCGCTCAATGGCTGAATTAAATATTTCCAAAGCCATCACTAAAGCTATTATCAAAAGTAGCATTATCCACATGATTTCACCCAAGTTTCTCCACCAACCAATCACGATAGCAATCAGGGCTATAAACAAATGTAGCCTAAAATTCTTTTCAGTTTTCAATACTATCTTCAAGCCGTTGAAAGCGTGTTTTATACTACGAAATAATCTACCCATTTTATTTGTTTAATAAAAGTAAAATCTCCTTTTCTTTTTCTTCTTGCTCGATGGTATATTTTTTTCCTTTTTCATGATCATAACCCAAAAGATGTAATATGCCATGGACAGTCAAAAGCTTTAACTCAGAAACAATTGTATTCTTTTTTTGTTTGGCATTGATTCTGGCCTGACCTAAACAAATTACAATTTCTCCCAAAATTTCCCGACTATCCAAGTTGAAAGATAAAACATCTGTTGCAATATCCTTTTTTCTATACACCTTGTTGAGCGCTTTTATTTCTTTGCTAGAAATCAGAGCTATGGAAATTTGTTTTTTTATTTTAAACTTTCTGGCAACTATTTTTTGTAAGGTGCTTAACCAAGAAAAATCTGCAGACTCCCCTCTTTTGTTGATCAGTAATATTTCTTTATTCATTTATTTCTGGCAATCCTTTTACTGGCTCAAAACTATTGAGCATCATCTCAAATGTTGTATTAAAGTCTTTTGTAAGGGTAAGGCCACTTGTCTCATAAGTAATTACAAAAAAGTTATTGTTTATCAGCACCAAAACTTGATCTCCACCTACTGTACGCAAAGCCGGTTGTTCTCCTAGGGTATAGTTTCGATAAATTTCTTCGATATAGAAAGCTTGTTGAAACTGAACCAAGGTCATTTCTCCATCGTTTGGAATAGCCTCTACAACAATCATCTCACCACTTTCAGAATCAGGTAAAAACAAAACCTTGTAACTTTCCGCTTCATCAACTGAGGCATTCCAAGATCTTGGTCTAAAAATTTTGAAATCAAAATTGGCATCACTATAGACTGTCACCAAACCTGAATCAATCAGTAAATTTCTTGGTACCAAAGGATCATACAAATTCATAAGCTCTTGCCCATCTTTAAATCCATCTTTGTCTGTATCTTCTTTTTGGGGATTGGTAAGATATATCAACTCTTCAGCGGCAGTCAATAGATCTCCATCGACATCAGCATCGACCACTATTAGGCCGTCGTTAGTGTTGTCATTTACGTTATCGTTTGTATTACTATTGGTGTTGTCGTTTACGTTATCATTTGTATTGTCATTTATATTATCATCCGTAATATCACCGTTGGTATTATCATTTACGTTATCATTTGTATTATCATTGGTGTTGTCGTTTTTGTTTGTATTAGTCACAACAGGTGCGTTTGTTGCTGGTGGCGTAGTCCTTTGGTTCATAATATACCAAATACCTCCACCCACCACCGCAACCAAAACAACTATCAGAAGAACCGAAATACCAACTACCTTTTGCTTTCCACCAACTGCTTTTTTGGGAGCGGCTGGCAAAAATTTTTGCGGCATTATATGAACCTCTGAGTCATCAAGTTTGTTGGTGGCTGTAGCCACGCCTGCTTTGACACCCTTGCCATTTGCTTGGTCTTGATCAACAAATCCTTGCCCTACTTCTAAAATGTCTTTTTTCAATTCACTATTATCAAACATATATTATTGTTCGTTTAAAAATGTAAAACTACTTAGCATTTCTTGAAAAATTATCATGTACTCTGCGTTGGGCTCACCCGCCAAACTATAATCATAAATCAGTACAAAGAAATCCACTGTTCCTTCTTCTGCGGTTGGCCTGAACAAAAGGACTCTATATCTATCTAAAGACATGTAAGCTGGCAAACCACCTATTGTATAATCTTCCCAAGAATCTTCTATCGCCAGATACTCTTGTTTTTGTTCTTCTGTAAAATCTTGCATTCTGGCAGAGGTCACCCTTATGTGGTGTGATCCAATCCCAAAGACTCCTGGCCAAAATTGTACTTCTGACATATTATACCCTTCATCGGTAGAATCACTTTCGTAGATTGTCCAAGTTCCAGGTCTGTTGATAGAAAATCCAAAGTCTACATTTTGATGAGGAATATAAACCATATCATCACCACTAATTGTATCTATATCACCACCCCCTAACATACCCTCACCAAGTGGATTGTAGCCATTACCTACTTCTACTCCATCTTGATAGCCATCACCATCTGTATCGGCCTTATTTGGATCGGTGGCATATGTTTCTACCTCTTCATAATCTGTCAAACCATCCAGATCAGTGTCACTAATCAAAGGATTAGTGTTGTACTCGTTTACTTCCTGAGCATCAAATAGACCATCATTGTCTGTATCAGCATTGTTTATGTCTGTACCAAGACTTTTTTCTTCGGCATTGCTCAGCCCATCAAAATCATCATCAAAATCATTGTCATTTGTATTGTCATTTGTATTGGAATTATCTTCCGGAATATCATTGGTAACATTTATATTTTCTCCGCCAGTATCTTCGGTATTTTTATTCATAAAATAATACACTGCCCCGCCGGCCAAACCAAGGATAAAAATAACAATAATAATAGCTATTATTTTTTTGAGAGGACCTCCTCCACCTCCATCAGCTACAATCATATCAGAAGCAGATGGTCCTGCGGGTGGTTGCCCCGGAGCTGGTGGTGGATTATTTTGAGAAATTGGAGTTATCTTGCCTGACTGAATAGCACTAGGTTTTTCTACTGCGCTTGCAGGAGCAGGATCAACATCAGCAAACATATCATCAATACCTCCTCCAACTGGTGCAGCCGGCGCTGCTGGCTGAGGAGTAGTTGGTTGAGGCGATACTGGTACTACTGGTTGAGGAGTAGTTGGTTGAGGAGTTTGTGTATTCTCGTCTTTTTTTAAATCATCAAACATAAATCTATTTATATAAATTATCTATTAAATACCTGTGATTATATGGCGACAATATATAGTATTATTACCAAGACTACCTTCCCAAATAGGCATAGCTCCTGGCACCATGTGTCCCCAAGCTGGCGTACCATTTCCCCAGTAAGAATCTGTATCAGAATTCCACCAACCATCAGCCCAACCGAGTGTTATTGGAAGGTCCGGAGAATTCCAAGTAGGAGTATCGGCACCTGGATTATAAGTTACCTCACGCCAATCATTGGCAACGGTTTCTGATGGTGCGGTAGTTGTACAGTCCCAATAAGGACTGCCTACATTTGTAGTAATACCATAGGACTCTGGTATGCATAAACTAGGCTTGTGCTCCCAATCATCCGTATCACCTTCATCAAAGGTTAATTCAGTACTAGTATAATCTTTACACTCATCGTTATTCATACAGATATTCCCCTCACCATTACCCCCCGGATGAATACAATATCCTGGATCATGCGCCATATCAACTGTACAATCCGGGACACTACTCGTACAAGTTTCTCCAGCATGTGAGCCCATATAACAAACACTTTGACAACGCATTGCCTGGCAAGAAAAACTCCCAACTATCCCAGCCGCACTACCGCCATCAGTAGCCTCAAAGGCAACTACGTTACCATTTGGATTATAATAGTTGAATACACCCGGAAAAGTAGTGTCATCAATAAGAAACTCACAAGCTCCATCACCCGTTGCCTCAGCAAGTGGTTGTCCATAATCATCACATTGTTCCCAGTTGGTTCCTGTACCTACTGTTGTACCATTTACATAAAGGGTAAAGCTATTATCAGCCATAAACTTGGCGTATAGTCTATTTTCTGTACAACAAGCGCCTTCGTACAAATCCTGACAATCATTGATACAAGTTACGGTACCAGCTACATATTGAGATGGATCATGCAAACGACAAGCTATTTCACCGTCACAAGCTTCTCCATGATAAGCTTGCACAATAGTATCACCGCAATATGGCCCTGAAGACTGACAGTCTATACCACAATAACCTGGGGAAGTAATACTATATACACCATTGTTAGATCCAGAATCACATATTTCACCATAATCAGTAGTCCCGCCTGAACCATCCTGGGTAATACCATCACCACACCATCCTCCAAGGCCGGTACACATACTTCCTCCGCTATCATCACAATCATATTGATATATTCTACCCAATTGCCAAAATACACCTGATTCATATGGAGTTGGAGAAAGGAAGTTGTGATAATCACATCCTTCATAATCTTCTTGGAATGTACCATCTCCACAATATCCTCCAGTAGTACCCGCACAATCATAACGACATTCGTATTGACTATCTATATCTGAGCTAGACACCGGAGTTATAGGGTAAAGAGGACTTGGCTCTAATGGTAATGGTAAGAAGAAGGAATCTCCTATATCACATATTTCACCATAATCAGTAGTCAAGCCTGAACCATCTTGGATAATACCATCACCACACCAACCACCGTCGGTGGCTGTACAACGACCGTAGTCATTGCCAGTGGCAAAATCCTGATGTATACCTGACATACGACATTGATATTGTTCAAACTGACCTGTATATTCTCTTGGCGGTGTCACATAATCCGTGTCGCATAATTCATCAAAGGCATAATCAAATACTCCGTCACCACAATAATCATCTGTAAATTGACACTCAGTAGTACAACCATAAGTATTGGTAGGACCTGAAACATCTGGAGATGGCACGGTATATCCTACATAATCGCACTGCTCTCCTACTGGCTCTACTATACCATTACCACAACTACCCAGATACGGCGTACCAGGTGAACAGACCACTGTACAACTACTTGTACAAACTACTTCTCCATGAGCAGGGGCATCTGCCGTACAATCCCAGCCGCTTAATCCATCTGGGGAAGCTGATCCATCGCATTGTTCTATACCTTCTGTCCAAATATTATCACCACAAGCAGCGGCCGGAGTCATGTCATTACAAACTGGTACACAAGAACGTCCTATTCCAGAATCACAGGTTGCAGTACCATTGCCTGCTGCACAAATATATTGAACACCCTCACATACTCCAGATGCACTACAACTTTCACAAACTTCATCAAATGGCTGAACAAAGGTATCTCCGCAATATCCTCCACATTCGGCAGGAGTAAACGGTGGAGTTGGCTCTGTCCATTGACACTCTACCAAAACTCCTCCCTCAATAGTTCCTGAAGGATTACAACCAATAGCTTGTTCATCCCACCAAGTAGCTCCAACTGGATTGACGGGTGACATTGGGGCAGGAGGATTTGAACAACCCATTGTCCGGACATCTCTATCACAAGCTTCGCCAGGATCTATAATACCATTTCCACAATACGCACTTGTTGGAGTACCCGGTGAATATGTTGAGAACCCGTCGCACTGTGGTAGTAGTCGAGCTATAATATTTTCAGTAGACTCACCAGCTCTATCCATGCCAGTAGGATTTGCTGGACCATTGTATAAAACAAGATCATAACGATATGGCACACCTCCTACAAACACAAAGGAGCCTGGTGTTTCTGTTTCAAAATTTGCACCTATTTCAAAGTCGATGCCTCCAACAGTATTTTCATATAAATATATTTGTGAATACTCTGTACAACCAAAAGTCAAAGTAGACTCATCCCAACATGTGTCTGGGTCAGCATCAGCACTCACACATCCATTAAATAAATTTACTGGATCAACTGGCAAAGAGGTTCCTAGATCTGAGCTAAGCTCCCCTTGCCAAGAAAGGGGCCATTTACTCGTTGACATACCATCAACAAAAGATCCGGAGGTAAGCAAAGGATAATAAGGAACACAACTTCCACCACCAGGACAAACGCCAGTCTCGGCACAATTATCAATACTAGGATCATTGCTACAAGCCATATTATCTTCCCCATATTCTAAAATCTTTTCTTTTACACTCATCAATTCACCTAAACGCCTTGCATCACGCCTCATCTTCTTTCCCAAAGATTCACAATAATCTCCTACATCTGGGCAATCAAAATCACTAGAACAAGCAGCGCCTGTACCGTTGCAGATATTAGTTCCTAGATCTAATCCTGAATTTTGATTAAATTCAAAATTTTCTAAAAGCTGATTGTATATCTCTTTAGTATCATCGCTAGCTCCCACATTGTGAGCTACCAAATAAATATTTGTATAAATTGCTCCACCATTATAGTTTGTAGCAGCAACATAAGTAGTGGCTCCCACCTCTAGAGCTTCATAACCATCCACTTCTTTTAGAGTACCCTGATCAGCTGGATAATCAAATTTTTTGTTATACCAATCTCTAATTGATGAATGTCCAAAGTTGCTCAACATCCTAACACTAATCAAATCAACTGTATCTGGAGGAGCTCCAGGTGTGACCGCAACGGGTCCAGCAAAACCAACATAGGCATAATTTGGCGGTCCTACGCAAGGAAAGATGCAATTTCTAGCTGCATAAACTTGATAATTATATGTTTGACCAGCTGTCACTCCAGTGTCTACCCACGTTTCTGTGTTGGCTGGTAAATTTGCTCTAAAACTATAACTTGGAGCCCCGTCTGGCCTCCTGTATACCCAAAAGGCTTCTTCTCTGGGACCTGAATCATTCCAATTCAATGTCACATCCACTTCAGAAGGGGTTGCTGTCAATCCCGTTGGCGGAAGAGGACTAAAGCCAGGCATTATAGCAGGCGGGAATGCTTCGGGCATTGAGCCTGGATAATTAGTTGTCTGGGCAAAAACAAAATTTGGTGTAAGCCAACTAGCTATTTTATCTGTCAAAGATTTTGTGTTTGTTTGCGTATTATCTTCAAAAGCTAAGCTACCAAATCTATCAGCACCGCTGTCTGCATATACATTTATCAAAAATAAATATTCTCCTAGATATTCTGGTGGATTAAAGTTTATCATTGTAGGTGGGTACGCCAAATAAGGCAAAGGAGTATCACCGTCTACACCAGTATCATAACAATAATATGTTGAAAAATTATGCGCACCCTGAGTCCATGGATAACCAGCTAAACTTGGCCATGGATTTTCACACATAAACAACTCAATAATCGCAGAATCTGAACCAGAACCAGCATCAGTACTAGTAACATTTAAAGCTAAAACAAGATTTCCGTTGATAGGATTGGCCGTCAAATAAGTCTGTTGAGCGTCTGGTCCTATACCAACCAATGAACTACCCCCAATATCCCAATCAAATGTTAAAAATGTACCACTAAGCATATCGCCCCTAGCATCATAGACCAAGGCGTCATATACATGCTGATTTCCAGCAACTCCGGTAAGCTCATCATCTATACAATCAGATCCACTGCAGTTGAACACATCAGATGGTGGGTCAATCTCCACAAAGCTGATCTGACAAATATGATCCCCGGTATCAAACATCCATCCATCTGCACCAAAGAGGTTGGGGAAAGTTATGGGACTAGCTGATAAATCCAAAGGCCTACCATGTACGCTTAATATATTTGGAGCAACCATACTGACCGAGACCGTTTGATTGAAACCAAAATAATCACTTGGATTAAATATAGCCTCTGTTTCAAATACTCCATTGTTATCAGAATCTATTTTCCTAAGAACCCATGACCCTGGAACTTCGCACCAATACGAAGCTCCGTCAAAAAAACAACTTGTATCGGTTGATGGTCCTTCATATATTTTTATATTATTATTTATACTTTCACCATCCATTATCTCACTAAAGTGAATTGTGATGGCTGTATTTGGACATATATCCGTACCAAACATCAGGGGCTCATAACTGATAATATAGGGATCAGTAAGACTTGAGGCTGACATATCAACATCAAAGATAGCTGTTTCAGCATGATTCACCGGTACTCCTGTAGTATTGTCAGTAATTGTTCCAACTATCGGAGCTAGACCAGTACCTGTTAGTAGTTGATTTCTAATATCAACACTCATTTGATCTGCGGGACCAAAAACATCTGCAACCGGAACCTGCAAAGAAGTCCAATTATAGGTACACATACCAACTGGACATTGTACTGGTACAAGACCACAAGCACTATTGCTCATTGGCATTATGTCATACTCCTCTACTTGACCAATGGTATCTGCAGTATGACTATCTGGGGTGACGTCTGCTCCGGTAATAGGACAATCTATATCACTAGTGCCAAATGTCCAACTATGTCCAGCAAAGGTATTTCCAAAATTATCCTCAAAACCAGCTGGTACAGTCACCGTGTAAGTCTCATTGACTAACAATGGAATATGATTGAGCATAAGTCCAAATCCAGCAGCAATCCCTGTAAGAGGATTTCCTACATCTATATATTCAGTACCACTACTATCCTCAATACTAAATGACCCAATAACTGCAGCCAAAGTTGTGGCATTGGGTTGATTATTAAATGTAATAGTCACTGCCGAAGTCAGGCAAGCTGCACCACAGTTTGGAGTAAAGTCGGTAAAAGTAAAAATATCTGAACTACCAATTATACTTACATCCAAAACTCCAGTATCCGCAAACACTTCTGGTGCCCCTCCGCTATTGTCTGTCAGTTGGAGTCCAATATTTGTAAAATCATCACCAACAATCAAAGTGGTAACAGCGTTGGTGGTTTGATTATTTATATTATTTATCAAAGCAACACTTGCATCACTTTCTGACCATGCATAATCACAAGTACCGGCTGGGCAAGATACAGGGTACCAACCGCAACTACTATTATTGGCCATTGGCAAAGCACTGTATGGCACTATATCTCCAGGGGCAGTAGCAACAATCGTCTCGTTGTCTGGATTGATAGATACATCTTCTATTGAGCACTCTTCTTCACCAGTTGTGAATACCCAGACAAAATCTGCACCCAGGGATTCACTATAAATATTTTGTAAAGCGCCTGGTACTGTCACGGTATAAGTGTCATTAAAATTAAATGGAACAATACCATGTTCAATCTCTATGCTATTTGGACTCAATTGAGTCACATTTGTTCTCCACTCTGTTCCTCCGCTGTCCCTAATATGAAAATCAGGTTCATTGGTAGTAATGCTAGCAAGTGGTATTGGAGAATTAAATTCTACTACAACCATTGGATTACTACAGGCCCCATTACAATTTGGATCATAATCTATTATTTCCAAATCTACCGCATTGATGATTGGATTTGTAGCCCCGGTGTATGTCACAGTATCTATCATGGTACTAGCCTCCAAAGTCACATGATTGGGAGTTTCATTTTCTGTAGCATTGAGACCAGTCAAACCCGTAAGGCCTCTACTGGTCATCAAGTTTGTAGTCGGACTAATAGAAGCATAAGGAGGGGCTGTGGCTGGCTCTGCTGTAATAGCCCAATCCCAATTATAATTTTCTCCACACATATTACAATTATCAGCTTGTGGGGAAGCATAAAATGATCTAGTTTGACCTATGTTTGTATCACCAGAGGGTGATTGTGGTGATATGGTCACTCCGCTCACTGGACACATATCTGCCGTTGGCCTTGTTTTGAAATGCCAATCAGGAGCAGGATTAGCAACAGTAGGCCAAGTATCTCCACCTACTTCCGTGTTGAATCCAGGACCAGCCCCCATAACTATCCTATACCATGTATCTGGATTTAAATTAGCAGCAGTTGGATCAAATACTATACCTTCTCTATTGCTACCACTATTTATAATACTCGAGGCACCTGGCACAGCTGTAGTGCAGGTAGCTGCTGAAAAAGCCCCGCCCACATTACACTCTGTAACCATGAAATTGGCAGGAATCAACAAATCCGCATCTACGACATCCCTAGTAAATAAGGCTACTATATTTGTGCTCAAATATGCGTCTTCAGAATCATATCCATCCATATCATCTGGCCATGGAGATGGAGATTGCAAATTGTTACTACAATCATGTGAATAGGCAAGCCCAAAAGGATCTGCCTCGGTATTTAGTGTCCAAGTATAAGTACAAGTATTTAGACTTGAACAGCCTCCAGCGGGAGCGCAGGTATTATCAGAACAGCACTCATCACCAAGTCCGTAGGCCTGGCAGTATGCATTGCTACCACCACAACTACCTACATTGAACATCATAGAGTTTGAAGGCGTAGGTGAGGAATCATTTACCACCATCACTGATCCTGACTCAGCAAGACCAGGTACCGCCACTCCTTCTATATCATTATTGGCCCAAGAGCTTCCTGTGCCCCATGAATTTAAATTGAAATCAAAAACATCACTTGCTGCACCCAGAGTTCCAAAATTGTCACCAGCCAAATCTACCACTACTCCACCGGCCGGTCCGTTGTCTGGGTGAAGATAACAAAGTCCTGGACCTGGTAGCCCAGCTGTTATATCAATCAAATAATCATTACTATCAATACCATCGCTGGTAGTCACCCTAGCCACACGATCAATGCCAATACTAACTCCAGTAGGCACCTTTACTATAATCTGTGTATCCTGCCAAAAAGAGCTACTACATATAGGAGGGAAAGTAAAATCCCCATTTATACCATCAAGTAACAATTGTCCTTGGGTATTTCCAAAGTTGACTCCACGGACAGTGAGGTATTGCCCTTCTGGACCACCATCGGGAGTGATCTCTGTGATCCTAGGCAAACCGCTATCCACTGGTAAAGCAGAAAATGGAAAAGCATTACTAATATCTGTACCATTTTGCATAACTACTCCTACCTCACCAATTACATTTGGTACATCTGGATTAGCCGTTGAATCATTTACTACATTTGTATTAGGACTAGTAAAGCCTCCGAAAATAGCCTCGCTACCAAGAAAACGTATACCGCGAACATTTACAGAGTCTTCATAAGATCCGGTTGGCGGAGTCAGTTGACAGATACCCGGTCTATTAAGAGAGTTGTCTGAATTGAATAAAACTGAATTACTACTAGCCACTCCATCTGACCTCTCTAAAGTCAGTTGCCCCGTGCCCGCTCCTACGGGTACAACTACTATCACAGCTGTGTCAGTCCAAAGATTACTACACAAACCACCAGTAAGGACACTTGGCCATTCATTTGGCACTACACCACCTGAACCATCGTCAAAATATACCTGTCCCTGAGCACAGCCTGTGTCTTCACAAAAATTACTACCATAGACGGTAACAAAATTACCCTCTTCACTGGTATCTGGAGAAATAGAAGAAATAAATGGATCTCCACTAGCACCAGAACTGCCAGAAGAACACTCGGAATAAGCTGAGCAAGAATTACTATCACAACAACCAGAAAGGCATTCACCGTTGCCGCCACAAGTGACATTGAACCAGGCTGGATTTGATGTGTCTACTCCGACTTGGACAGTGACGTCACTAGATAGTGCATCTGTAGGCACCGTCAGGGTGATCAAGTCATTTGCCCAAGAATGAGCAATATCTGCATTGTTATAAATATTTCGAACAAGCTCTGTACCAGACACAGGAGAAGTATTTATCAAAACCTGATCATCCGGCGGACCAAAGTTGTCACCTTCTATATCAAAAGAAAATGTACCAGGATCAGAAGGCCCTTGGCTTGGGTTGAGGCAAAATATACTAGGCTGAGGCCCTGAAGAATTTATATTGAAGAAACTGCCAAAAGTATGGAAATCACCTGTCTGACTCGTGACGGTAACTGGATAGTTTCCTGGAGTGACATTTGGAACTATCACTACTGTCTTCCAATATCCACTACCAACGCTGAGCTCATCCCACACTGGAGCTCCTCCACAAGTTGCTAGATCAGCTACATTACCAGAACCAAATTCTACCTGACTAGTACCTGCTACATAATTGTCAAAATGCCAACCACGGATAGTAACCGCTGAACCAACACCGTTTGTAAGTGGTGTTATTTCACAGATACGGACTTCATTTGGATTGGTCGGTCTTGCACAGGTGCCTCCTGTGGGTGGTAAAGTAACACTATTAGTATTACCACTATTACCTGCGCCTGTTTCATCGTATAAAGATTGTAAAATAAATCTAGAAATAGCATAAGCAGACACTATGATCACCAAGCCTATGACCGCACTAACTATGATCATCTTGGCTCGCTGAATCTTGTCTGTATTGCCAGCTGAGGTCATCCAAATAAATCCACCATACAGTATCAAAACCACAGCTAGTATTCCTAGAAATCCTAGGAAGATATTTATTATTCCGGCAATCGTATCCTGCAACGATCTAGTGCCTAGATTGACATCCGTCAAATCATTGACACCAAAGACATCTTGAGCAAAGACTTTTTGCACAGCCAAAAAGCCTAGGATGAAAGTTGCGGTGATTGTGGCCAAAAATTTCTTCATTTTTGTATTTTTATTTTTTATAAACTAATTACTTGTGCCGCAATTTGTACCAGAATTAGGCCAAGGACAGTCGGTACCAACTGCTGCATTATTATTATCACAAAGACACGTGCCTGTAGGATCTGTACATTCACAGAAATACCAACAGTTTTGTCTCAAATCACTGATTCCAGAAGTAAGAGTCGGGGTATAGTCTGTAGATGGATCCAGTATATCGTGCCTTATCTCGACAATATGACTACTATTGAGTCCCAACCAAAAATTGACATCTCCAAGCGTGCTCTGATGAAATTGGATGTTTGTACTATTGATTGAGCTAGACAATAAATTTTCATCAAAAGTAACTCTGATTGGCTCAGATACAGAAGCATCGTCGTTGTCTTCCATATTGTTTATTTCTGGTGGATCAAGATCGATTGTATTATTGGTGCTAAATGTCCAGGTAAAATCTCCTCCTGCACCACCATCGCCATCACCATCCAAAATATTTCCAGCCATGTCTGTAATCACATTTGGAAAAGCCCCGGTACCACTGACCGTGGATAGCATGGTAGCGCTAGCAGGCAAACAATATACATCTCCTCCACAAGAGTTTGAACCACACCAAACATCAGTAATAAATTCAACAGTTTGATATTGATTTGATATCCAATATTGTCCATCCAGAGTAACCCCACCCTCGTCTACTGTAATATTTGTAAAAGGAGGATGTACACCAGCTGAAACTATAGGATTGACGGGTTCAGTAAAGTTTATTTGAACTACGCTATTTCGAGGATTATCAAGACCAACTGGCAAAACAGTATCTACTCTAGGTGGTGTGATATCTACTTCATTGTTTACTGTAAAGTCCCAGTCATAGTATCCGGTAAATGGGAAAGCAGTCGCCCCTGCTACAGTAGCCAGATCATCCAGGGTCATTTTGTAGGGAACGTCACCAACGTCATCACCCAAAAGAGGTGCTGGATCAAACTGGAAATTCAGCAACTCGGCTGTATCATAAGTGACTATCAGTTCTGAATTGATCAAACTAACACCGTCGTGAGGAGCCAAAATAATATGGCTTGTATCAGCCTGACACTCTACCAATGTACCAACTATAGTAGTACAGGTAGTCCCAACCACTATATCCGTAGCATCAATTGGTTCTTTGAAAGTTACAAAAATATTGGTATTTCTAGGAATCTCACGTGCATTACGAGAAGGATAATGACTTTCTATAACTCCACCTCCCAAACCAAGTCCTCCGGTATATCCGCCACCAGATCCACCACTACCCCCTACCGTTCCGTCGTATCCTTCTTGAAGTAAGAAGCGGGCAATAGCATAAGAAGATAATATTATAGCTAGTCCAATAACACCGTTGATAATAATCTTTTTAGCACGATCAATTTTATCTGCATTGCCACCGGAAGTCATCCAAATATAACCACCATACAAAATAATAACGGTGGCTAAAATACCTAGGAAACCTAGGAATATATTAATAATACCAGCAACCATATCTCTAAGGTCTCTAGTACCCAAATTTGTATTGGACAAATCATTTACTCCATATACATCTTGAGCGCTGGCTACTTCTGGCAACAAAAAAATAACTGCAAAAAAGAGAAATAATAATACAGTTATTTTTTTATTAGTTAGCATGGGTATTTTATTTAATGTTTAAAATTTATTCAAATTCAAGATCCTAATTTTTCCTTTACTAGTCTTTGTACTGTCTGTCCATCGGCTTGCCCGTCAGTCTTTGACATGACTGCCTTCATAATCAGTCCAAAATTATTTTCATTTTCTTCTATGGCTTCGGCAACTATTTGTGCCAAATCTTCTTCACTCATCATCTCTGGAAGATAAGCATCTAGTACATTCATCTCTGCCTCTTCCCTCTGAGCCAAATCTTCTCGATTACCTTCTTTATATGCCTTGATAGAATCCTGTCTTTTTTTGACTTCTTTCTTTACAATAATACCTGCTTCTTTATCATCAAGTTCGTCTACTTTTAGCTCTATAGATTTGTTTTTGAAAGCACTTTTTAACATCCTTAAAGTAGTAAGTTTTATTTCATCTTTACTTCTCAGAGCTTCTTTTAGGTTTTTTTCTATAGTATTTACTACACTCATGATAATCACTATTAGCTTGCCTATTATAAAAATAATAGGCAAATATTAATGACTATATGTCACTATTTTCTTTTAAAACGTTTTAAAGCGATTTCGTCCATTTTACCGATTTTCTTTAAGTATTCAAAACGAGAGTTGATGGTATTTTTTCTTAAAGCACCGTCTTTTTGTTCTCTCTTGCTTTTTCCTTTGTTAAAAAATCTAATCTTCTTGGCTTGCAAAATTTTACCGCTTTGGATAGTTTTTTTAGTAAATCTACGAATTAAACTTTCAAAAGATTCACCGTCTTTACGTTTAACTTCCAACACTTACAATACACCTCTCTTTCTATTTTAATAAATATTAAATATGGAAAGAATAATGCCTGTTTAGGAATTATTCTTACTATTATAATGACAAATTTTGAGACAAAAGTCAATGTTTCGCTCCCTGTGTATAATTACCAACTTTTGTTCAAGATTATTTACCAGCTTTTAAGTTCTTTTCCTCTATCTTCTTGAGGCGCTTGACCAATTCTGATGCTATCTTATTGAAATTTACGACTTCCTGAACACCACTGTCCATATCACGAAGTAATATAGTTTCGTCAGCAATTTCTTTTTGACCAAGAATCAAAGTAAATAGAGTGCCTTTTTTGTTGGCAATATCAAGCTGATCTTTGAGACCTTTTTTGGACATACTCTCAACAACGTTGAATCCAGCTCCGCGTAAATCTTCAAAAAGTTTCAGAGCTTTTTTTCTAGCTTCTATCCCTAACTGTGCAATAAAGATATCATAACCTTTACGCTTGGATACTTCTACCTTTTTTTCTTGCATCTTTATGATTACTCTCTCGATACCTATAGCAAATCCCACCGCTGGAGTAGGCCTGCCTCCCAAAGTATGTACTAATTCGTCATATCGTCCACCTCCGCCAAGAGCATGTAGCTTGCCCGACTCATCTGTTTCTATAATCTCCCAAGCTGTCTTTGAATAATAATCCAAGCCTCTGACAATTCTATGGTTCAAATTGTATTTTACATCCAACTCATCAAGATATTCCAAGACTGACATAAAATGATTTTTGCAATCATCATCAAGATAATCTACCATCTGAGGAGCACTTTCTGCCAATTCATTACATCCTTTGACCTTACAATCCAAAAGACGTAAAGGATTTTTTAATAGCCTTTTGCTACACTCTGAACATAAATCATTTTTATTGGTCTGATAATACTGTTTTATGGCCTTGATATATTGTGGTCTACACTCTGCGTCACCGATACTGTTTATCTGAATCTCTATATCCAATCCCAATTCTCTCAATATTTGATAAGAAATAATAATCAATTGAGCATCTATCACTGGATCGTCATCACCAATAGACTCAAAACCAAATTGCCAAAACTGTCTATATCGCCCAGCCTGCGGTTTGTCATAACGAAAATTTGGCCCCATATAAAACAATTTTACAGGTTGAGGCATATTTAGCATGCCGTGTTCTATATAACTTCGCACTACCCCTGCTGTCCCCTCAGGCCTCAATGATACCTTGTCCTTGCCTGGGGTCTCAAAAGAAAACATCTCTTTGCTAACAATATCCGTGTCTTCTCCGACTGACCTTTTAAACAGGTTGGTAGACTCTACTATTGGAGTATCAATCCTAGAAAAACCATAATTATGAGCAAAATTATCAACTTTATCTCTAATTAGGTCCCAATACTTTTGCTCGTCAGGCAAAATATCTTTCATTCCTTTTACCAATTGTAATTTGGATTTCTTTGTTTTCTTTTTAGTTGCCATATGTTTTATTTATAATCTGGTAAATTAAAAGTGTTTATCCTATCAAAAGGCCAACCCCTAAACCAAACTCTGCCAATAATATATTTTTTATTGACTGGCCCTATTACCCTAGAATCATAACTATTGGCCCTATTATCTCCCATGAGATAGTATTGATCATTGGCCAGGGCCACTGGCTCATGACTTTGTGATGAAGAAAATTTTATATACTCCTCTCCTATTTCTTTGTCATTTATTTTTATCTTGCCATCTATCACCTCTACCGTCTCTCCTGGCAAGCCAATAACTCTTTTTATAAAATATATTTTTGTATTTTTTGGATTTTTAAAAATAACCACTTCACCTCTTTGTGGTTCATTGAAACGATAAGATATCTCATCTATAATCAAATATTCTTTGTCATAAAAATTTGGCTCCATTGATGCACCTTCTACATAAAAAGGTTGAACCAAAAATAATCTAATTGGCAAAATAATAGCCAATGATATCAAAACAACTTTTACTACCTCAAAAACCAACAAACCAAACTTTTTGGCCCAAACTGCAATACCCGTTTCTTCATAGTCTTCAGAAAAATTACTCATATCCAAATCATCTTCCGAAGGAGTTTTGTTTTCATCTTCTGGAATCAAATTTTGTTCTTCCGAATTTTTGTTTTCGTCCATAAAAATAGCTTAAAAATAAAATATTGTAGTCTCATTATACACAATGATTTGATTAAAATCAAATGCAAAATAGCCCAAATTTAGGCTATTTTCATAGGATTGACTTCTTGGCTCTTAATTAGTATAATTCACCTACTTTATTCACATAATAATGACTAATTTATAGATGGCCTCAGACTTTAGAAAACGAAAAATAAACCTTCTTCGAGAAGAAATGGACACAGTTGACATTCCTGTCAGCACTCCTACAAAAGAGCCCATTCACCGGCCAAAGATAAAAAAAGTTAAATCAAAAAAATCTTTAAAAAGGAGAATGAGCTCCTGCTTTTTTATTATATTGATTATATTTTTTACCGGTACTTGGCTAGTTTTGTCAGCCGATAACAATAGTTTTTTGGCTGGTGTGAAAAATAGCTACTTAGTCAGACAAATTACTCACATCATATCTAGTAAAGACAAACACCTAAAGGGTGAAAAAAATGATCGGATAAATTTTGTCCTGATGGGCATGGGTGGTCCTGGGCACAATGGTCCCTATCTGACCGATACTATCATCATTGCAAGTTTCAAACCAAGTACAAAAGAAGCTGCCGTCTTCTCTCTGCCTCGTGATATGATTGTACCACTTTCCAAAAATGATTATCGAAAAATAAATTCTATCTATACCATCGGTCAAAATAAAGAAAAAGATGGCGGTGGTCCTTTAATGAAGAAAATTCTTTCTGAAACACTGGATATGCCTATACATTATTTTGCTGCCGTTGATTTCAATGGTTTTGTAGAAATGATAGATGCTATCGGTGGAGTAGAAGTAGATGTCCAAAATAGTTTTAAAGACCACCAATTTCCAACTGCTGACTACAAAATACAGACTGTTTCTTTTGAAGAAGGTAAACAAGATATGGATGGCCTAACTGCCTTGAGATTTGCTAGATCAAGACACGGCAACAATGGAGAAGGTTCTGACTTTGCCCGCATCAAAAGACAGCAAATGATTTTGATTTCTGCCAAAGAAAAAGTGACTTCTTTCAATACCCTGATCAACCCAAAAAAAATTACCGATCTATTTTCTTTGTTCAACAAATATACAACTACTGACCTCGAACCATGGGAAGCCGTCAAACTTGTCCATATGAGCAAAGGTATGAATTCTGAAAGCATCGTTTCTCAGTCTATAGATGATAGGCCAGGCGGTTATCTCAAATCAGGCTATTCTATCAATGGTGCTTATATCCTCCAACCTGTAGCAGGAAACTATGACCAAATCAAATTATTGGTCCAAAATATTTTTGACTTATTGGAAGTAAACAATGAAAACGCCAAGATAGTCATCCAAAATGGTACCGAAATACCAGGTCTAGCCCTAGAAGCACTCAATCATCTAGACCAGATGAATTACAATGTCCTCCGCTATAGCAATGCCGATACCCAGGACAAAATAAAAACTACCATATACCAATATACCAAAGATAAACCAAAAACTACTCACTCACTAGAAGTTGTTTTCCAGACAAAGACTACCACCAATATACCACTTGAATACTCAAATACAGTAGTTACTTCCGATTGGAATATCGTAGATGACAAAGGAGAATACGAACAATTGGACTTTTTGATAATTCTAGGCGTAGACCAACAAATCAACTCTAATATAGAAATAATAACTACGATCGACCCATCTTTACTCAACACCTCCACAAATTCGACTACAGATGGTATAATTGAAGAAGAATAAAATATGTCCAAAAACTACAAAGTGGCTATCACAGGAAGAGTAAATGTAGGTAAGTCCACACTCTTTAATAAGTTGATATCAAGTCGAAAGGCGATAATCTCTCCTGTAGCCGGTACAACTAGAGATAGAAACTATGCGGTCTGCACTTGGAAAGACCTTGATTTTTATCTTGTTGATACTGGTGGTCTAGAAAGACAATCAGACGATGATATCGACAAACAAATAAGCGAACAAGCAATATCTGCTATAGAAGAAGCTGACCTTCTTTTGTTTGTGGTAGATATCAAAACTGGCATTATGCCAACTGATACTGAGCTGAGTAAATATTTCAAAAAAATAAAAAAACCAGTCATCCTAGTAGCAAACAAAACTGACCACAACCGACTTCGAAATAATATAGCTGAATTTTATAAACTAAACATGGACAAGCCTTGGCCAATCTCCGCCTCTAGTGGAATCGGCACAGGAGACCTACTTGATGAAGTTGTAAAAACTTTGAAAGGTTTAGCTGGTAAAAAGAAGAAATCAAAAACTATAGAAATAGAAGAAGCTATCAAAGTAGCCATTGTTGGTAAACCAAATGTAGGAAAATCATCTATCATCAATGCTATCTTAGGAGAAGACCGGGCCATAGTGTCGGCCACTCCTCATACCACTCGTGATTCTCAAGATATCGAAGTAACTTACGAAGGTAAAAAAATAATCTTTGTTGATACAGCTGGCCTTAGACGACATAGCAAAAAATCAGCCGACGCCTTTGAAAAGCTGAGCATTGAACAAAGCTTGCAAACTATCCGTCGTGTTGATATTGCAGTCTTGGTGACCGATGTTTCAAAAAAACTTACTTGGCAAGACAAAAAACTTATCGACGAAGCAAATGAGTCTGGAACCGGAATTATCATCCTGGCCAACAAATGGGATCTAATCCCCGACAAAGATACCGCCACTATCCAAGAATATGATAAATATTACAAAAGATTTTTTCCTTTCATCACTTGGGCGCCCATCCTTTATACTTCAGCTACCAAAAATATCCGAATCAAAAAGATGCTTTCTTTGGTACTGTCTGTATTTGAAGAAAAAAATAGAACCATCTCTGAAAATGCCCTTGATAAATTATTGAAAAAAGTAATAAAAAAACACAAACCATCTCGTGGCAAAGGTACTAACCACCCTTATATATACAGTCTAAAACAAACCCGCACCAATCCCCCAACATTTGCAGTCAAGATGAATTTTAAGGCTGACTTACATCTTTCATATTTAAGGTTTATTGAAAATAATTTACGATATAAATTTGGTTTATTGGGAACTCCCATAAAAATATATCTCAAAAAGAGTCAAAACACTCAAGATAAGTAAAACATTTTTTTATGCGTCTAATAATTGGACTAGGCAACCCAGATAAAGAGCACATGTTTACCAGACACAATTTTGGTCATCTTAGTATTGATTCTTTGGTTGCCAAAAAAGAACTGCATTGGAAAAAACATAAAAATACCCATAGCCTCAGTACTGACTTCCAAAATGGTAGAGAAAAAATAGTCCTAGCCAAAAGCATGACTTATATGAATGACTCTGGTAAGGCTGTGCGAGCTTTAAAGAAATTTTATAAATTACCAACAAATAAAATAATCGTTATTTACGATGATATTGATTTACCTTATGGTAAAATAAGATTATCCAAAAAACGCGGTGCTGGTGGACACAGGGGCGTAGAAAGTATCATCAAACATCTCAAATCAAAAGACTTCAAGAGAATCCGCCTAGGCATCGGCCCACAAAAAGGAAAAGCCGAGAGCTTTGTCCTCAAAAGGTTTAGTAGTGAAGAAAAAACAAAACTTCCCGAAGTGATAGACACTAGTCATCTAGTGATAGAAACAATCCTCAAAAAAGACTTTGATTCGGCAACCAACAAATATAACGAAAAATAAAAAACCTCCCCAATCGGGGAGGTTTTTAGATTATATACTTCTCAACCACTCAAGTAACGTCCGTACACCATAACCTACTCCACCAACACCTGTATAGCTGTTGATTGGCTTTTCAGCATAAGCTGGACCACCCAGGTCTATATGAGCCCACTTTACATCGTCTTCTATAAACTCTTCTAGAAATAAAGCGGCTGTAATAGCTCCGCCATAACGAGTATTTGGAATATTGCGTATATCAGCAATAGCACTTTTGTTTAGTTTTTTGTATTCCGGTGGCAATGGCAATGACCATATTTTTTCACCAGTAGCATCAGCTGACTTTAACAATTGTTTATTTAGACCATCATCATTGGCAAACAAGCCGGCATAGTCGGGTCCCAAGGCTACCACTACTGCCCCTGTCAGCGTTGCTAGATCTACTATTGTCTTGATACCTTGCTTTTGAGTATAGGCCAGAGAATCGGCCAAAGTCACTCTACCCTCGGCATCGGTATTACCTATTTCTATACTTTTGCCTTGCATATTTTTGATGACATCACCCGGCTTGAGAGCTCTGCCGGATGGCATATTTTCACAAGCAGCCACAATACCGTGTACCTCTACCTTTGGCCTGATGTCGGCTATCACAGAAAACAATCCAATCACAGTAGCTGCTCCCGCCATATCCATCTTCATCTGAGTCATACTATCACCCGGCTTGATATTGAGTCCTCCACTATCAAAGGTAATACCTTTTCCTACCAAGCCAATCTTATCTTTGGCCTTGCCACTTGGCTTGTAAACCAAATGAATAAACTTTAGTGCTTCGTTTGATCCTTGATCAACACCAAGATATGCTTCCATGCCCATTTTTTTGACTTGAGCTTTATCCAAAATCTTGACGCTGATATTTTTATTATCTTTGGCAATTTTTTCAGCTTGTCTGGCCAAATAAGTAGGCGTCATCACGCCAGCTGGTTCATTGACCAAGTCACGAGCTAGGTTCGTACCCTGAGTCAGCACCGTGCCAGTTTGCCAACCTTTTCTGAATTGAGCTGACTTATTTGATAATACAAAAATATTTTCTAAATCTACTTTGATTTTGTCTTTATCTTGTTTTTTGTATTTATCAAAATCATACTTAGCAAGCTCCAGTCCCTCAGCCACGGCTTGTCCTAAAGAAACAACATCGTTGTTGCCTTTTAGCCAGGCTGAAGTTTCAATGCCAAAAGACTTGGTTTGAAACTTTTTTAGATAAGCAACGATCTCTCCTGCTGTCTGACGCCAATCTTCCATGGCCAATTTTTTGATTTGACCAGTACCTATCAAAACTACAATTTGTTCAACATCGGGCATGGTAAAAACCTGCCCCTTGTTTCCTGCAAATTTAGCCCTAGCCATTTTATCAAGCACTAGCTCCTCGTCTTCATAATCCAGTTGTTTGACTAGCTTGGCAATAGCTACCTTATCTTTGAGAACAGGATAAAATAATATCTCTGCTTCATCAATATCTTTGTTTCTAATTGTTAACTTCATATGTTTTCTTTTTAATTATTAAGCTTAATTTAACATAGCTCAAAATATATATCAATGTCTTATTTTAATTGGTGTGGGTGACATAAATGCCACCCACAAGCTATCCATCGAACCAGGGACTACTGTTAGATTCATTTCCTGTCCAGGAAACTTCCGAATCCTCATAGTCATCTTGGCTATAAATAGCCTTTTGGTTACCTGATTTTGATTGACCGGTGACAGAATCCACATCCACACCGTCAACCAAATCTTCTCGCTCTAGCTTGGTATCCTGTTCAGGAGTTTTTTGCGACATAAGATCGACTCCTTAAACATTACGAACAATGCAATCTGCATTCCACTTTATGCGAGCCAGCAACAACTTTGTTGCTTTGCCGCGCCACTCAGGTACCTTTTCTACGATCAAGCGCAGATGTGCATCCGAGGGATCCCGACTCAACAACTCTACTGTTACCTTGTCCCGCCAAAGCGACCCCTTGGATACTACCTCTGCCAACTGCTCGTTGCTGGGGTTGGTATCCAAAAAATCTTGGCAGGCTCGCTGTACCTGGGCGACTTCTGGTCCCCAGATTTTGTGACGATCTCTGTACATGGTATTACCTCCGGTTAAATGAAAGATGGTCACTCACTTTGAAAAGGACAAAAATTTATACAACAAAAAATTAGCTATGGTCAATAGCTAATTTGTAAAAAATTATAAATTTGTCGTTATATAAACAAAATCAAAATTATAATATAGCTATCAACACACCAAAAATACCTCTGCATAATATCTGCAGTGGAATCTAAAAGTGTGTGATTTACAAATTAAATTCTTCATAATATTGTTTACGTAGCTTAAGTATATACAAATAAAAAAATCTGTCAAATAATTGACAAATCAAAGAATAAAATTTACTATAAATATATAGACGTTCTTACCATAAAAAAGGAGTGAAAACATGTTGAAAAATTTTCTCTGCACCGAGTGCAAAAAGTCCTTTGAAATTGATGGTTTTGGTCAAGAAGTAGAAATGACAAGCAACGCCAAAAACACTGGTCATCATGGACTATGCGAGGCTTGCCAAAAGGCTACTGGAAAATACCCTGACCTATTGACAATAGGAGCACCGAAAGGAATGAAAACATGACACAAAAAGTAGAAATACTAAGTGGATTTTTCACTTGCTGTGAATGTCGAGAACTTTTTTATCGACAACCCAATGCCCAAGGTGGGCACGATGAACGTAAGGTCAAAGAAGAAGAATGTGGAGGCAGTGATTGTCCAATGAATATTTGTAGCCCTTGTTACAAAAAAGTAACTAAAAAACCCTCGAAGTAAATTTGAGGGTTTTTATTATATCTCGAGCAAAGTCGAGAGGCTATTTGATATAAAATATTTTAGATAGCTACCTTGATACTTGGGCCCATTGAAGATGTCATATAAAGTGACTTGATAAAAGTCCCTTTTATACCTTGCGGTTTAGCTTTTTTCAATGAATCAATAAAAGTTTCAAAATTTTCCAATAGTTGTTTATCTTCAAATGAAATTTTTCCGATAGACAAGTGGATATTGGAACTAGTATCATTTTTGTAAGATATCTTACCTTTTTTTAGTTCACCAACCATTTTCTTGACGTCAGGACCGATAGTACCTGTCTTTGGATTTGGCATCAAGCCTTTTTGTCCAAGAACACGAGCAATCACAGCCAATTTTTTCATCATATCAGGAGTAGTAATTGCAATATCAAAATCTGTTTTACCAGTTTTTTTGATTTTAGCAATAAGCTCTTCATCGCCTATCACATCAGCACCAGCATCTTTGGCTTCTTTAACTTTATCATCTGAAACAAAAGCTGCTATTTTCAAAACTTTGCCTGTACCGTGTGGTAAGACCATAGATCCGCGGACAATTTGTTCACCTTTTTTTGGATCAATTCCCAGCCTACTATGCACTTCTACGCTAGCATCAAATTTTACCTTAGAGGTTTCTTTGACCAATGCAATAGCTTCTTCAGCAGTGTAAGTTTTGGTATTATCAATTTTGGCTCTAGCCTCTTTTAGCCTTTTACTTGTTTTTGCCATATTATTATTATTTATGAGGTAATAACGCTCTACCGACAGATAAAGCTCCCTACAAATTTATTCTTTAATTCTAACTCCCATTTGACGAGCAGTACCAGCTATAATCTTTTTGGCTGCATCAATGTCATTTGCATTTAAGTCTGGCATTTTTGCTTCTGCGATCTCAGTCAATTGAGCATCAGTCAAACTACCAACTTTTTGTTGCAAAGGATTGCCTGAACCTTTTTTAAGGTTTGCCTTTTTCTTGATCATATCAGAAGCAGGAGCAGTCTTCAAAACTAGACTAAAACTTCTATCTTCATAAATAGTCAAATCCACTGGTACAACTTCTCCCATTCTATCTTTGGAAGCCTCGTTGAACTGTACACAAAAAGCTTGGATATCCAAACCGTGCGGTCCTAGAGCTGTACCTACTGGAGGCGCTGGAGTAGCTTTACCAGCTTGAATTTGTAATTTTACAACTTGCTTTACTTGTTTTGCCATATAATTGTTGTTGTGAGGTAATAACACTCAAGTGACTACCCTCGAGCTCCCTCTGTTATAAATTTAAACTTTTTTAATTTGTAAAAAATCTAGTTCAACAGGTGTTTCACGACCAAACATTGAAACCAATACCTTGGCCTTACCACGAGCTTCATCAATATCAGAAACTTTACCTTCATAATCCTTGAAAGGACCATCAACGATCTTGACCAACTCACCAATACTAACATCAACTTTGTATTCTGGTTCTTCATCACCCATTCTACCTACCAATGCCTTGATTTCACTTTCTGAAACAGGAGTTGGAGTAGTACCGGATCCTACAAAACCAGTAACATTTGGTGTATTACGGACAACATACCAAGACGCATCAGTAACTATCATATTTACCAAAACATAACCGGGGAAGATTTTTTCTTTTACAGTCTTCCTTTTTCCGTTTTTAATCTTGATCTTTGTCTCAACAGGTATCAACACGTCAAAAATTTTGTCTTCCATGTCCATAGACTCGATTCTTTGTTTCAGGTTTCGAGATACATTTTCTTCATAACCAGAATATGTATGCAAGACATACCAACGTCTACCTGCTTGAGGATTTTGCTTTGGCATATTTTTATATCTTAAATATTACTTAAATCAAAAATTGTAGAACTCTATTCAAAAGGAAATCAATACCGCCCAAGAATACAGCTACTACTACAGAAATCCCAATAACCACCAAAGTATGTTGAGTGGTAGTTTCTCTACTTGGCCAAACGACCTTGGCTAATTCTTCTCTAGCTCCTTTAAAATAATTTGCAATTTTACTCATATTTTTGAATTTTCAGGTTTTTTAAAACAGCTCGTGTGGCTGTTTAACGCGATTACTATATCATAAAAAAACATCTTTGGCAAGGGTATACGCAAAAAACCCCCGAATTGGGGGTTTTGGCTTTATTTATATACTTTTTTATTATAATCCTAGCTCAATAAACTCTACTGTATTAGCTACTGCTGAAGGATAACTAATAATTGTATAGCTATCAATAATAACATTAGCTATTTCACCATCTTCATATGGCCCAAAAATTCTCTGAACTTCTGAGCTATTTATAAAACAAAATGAAGTAGTCCGTGTATCCTCATCAATCTTTGGTAATTTAGCATCTGATATTTCATCAAGACTATAAACACAGTGACTAGCAACAATATCGTTGTAATGGTACTCGCCAATTACATTTACTTGTCCACTAAATTTTACTTCTGCATTTTCATAACTAATTCCACTAAAAGATTCTTTGAATGGTGCAATAGAAACAATTTCCATATCTACAATTTCATCACCAACTTCGGCGGTCATTACATCAAAAATATTTGTTTGTTTTTCTAAAAATTTGAAATTTTCTAATAACCAATCTGCCGAGTCAATCAAATCTTTATTATCTTCACCAATATAAACTATGATGTCTATTTTAGTGTCAGAAATAAAAGTTGTATACTCACGTATATAACCTCCATCACCCACAACCCTTCTAGTGTAAGAAAAATACTTTGTGCCTGCATAATCATCTAACTTGTATTTTTCATAATCTTGACCACCTGCAAAGGCTTGCCTTTGTCCTTGATAGCGTTCTGATGTTGGATAGTCCCCCATAAAGCATAAATTTTCTTCTGCTTTTGCCTCGCAAATTTTTATTGAGCCCTCTGAAAAAAATTGTATCTCCATTAAGTTTGGTAATCCACTATCAGCTCCTAAAAAATCATAAGAAGCAAAAGACCCTCTCCTGCCTTCTTCTAAACTTTTACTAATAGTGTATTTATTAGGAAATTCTATACTTAAATTAGCTTCCGGTATATAAAATGCTTTTAGATCAACCTCTTCCACTTCTTTTTCTTTCACCTCCACTTCTTTTTCTAAATCCTCCACTTCTTTTTCTAGTTCAGAAATCTTACCACCCGCTTCATTTTTAATTTCAGATAATTTACTATTGAGACTAGAGACAGAGGCTTGTTGCCAAGTATAAACAATACCACCCACCAATAAAGCGGTAATAATAACCAACAAGACCATCACACCACCTTTGTTGTGTTTTTTGTTTTTCTTTGGTGTCCCTGGGGCATTCAATTTTTTGTACATATATTTTTTGTTTTAGTCCGCTCTAGGCGGATAATTTTATATATCTAAATTTTTGACAGACTTGGCGTGAGTCTGGATAAACTTTTTACGAGGAGCTACATCTGCACCCATCAAAGTTTCAAAAACTTCATTGGCACGAGCTGCATCATCTACTGTTACTTGTTTCATCAATCTAGTAGCAGGATCCATAGTGGTTTCCCAAAGTTGAGTTGGGTTCATCTCACCAAGACCCTTATATCTCTGAATATTTATTTTTGGGCCTTTCTTTGAAGCTGTTTTTGTTTCTGGCTTTTCTTCACCACCTTCTTCGTCGCCTTCTGATGGAGCTTCCATGTCAGCATCTGTAATACCCATTTTCTTTTTTACTTTTTCAAGCTCTTCGTCATTAAAGATCCAAGTAGTCTCTTTGCCTTTTTTTATACTATAAAGTGGTGGTTGAGCAACATATATATGCCCATGGAGGAGGAGGTCTGGAAAATGACGGAAAAATAAAGTAAGTAACAATGTCCTAATATGTGCCCCATCAACATCCGCATCAGTCATAATCACAATCCTATCATAACGCAAAGATTCTTCGTTGAACTGCTCACCAATATTGGTACCTAGGGCTATAATCAAAGATTTGACTTCGTTGTTGGTAAGCATCTTGTCTAAACGAGCTCTTTCTACATTCAAAATTTTACCACGCAAAGGTAAGATAGCCTGAAAACTTCTGTCTCTTCCTTGTTTGGCACTACCTCCAGCAGAGTCACCCTCTACAATGTATAGCTCACACTCTTCTGGCTTACGACTTGAACAATCAGCTAATTTACCAGGCAAAGTCATCCCTTCCAAAGCGCCTTTTCTCAAAACTGTTTCTCTAGCATTACGAGCAGCCATCCTAGCTTGAGCAGCGAGTAAACTCTTGCTCAAAATATCTTTGGCATCACGAGGATTTTCTTCCAAAAATATTTCTAACGCAGATGAAAAAATAGACTCTACTGCTGGACGTACTTCAGCATTGCCCAATTTGGCTTTTGTTTGTCCTTCAAATTGTGGCTCAGGTAATTTGACACTAATAATAGCAGTCAAACCTTCGCGAACATCATCAGAGGTAAGATTTTGATCTTTTTCTTTTAAGAAATTGTTTTTACGAGCATATTTGTTGAGCACCCTAGTCAAGGCTGCCTTGAATCCAACCATGTGCATACCACCTTCTGGATTGTGGATATTGTTTGCAAAGGCAAAAACGGTTTCTCTATAATCTGCAGTGTACTGGAAGGATACTTCTACATTGATTCCTTCTTTTTCTTTGTTTATATAAAATATTTTTTCTTGCTTTACATCGTTGCCGTTGTTTAGATGACGAATGTAAGATGCGATACCACCTTCAAAATAATATTTGTAGGATTTTTTGTTTTTGGCATCACGTTGATCAAAAATATTTATCTTGATACCCTTGGTCAGATAAGCCTGCTGACGGAGATGACTGACTATAGTTTTCCAATCAAATTCAGTAACAGTAAAAATCGTATCATCTGGTAAAAATGTTTGTTTGGTTCCGGTATTTTTGCTAGTGCCAACTACTTTTACACCGCCTTGAGGCTTGCCTCTTTTATATTCTTGACGATAAAGTTTTTTGTCTCTACTAATTTCTGTAGACATCCATGATGATAAGGCATTTACTACACTGACACCCACACCATGTAAACCACCAGATACTTTGTAGCCTCCGCCTTCGCCAAACTTACCACCAGCATGTAAAGTGGTCATAACAGTTTCTAAGGCAGACTTTTTGGAAACCTTGTGTTTTTCTACTGGAATACCACGACCATTGTCAGTAATAGACACTTTACCCTCGGGTAATAAAAAAACTTCGATAGTATCAGCATGTCCGGCCATAGCTTCATCTATGCCATTGTCTACAACTTCCCAAATAAGGTGATGTAAGCCTGTAGACGCTGTATTACCAATATACATGCCCGGACGCTTGCGGACCGGTGCCAAGCCCTCTAAAACGGTAATATTTTCAGCTGTATAGCTATCTTTTTTTACCTTTTTGACTACCTTCTTTACTTTTGCTGGTTTTGCAGCTTTTTTCATAACTTTTTTAGGCATATTTTATAGTATTTTTTAATTTAAATATACCTTTATTTTAGCATAAAATAGTCAAAAAAACAACCAAAATTGGCCGTTTTTTACTATGATTATTATGGCTAATATTAGACAAAAAGTATCGATTTTTACTTTCTCAAAATTGAACCAAATTTTTTGCCCAAAATACCCTAAATTTTATCCAAAAAAAATAGCCCTGTTTCAATCAAATGACTGAAACAGAGCTGAGTGGATGTTGTATTAAGAAGCGCTTATGTTATTAATTGCCTCTAATGCTTTTTTATATTCCAATGCAAAATTATCCTTGGCTGCATTGATATCATTCTGGTCACCATTTTTGGCGGCCGACTCAAGTGCCTTGCACGCAATAGCTAAGCGCGGTGCACCATAAGTCAGGCAAGCTCCTCTGAGGGCGTGACTATCACGGACAATAATGGCGGTGTTCCGAGCAACAATCGCTTGAGCAATAGAATCGAACAACAGCGGTGCGTGGTCTAAAAAAAGATCACGTAGTTCGGCCAGGATTTCCTGATCATCACCGAATTCGGCTATCAGACGAGATTCGTCAATGACAGGTGTATCTCCGAGGTTCATATCCTCAAGCACTTTGACCAGGGTCCATTTTCCTGAATTTACCAATCTGACTGCCTCGCCTGGATCACTTTCTCCTGTCTGACTCATAATGTTCTTAACGAGAGCATTGAGCCTTCCGGGCAAGATGTTACGAATTGCAAATTGATCGTTCATGATACTTCTCCTAATGCTTGTTTGCACTTTTTCATTTTCCTCTAATCCGAGGAAGGAGCTACAACAGTTGTAGTCATAGCCAGAAAATACCATCTTCAGATAGTAACTTTTGGCTATGCCTACATATTTTAAAGAACATAGCATATTAATCTATAATATAAATTATGTCAAATTCCTCGTACCTAACAAATAATACAAAAATCCCCATTGCCTACAAAAACAACGGGGATAAAATTTAAGTTTATATTATGCTTACTAGCGTAAAACTGCCTTAAATTTTTTGCTCAAAATATCCTCTATCTTGCCCATCAATTTATCAATATCTTCGGCTAGCAAAGTCCTTTCGTCACTACGAAACTCTATGTGAAAGGCAATGGACTTTTGACCCTTATCTACATTTTTACCTGTATAGATATCAAACAGCTCTACAAGTTTTATCAAAGAAGATGCTTTGTAGACTTCATTTTCAATATCTTGCCATTTGATAGACTGATCGACCACTAAGGCCATATCTCTTTCAATGCTAGGAAATTTTGCTAAAGCCTGAAACTTTCTGGCTCTATTTATGTATTTGGTAGTAGCAGTAAAATCTAATTGCCAAAAACCTACGTTGACCTTGGTATCTCCACTATCAAATAAATCTGAATTTAATATTCCAAAATTACCCAAGATGATTTGTTGCTGTTTGACTTGAAAGGCCAATTCGGCAAAAGGTAATTCTACTTCTTCTATTTCCCAATCAATATTCCAATAATCTTTCATTGTTTCCAATAGTCCTTTGACTGACAAAAATGTATCTTGAGCGCTTTGTTTACTCACTTCTACGCCAACTAGGTATTTGTCTTGCTTTGGTAAAAACTTTTTCTTGGACGGATCAGTATGATAGGAGCCTTTGGAATTTTTATCAAAAGTCCTTTCCAGTTCAAAAATATTAAACTCTTCATACCAACGCAAATTCTCTTCTGCTTTTTTGAGTAAGTTTGGTAAAAGTGAAATATTTAAGTAAGCTTGCTCAGGACTAAATGGATTGGCTACCTTGATATGCTTGCCCAAATCAAATCCCAATCGCTTGGCCCAAATCTGATCTGTAAAAGGGTAAGTATATATCTCATGATAATTTTGAGAACAAGCCAAGAATTTTTTAATCTCTTTACTTTCTTGAAGTCTTATATCTATTTCTGGTTTTTTCAAAGATACTATTGGCAACTTTGATTCTAGATTGTCATAACGATAAATCCTAGCTACCTCCTCCACTATATCCTCTGGTATAGAAATATCTTTGGTTGCCCGGAAGCTTGGTACATTGATATCAAATGTTTTGGCTTTGTATTTTATATCAAATTGTAAACGTTTCAAAATATCTTTGATTTCGGCTGTTGGGATAATTTGTCCAAAACGCTCATTGATCAAAGCTTCTGGTACTTTTATATTTATTTCTTTAAAAGGATTGTTATCTACATCCACCAACTCACTAGCTACATAGGCTTCTTTATTTAAAGCCAAGATCATCTCAGTAGCCTTTTTGATGGCCATCTCTGCTAATACTGGATCAAGAGATTTTTCAAAACGAGTAGAACTTTCGGATCGCAATCCCAAGGCTACAGATGTACGTCTGACACTAGCTGCTTTAAAATTAGCAGATTCCAAAATAATATTAGTAGTATCATTGCTAATTTCACTATTTTGTCCTCCCATAATACCAGCCAAGGCCACATTGCGCTGACTATCTGCAATCATCAAAGCTCCTTCTGGTAATTTTCTTTTTTCACCATCCAGAGTAACAAATTTATCTCCCTTTATGGCTTGTTTGACTACAATATGATTATCCGCAATTTGTTTTGCATCAAAAGCATGCATTGGCTGACCCAATTCATACATTATATAATTTGTGACATCGACAATGTTGTTGATTGGACGGATGTCTACTGATTCCAACAAAACTTTGAGCCACCATGGAGATTCTTCTACTTTGACACCATGTATAGCTAGCCCCAAGTAGCGATAACAATTTTCCTTGTCTTCTACGTCTACCCTGAGCTTTATTTCTTTTTTAGATTCCAACTCAGCTACCTTGTATTCTTTTAGCTTGGTCTTGTAGATAGCTGCCAACTCTCTGGCCATGCCATATTGGCCCCATAGATCAGGCCTATGGTTTATAGATTTATTATCAATATCAATGACTATATCATTTAGTTTCAGGGCTTCTGCCAAAGGCTGACCAACTTTTGGACGCATACTAGATAAGTCCAGTATTTCATTTTCTGATTCAGCTGGAAATAAATTGCCCAAACCAATTTCTGAAGAAGCTGCAATCATACCATTTGATTCTACTCCTCTGATTTTGGTCTTTTCCAAGGTCACCAATTCACCTTGACCATGCCATTTGACTTTGGAGCCTACTTTGGCCAGAGCCACTGTCATACCTTTTTTCAAATTGTTACCACCACAGACAATTTGTTCTTCTTTTTCTCCAATATCAACCTGACAAACATACAGACGGTCTGCATTTGGATGTTTGGTAAGTTCAGTAATTTTACCAGCTACGATATCTTTGAGGGATTCAGATTGATCCATTACTCCTTCAACCTCAACAGTAGACATAGTCAAATCAAGAGCCAATTGCTTGGCATCTATGTTTGGAAGTTTCAAATGTTTTTTTACCCAATTGAGTGATAGATACATATTAAAATTGTCTTAAAAATCTTAGGTCACCAGATTGTAATAATCGAATATCATCAATCTTGTATTTCATCATGATTAGTCTAGAAAATCCCAGACCAAAAGCAAAGCCTGAATATTCATTTGGATCGAGTCCACCTGCTTTGAGCACTTCTGGATGAACCATGCCACAAGGCATGAGCTCTACCCAGCCAGACTGACTGCACACACTGCAACCCTTGCCGTCACAAATCAGGCATTTTATATCTAACTCAAAACCCGGCTCTACAAAAGGAAAAAATCCAGGACGAAGTCTAACATCAACATCTGTTTGAAACATTGCAGATAAAGTAGACTTCATAACTGAAATCAAATTACCAATATTTATACCCTTGTCCACCATCAAGCCTTCTAGTTGATAAAAAGTATGATCATGTGAAGCATCGGTAGCTTCGTTTCTAAAAACTCTACCAGGGAAAATACCTCTAAATGGCGCTCCATATTTTTCTAGCATCCTCACTTGGAGGTTTGATGTCTGACTACGCATAAGCAGCCCACCCTCAAGCCAAAAGGTGTCTTGTGAGTCACGAGCCGGGTGATCTTCAGGAGTATTGAGGGCTGTAAAATTGTAATAATCAGATTCTACTTGTGGCCCATCATAAACACCAAATCCCATCTGTACAAAAATATCTTCAATTTCATTTTGAATAATAGTAGCTGGGTGCAAATGTCCTATTTTGTTGCGAGCACCTGGCACGGTAGCATCAAAGCCTGTCCCGCCTTCTTTTTTATCTTTTATGATTCTCTCAGTCTTCTGGAAAACATCTGTAAATTCTTTTTTAAATTCATTGGCTAGTTTACCCATACGTGGTTTTTCCTCAATTGCCAAATCTTTTACTTCTTTCAAGACTTGAGTAAGCTTACCTTTACGTCCAAGGTATTTTGTCTTCAAATCAGCCAAAAACTCACTGTCTTTAACACTATCCAGTTCGTCCAACATTTGTTGTTTGATTTCTTGAAGTTTCTTTTCCATATATTTATGTATCTAATTTATTTTCACTACTTTGGCGAAAAACCAAAACTACGAATTCCACTACTGTGGCCAGTACAACCAAAAGTAGTATATTCCACCAAGTCAGCACTTGTGCGGCTTGTAGCCACAAAGCAATCATCAAGGCACCTGAAAAAATAATCCCCTGACGAAAAGATTCGGTGACCATCAGTCTAGGAATACCTCGTTTGCGATTCCAAGCTACGCGAAGTCCAAATCCCACTAAAGACAAAGTACCCAATGTACTAAGGAACAATACTGAGTAAAACATTATAAAAATTATCAAATTGGCCTGAAAAGGGTCAAAATTGTTGATAATTATAAAAAAACCCAGCCACGCAATAATTGTGGCCACTAGCATGCTTATATTGTAACTCTTGATATTCATCAGTATAAATATACTAAAAATAAGGCGAAAAATCAATCCCCCTAACTTTGAGAATCTAAGCTCAAATTAACCTTCTCCAAATGCTCGTCTATTGTTTTCTTTATCACTTGATATTGATCGTCGGGCAACTGACTTTTGAAATAGCCCAAAATATTTTCAATAGCCCCCACTTTAACAACTTGTTCCAATGATACCTTTAAATTAAAATCAAATGTCCATGCCAAATATTGCAACATGAACGATTCATATGATTTACATTTTGATCTATCAATCATTTCTCCCTTAGCAAAACTTTCTAATAATTCTGGAGGATCAATAATGCCCTTTTCTCCTTCAAGTCCATTGACCTCTATTTGTTTTTCTTTTTCTTCTTGATTATGAAGATATATATCGGTTTTAGCTCTAAAGATAGATAGCTTGTCTATATCTCTCAAAATACTAGTAAAAAAATATTTCAATTTGTCCAAAGAATCTGGATCTTCACCAATATCTGGAGTTTTTATATCTGCATGATGTTCGACTGCGTATTCTATGATAGCTCTTACATCTTCTGGGTATTTATCCAAGACTCCCCAGTCTCTCAACAAATTTACTGATTCCTCACCATGGTGCTTGAATGGCCTATAACCATCTTCCAATATAGCTAGTTTTCTTTTGGCCTCAACCGCCCTACCCAAATCATGCACGCTAGCCAAAAACTCTAACACACCATAATTTTCTTCTGGAATGCTTTCACGAAAATTATCATAAATAGTCCTCTCACATTCTACCATGGATGATATTCTGTGGATCAACTTTGCCTCTCTCCATGGATGATTTTCCGGCAAATCCTTGGTCAGGTCATAAATATTTCTCTCAACCAAAATACTAGCCTCTACTATATTTTCTGCTTCACAAAGAGGCTGATTATCAATTTCTACAGCTCCATTGATAAATTCGATATTCAGAGTATTTTTTTCTTTTTCTGCGTCGTGTATTTCTCTAAACATATTTTTTAAATCAAATACTTAATCTTATTGACCACTTTCCCATCAAACCTACTATTCAAAATCTTGATAAATTGCTCTTCTTGGCTACTAATTTCTTGATACAAACTATCTGACAATACAGCGATAGTCAATTTGCTGTCGCTCCAATATATTGCTCGGGCAATGTTTTCTGCTTCTTTGGTAAACAGATCTATTATCAGCCGATTGGCCTTTTCGATAATCAAAGACTCGTGCACTTTATTGGAAATGCCTTTTTTGTATAAATTTTTTTTTGCAACACTTTCGATTGATGACCAGGACATAATTTATTTTTTATAAAATCGTTTTTGCCAAATATTTCTAAAAAACGGCAATGATAATGTAGATAGCAAAAATCCTACGGTTGGCACTATAGAATTTAGCCATGGTCTAGAGATATCAATTGCCATCATATATAAACTCAATATCAAATAAGTAAAAATCATCAATAAAATTCTTCGCATATGACTAGTCTCCCAAGCCTTATCGCTCTCTACTTGTTCATTTCTATTTTTTATCTCTTCTAAATCTTTTTCTAATTTTTCAAAATCCATAATTTATTTATTTACTTTTGCAAAAGGACAAATCTTGTTGTAGTCACAAGTATTACAGATAAAGCCTGGAGTAGCTGTAAAATCATGAGACAAGATATTGTCAATTGTAGTTGATATCCAATCTTTTGTCTTAGCAATTTCTTTGTCTGTACCCACAAAAGATACTGGTGTATTTTTTGTTAGATAAAAGAAAGTAAGATTTTTTATTTTTGTATTAAAAACTTCGGCAGCCGCAATCTGATAAATCAACAGTTGTTTTTTATCATCAAAAGCAAGCTTCTCTTTTACTTTACCTGTTTTGTAATCAATAATGTCCCAGCCAGTTTCATCGGCATCTACTCTATCAAACACACCTCGTACACTATAATCATTTACCTTGATAGTAAACCCTTTTTCCAAAAATAGCGGCACAGTCCAACTGTCTTTGTATTTGGTATAATAATCTTTCAAAATACGAATACCTTCTTTGTGATATCTTTGTTGTTCGGCTTCTGATGGATACCAATCATCTATCCAGCTTGTTTCATAAAAGTTGAGCAAATCTTGTTGACTTGGATATTTTACTTTTTTATCTTTAGCAAACAAATCTCCCTGTCCCGCATTGTTGCGTTCTATGATCAATTGATAAAATTTTTGTAGCGCGGAGTGCATAGTTTTACCAAAACTAAAATATGGGTTTCCTGGAGTTGGAATCTTGGCAATAAAACTATAAAAATATTGTTGAGGGCAAGACTCATAAGCCTTGAGCTGAGAAAAAGAAAAGGTCTTTGGTAAGGGATACTTTGGTTTGTCAGTTTTTTTGCTGACCTCAACCGGCTCAGCTTCTTTGGAAGCGATAGCCTTGGAAGCGATATTTAGCTCTTCGATAAAACGAGATGGTTTTTTCTCCCGAGTACCTCCATAGTCTTTGGCCAAAGTCAGATAAACTCCTCTTTTGGCTCTAGTCAAGGCCACATAAAACAATCTTCTTTCTTCTTGTAGATGGGCGTCACCAGTTGGCAAATCTTCTTTGATAAATTCTTCTGGTATTTCAATCGGATCTTTACGAGAAGTACTAGGAAAACGAAGATGCACCATATTTGTCACAAAAATATATTTGAACTCCAGACCTTTGGAGCCATGCACGGTCATCACCTTTACTACGTCTGGTCCAGCTTCGGCATCATACTGTAGAGAGCCCATTTCGCCTGATTCTAGCTCCATTTCTATTGATTGGAGGAAATCATGCACCCTAGCCCCTTGGACAGCCTCTTCTTCCCAGTTTCTGATTTTTCTATAAAATTGATTGAGGTAATTTTGTTGTTCTTGGTTGTACTGATTTTCTTCTATAGTAATCATCTGTAAATAGCCACTATCTTCTAACCATTGATAAACGACCTGTGACACTGACTTGTGCTTGGCTAGTTCTGTGTGAGCTTCTATGTTTTTTATTATTTTTTGCAAAATTCTTTTTTCACCTTCTAGGATGTTGATGTGTAAATGATGGTTACGAACAGCATAATACAAGCTCCAAGATTTTTTGCGAGCTAGATGATTGAGGTTGATAATTGTTTCTATCCTCAAACCAGTAGAAGGCAAACTCAAAATCCTATACAAAGAAGCTGACTCATGATAATTGTCGAGTAATTTCAAATAAGCCACAATATCCAAAACAACATTTTGAGTATAAAGACCACGTGATGCCATAAACTGATTTGGCATACCAACGGCGCGCATCATAGAAACAAAACCTTGGGCCTGATCATTTGCTCTGACCAAAATAGCAAAATCTGACCACTGGAGATCTTTGTTTTTTTTCTTTATGTTTTGTATCTGCCTTAGCACTCCATCTATCTCCGAGGCTTTATCTGCAAAAGACAAGACTTCTACCCTACCCTCGTCTTCCGCGTGACTGATAAGTTTTTTGTTCAAAGATTTTTTCTTTTTCTTGAGTTGGAATTCTAGTCTATCTGGATTGTTGAGTTGAATAAAATTGTAAGCACTATCCAAAATATGCTGACCAGAACGATAATTGTCTACCAAAAATATTTCAGCCAATTTTTTGGTCTTTGTACTTTTATAATCTTTTTGGAAATTCAAAATATTTGATATAGCTGCTCCTCGAAATTTATAAATTGCCTGATCATCATCACCTACTACCATCAAATTATTTTTTGGAGCGGCCAATAATTTTATCAATTCATATTGAGCCCAGTTGGTATCCTGAAACTCATCAACCATAATATATTTGAACTGCTCACGAAATTTTTTGAGTACTGGTTTTCTCTTTTGAAAAAGTCTCAAAGTATAATTTATCAAATCACCAAAATCCAAAGCATTGTTGTCTAGTAACAACTGCTGATAGACATGGTAAGCATTAGCGACCTCTCTCACTCTACTGATTTCTTGTTCGGCTTCTTCTCTGTCTCCTGCTTGATCAGAATCAAGATGTAAGCTCTCGGCGTACTTGAGATAATCTTCTGGATAGATTACTTCGTCTTTGCACCTGGAAAAATGTCCAAGTAAAGCATGTATAAATCTAGTCGGACTTCCCAAGGGACTATAATAATCCAAATCAAATTTTTCCAAATTTTCTCTGACTAACATCCAAGCTGCGGTTGTATCCAAAAGTTTAAAATCATTTGATAATCCGACATCTATAGCATAGTCTTTGAGAATTCTTTCACAAAGCCCATGAAAAGTATGAATCCATAAATCGGCATATCCCAATGGCAATAGCTGATCAACTCTTTCTTCCATCTCTCCAGATGCTTTGTCAGTAAAAGTGACCGCCAATATCTCATCTGGCTTGGCCAACTCCTGCTCTATCAAATAGGCTATTCGCTGAGTAATAACCGTGGTTTTTCCAGTACCAGCTCCGGCAATCAAAATAGCCGGCCCATCTTTGTGGGTTACGGCCTGTTTTTGGGCTTTATTCAAATATGATAAATCAATTGGCATGGCTATATTTTACCGCATAACACCATAAAAATCAAAATATAAAAACCCCGCTTTGGCGAGGTTAATTTTATCTATTCTACTATGGTATATTCTAGGCCTTGTGGTACTTTTTTACTATAAGCCATAATAATTTCTTGATCTTCAGGAAGTTCTTTGGCTAGCATATCTTTGACTGTTTGAATATCTCTTCTATATGTTTTTTCTTCTTCGTCAGCTGTAGTAAAAGCCTTACTACCACCATAACCACCACAATCCCAGTGCCACAAAAGTAAAAGTTTTTTTGCATTATGTAAATTACGAGACACTGACATAATTTTTTCTATAAAAGATGTTTTGAAACCATTGTTTTTCAAAACTTCTTTGGCAGCTCCTGGCCATGAAAACAAATCAAAATCAGCAAAGCCTAATACTTTTTCTACAAACTCTTGATCAGAATTACGAAAACGCCAATCAATACATCGGATAACTGCCAATGGACATTCGTGTTTGTCTAATTTGTCATTAGGTATAATACTCATATTCTATTGATTAGTTGGTCTACCAGTACGTACGCCTCTCTTTTTATATTTTCTAGCTACACGCAAACGAGCCATTTCTTTTTCCATCAAAGCTGTAAACATGGCAAACTGTTCTGCGTCTGTAGTTTTTGTCTTAAGCACTTCTTCGGCCTTCTTTCTTGCTTCTTCAGCACGAGCTTCATCAATATCCTCAGCTCTTTCTGCTGTGTCTGCCAAAATTACCATCTGATCAGGCAAAATTTCTACTATCCCACCAGAAACAGCCATCAATGATTCATCTGTACCATTGAAACGTACCAATACTTCACCTGGCGCCAATTGGCTGACCAAAGGAATGTGATTTGGTAAAACGGTAATCTGCCCCATAGTAGTAGAAATAGAAGCCTGCAAAACCTCGTCTTCAAACAAGACTTTTTCTGGAGTTACAATTTTTAATTTAAAATTTTTCATAAAATCGTATCAAACGAAATTTATTTAACTTCGTCAATTGTGCCCTTCATATAAAATGCCTGTTCTGATTTGTCATCATGTTTACCCTCTAAGATTTCCTTAAATCCACGTACAGTTTCTTTTAGGGGTACATATTGACCTGGGGTACCAGTAAATGTCTCGGCCACAAAGAAAGGTTGTGACAAAAACTTTTGAATCTTACGAGCACGCTGTACGGTCACTTTATCCTCTTCTGATAACTCATCCATACCCAAGATAGCAATAATATCTTGCAAATCTTTGTATCTTTGTAAAACTTGCTGAACTTGACGAGCAACATCATAATGTTCCCGACCAACTACCTCTGGATCCAAAATCAATGAGTTTGAATCAAGTGGATCCACAGCTGGATAAATAGCAAGCTCTGATAGGGCACGAGAAAGCACTACTGTAGCATCTAGGTGACCAAAAGTAGTAGCTGGAGCTGGGTCAGTCAAGTCATCAGCTGGCACATATACAGCTTGTACAGAAGTGATAGAGCCTTTTTTGGTAGAAGTAATACGTTCTTGCAATTCTCCCATCTCTGTAGCTAGAGTTGGTTGATAACCTACAGCAGAAGGCATACGTCCAAGTAGGGCTGATACTTCAGATCCAGCTTGAGTAAACCTAAATATATTATCAACGAATAGCAATACATCCTTACCTTCATTGTCACGGAAATTTTCAGCCATAGTAAGAGCTGTAAGAGCTACTCTTTGACGTGCTCCAGGTGGTTCATTCATTTGTCCAAACACCAATGTAGTATTTTTCAAAACTCCAGATTCTTTCATTTCATGGTAAAGGTCATTACCTTCACGAGTACGCTCACCTACACCAGCAAATACTGAAAGTCCTTCGTGTTCAGCCGCGATATTTCTGATAAGCTCTTGGATAACCACTGTCTTACCTACACCAGCACCACCAAATAAACCAACTTTACCACCTTTGGTAAATGGGCAAATAAGGTCAATTACTTTTACACCAGTTTCAAACACTTCTGTTTGAGTAGATTGTTCTGTAAAACTAGGAGCACTTCTATGAATTGGAAGTCTAGTTTTGGTTTTAACTTCTTCTTTACCATCGATAGCTTGGCCTAATACGCCAAACATACGACCAAGTGTCTCTTGACCAACTGGCACAGTAATTGGAGCACCCGTGTTGATAGCATCTACTCCTCTAGCTAAACCATCCGTGGTTCCCATGGCTACGGCACGTACCATATTGTCACCCATATGTTTTTGCACCTCAAGTACCAAAATATTATCTCCCATTTTTACTTCAAGAGCATTATTTATCTCTGGTAGATTTTTGGCAAAGTGGACATCGACAACTGGTCCGATGATTTGTTTTATTGTTCCTTTGTTCTCCATATTATTATTTTAAAATTTTCACTTAATATATTATTCTAAAGCGGCGCTACCTGCTGCAATCTCGGCAATTTCACCGGTAATGCCAGCTTGACGAGCCTGATTATATGCTAATGTCAAATCATCTATCATATCACCAGCAGCATCAGTTGCGTTTCTCATGGCAAACATACGAGCACTGTGTTCGGAAGCTTCTGACTCCAAAACTGATTGATAAATTTGTACTTCTACTAATCTTGGTAAAAAGGCATCCAATACTTGTCTTGTATCTGGTTCAAAAATAAACTCTGCAAAACTATCAACGCTTATTTTTTCAACCTTATCTTTTCCGTGTTTGATATGTCCTAATCTTTCATCTATCTCTGGCACTATTGGTAACAATTGTTTTACGTGGGGCACTTGTTTTATAGATGACATAAAGTCAGTATAAGCTACAAAAACTTTATCATATTTCTTGGCCAAAAAATCTTTGGTAATCATATGAGAAATTGGCCTAATATCTTCTGAAGAAGCTGTAATGTCTTCTTTGTGAAAATCAGCTACTAGGCTTATATTGTGGCGACGAGCTTCGTCGCGTCCTTTTGTACCACAAGTAATAACACTTGTCTCTACTCTCTCTGGGTGATGAATCTCAATAGATTTAATTACCTTGTTTACCAAGGTAGCATTAAAACTACCACAAAGACCACGATTGGTACTAATCAGTACTACGGCCACTTTTTTTACTTTCTTTGGTTCGATAAAAAATGGATGTTTGTTGGTATCTATTTTCTTTACCAAGTGTAGCACTGTATCCCAAACTAAATCAGAATAAGAACGTGAAGATAGTACGCGTGATACTGCTTTACGCATTTTGGCGGCTGACACCAATTCCATAGCCTTGGTAATTTTTTTGGTGTTTTTTACCGATTTTATTCTTCTTTGTATGTCTCTACTTGCCTGGGGCATATATTTAATCGACTAATTAAATTATTTATCTTCTTTCTTTTCTTCTGCACCTTCTACTTTTTCTTCTAGCTCTACCAAGTCAGTGATGACATTTTTTAGCTTTTCTTCATCACCTTCTGATAGTTCACTAGTTTTTTCAATATTATCCATTGCATCTTTGGCTTCAGCATCAAGCTTGCTAAATAACTTTTCTTCAAAAGCATGCAAATTTTCTACTGGCACCTTGTCCAAATAACCATTGGCAGCTGCATAGATAATACCAATTTGTTTTGATTGGGGTAGTGGATTGTATTGACCTTGTTTTAATACTTCGGTTATACGAGCACCACGATCAAGTAATTGCTTGGTAGAATCATCAAGATCTGATCCAAATTGAGCAAAGGCTTCCATTTCTCTATATTGAGCTAAATCAATCTTAAGTTTACCGGCTACTTTTTTCATAGCCTTCTTTTGAGCAGCAGAACCTACACGAGACACTGAAAGTCCAGTTGATAGAGCTGGCCTGATTCCTTTATAGAACAAATCTGTTTCCAAGAAAATCTGACCATCAGTAATAGAAATTACGTTGGTTGGAATATAAGCTGAAATATCACCGGCTTGAGTTTCGATAATTGGAAGAGCTGTTAGTGATCCTCCGCCTTCAGCATCACTCATCTTAGCAGCACGTTCTAACAATCTTGAGTGAACATAAAAAACATCACCAGGATAAGCCTCACGTCCAGGAGGTCTCTTTAGAAGTAAAGAAATCTGACGATAAGCTACAGCATGTTTTGATAAATCATCATATATAACTAATACATCTTTACCTTGATCCATAAAATATTCTCCCATAGAACACCCTGCATAAGGAGCAATATAGGATAAAGCTGCTGACTCAGATGCACCAGCTACAACTACGGTTGTATAATCCATAGCACCAGTTTCTTCAAGCTTGGCAACTATTCTAGCTACCTTTGATTCTTTTTGACCGATGGCGACATAAATACAAATCACATCTTTACCTTTTTGGTTGATAATAGCATCGATGGCCAAAGCAGTTTTACCAATTTGACGATCACCAATGATCAACTCACGTTGTCCTTTGCCAATAGGAATAATAGAATCAATTACTTTGATCCCAGTTTCTAGTGGCTCAAATACTGATTGACGAGTGATAACACCAGGAGCAATCTTTTCTACTGGATAATGGTCTTTTGATTTGATTTCACCTTTACCATCAATAGCGGCCCCCAGTGGATTTACCACGCGGCCAACTACTGCTTCACCAACTGGTACTTCAAGAATACGTTTTGTTCTTTTTACTTTATCACCCTCTTTTAGAGCGCCGTATTCACCAAGAATAATAACACCAATAGAGTGTTCTTCTAAGTTCAAAACCACACCGTAGATTTTATCTCCAGCTTTGGTTTCAAATTCAAGCATCTCAGAAGACATAGCGTCTGATAGTCCAGAAACTTTGGCAATACCGTCACCCACTTCGATAACTTCGCCAACTGTTTCTTCTTTGACATCTGACTGCCAATCCTCTAGTTGCTTTTGTAAACTTTTTACTAAATGATCGTAAGACATATTATTAATTGCTTAATTGTTTTGCTAAATTATTTAATTGATGTCTGATAGACATATCTATGATTTTATCGTTATATTTTATTACTGCGCCGCCGATCAAATCTTTTTCTGTTTCAGTCTTTACCACCACCTCTTTACTGGTCTTTTGGCCCAGGCTACCCTCTCTGGCTTCGCCATTCACCTTGCCTTTTACTAAATCAGCGATTTGTTTGATCTCTGCGCTTGGCAATTCTTCTGAGCTAGTCACCTCAGCAGATACAATCCCTTCTTTTGAAAAATGAACAACTTCAAGTTCAGCCAAAATATTTGGAATCATATACACCAAATGATGCTCTGCTAAATAGTTGGAAAAATTGGCAACAATAACATCTAATTCTTTAGCCTCTTTTCCAACGCTAGCTTGATACAAGGCTGCGGTTAAAATTTTGACTTGATCTTTTTTCATCTTATTTCAAATCTTTTAATACTTTATCAATATATTTTTTATCAATATCTTTGGAAATTCCAGCAGACAAAATCTTTTCAAGAGCTACCACCACCATTTTAGATACCTCTCCCCTTACTTCATTGATCATGGTTGATTTTTCATTATCAATTTGTTGTTTGGCTTTTTCAATAAGCTTGGCCACTTCCTCTTTTGTTTTACCCAAATTTTCCTGCTTATTCTTTTCGGATAGTTTTTTTGCTTCTTCCAAAATACCAAGAGCCTCGCCTTTGGTTTCAATCAATTTATCTTTTATATCTTTTTCAGTACTTTCTAGTTTATCAGCAGCTGCCTTGGCGTCTGACAGGCCCTGTTCAATTTCATTGTTACGAGCTTCCATAGTATTCATCAAAGGCTTGATAGCAAATTTCCACAATACAAACACTACGATGGCAAAGTTTACCAACTGTGCGGCCATTAATTTCCAATCAACTCCAAACAATTCTAAAATTTCCATATTATTTACTAAATTAATTGCTTAGTCGTACCTCTATACTAAGAGGTACTCAAAATAATCAATTTATTTGATTGAGAAAGCTATAATCAAAGCGTAAATGGCGATAGCTTCAGCAAAAGCTGAAACCAAAAGCATTGGTACTAAGATTTTACCAGCTGATTCTGGATTACGTCCAATTGATTCCATAGCTTTGGCACCGATCTTACCAATGGCAAGAGCTGGGGCAAAACCACCGATAGCAATAGCGGCAGCTTTGGCAAGTAAAGTTAATTCCATGTTTTTGTTCCTTTCTGATAATTCAAGTCGATCTTGTTATTTTTTGTTTTACGTCGCTTGAAGTATCTATTTATTAATAATGACTTATGTCATTTCGATCAGAGTAAAATGTTTTTACTGCGTTCGAAATGACACAATTTTAATGTTCGTGTGAAGTTGAGGCAATTGTAAAATATACCAAAGTAAGTACAGCAAATATCAATGCTTGTATTATACCTACTATAATTTCTAAAAACATAAACGGCAAAGGTACGCCATAGGCTACCATAGCTGAGATAGAAGCCAATAATACTTCACCAGCAAATACGTTTCCAAAAAGCCTAAAAGAAAGTGAGGCAATCTTGGCAAATTCACTAATAATCTCGATAAGTCCTACAAAAAAATGAATAGGATTGACCAAAACTATAGTTGGTTCTTTGATTATCTTTTTTGGAATTTCCAAAATAGCCTTGATATTTACAAACTTATTGAAATAGTTCCAACCACCAACTACCATCACACCAAATACATTGGCAGCTACTACAGAAAACAATCCTAGGGCCAATGTGGTATTCAGGTCGGCTGTTGCTCCCCTAAATAGCAAAGTACCATCATAAGTGATAGACCCAACCCCCGGAAACATACCTAGCCAATTGTTTATTAATACAAATATAAATATAGCAAAGATAATCGGAAATACTTTTTTACTCTTATCTCTATCATTGGTCACCAAATCCATCATGCCCAAAGCACCGTCGATTATGGTTTCCACCATACCCTGAAAGGCACCTGGAATAAGCTTGGTCTTTTTCCTGATAGCCACAGAAAGTAAAATAATCAAAAAAACTGCTACCCAAGAAGTAAGCAGTGAATTGGTCACCGTAAAACCACCTATATCAAACAATGGCTCTGAATATAATGTATGTTCGTGTTCGTCATGAACTTCACCGGTATGAGTATCCTCACCAGCTCCTTGATGCAAGATGTCTTCGGCATTTATTTTGTGCCCATCTTCCTCATTTATATATGTATCTTGGTTATTACTATGATCTGTCGATTCCGTGGTCATTTTATTTGTTCTTTTCTTTATTCTCTAATTTTTTCTTATCTTCTTGTTCTATCTGCTTCATGTATTTGACGCCAGTGATTCCGATGCCTACAGAAGAGATGATAAAGGCCAAGGCTGTTATTGATAAAAAATATAACGGCTCTGTACCTTGCTTTTGGTCCAACCAACGCCCCAAATATAGAGCGCTAATTACAGGAAAAGCTATCCAACCAGTACTTTCAGCAAATACCAGTAAACCTCTTCTTAACCAGAGATCTTTTGGTTGATTTTGTTTGTCCTTTGGTTGATTTTCCATAATTTATAATTAACAAAAACCGGCTACATTATATACCTTTACTATCTAAAAGTCAATAGTTTTCTGAATTATTTAATATTTTTAAGAAGACGTATTTGTAAACTCTACCTTTCCCCAAATTTGGTGTTTTTTGGCTAATTTTTTAGCTTTTTTTAATAAATGTTTATTTTTTACTATAGTCAAATTTCCTTCTATTTGTATATCATCTGGAAGATCTTCTATCTCGGTCATGGACAATTTTAAGTCACCGACTATTCTCAACCTTTTTGGCAATTTTTTCATTTCAGTAAAATGTATATAAGCATCTCCCAATATAGTCATATTGTCTGGTAAATCAAAATCCTCAAAACCCTCTATTTCAAAATGTTCATTTTTGTATATTACCTCTCTGGTTTCTGGTTTAAGAATAATATTCTCCTCAAACCACTCATCTGCATCTGACTGGGGAATTCCAGCGTCTTTATTTTTTGTTTCTCTACTGAGAAAAACCGCCCGTATAAGCTGGTCTTTTATTTTTTCTGGATCAAAAAAGAATTTTTTAATTCCATCCATAATAGCTATAAAAGAACTCCGTAATTCCTTTAAACGACGAGTGTCTTTGTTGGTAATACTGGAATAAAAAATTTCTCCACATTCTTCCATGAGTTTTTTTAAAAACTCCAGATCCCCTCTTAAATCTTTACAATTTTCTATTGGCATAATATTTATTCTACTATAATTTTGCAATTTTAAAAACAGCAAACTAAATTGCTGTTTTTAAGTATAAGTTTTATTTCTTATCATCACCTTGAGCTTCTTCTTCGGCGCAAAATTCTTCGATTTGCGCTTCTAGCTCAGCGATGTCTTTTTCGGCTTGTTCTTTGAACTCTGTTAGTTCTTGGACCTCTTTGTCAAATTCCATTTTATCTAGTGTCTCTACAGTGTCTTTGGCCTCTTCTCCCATTTCTTGCCGAAAGCCTTGTCCCATTTTTTGTTCTGGCATATTTTTTCAATTAAATTAATATTCTTATTAAATTACCTAATTTTATTACGTTTTACCCTTAAGTGCACTTTTGATAAGCTCTCCTTTTGCATCCAAGTCCATACCATCAGCAGCACTCCTTGTCTCTTCATTTATTATACCTTTTTTCTGAAGTAAATCAAGTAGCATGTCATAAAAATCAGAACTTTCCTGAACAAACTCTTCGTCTGATGTATTGTCTCTAAAGTCTTCATTAACGACTATCTCGCCATCTTTTCTCTCTACTAGCTTGGTTTTTTCTATATGTTCTCTATATTCTCTAATTTCAGATGCATTGTCAAATAAATCAGCCTGCAAAACCGCTACTTTGATTTCTCTAACATCTGTAATTAATCTTTGTACTTTTTCAGCCATTTCATCAATTCCAGCCATTTCTTTGTAGACTCCTTGCATTTTTTCATACTCAGCTTTCTTTCTTGGTGGTAGATAACCAAATAACAATTGTAAAGTCTCCAGTGAGGAGAAATATTGTATATTGTATTTACCATCGGTATTGAGTAATCCAGCTGCATCACCATTTTGATTGATTGATTTGTATTTGTCTATAGATTTATGAGGATTAAATGAAGTTAGAGTCTTTTGCCAATTTTTTAAATTTTCCTCCTGATCTCCTCCGGTTGTTGTGGTATAATCTGGCCATTTTTCACTACTCTGAAAAAAGCCTGCTTTTTCTAAAATAGAATAAATAATTACTTGCTCTTCTGGAAATTGATCATACTTTCTAATATACTTATATAGATAATATTCAATATCCATATTGGTACCTTCATCCATGTATCCGCCAATTACATTATCAATCAACTCACGCATAGTAAGATTTGATTTTTTTAATTTATCACTATAATTGGTGGTAGTACCAGCCCCAATGAGTTGATCAAGATTTCTAAACTCAGGCAAATTTTCCGCACTACCTTCAAACATATCCATAATAATGCGAGCACCCATACTCAAGCGATATATATCCTTGAATACAGAAAACCTATCTTCCTGCTTGACCAAAAGCTCTGCACCCATCCTGTCATTAAGAAGTTTGACCAACAACACTTGGAAAATTTGATCGTGCTTGGCTCTTTCTTTTGATTTTTTAACAACTTCCATAGCTTCTGGAAAATCCGCAAAAGCAGTATCGGCTAATTTTTCTAAATCAAGCCTACCCAAAAGTTCATCAATATTTGACACCTCTCTTGATTGAGGAAGGTATCCCATCTTGATTGGGTGGATTCTACTATATGAAGCTGGATCCATATCGTTGTATCTAGCCTGCTTGTATCTTTCACCGGTATTACCAGTCCAGATCACACAATAACCATCTTTGACTTGAATATCTCCGGAGTCAGTCCTAGTCTGGATGATGTCACCGGGTTTTTTGGTAAGTAGATCATTGAAGGCAATCAATACCTCTGGAGTAATAGCATTGGCCTCATCAATAATCAAGGGTTTACCTTCGGTCATGGCTTTGTACATAGCACCTAGAACATAACGCCCCTGTACCTGATTGCCAAATAAACCTTCTAATTGCTGTTCTATGTCTGCAGAAAATTCTTCTGGTAATTTTTCTTTATTATCTTCTACATATTGATCAAATTTTTCTTTATCAAAATCTTCACCAGGATTGGCGTGATCAAAATCTTCTTTCAATCTATTCAAGACAATTGTATCTCTAAAATCACCTTTACGCTTTGCAAGCTCTGCCATTAATACATCGTCTGGAACACTATCGTCAAAAATCTCACCAGTACCTGAGTCTTTGTTTAAAATATTTAAAACTTCAGAAAGTGATAATTTTTGAATTTTAAATTCTTCGGTAAATCTATCAGGATCCAAAAATTTACTACCCGAAACTATGATAGGCTCATTCTTGAATCTAGTACGAGATAGATGCACAGCTAAAGCGGTTTTCCCGGTACCAAAGTCTCCATGAAGATACACGATGGTCGGGGGTCTTTTTGTCAAAGAAGGCATAGCCTCTTCTATAATCTTTTTTACATAGTCTGTTTCTACTATTTTACCTGTATTTAATAATTCATGTAGATATTTCATTTCCTTGCTATAATTTACATAAGCAGGAATAAAATCTTTTTCTACTATATTGCCCTGTTCATCATATGTTGCCTCTGTGCCCAGTTTGTATTCAGTATTATATTTTTTGGCAGCCAACCTCTCTACTCTACTCGTAGACTTCTGCATCTTTTCTTCATCTACTCCGTGAATCCTAGCTTTTTCACCCTGAGTACGCAAAGAATCTTCATTACGACTAACATTGGCCATATGGATTCCCCTTTTGACAGTTTCAATCTGACGTAAAGAGTCCCTCACTTCTGGCAATGAACTTCTAGAATATGCTTTTATTTTTTGAATATCTTCTTCTTCATAAGCATCCATCTCTTCACTCAAGGTACTATAATGTGCCTCCATTAAGACATCAAATCTAGCCAGTTTACCCAAAGTACGGACTTCTACCTCTGCTTCCATCTCTCTTTCTTTTTTGGCGTCTCTTGCATGAACCCCGTTGACGTCCAAAATCTTTTTTCTTTCTGTCTTATCTATAGAGTCCATGAGCATTTCCATAAAAACATCCCTATCAACTCCCCACACAGCATCAAAATCAGCGAGTCTTATAGGATGAGCAAATTTATTTTTTGGATCAGCTTCTTGAGCATTTTTCAAATGCTCTTGAACAACAGCCTTTAAATCATCTGGCAAAGTATCAAATACCTCTGAGGTCACCAAATTTTCATAAGTCATGTACTTTTTGATCTCATCAAAAATAGACAACATCTGCTCTCGCTTGATTTTGTACTCATAAGCCAATCTCTCTGCCTCCAAAGCCTCTGCTACTTCCGCTCTCTGCTCTTCATCATTTAGCTCTGGTGAAGGTATGGTTGGCATTCTTGATTCTTTCATATTTTTTTGAAAAATAATCTTTATCTCTTATATATAATAAAATTTATATCACTTTAAGTCAATCTATTTTTCTATTCCATCTAGAATTTCATTCATACTTTTCTCAACTTTTTCGGCAATAATTTTTTTGAGCAGCCTGCTAAAAGATTCAACAATTTGCTCGGGAGTATTGGCGCGGATTACATTTTCCTTGCCATGTCTTTCGCTAAGACCCTCAAGGGCTGCCTCATCTCCTTCGTGATCACCAATTGCAAACCCACCAACTCCAATACCCGTCTCTCCTTTGAAAGCAGCTAAATTTTCATTGGCTTCTTCATTTTTGCCCAAAAATCCACCGTCACAAATTTGGATTACTACTTCAGTCAATTTGTTATCAGCAATCATTTGTTTGAGCTCTGGATCATTACGATCTCTGAGCATCTTGATCCATAGATCTGCATCAAAGGTGACTTCGCTAGCATTTATTTTTTTAAATGCCCTCAGGGTACTGATAGTCTCTGCGTCAATGTCTATTTGTGGTTTTTCAGATTCTTCGTCATCCAAAAATGATAGATCCTGCACATCAAATTCTTTTATTTTTCTGGCCTCACCATCGTTTCCAAAAAGCCATAATTGAGTGTCACAAATTATATCCAAATTTTCTGGAGCACTATCACCCAAAATCTCTCTCATTTTGTCTCTAAACAATATCCTAAAAGATCTTAAAGAAGAGTTGAGTAACATTATAGACATGCGCATTTGATCAATCTTACCGCTCATACTACCAGAATTATCAATTGCCAAAGTCATGCGCAACATTTTTGGTCTGAGTTCTGAAATAACTCTTTCTACAAGTTGTTCGTAAATAAGTCTATCATCAACCTCAATTCCCATTTCTATTTCTGGAAAATGTTTTTGCAATCTTTTGACGTCCAATTTTCCACTACGATAATATTTGTCTTTAAAGACTTCGATACGACTAGCAATATTGTTTACTACCTCTAGCCAATTTTTGGCCATCTTGTCAGCATAGGGCCTTATCTTTTTTTCTAGTTCTATAAAATCTTTGACAACCCCCTCATTGCTAAGGTCTTTTCCAGACCAACCACTGTCCGCATCATCGCCCGCTTCAGCCTCTGCTTTGTCCAGGGCTTCCAATAATTTTTTTATCCTAGCTTTGTCGTATTTAGCTTCTTTATACTCTTCTGATTTTTTGGCTTCTTCTAATTCTCTTAGATTGGCCTCCCTTTGATCTTGCTCTATCATTTGTTCTAGAGCTTCTTTGAGAGGATTTACAATATCTTTTAGGTCAGTATCATCACCATCTTGATCTTCGGGATTTGTCTCTTGTGGATCACCTTCTCCATCTTCATTATCGTCATCGTCGTCTCCATCTTCATTGTCGTCGTCTTTATCATCAAAATAATTTTTACGTTTATCAGGTGAAGATTTTGAAGATTTTCCCTTTTGTTTTTTTTGATCTTTATTATATAAATTTAAATTAACATACGGATCAAACACTTCTTGTATATCATAAGTGTAATCTGTACTACCTGCCATAGCCTGTACTTCTCTCTCTTCAGAATATTCTACGGTTACAGAAATTACCTCTCCATCTTTTCCTTCTGTCACTTGGGTAATTATACCTATCTTTCCTCTGTTTGGATCATTTTTATCCACATTGATAATTTTGTCACCCTGAGACCAAACTTTCTCTTCCATGTCTGGATCACCACCATCACCGCCATCACCACCTTCTCCTTCGCCTTTTTCTTCTGGCATTGTGACATCAAAGCTATCATCCAAAATACAAAGCATAGTAAATATCGGCTCCAAAGTAGTCCTCATTATTTTACTTCTTTCGCTTTGATTATGTTTTAGGGGAAATGTCCAAGAATATTTTTTTGATTTTGTTTTAGTCTTAAATTCTTCAAAAATATCCAAAAAACTCACGTCTTTTTTTCTCTCTATACCTAATTGAGCTATTACTTTTCTCAACCCTGCCTTGTACTGCATCTTGGCTCTTTTGGTATTTACTTGATCAGTAGTCAGGTTGTCAAAAAAATCATTCATCCTGCGGATAAACTCTGGTTGATTGTTTTTATGTTTTTTATATATTGTATGTAATCCTGGGACAGCAGATAGATTCATAACATTTGACTGAAAATCTGGGTCAACTTCTTCGACCTTGCCATTTCTTTCTTCAAAATTGGCTACCTTGACAGTAGTAGTCATAAATTCAATATATCTTTTGAGTTGAGCTGGGTCGTCTTTGTATTTTTCCAAAACCTTGTTGAGTAATTCTTCATACACTTCGTCTATTGGGCCATTGAGAGCCCTTTCCACATCTTCGTGTACCACAAATTTTCCATTTGGATTTTCTGGACTCTGGATATCATCTTCATCAAGATCCAACATTTGATTTTTTATAAAAAAAGTCATAAATTGACCAGATCTCATCATGTCTGGTTTTACTTTGGTAAAATCAATACCTTGTTCATGGTCTTCGGCTGTAAGTTTGACCAAATTTCCTTTGCCTTTACCAACTTTTTTTATTTCTTTCTTGTCTGGGTTTTTAGGATCTTCTACTTCTGCGTATTCCCCGTTACCCTCTCCTACTTCGTTGTACATTACAAAAAGAAGATCGGTATAAGCATCTTTTATTTCTTGGGCTCTTTTTGGAGATACATTTTCTCCAAAGTGAGCTGTTTGTTTGACCAGATGATTGACAATCCCATCTTCTAAAACATTATAAAAATGTCTATAAGTATTAAAAAGAGAAAGTGTTTTTTGTGAATTATCCTTATCACGCATTCTTTTTCTTTCTTCGTATTTGAATTGAGCTATCTGACCATGTTTACCAGCTGGATCAAGCTCTTCCATGGTTTTACGATGAGCAAACTCATGAAGCATACCAAACATAATTTGTTCTATATTCATGCCTGTGCCTTCTTTTGAGTTTTTGAATTCTGGCACACTCAAACAAATAGTATCAATGCTAGCTGCATAAGAAAAACCCATTCCAAAAACCATGTTGAAACGGGCATTTTTACCTTCCAAAAATGTTCCTATTGTGTCGAGATGTTGCTGGGCCCACTCACTCATTTCGTCCCTATATGGCCACAGCTCTTTGGGTACACCATTTTGATCCTTGTTTGGATCTTGTTCTGGCTCTTTCTTACCCTTTTTATCACCTCCGTCAGCTTGTACTGACATTTCAATTTTAGATCTTCCTTCAAATGACATAGGCTAAAATTACATACTTTATTATAATACATTTTTACTAAAATGTCAAAAAATACCCCGTTTCTACCCCTTTTTTACTTAATTAATGACTGTTATTTGTCCTTTTTCCTTTAATTCTTTGGCTCTATCCAGTAAATCAGCATCAACATGTATAATAACCGCCCTCAAATCATCTGGTAAATCAGTCAGCCCAGTACGCCTTATAAACAATTCGTTGACTGTCATCCCCGATGGTAACTCATCTAGCTTGGTACCAGTCAAACGTAAATCTTCTTTGATCTGTAAATTTTTTGGCAATCTGACAACATCACAATTTTTTAGCTGCAAATTTCCTCCGATTATCAAATTGTCCGGTAAGGTAGTAAATTTTTTATCATTAAAATGCCTAGGAGCATGAAGCTGTGTTTCCATCTCATCTCTATAGATCATAACTCTAGAACCAATCAGCTCTCTTGCCTCTACCTCGTCTTGTGCTTCACCTACTTCTACAAAAAACTGTGCCCAAGAATTTTCTGTTTTGATAACAAAAATATCTTTTTTTATTTCTCCTATCTCTACCAATATTGCGTCTTTTAATTTAAACAAACCATCCCTATCTTCTCTTTTGGCAGAAGCTAGGGCAGTCTCCAATTTTTTTATTGTAACTCTGGCAATAACAACCCTATCAAATAGTTGCTGACAATTTTTAGGTTTTGTATCTGGCATTTATTCTAATCTTGGTTTTTCAACATCCTCCAATTCTAACTCTCCGCCCTTGCCACTAATCTTTAAGATATCTTTATCTATTTTCTTAAACTCCTTACTAGAAAAATTATAGGCATTGGCAACTGTACCTAGGTGAGTACCTAGTTTTTTATGATACTCAGCATAGGCTAACATGTGTTTTTGTAATTTCTCTACATTTTTACGTATTTCTTTGGCGGATTCTTCTATCTGCAAAGCCTTGAGCCCTTGTAAGACAGTCTGCAGGTAGGCCGCAAAAGTAGTCGGTGATACAATGATTACTTTTTTCTCATTGAAAGCATAGTCAATCAAAGATCTTGTGTTTACCTTGACTGCTCCTACTTCGTTTATAAGTAAATCATAATATATCCCCTCAGCCGGAATAAACATAAAAGCAAAATCCAAGGTACCTTCATTTGGTCTGATATATTTTGCAGTTTCGTCAATACGTTTCTTCAAATCATTTTTAAATTCTTTTTCCAAAACCATTTTTTTGGCTTTATCTTTTTCATCTATAATACGACGATAATTTTCTAAAGAAAATTTGGCATCAACTGGTAAAATCTTATCTTTTATTTTAACAATAGCATCAACAGCTTCACCATTTTTGAAATGGTACTGCATTTCATAATTTTGCGGTGGCAAAATATTTGATAAAATCATTTCTAAGCCTGCCTCACCAAGGTTGCCCCTAGTCTTGGCGTTGGTGAGTACTTTTTCTAAATTTTGTAGTTGATCTGTAAATCCTACTACCTGCTTGTTTGTTTCCTCCAATTTCAAAAGCTTCTCGGTCATTTCTTTGGAAATACGAGAAGTCTCCATAAATTGATCTTGTAGCATCTTGGAAGAGTGTTGGTTGGTTTTGTCTATCTTTTCACCTAGTTGTTGAGTAAGATTATTTATCTGTTGTTGCAACATCAACATTGCCTTGTCATCTTTTTTTTCTTCGACAGGAGCCCGTTTTTTCATCAAAAACCAGATTATCGCCCCGACGCCGACTACTATTAAGATTGTATTTAGATATTCCATATATTTATATTATTTGTTCTACTTCTTTAGCTTTATCTTGCAACAAAACACCGGCAATAGTCAAGTTTGTTTTTATAACTTATTTCTTTTTTGGATTGCTCCCAAACATCCATAAAGGAGTCTGATCAAAAACTTTTTTTGCCTCATCTTCCATGATGCCCTCTATTACTTTTGGTGGTGGAGCAAAATAATCTTTAAATTGAGTAATCTCGTCATCCTGGAGAATCGGCCATCTAGAATGCCCTCCCATAAATGGTGACTTGAGAGCATAGACCACTTTGCTTATCCTATACTCACGCATCATAAAGGAACACATAGGACACGGCTCACAGATTGTATACAATACACAACCTGACAAATCTGGACTTTTTAAAAACTTATGCGCCTTATCAAGGACGAGTATCTCTGCGTGATCCGAAATTTTGTCTCTTGAGCCATTGGCTGACTCAGCTATAATCTGACCGTCTTTGGTGATTATACTAGAAAAAGGAGCTTGGCCCTGAGCCAGGCCTTGTTTGGCCAGCTCTATACACTTTGCAATATATTTTGTATCTTCTTCCATATATTTTTATATTTTATCTATCAACTTACTAATATCTTCAAAATCTACGTCCATTGATTGTTTGGCTACCTGCTTGGCCAAAAAATTGTCTCCCGACTCAATGATTGTCTCGGCAATTTGCTGGACATTTATGTCACGAAATTTATCCATATTGTCAGACAACAATTTTGCCTGACCTGTTTTGATGAGCTCTAGGGCTACTTGCTGATGAATAGCTGATTTGACTTCATCCAATATCCCAAAATCACCCGTCTGCATGTCCATAATATAATTGAGTACTATACTCTCGGGTGTTAGTTTTGAAAAATGTGTATTTTTATCCTCTTGCATTATTTTAGATTAAAAAGCTTGTTTGCATTTTTGGCTGTGATATCTACAATCTCATCCTCTGTCTCGGCTCTCAAGCTTGCGATTTGCTTGGCTACATATTGTACATAGCTAGGCTCATTGCGCTTGCCACGAAATGGTACAGGCGCCAAATATGGTGCGTCAGTTTCTATAAGCATTTTATCAAGCGGTATCCATTTGGCTATTTCTCGCAAAGTTTCTGTCTTGTCAAAAGTAATGATGCCAGTAAAGCCAAGATGAAATCCTAAATCTACAAACTGCTTGGCTTCTTCTAGATTTCCTCCATAACAATGAATCACTCCTCTATTTACTTTTTCATCTTTGAGGACATTGTATATATCTCTATAGGCATTTGGATCGTCCTTGCCGTTTCGTCCATGGACTATCAGGGGTAGATCATTGTCCTTGGCTAGCTTGATGTGATCACGAAATAATTTTTCTTGTTTTTGTTTTACTTCTTCTACTGACTTGTTGTGCTTTTCTAGAGCTTGCCAGAGATGAAAATAATCAAAGCCGGTTTCACCGACGGCAACTACTTTTTCATTTATCAAGTCTTGAAATTTCTTTGCATCAAATTCTTCATCATAGACATGGATAGGGTGCAGACCTATTGAAGCATAAAAATTTTCTTGCTCACTTGCCAAGACGACCGCTCTTTGACTGGTGTCAAAAGCGGCCCCTATGTTTATCACTTTCATACCTATCTCGTCGCAACGCTTGATCACGTCCGCCAAATCATCTTTGAAAGCTTTGAAATTTAGATGTGCGTGGGAGTCTATCAACATACTACAATATAGATCTCAATTCTCTGATTGCCTCAGGAATAAACGGCCTGATAATTACTGACATACTTTCTGCCCAGTTGGCTATCTGGGATTCAATCAACATCTCGTTGATCGCTTCACTAATTGGGAACAACGACATCAAATACACAAGTGCAGATACTGCCAAGATACCACCAACTAGTCCAACTATGGATCCCATTAATTTATTTATCAAATTGATAAATGGGATAATATGGAATACTCGATTTACAACTGAGACGATAATACCAACCGCTATATTGACGGCAACAAATATCAAGATAAAACCAGCAATGTTGGCCAAGGCCATATTGTCAAAGCCAAGGACAGTCATCAGCCAACCACCAATCTGTTCCATATAATGAGAACCTGCCCAAATAGACAGCAAGATTCCAAACAATCCACCAATAGCTCCAACTAGTCCAGAACGGAATCCCTTCCATATAAAGACCAATAAAATTACTAATAACCCAATGTCAAATAAACTCATTTTTTTATATTATTTTATTTAATATTATCTTCCCTGAAGGATATTCGAGAACCATCTCCTATCGTATCCTTAACATGTGCAAATTCATCCTTCAATATTTTGAATCTTCTACTAAACTCATCTCTTGCCGCAACAATCAAGTGTAAGTCTCTTGACTCCCCCAGCACGTCAATTTGTTTTGAAATATCCTCACTTAATCCTCTTGAAATTTCAATATCTATTCTAAGGGTTTTACATATATTCGATTTATAAACTCTCAATTTCATAAGCAATAATCAAGTAAACTAATTTTTTATACTATTTATTCAAATAAATTATTCGCTTCCATTTCTATAGACTGTGGCAAAATCCCCCTTAGGGTTCTATACTTTATAATCAACTTATCTCTAGCATCAATAGCCGGTTCAATGTTTCCTGTTTTTTTTGTTTTTTCAACCTCTATTAAAACATCTTCATTCCATTCGCGCAATTTTTCAATCCCCCCTCTCATTTCTTTACATATGTGTGATTTAGTCATAATCTTGGAAATAATGGTTTTTCTGGTTTGGTTATTTTATCAGCTGACAAAATATTTATTATCTGTTCACTGGTCTTTGGCATAAAAGATTTCAATGAAATAGCCACCGAATAAAGATCATTTGTTAATTCCTCTAAAATTTCTTTTAACTTATCTTTATTACTTTCATCTTTGGCTAGTACCCATGGCTTGGTTTCATCAATTAGGCCATTGCCCTTTTTGATAATCTGCCAGATAGTAAGCAGAGCTTCTCTAAAACGTAATTGCTTTATTTCTTCGCCACCCAGATCCGCATCTTTGATATTAATATCAACCTTGCCATCCAAATATTTTTCTACCATGTTGGTAACACGATTTACTAGATTACCTAGACCATTTACCAAATCTGCATTGTACTTGGTAGCAAACTCCTCTACTTTGATATCAGATTCACTTCCAAAAGAAAACTGAGAAAGAATTAGATATTTAGTCACTTCGGCTCCGTATTTTTCTACCAATTCATTTGGACTGATTACGTTGCCCAAAGTCTTTGACATCTTTTGTCCGTCAATAGTAAAAAATCCATGCACGTACATACTCTTTGGCAATTCTACATCCATAGCCATCAACATAGCTGGCCATAATAATGTATGAAATTTCAAAATCTCCAAAGCCATCAAGTGTACATCGGCTGGCCAAAACTTTTTGAAGTTTTCACCATCTGGATAGCCCAAGGCTGTAATATAGTTTGATAGTGCATCCACCCAGACATAAGTCTTTTGATCATCATCCCAAGGTATATCAATGCCCCAAGATACAGACTTACTGCTACGAGAAATAGAAATATCTGGCATTCCTTGTTTTATCAATCCCAAAACTTCTTTTTTTCTACCTTCTGGATATATGATTAGCTCGCCTGATTCTATTTTTTGTTTGATAGCTGGTAAAAAATCACCAAGTTTGAAAAACCAGTTTTTTTCTGAAAGTTTTTCTGGTTCTTTGTTGTGATCTGGGCATTTACCATCGACCAAGTCATTTTCGGTCATAAACTTTTCACAGCCCACACAATACAAACCTTCATATTCCCCTTCATACAACACATCGTTGCCTTGGGGAGTTTTTGCTTCTTTCAAACTCTTTAAAATATCAACAACAGTTTTTTTGTGATCATCATCGGTGGTACGAATAAAATAATCATTTTCAATTTCTAGATTTTTCCAAGCCTCTTTAAACAATGTACTTATTTGATCTGTAAACTCCTGAGGGGAAACATTGTTTTTCTCAGCTGCTTCTGCAATCTTGGCACCATGCTCGTCTGTACCAGTCAAGAAAAATACATTTTCTTTGCCAATTTTGCCACGATAATATCTAGCCAAAACATCAGCTATAATAGTTGTATAAGCGTGCCCTATATGGGGCTTGTCATTTACATAGTATATTGGTGTTGTTACGTAAAACTTTTCTTTCATATTTATCCTAATTCTTTAAATCTTTCTTTTAATACTTCCTTTACTCTATCCACGTCTTCATTGTTTACTTCAATCCTTAGTGGAGTTGTTGAACCTTCTTTACCTAGATACAAAAGCTTTTCTTCTTTTAATCTAGAGTCAGGTTGCTGAGGATTATAAACTCTAATGTTTTCACTAAAGCTCTGATATCCACCAATATTATGTTTCTTTGTTTTATTGTTTTTCATATCTTTGATTTCAATATCATCACCCATCAAAGAATATCTTTTTTCTTTTACCATCAAAGTCTTGTTTAGAATCAACCAAAAAGCTAATATACCACCTATATAAGCCATTGCTAAACTAATACCAAATACTTGTTTATTTGTATCTGGATTATCATTGTTTAAATAAACAATATAGTAAACTAATCCACTAAGGTGAAAAACGGTACCCATTATAACTCTGAGCATTTTACTTCCTTTTTTCCTTTGTTCTGATGGTCTATAAAACCATTGTACTGAACTCATATTTTTATACTAAAATTAATGCATAAATAGCCAAGGCAAATGAAAGTGTAAAAAATACCGCTCCTGTAAAACACTTTGATTTGAAAGGATTCTCGTGCAAACCCACAGAACAAGTATCACACTTGTTGGCTACTACTTTATAAAATTGATACCAGGCATAGATAGTACCCAAACCTAAAACTACGTTTAATACATACAGTGTATTTTGTAAATCCATTTTTTTGTTTTTAAATTATTATTCTTCTGTCATTATTTGTGTCTTGGCGACAATGCCATAAAAATCATCGAGTTGTTTGGTGAGCATCTTTATATCTTTGGCGGTGGCCTCCACTATCAGAGTGACAATACCCGTACAATGCTCTACACAACTACGACTAGGATTGATCCCCATCCGCCCCAAAATGATGTTGCCATTTTCAGTCAAAATTTTCTGTACATCTGTGGCGTGAGCGTGTCTATCTTTTATCAAGATAGTAATTGTTGCTAATTGTTTTTTTCCTGTCATATGTTTATTTATTTACTACTACTACAAATTCTCCTTTTTGTTGATCTTTATTTTGCTCTAGTGTTTCCAATATCTCTTTGGCAGTACCACGATATATTGTTTCAAACTTTTTGGTGAGCTCTCTACCTACTATCAAATGCTTGTCACAATCAGATAGTTGATTCAAAGTTTTCATAATCCTATGAACTGATTCAAAAAATATTATTGGCACCTTGGATTCTTTTATCTGACCTATGATGGTCTGTCTACCTTTTTTGTGTGGTAAAAATCCCAAAAAAGAAAACTTATCAAGTGGAATGCCAGCTACAGAAAGTATCGCAGCTACTGTACTAGTCCCTGGGATTGGGATGATTTCAATATCTGGGAAGTCCGCCAAAGCCAACTCAATCAATTTGCCACCAGGATCAGAAAATCCAGGTGTACCAGCATCAGTAATCAGGGCAATATTTTTGTCCTCTTTTATAAATTTGGCGACCTTGTTCCAATCAGAATCTTTGCTGTGTTGATGCCAGGCAACCATCTTGGTCTTTATTTCATAATGACTCAAAAGTTTTACGCTGACTCTTTTGTCCTCTGCCAAAACAATGTCTACATTTTTCAAAGTATCCAAAGCTCGGAAGGTCATGTCTTCCAAATTTCCAATCGGCGTTGCAACTATAAAAATTTTTGACATTAGTCTTCTAATCTATTATCTCTTTTAGCTTTTGAACCTAGTACACTTTCAAAATATACCGCAATGGCGATAGCCACTGGCACGGCCAGTAATGCTCCTACAATACCACCAATACGAGCACCCATCAAAATAGCGAGGATGACTACTAGTGGATTGAGGCCCGTGGTTTTACCCATGACCTTTGGTACAATCAGATTATTTTCTATCTGCTGAACTACAAAATACAGTATTGCCACCCAAATAGCTAGGGCTGGACTTTGAGAAAAGGCAAAGAAAACACCAGGGATAGCAGAAATCCAAGGACCAAGAAAAGGCACAATCTCAAATATACCCGCCACCAGTGCCAAAATCAAAGCATATTCTACTCCCAGAGCCGACAAGCCAATATACACCATCAAAAATACAATCACCGACAATATCAACTGACCGCGTAGCCAATAGCCCATCCTGTGTTGGATATCACTAATAAGCTTGGCGGTATAAGGTCTATGTTTACTCGGCACTATACTTTGGATAAATTTTTTCATACCCTCTTCTTCGACGGTCAAATAAAAAGTAATCACCAATACCATAAAGAAACTAATCACTCCACCAAATATAGAAGTAAGTAGATTGAATATACTGCTACCGGCTTGAGAAAGCCCCTTGGTGATATCACCAATATTTGTACTGACAGTCTCTGGTACAGCAGAGGTATCGATACTCTGCAGTCTCTGCATACCTTCTGTTATTTTTACATAATACTCAGGGAAAGCCCTAGACATATCTTTGACCTGATCCCCAATTGGATCAATGAGCAAAAATATTGCTCCACCAATGATAGCCAAAAATACAACATAGACTCCAACAATACTCAAGGCTCGTGGAATCTTTCTGAGTTGTAGCCAATCAATAAGCGGATCAAAGGCAGATGACAAGATGATAGCTACAAAAAATAAAGCTAGTACATCTTTTATTAGATATAAGAATCCCAAAACTAGTAGGATTAATATTACTCTGACAATTGTGTCAGTAGAAATTGAAACTGATCTAGATGACATAATTTTTTATTTTATTTTTTTAATATATTTAAAAATTTATTTTTATTTTCAAATGTCCCAATGATTGCCAAATTTGATTGTTTCCAATCTACGATATCTTTGGCAGCTTTATTGACCTGGAGTAGTGTGATTTTGTCTAGCTCGGCTAGTTTTTTCTCAAGATCTTTGATTTCTTTTTGTAAAAACTCTTGTGATATCAAAAAGTTGAGATGAGCACCTGCATTTTCCATTTTCAAAATTGTGCGACCACGGATATTATCCTTGGCTTTCTGAAGCTCTTCTTTTGTTATTCCTTTATATTTTACATCATTTAGCTCTTTTTTGATAGCTTCCAAAGCTTCATAGATTTTCTCTTTATTTAGGCCCGCGTGTACCAAAAATCCACTAGTATCTGTATAACCACTCAAAGATGCTTTGATAAAATAACAAAGTCCTTTTCTTTCGCGGATATTGAGAAACAAACGAGAACTCATAGTGCCCCCTAGGATATTGGCTAGTAGCTGATTGTGCAAAAACTCTTTTTTGACACTAGCTATACTACGAAATCCAAGCATAAGCTGAACTTGTTCTACATCTCTTTTAAAAATTTTTACTCTGGGCGATGCTTGTTTGAAAGTTGCTAATTTTTTGCTTTTTACTCTGGCCTGTTTTTTGCCTACTGGAAAAAGTTTATCTATAAGTTTCAAGGCTTGTTTTTCATCAAATTTTCCAGCTACACCTATAACAGCATTACCATTGTAATAATATTTTTTGTAATAATTGTACAAAGTATTTCGAGACATTGTCTGGATATTTACCCTAGGTCCTGCAATAGACATACCCAAATCACTTTTATCAAAAAGCAACATCTCAAATACATCTTCTATGTGCATCAAAGGATTGTCTTCGTACATATTTATTTCTTCGACGATCACTCCTCTTTCCCTGTCTACTTCTTTGGGATCAAATTTTGAATTGTGAATCATGTCAGAAATCATATCAGCAGCCAAAGGCAAATGTTTGCTATCAGCTGTGATGTAGTAGCCCGTGTATTCTTTGCCTGTAAAAGCATTGTAATCAGCCCCAATACCATCTAGCTCTCGAGAAATATCGACAGTGTGTGGTCTTCGCTCGGTGCCTTTGAACATCAGGTGTTCCACAAAATGAGAAGCGCCGTTGTTTTTTTTATTTTCTTGACGTGAGCCTACTTTAAACAAAATCTCAAAAGTAGCTGCCTTGGTGTCTTTTTTGGGTGCCAAGATTATGACACTACCGTCTTTTCTTTCTATTCTTTTAAACATATATGTTAAATTTTTATTTGTTAAATTCTTTTAAAATAATATTCTTTTTGTTCTATTTGTTTTTTTATTTCGTTGTTATCAAGCTGAGCCATGGCGGCCATATCTTTGGAGGCGATAACATTTTGAGTTTTATTTAATTCAATAATTCTCTCTGAGTACATTTCTCTTAATTTCAATAATTCTCTATCCACATAAAAATTATCCAAAACATACCTCAGGTCTGTAGCGGCCCGTTGGATGGCAAATTTGATATGCCCCTTTCCCCGATCAATAATCCCTTGGAAAATTTCATCATGCTCTGCCTTGAATTCCTCGACTTGCTTGAATTCGTTTTTTAATTGTTCACAAACTTCTGTTTTAATCATCTAAAAAATTTATCCTTTAAAAAATAAGGTACCCTGTCTTTTATCAATTTATCTTTCATTGATTCTAATTCTGTAGGAGTCCAGAACCCTGTATAATTATCATCATTTTTATAACTACCTATACTACGTAAAATATGAGGATCAACATAAAAGGCATTTATAGCATCCCTAATGCTAGTAAGTTTGACTCCAAAATCTTTATCACCCGCAGCAATGCTCGTCAACTGAAGTCCCGTGATAGTAATTTCGTTTCTTAACTCTTCACAAAGCTCTACTTTATTCATAAGGCTCTTGTAAAAAATAAGGTATACCCTTGGCTCTTTCTTCTTTTATCTGCTTCTTCATGCTTGTTTTAATTTTTTCTAACTTTTCAGCTTTTTCTGCACCAACAAATTTTAGGTATATCAAATCTATCCCTTGCCGATAAATATCTAGAGCTGTTTGATTCATATAAAACTCATCAATTTTGTCTTGAATAAATTCACTCTGCTCTATTGTGGCCTTTCTTACTTCTTCCAAGCCTAAATTTTTTATATCAAAATCAAACTTATCCAAATATCCTCTGACAGTTATTATATCGGCTCTAAGTTTTTCACAGACTTCTGTTTTAGTCATCTAGTTTCATCGTCTTAAAATATGGAATTTTTCTTATCTTTTGCTCGAACACCATGTCTTCAAATTTTCTAACATCACTTGAAAGAATTTTGAATAATACATGGAACTCTTCTTGATTGGTTTTAAGGTTTGAAAGTTTCTTCTCTGCTTTTTCTAATAAACTTAATGTAGCAGGGCGTACATAAAAATTGTCTATGTTGTTCCTAGCCTGCTTTAAAGCTTCTACTAGGTCATCCAGAATAGCCATATCCCGACTAGCTATCATATTATGAATAGCCTGCATTTCATCTTTCAGTACACCAAAATCTATTCTTATTTTTTCGCAAACTTCTACTTTAGTCATTTATCTTTTCTCTTAAAAAATATGGAATTTTTTCTTTTCTCATCCTCTCTACTTTGGGTGCCAAGTGTTTGTATAGTCTAATATCAAAATTAGGACTTCCTTGAGGCATTTTCTCAAAATGTAAATAATGCTTTAAAATTCTTGACTCTACATAAAATTCATCCATCCTATCCTTGATAAAATCAATCATCTCATCAATAACCAAATCTTCTTCAAGTTGTTTCAATAATTTTAAATCACGGCTAGCTATAACTTTATTGATTCCACCTTGCAGTGATCCTTTTAATATAGCAATGTCTGCCTTGAGTTTTTTACATTCTTGTAGTTTAGTCATTATCTTATTTCAAATTTTTCTATCTTTCCCTCTTTTTTCAATCTCTCGGCATCTTTTTTGTGCTTTTTGTTTATAATCAGTTTACCCGTGACATAAAGATTGAGTGGTAGCTCAAAAAGATTTGTCCAATCTGAGACATCTAGATCTCCTTCAAATTCCAAATCTTCTGCCAAAACTGATAATTTAGCATTTTTTAAAACAAAGGAACGCGGAATAACAACTTTTTTTCTATCATGATCAATATGCACATATTTTTTTATAAAAGAATAAATCCTATGACGATCCTCTCCCATGCCCTTGGTTGCTTTTATATAATGTACAAGTGCGTTTCTTATAAACTCCTCCAAATCCGCCCCCTCAGGCCTGTCACGAAGTACGGGATAATTTCTTTTATTCCCATATTTATAAATCCTTCTCTTCAAAAATTTTAATTCTTCAAGCCCACCCTTATCTTCTAGCATACTTAGATTAATAGAAAAATCTCTTAGCCTTTCTTTGGCTATAGCAATAGAATCTCTAAAATGCTGACAATCTGGAAATAAAATCATTAGCCTAATTTATTTTCAAAATATTTATCAAGCTCATCTATAGCTATACGATCTTGCTCCATGGTATCTCTGTCTCTGATAGTCACTTGCTTGTCTTCCAGGCTATCAAAATCTATAGTCACACAATACGGAGTACCGATTTCGTCTTGACGACGATAACGTTTACCAATGGCCTGCGTCTCATCATAGACACATACAAAATTTTGTTTGAGCTTCATCAATATATCTCGAGATAGATTGGCTAGTGGTTCTTTTTTGGATAAAGGTAAAACCGCAATCTTGATAGGAGCCAAGGCATAAGGAAGTTTCAAAACAACTTCTTTGTCCTTGATGGCCTTGGTGGTAGTACTACGACCACCCTCTATCTCTGTATAAGCAGCCAACATGACAGCCAAAAATGATCTATCTACTCCCAAGCTAGGTTCGATGACGTGAGGTAAATATTTTTCATTGGTAATTGGATCTCTATAAGTCAAATCTTGTTTTGAGTGTTTTTGGTGTTGACTAAGGTCATAATCAGTACGATAAGCCAATCCCCAAAGCTCTTTTTGTCCAAATGGAAATTTGTATTCAAAATCAATGGTTCGCTTTGAATAAAAAGCCCTGTCTTTTTCTGGAATCTCCTCTTCTACCAAGTCTTTTTTATCAAGTCCCAAAAATTCAGCCCACTCTCTCATCAATTTTAGCCATTCATCAAAATATTTTTCCCAATCTTTTGGATTGATAAAATATTCTATCTCCATCTGCTCAAACTCACGAGTTCTAAAGATAAAATTTTCAGTAGTAATTTCATTGCGGAAAGCCTTGCCGATTTGAGCAATACCAAAAGGAAGTCTCAGTCTCTGACTTTCTTGAACATTTTTGAAATTTACAAAAATACCACCAGCAGTCTCGGGACGTAGATATACAACATTAGCACTTTCTTCAACTGGGCCCATAAATGTTTTGAACATCATGTTAAATTGTTTGACGCCGGTCAGCTCACCACTACAATCAGGACAGACGATTTTGTCAGAATCAACTGGTTTGGCCTTGTCATGTTTTGGACTTAGAGAGCTTCCTTCCAAAAGATGATCATGTCGAAATCTTTTGTGGCATTTTTTGCACTCTACTAGTGGATCTGAGAAATTATCTAGATGCCCTGAAGATTCCCATACTTTAGGGTGCATGATTATAGCTGCATCAAGACCAACCATATCCATTCTAGTGTTTACAAACATCTTCCACCAAGCTTTTTTGATGTTATTTTTGAGCTCTACGCCCAATGGACCGTAGTCATAAGCAGCGCTCAAACCACCATAAATATCTGATGAAGGAAAAATAAATCCACGCTGTTTAGCGAGATTTACTACTTTTTCCATTTTCTCTGGATTATCCATAAAAAAGTATTTAAATTTGTATTAATTAATATCAAAATTATACCTAAATATGACTGAAACATCAATATTGACTAATATATATGATTCTTGTACAATAGTTTTTCCTGCCCAAAAAGTTCATTTCAAAAATACCCAAACCAAAGGAGATACCATGGCTCATAACTGCAACCCAGAGGACTGCTGCGGTGGACAAGAAGACTGCCCCGACAATGACAGCTTGGATTCTGTAGAAACAGCTGAATATCTCAAGATGCACGTCAAGACTGTTATTCGTCTTGCCAAAGAAGGCAAAATACCTGGCAAAAAAATCGGATCAGAATGGCAATTCTCAAGAAGTGTTCTTGATAAATGGCTAACTAGTGCTCTGACCTAGAAAAAACATACCCCGTTAGATAATTTATCTAACGGGGCTTTTTATTTTAAATAAAATTTATTTAATATCCTTTTTGCCGATAGCCCTGGGCTTTTTTGATAGTCAACTTACCACCAACATCATAGACTATCACATCCCGACGACCAACCTTGCCGCCAAGTAAAAATTCTGCCAAAGCATTGTCTACTCTTTCTTGGATGACCCTACGTAATGGCCTGGCACCAAAAACAGGGTCAAAGCCAGCGATAGCTAGCTCTCTTTGAGCAGCATCAGTGACTTCAAAGAAAATACCTTTTTCTTCAAGTCTAACTTTGACTTTTTTGAGCATGAATCCAGCAATCTTATATATCTCTTCGGCAGTCAATGGACGGAATACTATAGTACCATCAAAACGATTGATAAACTCTGGTCTAAATATATCTCTTATCTCTTCTTTTATTAACTTATCTTGAAACTCATCGACGTCTTTGCCTAAATTTATTTGATCTTGAATAAATTTGGTACCAGCATTTGAAGTGGCCACAATAATCAAATTGGTAAAATCTACCGTCCTACCCAAAGCATCAGTCAGACGACCATCTTCCATGACTTGCAAAAATATATTGAGAATATCCGGATGAGCCTTTTCTATTTCATCAAGAAGCAAGAGAGCAAACGGTTTTTGACGGACAGCTTCTGTCAAAAGTCCAGCACCAGCCCCCTGAGTAGACCCGATCAACCTAGGCAAACTAGCCTGATTTTGATATTCAGACATATCCAAACGAATCATATTTTTCTCATCACCAAAATATTTTTCTGCTACAGTTTTGGCTAGCTCTGTTTTTCCTACACCAGTCGGACCTAAGAAAAGTAAATTTACGATTGGACGTTTATTGTCTCTGAGCTCTGCTCTGGCTCTACGCAAAGCAGCAGATACATGTTTGACTGCTTTTTCTTGACCGACAATTCTCTGGTGTATTTCTTCTTCCAAATTCATCAACTTGGCTGATTCTTGTACAGTCACTTGAGTAAGTGGGATATTTGTTTTTTGACTGACCAATATAGCCACATCTTCTTCTCGGACCAATTTGTCAGGTCGTTTGGTCTTGGATACAAAAATAGCCGCTTCATCCATCAAGTCTATGGCCTTGCTAGGTAGATACCTATCAGGCATATATCTATCTGATAATTCATATATTTTTTCCAAAGCATTGTAAGTAAAATATACTTTGTGTTTACCCTCGACAGATCCAACATGAGACTCCATGATTTTGATGGTCTGATTTTTGTCGGGCTCATTTACATTTACTTTTTTCAATGCTTGTCCCAAGGCAGATCCCTCTAAGGTTTGTACATAATCTTTGTGGCTGGTAGTAGCCAGTACTATCACATTGCGCTTTCTGATTTCTGAAGATAGCACTTCGGCCAAATCCACTCCTTCTGTACCCTGAGAAGATATACCTACTAATTGATGAATATTTTCAATATACAAAATAATATTTCCAGAAACTGCCACTTCATTTAAAATAGCCAAAAATCTTTCTTCTAGTTTTCCAGTTTCACTAGCACCAGATATCAAAAATGGCAAAGACGCGCTCACCAACCGTTTATCTTGAAAAAGTTCAGGTACTTCTTCGGCCATCATCCTATTGGCGATACCCTCTATCACCCTTCCTTTGCCAATACCAGGAGGCCCTACCAAAATCACAGAAGCCAAACTACTTTCTACTGTAGTAATCACCTCATTTATTTCTTTTTCTCTAGCTATGGTCAAAGGTAAATACCCAGATCTTGCCATCATGGTCAGATCATCGGAAAAACTATCCAGCACAGGTGTAGCAATAGCTGTATATGATCTATTGATACCTCCTTTTGGTTTATAAAAAGATCTTGATCTAAATCTCTTACTTCTGCCAGTCAATTCTTTGTTGATATTTACCCAAGTAATTACATTGTTTATTTTTTCTTCATCTATATCAAAATCATAAAAAAAGTTTCTGATTTCCTGACTAGCCATAACAACGCCAGCCAATAAATCAACTTCTGCTATATACCTACTCTGCCTGTCTCGCATATGAAAATATGCATTGAGCAAAGATTCTTTAAAATTTTCTGTAAGCTCTTTTTTGCCGCCCTGATCTCCAACTAGCGTGGCTAGCTTTTCGTCTATTTCTTTTTTTAGATTGTCAGCTCCGATGCCCAGTCTTGCCAAAACCACACGGATATCTTTGTCACCCAACAACATATAGAGTAGATGCCAAACACTGGCAGGGAAAACTTTTTTGTATCGAGCATAAAGCCAAGTTTTGTCCAAGATGTTTGCCGATTCGTTGTTTAGATTATCTGCAATATTATGCTTGGTAAAAGTCTCTGTGTCTTTCAAAACTTTCCAACGCTTGTCCTCTCTCATAGCTGGTTTGGCTAGACGATAATACATACCCATATTGAGCATGATCAAAAACCATAGATAAAAATTGTACTTATTTGGAGTGTTCAAAAATTCCCAAAGACGAGTAGGGTCTACTTCTACCAAATTTAATATTGCAAAAAATACTATGATTGCCAAAAATATACTGACTATCAATAGACCATTTACAATCAAGTTTGTAGTACGCTTGAACTCACGAATAAATATATGGGCATAGCTCAATGGCTTGTCCCAGTATACAAAATTGTTGTCATAAAAATAAAAACTACCGTGCCCTCTGCAGGTACCACAATTATGGCCATCGATTTTACCCTGGCCTCCACAAGTTTCACATGTTTGAAATTTTACTGCTTCCATATTTCTGTAAAGTTTGTGATTAATCCCCAGGTCACTAAAATCGGTAAGCAAATCCAAAAAATCAGTACGATTATATAAAAAATCAACATAAATACAAAAGCTATCAATCTAAAAATGATCAATATAAACCTCATAAAAAAACTAATGGCTCTGCCCTGCTTGTCATACTGACCAAACATAGGACTAAACATATGTTTGAACATCAAACCAAGAGCAAGGTTACGATTAGCATTTTTGATACTATTCCAAACAAATAGGAATATTCTTTTGAGTCCCAAAGTATACCACCAGATAGGAAAGTACAATATTTCTCCCACCCAATCCAATACCAAGGATTTGATAGCTTGTATAACAATATTTTTTGTCATCGATTAAATTATACCATATTTGACTAATTTTTATAAATCAATTACGTTTAAGGCGATCTTGTACTTACTCTCAAAAAAAGAAAGGAGAGAACAATGCTGTACGACTATAGTACAGACCGTGACGGCAACAAGACTGTTGTCGACAAGTTTTCTGGAAAACGCGTTCCTCCAGGTGAGGAACAAATGATTCTAGCCTTGCTAGAAATGGAAAGCCTCAAAAAGAAAGAGGCAGTCTCAAAACATGAGCAAACAATCCAGTGAGCCAGAAAAATAACCCCCTATTTTTAAATAGGGGGTTTTCTTTATTTTATGGAGCAATACAAACACCCGAGGGTATTCTACAATTACTTTGACACCAACTAGCACCACCAGGTGCATCAGCCTCTGTCACCCAGCCGGTCTTGAACATATCACAATCATTACTCCAACTATAAAAATCACAAGTTTCAGATAATTCAAGTTCTGCACTACAGTCTGCATTACAAAAAGTTCCATAGTTCTGTTCACCATCTCCACAGGCTTCTGTGACCTGATCCCAATCATCACAAGCTTCACTACCAGCATAAGTAGCTGAGCAAGTACTGTTACAATAGTCTGAGCCTGTCTGTTGAGTTCCATCACCACAGGCTTCTGTTGTGTCATTTCCATCATCACATGTTTCACTACCCTCAACATAACCATCGCCACAATTGGCAACTAGGGTTGGTAGAGTGGCCTTGGCTACAGAATTTATAGTATCAGAGCCATAAGTAGCACAAGCACCAAAAGACATAGCCCCGCTTGATGTCCTAGTCACATAATACCCTGTATCTGTATCTGCTGTTTTATCTGGATCTATTGGTAAACTCGGTAAAAAGACACCCAAAAAATCTGCATCGTCTACCACTAGACAACCTTTTGTTTGTCCATCACAAGTATTAACACCTTCTGCTGTACATAAAACAAATTTTTCACCAACCGACAAAGTAGAGGTAGAAAAATCAGAAGGAATAGCATGATTATCTATAGAATAAGCCTCTACTGCTTTGGCAATTGCTGTTATGTCTGTCCATCTACGTGCATCATTTGCCTGGCCTAGTCTTTTTGTAGGATTAAATACTGTATAAAATCCAGCAAAAACAATCACTATAATCCCTACTATCATGATCAGCTCAACTATTGTAAAAGCTGAGTGCTTTTTTTTGAAATAATTTTTCATATATTTATATTTTAATTATACCATTTTATGATTCTGGCCAACAAACAAATGATCTACTGGTACAAGCAATATCACAATAAGTCCCACTACTAGGAGATATCTCTGTGATCTCTGTGCCAAACATATCCCAACAACCACCTACCCATGAATCATAATCACAGCCTTCTGCGTCGTGCACAGTAGAGCAATCCGCACTACAGGTATCTGCTGGATTTTTTGTTCCATCACCACAATATTCTGTCACCAAATTTCCATCATCGCAGACTTCATCTCCCTGTGTCAGGCCATCGCCGCAAGTGATCGAATAAGTCGGTAAATATACTTTGGATACCAATTCCATACCATCTGATTGATAATCACTGCAAGCGCCAAATGATATCAATCCACTACTCTTTCTGGTCAAATAATAACCTGTATCTGTATCTGCTGATTTGGATGGATCTACTGGGATATTATTTAGGTAGACTCCCAAAAAATCTGTGTCGTCTACCACTAGACAGCCTTTTGTTTGTCCATCACAGGTGAGCGTTGATCCTGAGCTACACAATACTACTTTATCGTTGACTCCAACAGTAGAAGTAGAAAAATCAGAAGGGACATCTCCATAATCAGCAGTATAAAGCTCTATTGCCCTGGCTATTGAAACCAAGTCGGACCAACGCCTAGAATCTTGAGTTTCACCAATTCTTTTGGCGGGATTGGTTGCAATAAAAACAGCAATGGCTATCAAAGAAACTATAGCTATTGTTATTATAAGTTCTACCAATGTAAATCCTCCTTCTTTCATATGTGAACTTTATCACGAAAAAATATTCTTTAAAATTTATTGTTTTTAATTGCTACTCTTATATCTTTCATCAGGGTCAAATAAAATTCCAAATTATTCATAGTGGCTAGACGAGTACCTAGGGTTTCTTGAGTTTTAAAAAGATGATGGACATAAGCATATGTATATTTACCAAAACGTCCGTCTGCAAAAATCTTTTTACTATTTTTGAACTTGGCGTTGGTGATGATAAGGGTTTCATAAAAACCTTTGCCAAAACCAGTTTTTTTCCTGACATAAAGTTTGCCGTGACGAGCTTCGCGAGTAGGAATCACACAATCAAACATATCAATACCTCTTTTGACTGACTCAATAATATTTTCAGGATACCCTACTCCCATCAGATAACGAGCTTTGTCATCAGGTAAAGCTGGTACAGTATAGTCCAGTACTTTGTACATTGTCTTGGCTGGTTCACCGACCGCCAATCCACCGACTGCATATCCATCAAAATTCAAATCCGTCAGCTCCTTGGCAGAGCGCAATCTCAAATCTTTAAAATCAGCACCTTGGACAATCCCAAAAACAAGTTGTTTGCTCACTTTGGCTGATTTTTTATTTAGTTTATTTTTATAATCAATGGCTTGTTTGGCCCAACGAGTAGTTCTCTCCAAGGCCAACTCCGCAACCTCTCTCTTGCTTGGTAGACCGACACATTCATCGAGGACCATCATCACGTCGCTCCCCAAAGTCACTTGGATGTCGATTACTTTTTTTGGATTCAAAATTTGTTTGGAACCATCTAGATGAGATCTAAACTCCACATCATCTCCTTTTATTTTTCTCAAATTTGATAAGCTAAATACCTGATAGCCACCACTGTCTGTCAAAATCGGTAAATCTGTCTGCATAAATTCATGTAGACCTCCCTGCTTTTTGATAACTTCCATACCAGGCCTCAAAAAATTGTGATAAGTATTGGAAAGTAAAATCTCTGCCCCCAAATCTTTGACCTCTCCTGCGGTCATACTTTTGACTGCAGCCTTGGTAGCAATAGGCATGAAAAAAGGAGTACTGACCTTTCCGTGGGCAGTACTCAAAACGCCTAACCTGGCGTCAGATTTATTTGATTTTTTTAAAAGTTTAAACATACTATTGAATTATACCGATAGGCTCATCAGTTTCCGCAAATACATCTGAGGTTTTAATAATTTTACTACGAACAAGCACCTCTTCCAAGCCCTGGGCCTGTACTGTGATTGGATTGAAAATTGTCATTACCTCGTCTTGATATTCTATGGTTGGCTCTAGGTTCACCATAAATGAAGCAGTAATTGGAGTAATCATATTGTCAAAGCCCTCAAGAGTCCACACAAGATCTCGGCTAGTCTCGTCAAAATCTATAACACCTTCTTGGATGTCTGTCTCAGAAGTATATGATACTTCTGGTGGTAGAGTAGTGCTGACGACCACTGTATCAAAATCTCCAGTAGCCTCTGGCAAAGCCCAGACCACCAAATACTCTGTCATCTCATCAACTTGCGGTGGCAATATACCAGAACCCACTCGTCTACCTCCTAGATCCCAATACACCCCACTATTGAATTTGAGGCTTTCACCAACAGTCAAAATCAAAGGCAGGCTGATTTGTTCCCAGGTATCTAGTCCTTGGATATTTATCTTCACAATATTTTCAATCATTCTTTCGGCAACTGGCTCCTCCACTACATCAACTCCCCAAGTAAACACCTTGCTTTCTCCAGCTGACCAAGTAGCCAAATTTTCATCTTCTGTGGCTGTCCAAACAATCTTTGATTCTTCATAGACTCCGATTGTCTCTAGCGAATCCCAATCAACAGCTTCACCATCTATCAAAGCCATGATAGATGCATCTGTAATATCTGTGCCACTATTATTTGTAATCTCTAGCTTATACTGCAAAGATTGCTCCCAGTTTACTGTCTGTCCAGTTGTTTTACCATTTATTTCCAAATCAATACCAAATTGTGGATTAACAACTACTATATCTCTTTCTATTCTAGCCAGACGACGGAAGTTTTCTTCTCTCATGTTTCCTACTTCGACCACTAGCTTTTGATCGATTTTACTGTCTGGTCCAAAACTACCAGAAAAACTCAAAACTTTTTCTTGTTCTGGATCAAGCTGTACTATTATATAGTCTCCATAAACTACAAAGTCCCCAGGCTCATCTGTCTGATCTTCATCAACTTCTTCATCTACCTCCTCATCGATTTCTGGCTGAGTAATTATCAAATCATCCGGATACAGTACATCAATATATAAATCTGCGACCGGCTCATCTGTCAGGTTTCTAAAAATGACATCATACTGCTGCTCGTCAGAAATCAATACTTTATTAGCTGATTGAATTTCTAGTTCTATCATACTGTCACTTATCTTGGTTTCGATAGTTTGTTTTTCTGTAAAATCAGAATGGAAATTTTGTGGTTGATAGCCCATAGAAAACAACACTGTCACTTCATCATCTTTTTGACCAACTAGCTGTCCTTTGATTTCCATAGTTCTGTTTTCGCCTGGCGCCAAATCTTCAAATCTCCAAGTTGTCCCTTTGCTATCTAGTGGCTCAACACTTGATTCATCAAAATAAAATCCTCCAGGCCAACGGACTGACAGCTCTACTCTTTCAAGACTGACAGTATCAAGATTTTTATAATCTATAGTATAAACGACTTCCTCTCCAGAAATAATCTTGCTTGGGCCACTTACCTCAAACTCCATACTCCGCTCGGTGACAACATCTGTATATTTTGTCCAATAAAAAGCCCCCGCTACTGCAACCACAAACAATAAAAACAAAAACCACAGACAACCACCTTTGCTCTTGGGTGCTTTTTCTAGGGTTTGATATTCTTTTGGTACAGCTTTCTTTTTGCGTAAAGCTGGAGCTGAATAAGATTGACGTCTGATAGGAGCTTTCCTTACAGAATCCAAGCTTCTTTTTTTGATTTTAGCCATATGAAAATAGTTTTAATGATTGTGATGGTCTTTCGTATACTGACTGATAATAAATTTTTGAAAGCCTGAGCCATTCTCTGTTTAGGCTCTGACTCAATGATATGTCAGTCAATTTTGACCAATCCGCTTTTATAATAAATTTTAAAAATTCTACCAATTCGCGTGTGATAAGTACAGAATTCATACTTTCATGCTCTCTACATATTATACCTCGACCAGCTATGTATTTACCAGCCTGCCCATTTATCTCTTTGTTGCAAAGTAGGCAGTTATCTAGCTCTGGTTGCCAGCCACTGAGAGAAAGGTATTTCCACAAAAATATCCTCACCAAAAGCATTTTTACATCTTCGCCAACTGTATCATCATCCAAGAAAGAAAATATTTCTCCCAAAAGCTCAAATTCTATTTGTTTGTTACCTGAGCTTTCTTCTCTGAGCAAAAGTTCGGCTACTGAGGAAGCTAGTGATAGACTACGCAAATCTTTTCGTAGATTTTTGTAATCCACCAAAGTTTTTACGCCTGCCATATGATCCATACGCCCGCGACCAATCATAGTAGTCACCTTAGAAAAGGGCAATAGGTGGCCTGATAATTTATTACCTGGCTTGGCAGCTGATTTTAAAACAGTCTTGATTACTCCTTCTTGAGGAGTAAATAAATAATATATTTTGTCTGCCTTGTACCACACCCTTGCCTGTAATACAAAAGCTTCGGTCTTAAAAGACATTTTATATTTTTAATCCTAAAATAATTTCATCCCCTCGACCTTGCTCGGGGCTTCCAGCTTTGTTTATTTTTACCCTTCGACTACGCTCAGGGCCTACGGCTTCTTTTTTTGTTTCTGGATTTTCTTCTGTTTCTACTAAATCTCCAGCGGAAGTGGCTGCTACTAATTCTTCTTTATATTTTTCAATTACTGATTTTAGATAATCTGATTTAGTATTATATGTTTCGATTGGGTTATCAGATGGTTTCAGCCCCGCATCTTTTCTCATAGCATTGATAAATCTAATCAATTCTCTGACTACACCTTTTTCTTTGAGCTCATCTGTAAGATTTGTATCTAGAGAAACAGTTTTTTCCTCATCTACAATCCAGCCGTCAGAAGTATTTACTTTTTTAACAATCTTAACGCTTTCTACATTAAGTTCATCTTCCAAAATACCAACATATGTATCTTGCAACTTTACTTCTTTTATTTCTAGGTTAGCCAAAGGTTGTCTAACTTTCATAGCAGACTTAGCCCTCAAAGCATGAGCTTTTTCAGCTAACGATTTTACTGCGTCCATATTGTTCAAAACTTTGATATCAACTTGTTTTTTGTTAAGTTCTTTCCACTCTTCAAGATGTACGGATTCTTTATCATTATCAAGCTCCATATAGATGGCCTCGGCTGTCATAGGAGCAAAAGGAGCAATTATTTTTGATAATTCTTTGAGTACATAGGCCAAGGTTTCTATAGCTTGAACATCGCCAGCTTTGAATCTATCTCTAGACCTTCTGATATACCAAGTAGATAGACCATCAATAAAATCAAAGATGGCTCTAGTTGGTTTTACTAGATTGTATCCTTCCATTTCAGCACTTACTTCATGTTGAAGAATTACTAATTTGCTAATTATCCAACGATCCAAATCATTATCAATTTTCTTTGGTTCCTCGCCTTTGAGTTTTTTGTCCTCAGAAAACATCAAATAAAAATTCAATACATTTTGTAATATTCCTGTAAAACGACGATAGACTGTAGCTAAATCCTTTTCTACAAAAGAAAGATTCTCAGCTGTTACTACCGGTGAAGACAAAAGATACATACGCAAAGCATCTGCTCCATATTGTTCCATTACTACATCTGGCTCTGGATAGTTTTGAAGTCGCTTGGACATCTTTTTGCCATCTTCTGCCAAAACAATTCCGTTTACAATACAATTCTCAAAGGCATGACTATCTTTGATGCCTCCAGCTATGACATGCATATAATAAAACCAGGCTCTAGTTTGATCAGCGCCCTCGGCAATAAACTTGGCTGGAAATTTTTGATCAAACTCTTTTGGATTTTCAAAAGGATAATGAGATTGAGCATAGGGCATAGAGCCTGACTCAAACCAACAATCCAAGACATCTGGGATTCTAGTCATCTTTCCGCCACACTTACAATCAAAAGTCACTTTATCTACTATGTGCTTATGCAAGTCTTTTACTTCTACACCAGATAATTTTTTGAGTTCAGCTACAGATCCTACTACTATCTTTTCTTCGCACTTGTCACAAGTCCATAATGGGATGACTGAGCCCCAAAATCTCTGACGAGATATAGACCAGTCCCTTGCACCTTCTAGCCATTTGCCAAAACGACCATCTTTGATATGAGATGGTACCCAATTTATATTTTTGGCATTTTTGAGTAATTTATCTTTGATTTTCAAAACATTTACAAACCAAGATGAAGTAGCATAGTTCAAAAGTGGTGTATCACAACGCCAACAATGCGGATAGCTATGTTCGTATTTTAATTTAGAAAATAACAATCCTTTACCTGCTAGATATTTGATGATAGCAATGTCAGTTGTTTGATGATCTCCTTTTGGTTTTACATTGAGTCCGGCAAAATCAGTCGCTTCTTTAGCGATTGTGCCGTCCATAGCTACATGCTGGATAAAAGGCAAACTCTTTTCCTTGCCCAGTGCCATATCATCTTCACCAAAAGCCGGGGCCATGTGGACTACGCCCGTACCTTCTTCGGTGGTCACAAAATCAGCTGATAATATTTTCCAACCGTTGTCTTTGTTTTCTAGATTCTTATCATTGGCATAATAATCAAACAATGGTTTGTATTTTTTGCCAATCAAATCTTTTCCTTTGAACTCTTCTACAATTTTATTTTCTTCTTTAACTACAGCTTCCAAAAGTTCTTTGGCTAAAATATATTTTGAATCACCAAGTTCTACTTTTACATAATCAATATCCTCACCAACAGCTAGAGCTACATTACCAATCAAAGTCCAAGGAGTAGTAGTCCAAGCAAGTACAAATGTACCCGGCTCATCTTCTAGCTCAAACTTGGCAGTGACAGAAAGATCTTTGATATCTTTGTATCCCTCAGTCACCTCTGATTGAGAAAGAGTAGTCTCACAACGCGGACAGATGTGCATAGAGCGATAGTCCTCATATATAAGCTCCTTGTCCCAAAGCTCTTTGAAGACCCACCAAATACTCTCCATATAATGAAGATCCATAGTCTTGTAGTCATTTTCCATATCTACCCAACGACCAAGACGACGGATAGTACCTTTCCAAATATCAGCATATTCCATCACTCGACTTCGGCAACTTTCATTAAATTTATCAATACCGTATTTTTCTATATCTTTCTTGGTTTCAAAACCAAGATCTTTTTCAACAATATTTTCTATTGGAAGACCGTGTACATCCCAACCCCATTTTCTCTCTACCTTGTAGCCCTTCATAGTAAAATAACGAGGTACTACGTCTTTCATGACAGAGCCAACCAAATGACCATAATGAGGAGTGCCTGTAGCAAAAGGCGGTCCATCATAAAAAAGATAATCTCCTTGTGGAGCATCCTTGTCTACTGATTTTTGGAAAATCTTGTTCTTGTCCCAAAAATCCAATATTTCCTTTTCTTGATCTTTAAAATTGGCCATTTTCTTGTATTTAAACAGTTTGCTTATTCTAACCCAAAAAGCCTGTTTTGACAATCTTACCCAATATATATAGGGCTAGCTAAAAAAGTAGCTGATAAATCTCTTGCCAAAAGCTTTTTTTCTTCTTTTTCTTGCCCTTGGCTACATAAACTTTATTTTTGGCCGTAGGCAAACAAAATACTTTGTCTAATCTTTTTCTCATATTTTTTTGTTTTACTATATATATAAACCCTCTGGTCTCCAAGCATGGATGGAGACCGAGAGGTTTATAATAATTTTCGTATTTCATCGATAGTAAATCTTTTCTTGCGTTGCAGACCTTCAATCTTTCTCAGTTTGTTTAGAGCTTTTTTGGCATCATAAAGACGATAACCGCCCTGTGAGCGCCCATCTTCCGGCAAAAGCCCTTCTCTTGTATAAAAATTGATTGTAGACGGCAAAACAGAGAACATTTTGGCTAGTTCTCCGATCTTTACTAGTTGTCTCCCCTTTAATACTATCGGCATAAATACGCTATTTATTATAAACCATAAAGTAGAAAGTGTAAAGTAATCCTAGGTACTTTATAGTTGTGTTTAAATAAAAAAGGCTGGTTTATACAAACCAGCCTTTTGAAGTTTAATCTTCGGGCAAGACAATCAAGTCTGCCATAGCTTCTCTAGCTAACCTAGCCGAATCATGATTGGATTGGGTTTTGAGAGCTTCGTCAATAAGACCTACTTCTTCACGCTTATTGAAACGAAGCAGGGCAAGAGCCAAAACTTTGGCAGAAAACGAAGAGTGCCATTCATTGGCCTGCTCTAACAAAAGACCCAAAATCTCCCCACGCCTATCATCAGAGATGCTGCTCTGCGAAATGATAAATAGAGGTACCAAACGAGAATAATTTTGGCGAGCCAATCTTTCATGAGGAATTTGCTCTTCATCAAGCAAATCATCTTTTATATAATTCGCTAATAAAGAAAACTCCTCATAGAGCTTTTCCTCTTTTGTAATTTGCCGACGAATAGCCTGCAAAGCCTCTGTCGCCAGATAAGCCTCTTTAGGTCTTTGTAGGCAAATATCACACATAGCAGCAATACACTTGGCATCAGACTCTACTGGTATATTGATGAATCCCAATATTCTCAACAAAATAAAAGTGACACTGTCAGGACTAATTCCCAACTCATTTAACTCATCTCTACACTCTTGAGATCCTTCTTTGTCCAAAAGATGGATGATCACTTCGTGGGGCCTAAGATTGAGACAAAACATGATTTTCTCCTTTTTTGGGGTTTGAAAAGTACTTACAAATAACAACTATTTATACCATCAAACAATTTTGGTGTCAAACAAAAAACCCCCGTGTATACGAGGGTTTTTATATAAGTTTGAAAATTTATTGTTATTGAACAGCACTCTTGAGCTTACCGATTTCCTGCATGATTCCTGCGGTTTCTTCAAGCTCTTCTATGGCTATTACTTTATCTCTGTTTACTTGCATATAGTTGTTAGAATTTCTTGATCTCAAGACTTCTTCATAACCAAGTAGCTCTGGCTCTCCGCCTTCTTCTACTGGTGGTCCAAATCTTGGCTCTTGGACATACACATAAATATCTTCTAGATAAATATAATAGGCATCTTCTCTTACCACTTTGGCAAAATAAATCTGATCACTTTCTCCATTATCGATAAAAACTGTTTTAAAAGGTTGTTCTTTTTCTATCTCTGTATTCTTTGACATATAAAGCAAAGCGCCTCCTAATACGACGATAACTATCAATAAGGTTACAAACAACCATCCTTTGTTTCCTCTATTGTTTGATTTTTTGGGACTCTGAGCAAGAAATTGCTCGAAATCATCTAGGGCATCCTCATTCTTTTTGACTACCCTTTTTGCTGCAGTTTTTGGTGCTGTAGTTTTTAATCTTGGCATATTTTTGATAAGTTAATTTAGTGTTTACATGATATCAATTTATCTTCTGAAAGTAAAGTCTGATTTTACAAAATATTTATCCTATATTATGCTTACGGACAGTTAAGTATTAACGCAGCCATATGAAAAGCGATTTTGAAGAAAAATTTTTCTTGTTCTTTTTGCACAAAATAAAAGGTTTGAGTAATCGTATTGTCTATCAATTTATCTCTGGAGCAATCCAAGAGGAAAAAATAGAACAGCTAATACAATCAAAACTCAAAGACAAAAAGTTCGTAGATACAATCCGAGCAGAGTTTGAGAAAATAGATGAGGATTTTTTGACTATCCTCGATCCTGACTACCCTCCTCTTTTAAAAAAAATATACGACCCACCGCTCTTCCTTTTTTATCGAGGAAACAAAAATTTGCTGACCAGCAAAAATATTCTTACTATTGTCGGCTCTCGCACTCTGACCAATTATCATCAATCGATTAGCAAAAAGTTTGTAGCCCAGCTATCAAACACCTCGCTAACCATAGCAAGTGGTCTAGCGATTGGCATCGACTCACTTGGTCATAGCTTGGCACTAGAAAACAACTTAGCCACTATAGCTGTCCTAGGATCAGGACTCGGAAGCCGCGTCCTCTACCCACAAACAAACTTGAGACTAGCAGATGATATAATAAAGCAAGGTGGACTACTGATTTCTGAATATACAAAAGACTCTCGACCACAAATCCATTATTTCCCTAGACGCAACAGAATACTAGCAGGACTATCAAAAATAACTATTGTCATTTCTGGAGCTCTCAAGTCTGGTACACTTATCACTGCTCAAGTAGCCCTTGATGAAGGTAGGGAAATTTATGCCTTACCCGGCAATATAAACCAGAGACTCAATCAAGGACCAAACTCATTGATAGCCGGTGGCGCCAATGTATTGATCTCTGCTGATGAAATCTTGAAAAAATACAACATAGATAAAAAATTAGAAACTAATAAAATATCTTTTAAAAACAAATTACATGCTAAAATTTTCACTACACTACAGACAGAACCTTTGACTTTGGAACAACTAGCCAAAAAGCTGGGCAAATCCCCAGTCACTCTAAATGTATCAATCTCTGAATTAGAAATCAGAGACTTAATCAAAGTTAATAGGTTTAACCAAATAGAAATTTTATGAATTTAGATAAAAAAATATTGCTTTTGCAAATATTGTTTGTTACTTCTTTATTACTCGCCAATACCGTTGGCATAAAAATAATCCAGATAGGTCCAGTCAATGCTAGTTTTGGCATTTGGCTATTTCCTCTTACTTTTTTGATCACCGATGTTTTGGCAGAGGTCAAGGGCAAAAAGTTTGTTGCCAACTTGATTTGGTCAACAGCTATCGCTCTGATATTTAGCTTTATATTTATCCAGATCAGTATCTGGGTAGAGCCGGCTGGTCGTTTTGCCGAAACCAACCCTGCCTTTGTGACTGTATTCAAAAGTAGTGCTCGTATTATAATAGCTTCTTTGATTGCTTTTGTTATCTCACAATTTCATGACATCTGGGCTTTTGAATTTTGGAAACAAAAAACCAAAGGCAAATATCTCTGGTTAAGAAACAATTTATCAACCATCGTTAGTCAATTCATTGATACTGTGATTTTTATCTTTATTGCTTTTTACCAAACGAACCCAAAATTTGATTTTGCTTTTATGTGGCAATTGATCGTGCCTTATTATATACTAAAGGTAATCATCGCCCTAATCGATACTCCTTTTGTATATCTTGGAGTCAAATGGCTAAGACCAAAAAATAATGACAAATAAAACTTATCAAAAAGACATAGCTTTTTTGGAAGGGCTAGCAAATATTCCCAAGACCACCTATCTTTTGGGTCCTAGTGACAAGAGTGTTTTTATAAAACGTATAGAAAAATTTTTGAGTTTGGTGGCTAGTCCACAAAATGATCTAAAATTCATCCATATTGCCGGAACCAGCGGCAAAGGAAGTACTGTAAAACTCTTGGAAAGCTTGATAGCTGATGCTGGATCCAAGGTGGGCAGTTTTACTTCTCCATTTGCTACAACCAGTATCGAAAAAATAAGTATCAACAATAAACTGATATCGCCAAAAGATTTTCATGATATTTTGGAAAATGAAATCAAACCAGCTTTGGATAAATATGTTTTGAAATATTTTGATCCAATATCATACTTTGAAGCTTGGTTGGTGATAGCGCTACTTTATTTTAAAAAACAAAAATGTAACTGGGTAATCCTAGAAACTGGACTAGGCGGTCTACACGATGCTACCAATGTCATAAAAAATCCAAAAATAACTGCTATCACCAATATAGGCCTAGACCATACGCACATCTTGGGTAAGACCAAAACAAAAATTGCCAAAGATAAAGCTGGTATCATAAAAAAGAATAGCATTTTTTTGACAACTGAAAAAAATAAAAAGCTCTTGCAAATATTCAAAAATGTTTGTCGTAAAAAACAAGCTTGGTTTATAGAAAATAAAAATCTAGCCGGAGAATACATTGCTGATAATTATTTTTCTACTAGCAAGCAAAAAGAAAATCTAAACTTGGCTTTGAACATTTTGGATTTGATAAAAGTATCTCCAAAAAATACTCAAAAAATAATCAGCAATTTCCAACTAAGTTGTCGACAAGAAATAATCCAAAAAAATCCCACTGTCATCCTAGACGGTGCTCACAACGCAGACAAAATAAACAATCTAATAAACTTTGTTGAACAACAAAAATATAAAAAATTACACTTGATAATTGGCTTTGCTGAGAACAAGGATATAGCCCCTCCTTTGAAAAAATTGTTGGCAATATCTAATCATGTATACCTGTCTAGATTTTTGATTGGTGAAAGAAAAACCGCTAGCTTGCGTGAGCTTTATAAAAAAAGTAAAAAGATCGCTCCTCGGATGCCAATAAATGTATTTAATGACCCTCATCAGGCACTAGACAAAGCTATGCAAAAGGCTAACAAAAATGACCTAATACTAATAACTGGTTCTTTTTTCTTGACTGGAGAATTGCGTAAAAAATGGGTCAGCGAAGAGTACATCTTGAAAACCCTTAAACTTGACAAAAGATCATAAATATTTTATAGTCCGAACTATTACTTAAATTAATTTTCACTATATGTCAAAACTAGTCATCGTCGAGTCTCCTACAAAAGCCAAAACTATTGCCGGTTTTTTGGGTAAAGAGTACAAAGTAGAGTCTTCATTTGGACACGTCAGAGATTTGCCAAAGAGCAAACTCGGCGTTGATGTTGAAAACAATTTTGAACCTACTTATGAAGTTCCTGCTAGAGCCAAGAAAACTGTTACCAAATTAAAGAAGTTGGCCAAAGACGCTGAGGTGGTATACTTTGCAACTGATGAAGATCGCGAAGGAGAAGCTATCAGCTGGCACCTATACAATCTATTAAAATTACCAGCTAAAAAAGAAAAAAGAATTGCTTTTCACGAAATTACTAAACCAGCTATTTTGGCTGCTCTAGAAAATCCCAGAGAACTAGATAATAATCTAGTAGACGCCCAACAAGCTCGTCGTGTACTTGATAGACTAGTAGGATATAAATTGTCTCCATTGTTATGGAAAAAAGTTGCCCGTGGACTGTCTGCTGGTCGTGTACAATCTGTAGCCGTGAGACTGATAGCAGAAAGAGAAGATGAAATCCGAAAATTCAAACCAGAAGAATATTGGACAGTAAAAGGTGAAGCAAAAAAAGCTGATTCTCCAGAATTTGAAATATCTCTACACAAAGAAAATGATAAACCAATAAGCAAATTTGACCTTGATGAAAAAAAAGCCAAAGCAGCTGTCAAAGATATCACACCTGCTGAACTGATAGTTTCTGATATCAAAGCCAAGGAAAATAAAAAAGCCCCCCTAGGCCCATTTACTACCTCAACATTGCAACAGGATGCTCATAGACGTTTTGGCTATAGTGCCAAACAAATTATGATGCTAGCCCAACAACTATATGAGGGTATCAAATTGGGTAAAAAAGGTAGCCATGGTTTGATTACTTATATGAGAACTGACTCTCATAATCTTTCTGAAAGTTTTGTAGCTAGTTCTGTAGACTATGTGACTGAAAAATTTGGTGCTGAATATATACAAAAAGGTGGACGCGTATTTAAATCAAAATCAAAACTAACCCAAGAAGCTCATGAAGCTATCCGTCCTACAGATATCACCAATGATCCTGATAGCGTCAAAGAATTTTTGGATGCCAAGCAATACAAACTATACAGCTTAATCTGGCAAAGAGCCGTTGCCAGTCAAATGACTGACTATATCACCGAAACTACTTCTGTAGGAATAGAAGCCAAAGACACAATATGGAAACTAAAATCTGTTGGTAGTGTTGTAAAATTTGATGGTTGGCACAAAGTATACAAAAGTAATGCTGATACAAATGAACTACCAAAAATGGCCGTCGGCGACAAATTGGATTTGAAAAAACTAGAATCACTCCAACACTTTACCAAACCACCTGCACGATACTCTGAGGCTGGCTTGATCAAAGTCATGGAAGAACTAGGGATTGGCAGACCGTCTACTTATGCCCCAACTATCGCTACTATCGTAGATAGACAATATGTAGTCAAAGAAGAAAAACGTCTAGCTCCAACTGAGATGGGTGAAATAGTAAATAAACTATTGGTAGAACATTTTAAAGAAATTGTTGGATACAATTTTACTGCCAAAATGGAAGATGATCTAGATGAAGTTGCTCATGGTAAAAAGAAATGGCGTCCAGTAATCGCAGAATTTTATGGACCATTTGAAAAAAATCTAGAAAAAAAAGACAAAGAACTTGATAAAAAGAAATTGACCGAACAAAAAACTGATGAAGTTTGTGAAAAATGTAAAAGCCCAATGGTCATCAAACTAGGTCGTTTTGGAAAATTTCTAGCTTGTACAAACTATCCTGAATGTAAAAATACCAAACCTATCGATGAAGATGGCAAAATAGGAGAAAAAGAAACTACTGATGAAAAATGTCCAACCTGTGACAAGGGTATGATTGTCAAAAATGGACGTTTTGGAAAATTTATTGCTTGTAGTGATTATCCAAAATGTAAAACTACCAAAACTCTTGCCAAAGGAACTGGCGTCACCTGTACTAAATGTAATGAAGGTGAGATGGAAGAAAAACGCAGTAAGCGTGGTCGTATATTCTATGGCTGTAATAAATATCCTGATTGTGAACATGCTGTCTGGTCAAAACCTACCGGTGACAAATGTCCTGAATGTAAACAACTTTTACTCCATGCCAAGAAAGACTTTATAAAATGTGAAGCCTGCGACTATAGTAAGGAAGTAGATCCAACGGAATCAACTGAAGATTAAAAAAATATAACCGCCCATTTGGGCGGTTTTTTTGATACTTGAATTTTTATTGATTAAATACTACTATTAGTAAACAAGATAGGCATATGAAAACATTTGAAGATTTAAAAAAAATACTAGTACTTACTTATGGAGACGAAGACATCAAGCTAGTCGTCAAGGCTTTTCAGTTTGCCTCAGAAGCTCACAAAGGACAAAAGCGAAGAACTGGTGAAGACTACATCTATCACTCTATAGCAACTGCCTATACCCTAGCCAAGATGAAGATGGACCTCAAAACAATTGCCGCTGGCCTACTCCATGATGTACCAGAAGATACAGATTTTACTTTTGATGACTTGCGAACAAACTTTGGTAGTGAAATATATTATCTCGTCAAAGGTGTCACCAAGCTAGGTACTTTGAAATACCGTGGCCTAGAAAGGTATGCTGAAAATTTGAGAAAAATGTTTTTGGCTATGAGTCAAGATTTGCGTGTTATCATAATCAAACTAGCTGACCGTCAGCATAATATGACCACCCTAGAAGGTGTCCGTCCAGAAAAAAGATTGCGTATTGCCCAAGAGACTCTAGAAATATACGCCCCTCTAGCCAACCGCCTAGGAATGTTTAGGATGAAAACTACGCTAGAAGACCTAGCTTTCCCCTATGTCTACCCAGAAGAGTACAAATGGGTCCATGATATAGTAAAAGACCGTTTGAAAGTAGAAACAAAATACATTGAAAAAATACAAAGAACTACCCAAAAACTTTTGGCAAAAAATACAATCGAATACGTACACATAAAAGGTAGAGTAAAAAGTATTTATAGTATATACAAAAAACTTTTACGCAAAGGAAAAGACATAAACAAAATTTATGATCTAATCGCTTTGAGAATCATTGTCCGAGATATTGCCGAATGCTATAGTGTCCTAGGTGTACTGCACAAAAAATGGGCACCACTCAAAGGTAGGGTAAAAGATTTTATTGCCCAACCAAAACCAAACGGATATCAATCACTACATACTTCTTTGTTTACTGAATTTGGTAAAATAGCCGAAGTCCAAATCCGTACCGAAGGCATGGATGAAGAAGCTGAGTTTGGGATTGCTGCTCATAGTAGATACAAAGAAATCGCTACTTTGGGAAAAAGAAAAAATCCTCCCAAATGGCTCCGACATCTTATCGATATCCAAAAAAGCATCACGGACAATACAGAATTTATCAAGCATGTAAAAAATGACTTGTTTCTCAATCAGATATTTGTCTTTACTCCTGACGGAGATGTAATAGAACTACCAGAATATGCCACCTGCCTCGACTTTGCCTACTATATCCATACTGACGTCGGTAGTCATTGTGTTGGTGCCAAGATAAACAATCAGATAGCCCCACTAGACAAACAGCTCAAATCTGGTGATGTGGTAGAAATCATGACTGACAAAAACCGCAAGGGCCCAAACCCTGACTGGCTAGGATTTGTAATCACCAGTGCAGCTAAAAATAAAATTCGTAGTCAACTAAAAAAATAGCCCCTAGATCAAGGGCTATTTTTTATTATTGTTCTAATTTATCAAGTAAATTTTTGAGTTCTCCGTGAGAGAAAAAATTTATTTTTACAAAACCTTTTTCTCCTCTTTTTTTAATAGTTGTTTTGGCACCAAGATTTTTTGTAATCTTATCTTCCCAAGAAGCAAGTACTGGATCACGAGCTTCTTTATTTTTTTGTTTGGCAGCTGATTTTTGGGTCAACTCGTGAAGCTGTTGTAGACTCAAATCATTTTTGAGTATCTTTTTATAAAATTTTATTTGCTCTGGCTTGCTAGGAAAACTCAGTATCAATTTGGCATGAGAAAACTTTATTTCATTTTTTTCCAAAGCCTCTTGGATTATTATAGGCAATTTTAATAAACGGATAAAATTGGCTACCGATGATACACTCTTACCTAGCTGCTCACTGATCTGCTCATAAGTAAGTCCAAATTCGTCCATCAATCTTTTGTAGCTCTTGGCTGTTTCTATAGGATTGAGGTCGCGACGTTGAATATTTTCAATAATTGAAAGTTCTAATTTATCTCGATCACTGACATCTTTTACTATCACTGGTACTGTTTCCAAATTTAGTAGCCCTGCAGCTTTTAGTCTTCTCTCACCAGCAATCAATTGGAATCCATCTTTTTCTTTGCTGACAACCAAGGGTTGTAAAATACCATGTTGTTTTATTGACTCAGCCAACTCCTCTAGCTTTTCCCGATCAAAATGTTTCCTCGGCTGCCAAGGATTGGAAGTGACATTATCAATAGGTACATACTGTATCCTTTTGGAATCTATCTCTGTATCATTATCAAAAGCAGATGCTGAATAATCTTTTTTTGTTTTGCTAGGTATCAATGAACCTAGGCCTTTACCTAAAGCTGGCATAATTTTTATTTTTATTTAATTTGTTTCTGTTAAAATTACTTCTCTGGCCAAGCGTTGATATGCTTTGGATCCTCTTGATTTTGGATCATATTCTCTGACTGGTAGACCATGCGACGGTGCTTCTGCTAGACGAACTGTCCTCGGTACAACCGAACGAAAAATCCTCGCTGGAAAATGCTGATACAATTCGTTGAAGACTGCTTCTGATAATTTGTTTCTACTATCATACATAGTCATCACTGCTCCTAGTATTTTGAGCTCTGGTTGTAAGTGTTCACGAATCAGCCCAATAGTATTGACCAACTGAGACAATCCTTCCAAAGCATAATACTCACACTGAACTGGGATGATGATTTCCCGAGAAGCCACTAGTCCGTTTATAGTCAAAAGTCCTAGTGAAGGTGGGTTGTCTACCAAAATATAATCATACAAATCAAAAATTTCTTTTATGTTTTCTTCGAGTTTGAACTCCCGACCCTCTACTTCTACCAAGTCTACGGCTGCTCCAGCCAAATCAGGTGTGGCAGGTAATATATGCAAATTTGGTTTAAAAGATTTGATTGCTTCTGTAATACGAGTATTGGGGTCGACCAATACTTCGTACATGCCTTTATTTAAATTTTTATAATCTATACCCAAGCCAGCAGAGGCATTGCCCTGAGGGTCAATATCTATAATCAAAACTTTTTTTCCAAACTCAGCCAACCACGCAGCCAAATTAACGGCGGTGGTAGTTTTTCCAACTCCTCCTTTTTGATTTACTATTGAGATTATTCTGGCCATAGAAATATAAAAACTATACTAATTATACAAAAATAACAGCAATTTAACAAACCTCTACTTCATTCTTTTGTTGAAAAGCCAATAACCTATTGCCCAACCTATAAAATATCCAAGGATAGTTGCAGGTATTATCAAGCTCAGATACCAGCCATGCATTATGAGATATGAATAAGCACCGCTCAAGGCCATCCCCAGAGCTAGTCCCTTTAGCCTAAAAGGCAATGACCAAGAAAACCCAGTAACGGGCCTCGGACCTTTACTAGCCAATTGATTGGCCCTGCTTTCTTTTATTCTGTCGTAGGCTAATTTTTTCCTCCTATCCATACTAATCGTTTAATTGTTGTTGATAAGATATAATACTATTTTTAAATTCTTCTAGCTTGTCATCATCCACTGCTTCGTTTGACGGCAACTCGACAGTAAGAGGATTTACCTTGGTACCAAATTTTACCATTTCATAATGAAGATGCGGTCCAGTAGAAAGCCCTGTTGAGCCGACTGTTCCTATGATATCTCCCTGCTTGACGTATTGGCCATACCTTACATAGATCTTGCTCTGATGAGCATAGTTCGTACTATAAGTGCCATTGTGCCTGATCTTTGTAAGATTACCATATCCTTTGCTGTTCCAGCCAGCAGAAGTGACCTGACCATCACCGACAGCCCGGATAGGCGTACCGGCTGCAGCAGCATAATCAATCGCCCTATGTCCTGTAGAAATATTAAAAGCTGAAATATATCTACTGCCCGTAGTAAAGCCAGAACTAATATATTTGAAAGAAACTGGATTTTTCAAAAATAGTTTTTGGACTGATTGTCCGTCTGGGTGATAATAGCCATCTTGCTCAATTTCATTTTCGTCTATTCCTTCAAAGAAATAGTAGCCCTCTATATTTCTACCATCATTTACAAACCTTGCGGCCATGATCCTGCCTGGCATGACGTACTCGCCATTGCGGTATCTTTCTTCATAAATAAATTTGTAAGTATCTCCTACTCTGATACCCATGCCAAAGTCTACTGTCCAAGCAAAGATATCAGCCAGGTCTATAATAGCCCGGATGTCTGTCCCCTGCTCAACAGCAGTTTCATAAAGAGAAGACTCGATTGTACCTTGAGCTGTTTTTACTCTCACTTCATAGTCAATTTCTTTTCTTTCAGCGACCAAGCCCTCTATTGTTTGATTGATAAACAATTCTTCTTCTGTATCTATCGGATAAACCATTTCTTTGAATTCGTCTGTATCTTTATCAAAATAAAACTTCATTTCTCGACCAACGCGTATTTTGGTAAGATCATATATATCAGTAGTAGCCTCTAATATTTCGGTCATCAAAGTACCGCCAATGCCTACATTTTCTGTAATATCTGAAAAAGTATTACCAGATTCTATCTCAATAATAACCTCTCTATCCAATATTTCTTCCTTTATTTCAACAATAGCCTCAATATTATCTTTGTTTTCATTGAAAAAGATAAAACGCCCCGCTACAAGCAGCCCGGCTATCAAAACAATGGCAATTATTATATGTTTCATAATATATATTCTAATTAAAATAAGCTAATAAATCAACCCATTTGTAGCTCCCAAAAATTTGGGCTATAATAGAGTTATGTCCAAAAATACCCAAAATCTATTGTTTTATGGAGTACTATATCTAATTTTTTTGGTATTTTTTCTGATTCTAAATTATAGTCCCCAAAATGAACCAAGCAGTATTCATTATGATATCAATTTTACGAAATCATACAAGCCCAACTTTGTCCGTGCAATATATCTGACTGCTTATTCGGCTGGACGTGATGACTTCCGAAAATCTATCATAGAAAAAGCAAGTGCCGGAAAAATAAACAGCGTAGTAATAGATATCAAAGATTATACTGGCAATATACTCTACGACAGCCAAGTGCCAGCAGTCATAGAGGTAGATGCCGTCACTTCGCGGATGGATATCGAGCAGGTCATCTCTGATTTTCATGAGGCCGATATATATGTTATCGCTAGACAAACGGTCTTTCAGGATCCGGCCCTAGCCTCTAGTAGACCTGACCTTGCTTTCAAAACTTGGAATGGAAATAACTGGCTTGACTACAAAGGCCTAGCTTGGCTCGATCCAAACAAACAAGAAGTCTGGCAATACAATCTTGATATTGCTCTAGAAGCAATTGAGCTTGGCTTTGATGAAATAAATTTTGACTACATGCGCTATCCTAGTGATGGCAATATGGGAAACCTCAACTATAATATGCCCGAAGGCAAAACTAGAACCGATGTCATGAAAGGTTTTTTCAAATTTTTGTCAGACAACCTGACTGGTAAAGCAAAAATATCTATCGATACTTTTGGGCTAGTGATGGATCATACAGATGACGAATATGATCTCAATATCGGACAAAGGCTGACTGATGCAGCTGATTATTTTGATTATGTCTGCCCGATGATGTATCCATCTCATTATCCACTCCAATATCTTGGCTATACCAACTCCGCCGAACATCCCGGTGAGGTGATAGCCTATGGTCTCAAAATAAGTGCCTCTGCCCTAGATGGCAAGCGAGCAAAGATACGCCCCTGGCTCCAAGCTTTTCATATGCGAGCCGTATACGACCAAACAAAGATAGAGGCCCAAGAAACTGCCGTCGAAAAAGCCAGCGCTACTGAAGGCTGGCTACTATGGAACGCTCGCAATTATTATCCTGATTTTATTTTTTAGGTATTTTTCTCCGGCTGCCCATTATCATCACCAAAACCATCATCTTTAGGTTACCAAGATCACCGCTGACTTTTTTGTGAAGCTCTATAAATCCCTCGGCATCAAGCTGACGAGCCAAAGCATCAAACATAACGGTGTCTTTTTTTATTTCGGCTAGATTCTCTCTAGCATCCTGACAAATTTTTGTTCGTTTGCTCATATTATTTATTCTCCTCTGCTTTTCATTTTATTTGACCTTTCTTTTTTAGTTCTCTGGCTGGATTAAAAATTATAATCCTAAATATCTCTTGTAGTATAGAAATTTGTTTGTCTATATTTTTTCTCAATAAATCCAAACTACCTACTACGGTATGTCCTTCCAGATTATCATCAAGCTGTTGTTTGACTGCTTTCAAGATGGCAAAATCATTTTTTAATTTTTGACAATTTATTTCTTCCATATTATCCAAAATTATCTATACTACGAAAACCGGTGTCTTTTGTTATTTTTCTATTCAAATCTTCCATAAAACAAAATTGCCTTACTTCTCCCAAAAAAATTATCATCTCACCTCTCTGTTTTTTAGCCAAAGAATAGTCTTTGTCTTTTAAAGCAAGCTTAAAATCTGCTAATATCTTTTTAGTACTTGCCAAATATTTTCTATTCTTTTCACACTCTTTTAAAAAATCTGCCATATTATTTTAATCTTTATCTTTGCCTAATAACTTTTCTTCATAATCATTCAATAATGCCAACATATCTTTCTCTGATACATCATCCGGGGAAACCACCATACGAATAGTAGTTATAAGAGATGAGATTGCCTTTTTACGAAGTCTTGCTAATTCAAAATTTTCATCTTTGATAAAAGAACCAAGCAAAAGATTGTGCTCTTTTGACAAGGCTAATTCCTTTTTTAATTCCGGACATTTTTTTGGTGATACTGACATATTATTTTCCCGCTACATATTTAGCTGCTCTCATTGCTCTTTCCTTGGCTATTTTTGATTCAAATTTATCAGTGTCCACCCTTGCTATACGCAAACCCTTTCCTAGCCAAAATATTTGATTGGATATATTTTTTCTCAACAAATCCAAATCACCGACTATGGTATGCCCCTCCAGATTATTATCAAACTGTTGTTTGACTGCCCTCAAGACGGCAATATCATTTTCCAATTTTTCACACTGAGGATTTTTCATATTATTTTATAATTATACCTACTGGACAATGATCTGATCCTAACACTTTATCCAAAATAAAACTTTTTGATATATTTTTCAAAACTCTATTTGACACACAAAAATAATCTATCCGCCAACCAACATTGTTGACCCGGGCATTAGCCCTGTAACTCCACCAAGAGTACTGGATCTTTTTGGGGTGCATTTCACGGAAGGTATCTTTGAAACCAGCATCCAAAAACTTGATCATCCAATTTCTTTCTTCATTGGTAAATCCAGCGTTGCCTATATTTGGCTTTGGTCTGGCCAGGTCTATCTCTTCGTGAGCTACGTTGTAATCACCAGTCACTATCAATGGTTTTTTCTTGTCTAGTTTTTTGAAATAGGCAAGTAGTTTGTCATTCCATTTTATTTTCCAATCCAAACGACTCAAATCATCCTTGGAGTTTGGAAAATAAATATTAATCACATAATATTTACCCAGATCCAAAACCAAAACTCTACCCTCGTCATCCCAAGACAGAGATTTTTCTTTGGTGGCTTTGATGCCATCTCGGACCAACATGGCTGTTCCACTGTAGCCAGGTCTCACTGCTGAATTCCAAAACTCCTGATATTCAGGAAAATCAAATTGCTCACCCAATATAGCTTCGTCTGATATCTTTATCTCTTGGAGACACAAAATATCTGGTTTTTTATTTTTTAAAAAATCCAAAAAACCCTTACGGATAGCCGCTCTGATACCATTTACATTCCAAGAAACTATATTTAATTCTTTCATTATTTTTTATCAAAAAATTCTAAAATTGCATCAGGCTGAATATAGCGATGATTAAGATGCATGACTGGCTCACCATTTTCAACCACGATGAGCTGGCTGAGTAAACTCCTAATTTCAAATGTTTCTTTAATGTCTTTTGCTGCCTCTGGATTTTCTTGGACCATCACTTCATAAACATCATAAGGTATCTGATCTATGATAGTCATCACTCTTTCTTTGGCCTTGCTACTAAAAAGACAAGTGTTACTTTGTTTTAAGATTATAAAAGGAGTCTTGGAATTTTTTAATTCTTTCCACTCCTCCATATTATTTAAAATTTTTAGCATAATTTTTATTTGTTCACAAAAATTGTCTGTGTAGGATAAGCAAATTCAATTTTTTGCTCAGCAAACTTTTTGAAAATAGCCATATTGACGGCCTGGCGGACATCAAGATAAGCACCAAATTCTTTTGACTTTATATCCATCACTATCTGAAAGTTTAGACTAGAGTCTGCATATTCTACAAAATGACAACGAGCAAAATCTACGTTTTCTGTTCGATCAACAATATTTTTTATCATAATAGGGATAGCTTCCAATTTTTCTGCTGGAGTATCATAAGTGACCCCTATACTAAAATTGGCTCTCCGCACTTCCATACGACGAAAGTTGTGTATACGAGTATTGGTTAACTCTTGATTTGAAACTATAAGCTGTTCACCTTGGACTGTTCGGATACGAGTACTCTTGAGTCCTACGTTTTCTACTTCTCCTCTATCGGTGCCGATTTTGATATGATCACCAATCTTGAAAGGCTTGTCTACATAGATAGTAAAAGCGCTAAATAAGTCACTCAATACATTTTGCAATGCTAGGGCAATGGCAATACCACCAATTCCTAGTCCAGCAATCAATGAGCTGACATTTACTCCTAAATTTGATAATACAAGAGTAATACCTATCAACCACAAAATAGTCCTGATGATCATCTGCATGACTTTTATCATTGCATCAGAATGAGGGTTTGCTTCTGGATCTTTTTGATTTTTTTCCAAATATTTTCTCAAAAAATAATCAACCAATCTCTCAACTGCCTTGATCACCTCATACACTACTATAATAACAAACAACACAAACAAAGTTTTCATAAAAAAACTAGGCAGTACCAAAATCTTGATACTAAAATAAATTGATATAAAAAAATAAAATGGTGGTTTTATCTTTTTAAAAATCTCAATCAAAATATCATCAAGCTCTGTTTTTGTCTTGAGGGCCAATTTATGAAGACGGGCCAAAATAATAGCTTGAAAAATCTTTAGAATGACTGCCAAACCTACAAATATCACTATAGTCAAAAAATAGTCATAACCTGTATTTTGACCGATTTTCATTGCCTGTAATTGTTCAATAAATTCCATATAAATATATTAGTTAATTTACCCTTATAATATCAAAAAATATCCTAAAAAACAACTACGCTACAAAATAAAAAGGACCCCTTTATTGAAAGAGGTCCTTGTGTGTTTATTTTTATCTAAGGCGTATCGCCTATCATTTCTTTTTGTTTAGGCAGATCTTCTTGAGCACCACCATCGTCAGGAATAGCAATGTGTCCGGTAGATTCGTCAGCCGACGAAGGTATTATGATATTCCCTTCTTTTTCGGAACCAGAACCATAGACAATGTCGAACGTAAATTCACCACTGCCCTCTTGGACATCAACACAAACCAGACTACCGGGAACTATTTCTCCACCACAGATGTAGTTGGAGATTGGAGTGATGATTTCTTTTTCCATCATCCTCTTTAGAGGACGAGCTCCCCATTCTCTGTTTTCCAGTTTGGCAACCAAAAGCTCTTTGGCTGGTGTACTGAATTCCAGTATAAAAGGAGAGTTGCAAGAACGAGCTCTACCACTGGCTCGTCGACTCAAGATATCCAGGATATCCAAGAGATCCTGATCATTCAAGACATTGAATGGAACAATATCATCCATCCTATTGAGCCATTCTGCAGGAAAAACCTTTTTAGCCGCTTGTAGGGCTCTCTTGTTTACGTCTCTACCTAAATCAGGTAGACCCTGATTAGTCTCGAATCCCATAGACCCATTACTGATTTGGTCGGAGATTGCCTGACTACCAACGTTGCTGGTGCAAATGATGATTGTGTTTTGAAAATTAACCACTTCGTTGTTGCCCAGGACTACTTCACCGTCTTCGATGATGCCGAGGAGAATATTCCAAAGTTTGGGGTGTGCTTTTTCGATCTCATCAAAAAGAAGGATAGAAAGAGGTCTTTCACATTCTGGTGGAAATGCCTTGGACAAAATCCCACCTTCAGATATCAAGCCAAGATTTTTTTCTGTAGCTGTCTTAAAATGACGTTCCAAGTTTTCTTGGCCCAACAGAGGTCTGATTTCTCCGCCCACATAACCAGGGGGAGAACCTAGCAGTTTGGAAATGTTGTAATGAGCACTATACTCCTGACAACTTACTCTAGTAAAAGCCCTGCGGCTTCCAAAGATTACTTCCGCCAAAACACGGATAGTCTCCGTCTTTCCTACGCCAGTTGGCCCTAGGAAAAGCATGCTAAGTAGACGTCTTTCCTTGTCTGTCATACCAGCCATAAAACGGCTAAAACTGTCCACAATTTGATCCAAGACTGCGCCTTGGCCGATCACTAGCTTACGCATAGCCTCCTTAATTCGGTCCAGTTCCGTACAGGCTTTAGACTCTCTGATCTCGACTTGTGGCTGCATTTGCATGTTTTTCCTCCTTGATCAAGGTAATTGAGGGTTAATTTCGAAAATAAAAATAAACAGATTGTAAAGGACGACTAACAATATTATAAAAAATAGACCAATATGTCAACCTTTTGTAGAATACCTATAATATGCACTATTGACTAAAATGAAAATATGTTGTAAAATCATGTTTGTTCATTGGCTAAATCTTATAATTTTGGCATTAGCCGAAGTGGCGGAATTGGTAGACGCGCTGGACTCAAAATCCAGTGGGGGCAACCCCGTGGAGGTTCAAGTCCTCTCTTCGGTACCAGGGCCGTTGGCGCAGTTGGCTAGCGCGCTTCCATGGCATGGAAGAGGTCAGGAGTTCGAATCTCCTACGGTCCACCATTCGACTCGCTTTGCTCGCTCATGGTCTCCGACCACTTTAGTAGAATGTTCTGAGCGAAGCCGAATGAACATACTTGTCAATCAAGTAATTATCATTTATACTATGTTCACGTCTTATTTTTACGACGCGGGGTAGAGCAGTTGGCAGCTCGCCAGGCCCATAACCTGGAGGTCGTCGGTTCGAGTCCGACCCCCGCTACCAAATTTTTTAATAACAAACTAGCCCTAAGGCAGGGTAGCTCAGTTGGTTAGAGCGCAGG
>JABJNO010000021.1 GCA_018664825.1 Candidatus Parcubacteria bacterium
ATTGATAATAGTTGCTAGTTTACCAATTACATAACCTGCCAACAAAGCAATACTTCCTAAAATCAAAACCCTAGAGCCCATCTTGAGCCAATTACCCTTGGTGTAACGAGTCGTACCTGCCCCCAAAACAAATAGGCCTATCAAGGTGACGCCTATTGAAAAATTGATGGCCACATTCATCGGCATAATAAAATACGCAAACAATGGAATAGCTCCTCCGATGATATAAGAAAAAAACATAAAGATGCCATTGCGCAGTGGATGTTTTTTTTCATCTGGGGAAACTTTTAGTTCTCGGTAAGCCATCTCTTGAAGCATGAGCTTTTTGTTTTTCCCAGCAACCTTGGCCATATCGCTAGCCAATTTTTTTGGCCAACCATCCTCAATATACATGCCTTCTAATTCTTCTTTTTCTTCAATAGGAAATTCTTTTATCTCTGTCTTTTCTTCATAGAGCATCCTTTTGACAATGTCTCTTTCTGATAAACTAGAAATATATGAGCCCATACCCATGGAAATAGATTCGACTGCTATAATCACCGAACCAGCCAATAAAACAGCTGCCTGATCCTGACTGCCCACAGCAATACCGGTCACTGCTCCCAATGTAGAAACCATACCATCTTCCATCCCAAATACAACCTCTCTGATGGTTGAAACGATTTTTGAGTCTTTATGATGAATATAGTCTGGATTATATCTTTCAGTCATAGGTCAATTTTACTACAAATACTTATCTATGTAAATTGGAGCCCTTGATTTTTTCAAAATCTATGCTAATATACAAAGTTCGCAAAAGTCCTTTACATACTATGATGGATACCAACTCAAAAGAAGGAGCTGATTCTTATGAATCGTCAAACAATCGCATTGTGTCTAATAACACACAACAATGAAACTACCATAGGCTTTGCTATCAAATCTTGCCTGGCCTTGGTCGATGAGGTAATTGTAGTAGACATTGGATCAAGAGATAATACTAGGCTTATAGCCGAAGGCTATGGAGCCCGAGTAATTGATTATGTCTTTGAGGATGACTATGCCAAAGTAAAAAACTTTGCCTTGGATGAAATTTCTTCAACCTGGGTCATGTGGCTCAATCCCAACGAAAGTGTTTCTCCGACTAGGCCTCATGATTTTCAAACTTTGTTACAAGCAAACGTTGGTGGCTACAGGATTGAAATCACTCCCGAAGATGACAGGCAACCAATAACTCCCACAGAAACGCTTCGTCTATTTCGTTCTAACCCTAAAGTAAGATATCAATATCCGGTTCACGAACTAATCGAGCATTCGCTCTGTAGGTGGCGCAGTGATATAGAAGACACTGATGTCATAAAAATCTCTCAAGACAACCAGTGTGGGCTTAGCTCTCCCAAGGGCTCTCTAGGTGTTGTCTCGATACTCAACAAAAGTATTGAGGATAATCCCCATGACCCTTATCCTTTGTATATCTTGGCTTGTGAATACATCCGAGAACTTGAAGGCGAGGTCACTCCCACTCCTATGCTCGGTATTAGCATTGATGCCCTGAGTAAAGCCGTCCGAGAATTTTATACCCTGGACAAAGACGATCGTCAAAAATTATACTATATTCCCGACTTGATGACCAAGCTCTCAGCTTGTCACCTGGCTGTTGGTAATATAGGTTTTTCTTGGCAAACTATCCGAGATGCTCGGGAGCTCTATCCAGAAAACCATTCTATCATGTTGCAGTACCTTCTCTCCGGGATCAGCTATTTACGTACTTTTGTAAAAAACAACCAATCTGTAGAAGCAGAAAACTGGGAAAGGAAATTATTGGCAATTGTTAGGGTGCTCCGTAGTCTTGATATAGAGCCGGCACGCGTTGCAAGATATGAAGGTGACTTAAACCTCTTTATGGGGAACATCCCAGAAGCACAACTCTGCTTTGAATTATCTTTGAGTATACAAAACGATTATTCTTATGCCCTACTTGGGCTAGCTCAATGTCAGATGCTCTCAGGCAACGAGGCTGGTGCTGTCAAATTTTATTTAGAAGCTACCCATAGAAACAAGCACAACTACTTGGCTTGGTTACAGGGCAGTAAAACTCTAAGAGAACTTGGCTTTGTAGACAACGCCAAGACTTGGCATAGCATGGTTCCCGATAATCTCGTACCTTCTCTAGAATTTGAAGCAAGTAGCTAAGGTATTTGCATCAAACAAAAACCCCCTTACAAAAGGGGGTTTTATATTTATACAAATTTTATAAAAACTATTTTACTTCTTTTTTTATATCATCAATTTCTTTGTCTACTCTCTTGATTGAGCCTTGTAGATCTTTTTGAAATTGAGCCATTTCTAATTTTTCGGCCTTGGTCAATCGTTTTTTGGCCAAATATTTTTCCATCAACTTGGCGTGACTCTTTACTTCCTTTTTTAGGAAGGTAATTTCTTTGTGCAAGGCACGATGAGCCTCGTTTACTTCTACTTTTATCCTAGACCTGAGAGATCGTAATCTAAACCACATAAACCAAGCTATAAATGCCAAGAAGAATATCAATGCTATCAACGGAATCACCACTGATAAAATACTTATGGTTGTATTACCTATCTGTAATAATCTAGGTTTTTGAACTACAATTGTATATTTTTGAGTTGGCTCACTTCTGGCTCCACGTTTATCGACTACCTCTGCCCACATATTGTAGACTCCGTCACGAAGTTTTTCATCAGCTATAAAAGTAAACTTGCCTTCAGTATTTGATTTTACTATATAGCTTACCGGGTCAGTTGCTTCTCGTTGGAGCCAAACCACTACTTGTGAGTCTGGATAAGTCTCGCCGCGAACCACAAATGGATCTTGATTAGTGATTTCTTTTGGATAATCTTTGATTATAGGAGCGGCCAATGGATCAATCACAAATTGACCTGAATTGGTAAGCGAGTTACCCGCTTTATCAACTGCCTTGATAATCAAGGTGTGCTTACCTGGTCCCAATACTGGTGTTTCATAAGTATGCTCACCGTCGTCTTTCCACTGTAGTGGGTTGCCATCATCTATTTGTATTTCATAATACCCTATACCAGACATGCTATCCTCTGCCTCAAAAGTAAATCTTCTAGTCGGTGCAGTAGGGTCTTCTTCTGGCAACAAGGTCATATCAAAGAAGTCGGGAGATTGAGTGTCTATTTGAAATCTAAAATGAGATATATCTCCCCAGCCGGCAGAATTTCGTAATCTAACATGAAAATACCAAATACCATCATCCAACTCATCAAGCTCCCTGCTACTAATAGCTGGTGAATAGCCCACAGTTGGTGCTACGGTTGGTTTTGAACCTACTAACAATCTAGTAGCGCTAGTACCAGCTGGTAAATTCCAAGAAAATTTTGGAACACTTATATTGTACCAACTATCTGAATCTGGGTGAGTATCTGAATTTATATTTGGTCCTGACAAAGTGCCTGTTGTAGGTACTTCGGTAGTAGACTCTTCGGCGGCTGGACCTTCGGTCGGTACATCTATAGAAAAACGACCACTTCCCAATCCATCTAGTATACTAGTACCTTGTCCGTCATTGGCCAATACTGAGCCAGAAGAAAAAGTAACATCAGCTGTACCTGGGGCCTTGGTTCTAAAATTGACTGTAATTACTCTGCCAGCAGCTCCTGTAAACCCAGGATTCAAAACAATCCCCTCAAAACTTACTCTGCCCGAGGTATTTGAAAACGTTGGGTCTTCTACCCAAAGATTTATTACTGAATTACTTTTGGAGACAGAGGTCACTTCGAGTTTATCTTTTGAGAAAGATAAGGTTCCGGAAACTGCGTTCATAGATTGATCAGGGCTAGATACAAAAACTCCTACTGAAAAACTATTTCCTACATTGTATGACCCTGATGAAGGAGAAGGATAAATAGTGGCAGCCGAAACAACTTGGGCAAATAAAAAAGACAACAAAAATGCTGCTATTAAACTATTTTTTCTTATTTTAAAATTTATTTTTATTTTTTTTGTTTTGGTTTTTTCCATGAAGTCCTCCCTAAGAAAAAAGATATAACGATAACCAATATTATTATAGCAAAAAATGAAGATTTTTCATACCACTCTAGTGGGTAAACTGGATCAATGGTTATTTTTCTTTCATTGCCAAATTTATCTACTGCTTTGATGATTATTTTTTTGTTTAACTTTTGATTTTTTAAAACATAAGGACTCTCCGCTTTGCTAAAAGGTCGTAGACCTTCTTTGATTTCATAATAATCAATGCCAGACCCCTTGTCTTGAGTCGCAAAAATTAGTAAATAGTCATCACCTGCTATTTCAGGAATTTTTGTAACAATAGGACTAAAAGGCTCAGGTGGAATCGTATCTGAGATATCAATTATGATAGGCTCCTGGGGATCTATTTTTCCAGAAATATCAAAATCCAAACTTTTTGACCCACTATACACCTCCGTGCCTTGTCCATCATTTAGTAGGGCCTGAATTTTGTTTATAGATATATTCCCATCACCTTCGTCTTTGGTGATAAAAAATATTCTAAACAATTTACCCTTACCTTCAAAACCACCCGGTACAATACCGGAAAATTTTATAGTTCCGCTACTAGTGACCATCGGCTTTTCTACCCAAAAAGTAACCAATGAATCATTATCTCTGATTTCGTCAAAATCCAACAAGCCTGCTGGATAATTTATTTCACCTTCAAAGGCATTCAATTTTTGATTTTCTGTATCAATATTCAAAACAACTTCAACTTTTTGACCTATAGGCCAATCCGTTTTCTTTGAATTCAAAGAAAAATGAGCCGCCTGTGCACTTGAAGCAAAAAGGGCAAGTATTGATAAAGTAAAAATAAATTTTGAAATATTTTTTAGCATATAAAACTATTATCCTGTCCAATGAAAAGCCATAATAGAAAAATCTATTAAATCTACTTTTCCATCACTGTTTATATCTACGTTTTCAGGTACAGATGGCCTCTTGTACCAATAAGCTGCAATAGAAAAGTCTATCAAATTGACGTAGGCATCGCAATTGAGATCTGCCCTACCACTGCCACAGCCCTCACCTTCTCCTGGTATATCTTCATCATATTCTACATTTCTATCGGCAACCTCAAAAGTTATTGAGCGACCATAAGAACTGACTTCGTCGACAAATCTTGTTTTTGATTTAGTCGAATGATTACCATATTCCAACAATGCAGTATCAAAATTATGTAAGTATATACCATCTTCGTCTGTATTTATATTGCGGAAAAATTCTGGTTCTGAATTGACACTAATAGTAACCGTAGCATCGGGTATACTTTGTCCAAAAATTGCAATATCATCTCCACGCTTTACTATACTTTTATCTATTGAGATTGTTGGTGCTATAAAAATACCAGTAATATTTGTGGTGGCTCCGTTGGTGACATAAACAGAAAAAGTAAACAAGGAAGATCGTCGGTCGTCATCATCTTCTCCATAAACAGAAAAATTATAATTTCCTGGAGAAAGATTCGTCAAAGAAACATAAAAATTTGAATCTGGGCCAGCAATAGTGCTGGCTGCCAACTGCCCATCTTTGAGGATACTGACCATACTAAGAGGGTAGGCCCTACCTGCAAAAGTAATGCCTGTCAAAACGGGTGGTGGTGTACCACCTCCGCCGCCTCCGCCGCCTCCGTCTGATGGCGGATCATCCACGACATTATTTGAACAGCCCGAAGTATCAAAATCACAACTTGCATCACAAGCCAAGGTACCTAAATCAAAACCTTGAGTTGTGCAAGACTCACCATTGAGGTCATAATTGTCACAATCTTCGGCCGGCGACTCAGCAATAAAATTACCACAAATGTTGATTTTTATGGTTGCTGATACAGTAGTGCTCTGTGCCCAGACATACTGAGTAATATAAAATATTCCCACTAAAAATAGAGGGAATAAGTATAATATTATTCTAAACTTTTTGGACATTACTATCTAAAGATTATTTTTTATCAACTTTAATGTTGAGTTTAAATTTAAAATGTTTCTTGAACAACACCCACAAAATAGCCAAGGCAATAACCGCAAGAACAATATAGCTCCAAGGCGCGTTGTAATCAAAGAAAGTGGTCACTCGGTAATACATTGCTTCAAATATATTTGAAGGGGCAATGGTAAAATAAAACTTTGTGGCAGCCGCAATACCAACTACAGTGGTGCCTCCTCCACTAGATTTTTGTACTGGATGGCCTTCTATAAAAGCAAAATAGTTTCCCGGAATAGCTTTTAGTGGCAAATTTAATTTGACATTTACAACCTGAACCTCTCCTGGTCCAAGATGAAAAGAGGCTGGTGAAAATTAAAACCATTCTTTATCTGGCCATATTTCTTGTTGATCACTATGATAAGTAATCAACAGCTCATAGTCAGAAGGCTCGTCACCTGTATTCAATATTGTAACCGGGGGCACGGCATAGATACTACCGGCTTTTAGGTCTTCGTCGACTGTGATTTTACCGGTGCCAACCCCTACTCCTAATCTAGCAAAAGCTAAACTTGGCACGAACAAAACACATAGCAAAAATAAAAGTAGTGTTTTTTTCATTTATTTAAAAAAATAATTATGCAGATACTGCCTGTACTGTGATGTCTACTGTTTGTTCAGTAAAGACTGCGGTGGCTGATGGTGCTTCTAACCTCAAATCAAAGATCTGGGTTCCATTGGCTGGTACTGTAGTTGATGACAAAGTAGTATAAGAGTCCTCGTTGAACTCTGTCCAAGTAGGAGCACTTTCACAAGCAAGAGTATTACAGAAATAATGTGTGTAAGTCTCCGAAGCAGGTGAAGTACCAAGCTCCCAACTAGCACTATCAACACCTATAATGTTAAAGGCTTGATTAACATTACCATTGTTGGTTGCAGTTTGAGCATCAGCAAGCCCACTACCACTAACAGTTGTACTAGCTGAACTACCCACAGCAATAACACCATAGGCTATGCCTGCATCAGACACTGTAACTGAAATGTTTTGTGCAGTAACTGTAGCAGAAACAGCTGCTGTAGTAGCAGCGTTAGCCAATACTCCAACCATCATACCGGTAATTACCAGTAGACTAGTTATAGCAAAAAAATCTCTCATAATTTTATTTTTGTTATTAATTTTTATATATCGATATTATAGCATAATTTCACAAAACCTCCAAAATACTACTGTGGGGATGAAGCCACAACAGTCACTGTCCCCCCATACTGGCTAAAAGAAGCACTAGAACTAGGCATAGTTATCTTGAATACTAAATTTCTAGTATTACTCTCTGGTACAGCCTGATCAAAATCATACAGAGTGTCCGCTGTGGTCATGGTATACCAAGGAGTAGAAGAAGAATATTGCCAAATAATCTGGTCCGCCCCGCTAGTGCCAGCCAAAGTCCAAGTATTACCACCTTCTGTAAAATTGGTACTGCGTATATCCAAGTCTGCTGGGCCATTGTCTACACTGACCACTTCTATGTCATTGATACCGCCAGCAGTTGTGTCTTGTGTGCCATCCAGGGATACAGTGCCAAGAGCAATTGTCCCATCTGTATTGAGACTGATACTGATAGTAACCGGTGCCACTTGAAGACCGATAAAATCTATACCTTGTATCCAAGCTGGAAAATCTTGACCATTATATCCACGAGATACTGTCACTTCATTGTCAGCAGTATATCTAGCCCAAAATCTATCACGAGGATGCGCAGTACCTGAACCATTACACCCATTGTGTACCATGGCCATCCTTGTGCCATCGGTAGCTATATCAACAGCTACAGCCGTATCAGTATCATTGACATTTCCATCTACCTTGAATTTATAATCAACGGCCAAACTAGCATGTGTCATGGTATAGATATCAGCGCTTTTGGTACTAGCATATTCTCCACAAAAACCTACTAAAGTTTCATTTGTATTTTGGGCCACGCCATCTCCCAAAGTAATAAGAGCCCCGGAAAAACTATCACCAATACCGTTTGTGGTGGCGTAGCCAGTCCCCCATACCCAAGTATTATTTCTGACTACAGAAGTAATAGCTCCTGTATTGTACTCTCCTGTGGCATCACATCCATCTCCTACATTTGAGCCTGATACATTGACGTGTTGGACCGTCCAATTGGAACCCCACTCTACTACATAAGTAGTCATAGTAGCTGCTACAAGACTCTCCGTTGATTCTCTGGCCCAATTGAGTGTATCTGTAGCAGATGGATAGAGTCGTGTCTGGACAGCATTACCCTTGACAGTATCGGTAGCGTCTGCTTCAAATTCGGCTCCGCCACCCCAAAATCCACCAAAAAGCACTACATCATTTATATCACTCCAGGCTGTGCCTGAAGTATCTGTGCCTGAAGTAACAGTGTCGCCTAAGGATGTTTCAACAATATCTAGTGTTGTAAATCCGTTGGTAGTGCACTCTGCCAAACATTCCACAACCGTCACTACCCCCTCCCAAGTAAAGTCAGCTACGTGTCTCGATAGCGATACCGTACCTAAGCCTCCTGAGTCAGCTAACTCTCCGCTGATAGCACTCGGCAACTCATAGACCCGGACATAATCACTATCTGGATTGGAGCCACCATTGTCTACTTTAGAGCCTTTTATCAAAATAAAATGATTTTCCTCTAAATTTTGATCTAAGACAAGATCATAGGTAGTGCCAGTAAAGTCTCCTGTGGTTAAATAATATTCTGTGGTCCTAATAACTGGATCACCCGCTGTCATGGTAATTTCTGGATAGACATTATAAGTATTCAAAGCGCTATCGGCTGTAGTATCGTAAAGCCTAAAACAATAAGTAGCTCCATAATCAGTTGAGTTGGTGGGCTCAAAGCTATACTCAATCTCTGTATAATAATCATTGGTCAAAGCTCCTATTGACCCCGTAGTATCAGTCACATCCCGACCCTCGCCAGCTACAAAAGTATAGGTCTCTGTATTGGCAAGTAATGCTGTGGTGGCCTGACCGTCTGATGTAATATTTGTACTGTCCACCATATCAAATTCATCTGTGGCATCGGCCATGCCTATCCAAGAAGAGATAGATCCACACGATGAAGATTTTCTTCCATATTGAATCTCATATGTGCGAGCCGCTACCTCGATGACCGCACCAGTATTGGCCACTTCAAATCTCAGACGATAATTAGTGTCAGGATCAGCATCAGCTATCCCATTGGAATCTTCGGACGCCAGCCAACCACCACTAGTATTGAGAGCAGTAGTATCATCGCGCCAACGAAAATGTAATTGATTAGTTATAGGAGCATCGCCTGCTATATTGTGATCGTCGTAGTAATCAGTATAAAAAGTATCGCCATTTCCTGCTGATGTATCTGACGCTCCACCACTCGGATTATCCGCTGTGAAATTGGCAATAAGAATACCGCTACTGGTTATTGCTGTATTAGTTCCCCAATCACCACCACTATAGCTCACTGGGTATATAACATCTGATTGGTCTGGCTCATTTCCAGTATTATTACCAAAATCTGGATCACCAGAACCGTAGTCAAGGGTATTAACACGAGTACCGCTCCCCTCTGCTACACCGTCTATCCATATAGCCATATCTCCCTCACTACCTCCGTGTGAGTTAAACTGACAACCAATCATAAACCAATTATCTAGTTGTGCGTCTGGTATTTCATATATAACTGTGTCCATTACATTTGCAGCGTTGTTGTGAGAACAGGCAATCTCTACACCAGTAGCCGTAGCTCTAGAAAAAGCACCTTGTGCATTTGTACCACCTCCATTACTCCATAATCCATATACTGTACTATGAGTCATGCCAGAGGGAATATACATCAACCAAGCAGAGTCATTTGTTAAATGAATATCAAAATCACTCCCTGCCCCATCATCATTTATATTACTCATACCCTCATAGCTGCTTTGTGTTGATATGTCTCCAGCGACAACTGCTGTGTTATCGTCGCCGGCGGCAACACTATCTCCATAGTTCGTACCAAGATCAGTAGAATCCAATACCCAGTAAATATCTGGGTCCCAAGCTGCAACAAAATTAACACGGCCATTTTGGGGAGTTATAGCTTTTGTTGTATGAATTTCTGGAGGAAAATTTAAAATCTGTGGCCAAGCAGAAAAAATCCACCCTAAAATAACCACAAAAACTGTGATTATCCTTCCTATTTTTATAAAATTTTTCCGTAAAGATAAAAGCATGGGTATCTGATTTTATATAGCTATTATAGCAAAAATGCTAGATTTTTCAAAATAAAAAACCCCAGACTCTTTCTGGGGTTTTAAAACTAAAATTATTTGTTTTTCTTGGCCAAAAACCAAAAGCCTGCATAAAGCTGTACAAATGAGCCGATGCTCCAAGAAAGTATCATCCCAAAAGAAACTGGAAAACTACTATAAGTAATCATCATCCCTGGTAAAAGTACGGCTGGCCAATATTTACTAACAATATTTTTGGCCTTCTGACAAGCTGTCTTGCCTTTGATTTTGTCTTTGATCATTTCCCATATCCAGGCGATACCAACACCCAAAACAAAGAAGTAGATAAAATACCAAATCATAGCAGGATCATCAAAAGCTCGGAATAAATTTGTGTTATCATACTGGACAGCTAAAGTAGGAAACATCATGTTTACTAGTTGTCCAAAAATCATACCAACGATCAACATCACTAAGCCCGCTAATAAGCCATGAATAAAAAGTTTTTTACAATTTTTCATAATTTTATTTTTATTAATTTAATACTTGTATTATAGCAAATTTTTCATAATTTTAAAAAGCTGCTCAATTATACTTTATTATTTATTTCTAAAGGATTATGTTATAATAAAAATATAAAATACTAAAAAATGCTTTATGTCTTTGGGAAAAATCAAACTTAATATAAATATTTATAAACTATACAAGAAACACAAAATATACTTGTTAGGCGTCGCTGTTTTTATATTTATCCTGAGTATCATAATCAACAACGCAGAGCAAATCTTAAAATTTAATTATGAAAACTATTCTTCCAGATATGCAGTCCTGCTAAATTCTCACCTTGATAGTGACATAAACAAATTGAAGCAAGATGCCCGCGAAATATCCGAAATAGATACTGTCCGCCAATACATAAAAGAAAACAATGCCGAAAAGTTGGCTCCAGTACTAAATATAGAAAAACAGAATCGTGGTCTAAAAATGATGCTAGGCCTAAATAAAGAAGGTATAGCTATATACAGAGGCTTATTTAGCTTATACAAAGGTGACTATGTTTTCCAAAATAATGATTGGGGACAACAGTTGGCCCTAGGCAATAGAAGGGACCAAACCTACCGCTATTCTTGACAGCTGGGGAGCCAATCATAGAAAAAGGGAAGGTCATGGGATCTATATCAGCCAGCACCTTGCTAGACAATGAATATGCAGAAAATTTAAAAAGGTCTTTTTTTAAAGACGACACCGAAATCCTCTTTTATTCAAATGAAATGGGATTGGTGGGTACTAGTTTTGACTTGAACAATCGTGAATTAAAAGAAAAACAAGTCAAACAATTTTTAAATGATTATTTCAATACTCCTAGCAACACTCTGGTAAACAAAGGTCTGCATACCTATGTAAATATTGATGGCGATAAATACTATGTAAGTAAAATTGATTTCCCTGGCATAACTACAAGTCCTGGATCTATTTTTTTACTCATACCACACAAAGATAATGCTTTAATTATATTATTTTCATTAATATTTAGTTTTGGGTTTTTGATCTCACATATTATCTATTACCATACAAAACGTAAAATATGGATGCCTCGTAAAAAAAATACCAAAAAACATACCCTGATACTTTTATTGCTTACTCTAAGTATTTTCATTATAAGCCATGTTTTAATAATATATAAATTTAACAAGAAATTTGTCAATATAAAACAACCATATTACACTATCTATAATTCTGTACTCAAAGTAGAACCACAGGCCATGACTCTAGATAGGAATTTTCAAAGTATTGTATCTATAATAGTAGAGCCCGGCGGAGAAGAAATCAATGCAATAAGCGCCAACATAAAATACAATCCTGAAATAGTGGAAATAGTAGATATAATAAAAGAAAATTCTATTTGTCGTACTGATATGTTTATAGAAAAAAATATAAACAATGAAAGTGGAGAATTGAACATTGCCTGTATAATGCCAAACTTTTCAACAGGAATCAAAAAAGGCCTGGTAGCCAAGTTGGTATTACAACCCAAAAAAGAAGGGTCGTTTATGCTTGATTTTACAGAAGATTCTCAGGTATTGGCAAATGATGGACTGGGTACAGATGTATTACGTACGGCAATAGGTGGTTTTTATATAGTAGAAAATTTCCTAAAAGAATCCACAGGGATTGATAGACTAATAGTGTCTTCGGCTACGCACCCAAATAGCAACAAATGGTATAATAGCGACGAAATATTATTTTCCATAAAAAACTTAAAAAATATTACTTACTTGTACTCCATAGACAAAAATCCACTATCGGAGCCAAGCCTTGATGATAAGATATCTGATAAAGACTATATAAAATTTAAAACAAAAGAAGACGGGATACAATATTTACATGTCCGACCTATAAAAGGAGATGAACTAGGCCCGACGAGCCACTTTCGAGTGATGATAGACACTGTTCCGCCCAGCTTTATTGAAAAGAGAGCCAGCGAAACAAGTATAAATACAAATGATGTAGTTCGCTTTGTATTTGGCGCCCAGGATGCTACAAGTGGTATACAATCATATTATATCAAAATAGATAATGGCCTATTTTTACCTGTTGTTTCACCAATATATGTGCCCTTTACAGATTCTGGAAATCATCGCATAGATATAAGAAGTTTTGATAACGCCAATAATTTTACAGATGAAGTAATATACATAAAAGTACAAAATACTTCTTGGATAAGTAACGTCTTCCATATTGATCTCTCCAATTTTTTCAAATAAAGATAAATAAAAAATACCCTCCACTAGGCAAGGGTATTTTTTATAATATAATTTATTATTTATTCAAATAATTTCAAATATTCTCCGTAACCTTTTTTCTCTAAATCCTCTTTGAGTATAAGCTTGAGAGATGCTGAATTGATACAATATCTATCTCCTCCATTTGGTCCATCTGCAAATACATGACCCAAGTGCGAATCAGCCTGACTACTTTTTATCTCTGTCCTGGCCATAGGACCATCTTCTTTTTGGGCTACTATGTTGCTCATATCTATTGGCTTGGTAAAACTAGGCCAACCAGTGCCAGAATCAAATTTATCAAGTGAACTAAATAATGCTTCACCAGAAACTATATCGACATAGATACCATCTCGTTTTTCGTCCCAATACTCATTGTCAAAAGGAGCCTCGGTGCCACATTGTTGAGTAACTTCAAATTGTAGTGGAGTAAGCTTACTCTCTAGGTCTTCATAGTCTCCCCAAAGATCTTCTAGTTTTTCTTTTCGGCCTGAACCTTTTTCATAAAGCTCATATCGTAGACGACTATTCTTGGAATAATCTTGATGATAGTCCTCTGCTTTATAAAACTCAGTAAATGGTAAGATCTCGGTAACGATTGCTTTGTCAAAATTACCAGAAGCCTCCAAGACTGCTATGGCTTTTTCTGCTATATTTTTTTCTTCTTCATTGTGATAAAAAATTGCTGTTTTATACTGTGACCCCTTATCAGTAAACTGTCCCGTCTCATCGGTTGGATCTATACTTTTGAAAAAATAGTCTACCACCTGCTCATAAGAAAGCTTTTTTGTATCATAAACGACCTGGACTGTTTCATAGTGTCCAGTTGTACCAGTTGATACTTGCTCATAAGTAGGATTGGCCACATGCCCTCCCGTATAGCCAGAAATAGCTTCCACTACCCCATCAAGGTCCTCAAAAGAGGCCTCAATACACCAAAAACAACCCCCAGCCAAGGTAGCTACTTTGGTTTTTGAATTATCTATATTATTCATATTGTTGTAGATTAATATCCCCGTGGCGATTATTACTAAAATAATCACAAATATATATTTCATAGTATTATTGGTTAATAATATTTCTAGTATACCAAAAAACCCTCCATTATACGAATGGAGGGTTTTTATAAAATATTATTTATTCGGTTGTTTGCCCTTCAAAATCTTCCTCGTTTGCCTCGGCCTCTTTTTTTGTTTTCCTGACAATACCATCTTTATGGTGAGCAGGAGAATAAATAGTGTAAAGCTTTAGCTCTTCTGAGTCAGAAACATTTATTACATTGTGCTCTGCTCCAGCTGGTACCACGATAGCTGAACCATCTTCAACAGAATACTCATTACCATCGATAACTACCTTACCTTTACCTGCTTCAAATCTAAAAAATTGATCATTCTCATTGTGAATCTCCATGCCAATGTCTTCGTTTGGTTTCAAGCTCATCAAAACTAGTTGACTGTGTTTTGAAGTGTAAAGTACTTTTCGAAAATTATCATTTTCTAAGGTATCCTTTTCGATATTTGCATTAAATCCTTTCATAATTTTTTTGTTAATTTTTACTGGCGGAAGGGGCGGGATTCGAACCCGCGGAACCCGTAAAGGTTCACATGCTTTCCAAGCAGGCCCATTCGACCACTCTGGCACCCTTCCAAAATTACGTTTTATAGTATAGGTCAAATTTACATATTAGTAAATATTAGGTAAAATATACACATGTATAAATTTAGAAAAATTTTACAGATTATAGCCTACTATATTTTGCCTATAACCCTACTAATTCTGGCTTTCGGCAAAACCGAAAGAGAGGTTTTTACTAAATTAGGAAACACCTCTTTGATACTGCTTAGCCTGATAGTTTTTATCAAGCCATTGGCAGTAATTTTCAAAAAGAAATTCCTCTGGAATATTGTCAGTCTACGCAGAGAACTTGGCGTAGCCAATTTTTGGACTTTCTTTTTTCATTTTACAGGCCTCTACTACGTCAACAGCCTTACACCTCGTGCAATATTCAATCCTGACTATTTTATATTTTGGGGAGCTATGGCTGGCATCGGCATGATCATCCTATCTGTTAGTGCTAATAATTTTTCTACCAGGCTACTCAAAAAAAATTGGAAACGACTTCACTATATTACTTACCCTGTATTTTTGTTTGCTCTTTATCATGGTAGCAAGGCTCAAGATGAAATAGTAAATTTTTATGTAGGTGCTAGTGTATTTATAATTTTAAAAATAATTGAATTCACTATAAAACATAAAAAATCTAAACAAAAAATAACATGACCTATCTAATTGTAATATTTTTGGTTTTACTCTCTGGTCTATTTTCTGGTCTGACTCTTGGACTTTTAAGTTTGGACAAAAATGAACTAAAAAGAAAAATCTCACTAGGCAACAAAGAGGCCAAAAAAGTTTATGCTGTGCGTAAAAGAGGAAATCTCCTGCTCTGCACTCTCCTCTTGGGTAATGTAGCCGTAAACTCTACTTTGGCTATCTTTTTGGGAAATATTGCCAGTGGTGTAATGGCCGGCGTGATAGCCACTGCCCTGATAGTGGTCTTTGGAGAAATTATTCCCCAAGCCAGCTTTGCTCGCTATGCTCTACAAGTAGGGGCTCGTACTGCCTGGCTAGTAAAAATATTTATCATTGTGCTTTTTCCTATCTGCTGGCCTATCTCATGGTTGCTAGATAAAGTCTTGGGCGAAGAAATGGCTACTATTTATTCCAAAAAAGAATTGATGAAAATAGTCGAGGAGCATGAGGGCTCAAAAGAAAGCGATGTTGATGCTGATGAAGAAAGAATTATCAAGGGTGCCTTATCTTTTTCCAGTGAAATTGTAGAAGAGGTCATGACACCGCGGACAGTTGTCTATGCCCTAGAACTACATACAATACTGGATAGACATATCTTGGAGACTATAAAAAAAGAAGGTTTTACTAGAATTCCTGTTTATAAAGAAGAGATGGACAATCTAATTGGTATCCTTTATGCCAAAGACTTGATAAATATCAAGATTGGTACAAAAGTAGAGCATCTTTACAAAAAAGATATGGGTCTGGTTGTTCAAAAAGATTTACACCTTGATGTCCTATTACAAAAGTTTATGAAATCAAAAATTCACATAGCTTTTGTAAAAAATGAATACCACGGCCTAGAAGGAGTAGTCACCCTCGAGGATGTACTAGAAGAAATCATCCGACAAGAAATAGTAGATGAAACAGACCAAGTGACTGACATGCAAAAAAAGGCTAAAGCCAAAAAATAATTTAAGCATTTTAAAAGCCCCGTCTAGGGGCTTTTTTTATTTGTTTATAGAATTTGCAAATGCTCTGGTCGAAGAGCCAAAATAACCATTCCCCCAATACAATCCCAGAGGAGTAAGTATTTCTTTGCGATAATGATTTTGAAATTTTATAAGTGCCTGATAAGTAAGTTTTCCAAAAAACTCCGTCCCTTGCCCCGGTGAACCAAGCCCTGTCTCTGTCAATCTAAAACCATTATTGTTCAAAAATTTTTGTAATTCTTTTACATCTTGGCCTCTGCCTCCGGCTCTTAAATTTTTTA
>JABJNO010000022.1 GCA_018664825.1 Candidatus Parcubacteria bacterium
TTGCTCGTTCAAATACTTCTACAAGTATGAATCAACATCCGATTGTAGATATTGGACAAAAGATAAAAAAAGGAGATGTAATCGGAGATGGTGCTGCTACCGACAATGGAGAATTGGCCTTGGGTCAAAACATGTTGGTCGCTTATATGACTTGGGATGGCGGAAACTATGAAGATGCTATTTTGATTTCAGAGAGAGTTGTTAAAAATGACAACTATACTTCTGTAAGTATTGAAGATTATTCTATAGATATTCGAGATACCAAACTTGGACCAGAAATAATTACTCGTGACATTCCAAATGTCAGCGAAGAAAAACTCAAAGACTTGGACAGAGAAGGAGTCGTCCGAATTGGAGCCAATGTATCATCTGGTGATATTTTGGTAGGTAAAATTACTCCAAAAGGTGAAACTGAGCTATCAGCCGAAGAAAAATTATTGAGAGCCATCTTTGGTGAAAAAGCCAAGGACGTAAGAGATACATCGCTTTATCTAAAACATGGCGAAAGAGGTAAGGTTATTGATGTTAAGATATTTTCAAGAGACAAAGGAGACAAGCTTCCAGCTGGCGTCATCAAAACTATTCAAGTTACTATTGCTCAACTTAGAAAGATTCAGGTTGGTGATAAGATGGCTGGTCGTCACGGGAATAAAGGAGTTATTTCTAGGGTTGTCCCAGAAGCTGACATGCCTTTTACCGAAGACGGTACTCCAGTAGATATTATTTTGAATCCTCTAGGTGTCATCTCTCGTATGAACCTTGGTCAGTTATTGGAAACTCATTTAGGATTAGCTGCCAGAACACTGGATTATAAAGTTGCAAGTCCTGCCTTGAATGGAGTTGATGAAAGTATCATTAGAGGAGAGCTCAAAAAAGCGGGTTGGCCAGAAGATGGTAAACTACAACTTTTTGATGGTAGAAATGGTAAAGCTTTTGCTGACAGAACAACTGTTGGTGTGGCTTATATGTTAAAACTAAATCATTTAGTAGAAGATAAGATTCACCAACGTTCTATCGGACCATACTCACTGGTCACTCAGCAACCTCTAGGAGGTAAAGCTCAGTTTGGTGGACAGAGATTCGGAGAGATGGAAGTATGGGCTCTTGAGGCCTATGGTGCTTCCAATACTCTACAAGAGATGATTACTATCAAATCAGATGATGTACCAGGCAGAAGTAAGGCTTATGAGGCCATCATCAAAGGTGAAAAAATTAATAGGTTGAATATACCTGAGTCATTCAATGTTTTAGTTCGTGAACTAAAGGGGTTGGGATTGGATGTAGAGCTGATCGGAAAGAGAGAAAAGAAGGTAGAGAGTGTTGAAAGAAAAACTAAAGAAGTTTTGAAAGAACAAACTCCGGTCATTGATAAATCTGAAGATAAAAAATCTTCAGAAAAATAAATTAATAAATAATTTTAAATTAAACATATGCCTACTCCTTCTTCAACAAAAACAACTTTCATGGCCACAGAAAAAACAACTGTGATGGAATTTGATGCCATTAGATTAAAATTGGCGTCTCCCGAAGAAATTCACGGATGGTCAACTGGTGAAGTATTAAAACCAGAAACCATTAACTATCGCACTCAAAAGCCAGAGAAAGATGGTTTGTTTTGCGAAAAGATTTTTGGACCCACAAAAGATTGGGAATGTTATTGTGGTAAGTACAAGAGAATTCGTTATAAAGGAATTACTTGTGACAAGTGCGGCGTAGAAGTGACTCGTGCTGTTGTCCGTCGTGAAAGAATGGGACACATAGATCTAGCTGCCCCTGTTTCTCATATTTGGTTTTTACGTGGTATTCCATCAAAAATTGGTCTAGTACTTGATTTGAGTATACAAAATTTGGAAAAAGTTATTTACTTTGCTTCATTTATTGTTGGTCATGTAGATGATGCTGCTCGTAAAGAAACAACCGACCAAATCAAAGCCGAACTACAAAACAAACGAAAACAAATTGACAATGAATTTAATCAAAGATCTCAAGAAATAAATAAGCGTAAAGCAAAACTTTTGGCCGACGGTGAAGTCAAAGGTAAGGCAGAAAAGAAGATCGAAGAAGAACTGATGAGTCTAAATGTTGCCAAAATAGACAAGATAAAAAGTCTAGAAGAGGCAGCTGATATAGCCTTGAAAGAACTGAAAGACTTAAAAGTATTACAGATTGTTTCTGAAAATAAATATCAAGAATTAGCCCTTCGTTATGGACATGTGTTTGAGGCAAATATTGGAGCCGAGGCAATTCGTGATCTTTTGAAAAAAGTTGATTTGAAAAAATTATACGAAGCTATTGAAGCAGAAATTAAAGTTGCTATTGCTTCAAAACAAAAAAAACTTATCCGTCGTTCAAGATTGGTTAAGAGTTTGTTGAATAACAAAATCAAACCAGAGTGGATGGTTATGAGTGCTATCCCAGTTATTCCTCCAGATTTGAGACCTATGGTCCAGCTTGATGGTGGTCGTTTTGCTTCATCTGATCTAAATGATCTATATCGTAGAGTTATCAACCGTAACAATAGATTAAAGAGACTAAAAGATCTGAGTGCTCCAGAGGTAATCCAAAGAAATGAAAAAAGGATGCTTCAAGAAGCAGTAGATTCTTTGATTGATAACAATGCTCGTCATGGTAAAACAGTGACAGCATCTACCGGTCAAAAAAGAACTCTAAAGAGTATCGCTGATATGCTAAAAGGTAAGCAAGGTAGATTCCGTCAGAACTTACTTGGTAAACGTGTCGATTATTCTGGTCGTTCCGTGATTGTAGTTGGTCCTCATTTGAAAATTGGTCAATGTGGTTTACCAAAAACGATGGCCTTGGAACTTTTCCGACCATTTGTGATATCAAAATTGATTAAAGCAGAATTGGTATACAATGTACGTAGTGCTAATAGATTTATTGAAGCTGGACATCCAGAAGTTTGGGCTATCTTAGAAGAGGTGGTCAAAGGAGCGCATGTTTTACTAAATCGTGCCCCAACACTTCATCGTCTAGGTATTCAGGCTTTTCAGCCAGTACTTATAGAGGGTAAAGCTATTCATTTGCATCCCTTGGTATGTTCTGCCTTTAATGCTGACTTTGATGGTGACCAAATGGCTGTCCATGTACCACTGACCGAAGAAGCTAAAACAGAAGCAAAAAATATAATGCTTTCTACTGCCAATCTTTTGAAACCAGCTACTGGTGAGCCAATTGTTACTCCTAGTCAAGACATTGTTTGGGGAGTTTATTATATGACTTATATTCACCCAGGCTCCAAAGTAACCAAATATTTTACAGATGAAAATGAAGCTGAAAGAGCGTTTATTTTGGAAGAAATAAAATTGCAAGACCCAATAAAAATCAGAGCTCAAAGAGCTGATAATAAAATAATCGAAACATCTATTGGTAGAATTTTATTCAATAGTGTTTTGCCAAAAGAAATGGGCTATGTCAATGATTTGATTGATAAAAAAGGTCTAAAAAATATTATTGCAGAATCATTTAGATTATTTTCTCATGATGAAACTGTAAAACTTTTGGATGACGTAAAAGATATTGCCTTCGAATTTATTACTTCTTCTGGTATGTCTTGGGGGATGGATGATATTCCAAAACTTGAATGCAAAGCAGAGTTGATGAAAGAGGCAGAAACAAGGATAGAAGAAATAAAAGGACAATACAACAATGGTTTGCTTACCAACAAAGAAAGGTATGTAAAGGTTATTGAGGTTTGGACCGATATCAAGAATAAAATTACCGAAAAAAGTCAAAATATTTTTGATCCAACCAACTCAGTATCCAATATTATCAATTCTGGTGCTCGTGGTTCTTGGTCTCAGATGATTCAAATCATGGGTATGAAAGGTTTGGTTATTAACCCTGCTGGTGACATTATTGAGTTGCCGGTCAAGGCAAACTTCCAAGAAGGCTTGGATGTATTGGAATACTTTATTTCTACTCATGGTACTAGAAAAGGTTTGTCTGATACTGCCTTGCGTACAGCGTCAGCTGGTTATTTGACCAGAAGATTGGTAGATGTTTCTCAGGATGTAGTTATTCTTGAGGAAGATTGTAAAGACAAAGAAGGACATATTTTGACTAGAGAAGAATCAAAAGAAATCAATGAACCAATCGCAGATAGAGTGGTTGGAAGAGTTTTGATTGATGGTATTAGAGATCCAAAGACAGAGAAAATAACCATCAAGGCAAATACTCTGGTTAACAAAGATCTAAGTGAAGAAATTCGTGAAATGGATTTAGATAGAGTAAAAATCAGATCACTATTGACCTGTAAATCAGTCAGAGGCGCCTGTCGAAAATGTTATGGTTATGATCTTGGTTATAACAAATTGGTAGAAATGGGCACAGCCGTAGGTATTGTAGCTGCCCAGAGTATTGGTGAGCCTGGTACACAGCTTACCATGAGAACTTTTCATACTGGTGGTGTTGCTGAGGGTGATATTACCCAAGGTTTGCCAAGGGTAGAAGAGTTATTTGAAGCTCGCCCACCAAAGAAAAGATCAATCATTGCTCCGATTACTGGAATTGTTGAAATTGATGATGATACTGCATTGTTTAGTAAAGATCAAAAGATTATCAAGATAAAACCACAGGAAGCTAGAATTGCTAAATATGATATTTCTAAAGGTACAGACAAAAGAGTAAAAAATGGAGAAGAGGTTTCTAAAGATCAATTACTCTATATAGCAAAAGAGACAGAAATTCGAGCTGGATTTGATGGAGTGATAAAATTAACTGAAAAGCAACTACAACTTATCAGTAAAGACAAAGAGGTTCATGAGGTTATTATCCCGGCTGGGTACAATCTTTGGATAAAAGACAAGGAATTGGTCATGGAAGGTCAACAGATTACAGAGGGTAGTATTGATTTACATGAATTATTTGAAGTCAGTGGAAAGCTTGATGTTCAAGAATATGTAATGAAAGAAATTAAACATATTTATTCTTCACAGGGACAGAATCTGAATGATAAACACGTTGAATTGATTGTTAGGCAAATGTTCTCAAGGTTTTTAGTCAAAGAAGTTGGAGAAACAGAGTTGTTGCCAGGGGAAGTTATTACTTCTACTCAATTCAATGAAGCCAATAACAAGGTAAGTAGTAAAGCAACTGGTGAAGTATTATTGTTAGGAATCACCAAGGCAGCTTTGACTTCCGATTCATTTTTATCTGCCGCTTCATTTCAAGAAACAGCCAGAGTATTGATTGATGCGGCTATTTCTGGAAAAGTTGATAGATTAAGAGGTTTGAAAGAAAATGTTATTATTGGTCGCAAGATTCCAGCAGGTACAGGTTTTATAGGAAAGAAATAAAACAACAAAAACATTATAACAAAACCCCCACTTTTTGGGGGTTTTTGTGTTTTTAGGAGGTTTATTTTTATCCTTAAGTATGGTAAAATATATTATACTTAAAGAGTTATAAACACATTTAAACATGCCTAGAAAAAGAAACTACGATGACGATGAGTTGGTGGATCATTGGAGTATAAATACAGAAACAAAAGGCGCTATTTTTACTATCTTGATATTTGTAGTGGCTTTTTTGAGTATTCTATCAATTTTTGATTTAGCAGGAGTATTTGGTCAATGGTTAAACTATGGTTTATCATTTTCATTTGGTAGAGCTGATTGGGCCTTTATTCTTATCCTATTATATCTAGGTTTATTATTATTCAAAAGTAGAGTTTATAAAATTCGTTTTATTACCTATATTGGATTATTTTTGATATTAATGTCGATATCTGGTATTTTGAATTTTTTTGTAAACGAGTTTAGTTTTAGAGAAATTACTAGCGAAGGAATTGGCGGTGGAGCTATGGGTTATGGAGTTGGTCTAGGCCTTGGAAAGCTTTTGGGTTTTTGGGGATCTTTGACAGTTTTTGTAGCTAGTTTGTTGATAGGAATATTTTTGGCCTTCAATACGTCATTTAAAGATATTATTGAAAAAGGAAAATCACTTGGAATTTTGAAAGAAAAATTTGTTGGCGAAGAGGTTGATGACGATGAAGAAGAAGAGGAAGAAGACGAAGAATTTGTTCCAGGAGATGACGATGAAGAAGAAGAGGAAGAAGAAGCTGACGATGAAGAAGAGGAAGAAGAAGCTGACGATGAAGAAGAGGAAGAAGAAGAAGACAAACCTACGCGCAAGAAAATAAAAAAGTTTGTAGTGCCTATTGATTTATTGGAAGAATCAAACACTGAGCCAGATTCAGGAGACGTCAATGCCAATATGAAAAAAATTCAAAAAACTTTTGAAAATTTTGGTATGGAAGTTACCATGGGAGAGGTCAATGTTGGGCCAACTGTTACTCAATATACACTCCGTCCAGCTGAGGGTGTGAGGCTTTCTCAGATGCTCACTTTACAAAATGATTTGGCTCTAGCCCTAGCTGCTCATCCATTGCGCATGGAAGCACCTATTCCTGGTAAGTCTTTGGTTGGTATTGAGGTACCAAATCAAAGTGTATCAATGGTCAAGTTAAAAGACATTATAGATACTGGCGCCTATAGAAAAAGAAAGAGTAATCTATCTTTAGCCTTGGGTAAGGATGTGGCAGGTACTCCTATATTGACCAACCTAGCTGATATGCCACATATGTTGGTGGCTGGTGCCACTGGTTCTGGTAAATCTGTTTGTATAAACAATATTATTCTTAGCTTGATATATCAAAATTCTCCTGAGGAATTAAAATTTATTTTAGTTGATCCAAAACGTGTAGAGCTATCAGCTTATGCTGGCATTCCTCATTTATTGACCCCGGTCATAAACGAAACTGATAAGACAATAAACGCTTTGCGTTGGGTGGTAAAAGAGATGCACGAAAGATATAAACTTTTACAAGCATCTGGCAAGAGAAATATTAGTAGTTACAATAAGGCGGTAATAGTCAATAAGATGCCTTATATAGTGGTGATTGTAGATGAGTTTGCAGCCTTGATGTCGCTAGCTCCAAAAGAGGTAGAGGCAGCCATTGTCAGCCTTGCTCAGATGGCTCGAGCTGTTGGTATTCATCTTGTCTTGGCTACTCAGCGTCCGTCCGTCGATGTTATTACTGGGCTTATCAAGGCCAATATTACGGCTAGGGCAGCATTTGCAGTAGCCTCTTCTATGGACTCTAGGACAATACTAGATACCTCGGGTGCAGAAAAATTACTTGGAAAAGGAGATATGCTGTTTGTGACTGCCGAAAGTTCAAAACCAAAACGTATTCAAGGTGCTTATGTCTCAGATGAAGAAATAAATGCGGTAGCTGATTTTATAAAAGAAAAAGCTGATCCAGAATATGATGATACTGTCACTGAAAAAGTAGGTAAAGCAGGAGCAACTGGTTTTGGCGGTGGTGACCAAGAAGACGACTTGGCCATGGAAGCAAAAGAGGTTGTATTAAAAGCGGGTAAAGCCTCTGCTACATTATTACAAAGACGATTACGAGTTGGCTATGCACGAGCAGCTAGGTTGTTGGATATACTAGAAGAAATGGGAGTGGTTGGTCCACCAGAAGGTTCAAAGCCGCGCGAGCTTTTGATTAGCCAAGACGACTTGGAAGAAAATTTTGATTCTTCTCTTGACGAAGAAGAGACAGAAGAAGTAGAATATGAGGACGATGAAAATGAAGAGGAAGAAGTAGAAGACGAAGATGGTGAGGAGGAGGAAGATGATCGTTAATAAAATTTATGGCAGGATTTAGACAGAAGAAAATAAGCCTTGGGCAAACCTTACCTGATAAACTTAGAAAAGCTAGATTGGAAAAGGAAATTTCCCTAGAAGAAGCCCAAGAAGCAACAAAAATACAAGCAAAATACTTGGAGATATTAGAGGGTGGTGATTATCAGTCGTTGCCTGGTGAGATTTATGCCAAGGCATGGATAAAGATTTATGCTAAATTTTTGGATTTAGAAATTGGAGAGTTACTAAATGATTATAAACTAGAAAAGATAGTTAATGATCGGGTAAGTAAAATGGACAAGCCAGCTCAACTCAAAAAACCATCTCGATTCAATGTTTTGGGGCCACGTATTTTAAAAGTTTTCGGAATTAGTATTGTGGTATTATTTTTGCTTGGATATTTAGGTTGGGAAGTAAAAAATATCATTGCTGCTCCACCGATTACTATTTATGAACCGCCAAATAATTTTAAAACTTCGGAAAGTAGAGTACTTATCAAAGGGCAGACTGAGGTAGAGGTTCAGCTGACAATAAATAATGAAATTGTTTTGCCGGATGAAAATGGAAATTTTAGCCAGGAAATAAATTTGGTAAATGGCTTGAATAATTTGGAGATAAGTGCTAAAAAGAAACATAGCAAGACTAAAAACTTAGAGTTAATAATCTTGAGGGAAGATCTTGAATAAATAATAATTAAAACGCAAGCAATACAGGCTAGTTTGCTGGAAGGAAGGCTCAAAAGTATGGCCAAAATTAAAAATACCAAAAAAACCGACGATAAGTTGGATCAAGGAGTAAAATCCGCAATTGATCAGATTCGCACTCGTTTTGGCGAGGGATCTATCATGAACTTGGGAGAAGCAAAATCTATGAATGTAGAGGCAGTCAGCACAGGTTGTTTGTCGCTTGATATAGCTTTGGGAGTGGGTGGTGTACCAAGAGGAAGGATTGTCGAAATCTACGGTCCAGAAGCATCAGGTAAAACAACTCTAGCCCAACACATAGTATCCGAAGTACAAAAAATAGGCGGAGTAGCTGCCTTTGTTGATGCTGAGCACGCCTTAGATCCAGAGTATGCCAAAAAAATAGGTGTGGATACAGAGAACTTACTTATTTCTCAACCAGACAACGGAGAGCAAGCCCTGGAAATTGTAGAGACGCTGGTCCGTTCAGGCGGGGTCGATGTAGTAGTAGTAGATAGTGTAGCTGCTTTAGTGCCTAGAGCTGAAATAGAAGGTGAGATGGGTGATTCACACATGGGTCTACAAGCTCGTTTGATGAGTCAGGCTTTGAGAAAATTGGCTGGTATTGTCCACAAAAGTAAAACCACAGTTGTCTTTATCAATCAGATTAGGATGAAAATCGGAGTTTTCTTTGGTAATCCGGAGACCACTACCGGTGGTAATGCTTTGAAATTTTATTCTTCAGTAAGAATAGAAGTTAGGCGCAGTGCTCAAATAAAACAAGGAGAGAAGATTATAGGTAATCAAGTAAAAGCAAAAGTTGTAAAAAACAAAGTAGCAGCACCTTTTAAAACAACTACTTTTGACATTATGTATAACGAAGGTATCTCTGTTGCTGGAGATGTTTTGGATACATCCCTTGCTTTTGGTATAATAGACAAATCTGGTAATTCTTATTCTTATGGAGAAACAAAATTGGGAGTAGGCAGAGAGACGGTCAAAACTTTTTTGAAAAAGGATAAAAAATTACTTGCTGAAATAAAAAAGAAAGTTTGGAAAGAATTTCGATCATCCGAAGTAGAATAATTTTATAGATAAATTTTAAACCGCCTGTTTGAGCTTGCTCAGGGCGGTTTAAATTAGTATAATTTATACATGTCAGTCGCTAACAAAATATTTACCAATACAATTTGGCAGATGTCTATACGCGCCGTCAACATTTTGATTGGCGTTTTTTCTATTGCCTTGATCACTAGGATGTTTGGGAGTACTGGTTACGGGTTTTATACTACCACCACTGCCTTTGTGCAAATTTTCATGATTCTTGCCGACCTGGGACTCTACCTCACTTTATTGAGAGAGATATCCAAGGCAAAAGATGGGCAAGAAGAAAATAAAATCATAAATAATATTTTTACTATTAGGGTATTGTTTTCCATTTTAGTTTTGATATTGATTCCAGTAGCCATCCAGTTTTTTCCTTATGCGCCTATAGTCAAGACAGGGGTAATTTATTTTATGGGGGCATTATTTTTCCAAAGCTTGATTACGACCATTACAGCAGTATTTTCCAAAAAATTGGAAATGCACAAAGTAGCCATTACAGATTTGGTACAAAAGGTTTTTTATTTTGCAGGCTTAGTATATTTCTTTTACAATGCAAACTCACTCAATATTATTTTAGGAGCCAACTCTATTACTACTGGTATTGGTTTTCTAATAATTTTGTACTTTTTGAGAAAACACACCAAACTAAGACTGGCCTGGGATTTTGCTTATTGGAAAAAAATATTTTATGTAGCCTGGCCCTTGGCTATTACCGTAGTTCTCAATCTTTTGTATTTCAAAGCAGATACCCTTGTTTTGTCGGGTTTTCATAGTCCAGAAACAGTGGGTATATATGGGGCACCTTACCGGGTCTTGGAGGTGATTAGCACCTTTCCGCATATGTTTTTGAGCCTTATTTTACCACTCCTGACCGCTGCTTGGGTAAATAAAAATACCAAAAAGTTTAATGAAATATTACAACACAATTTTGATTTTTTTAGTATATTGATTATGGGGATGATTGCCCTGTTATTATTGATTAGTAAACCACTGATGATTACCTTGGCAGGAGAGGAGTTTGCGGCCTCTGGTCCAATTTTAAATTTGTTGGTAGTAGCTACAGCTAGTATTTTTTACGGCACCCTATTTACTTATGCAATTGTTTCACTCGGAAAACAAAAACAAATGGTAAAATATTTTTTGATTACAGCGGTGGTTGGTATGTTGGATATTTTATTTTTATTCCTCCATTTTCTTATTGGGGAGCCGCCGGCATGACTTTGGTTGTAGAATTATTGATGGTTGGCTTTGCTTGGCATGTAGTAAAGAAAAATATTGATGTTAGCTTGAACTTAAAAGTGTTTATGAAAGCTTTATTGGCAGGAGTAGCTACTTTTATCATTGCTTGGTTTACAAAAGGCCCAACAATTTGGCTGACTACACTGACTGTGGTCTTGATTTATCCTTTTATTTTGTATTTACTAAAAGTGACAGATAGGGCATCATTAAAAATGTTAATATTTGGTAAAAAATAATGAGTATTTTTATAGCAATTTTATTTTTTATAGTTTTTTTCTACCTTAGTTGCAAAAGACCTGTCTTTGGTTTGAGTGCTATTATAGTTTTATTACCAACTTATCTATGGCGCTATGATTTTTTTGGACTGCCAACTACTTTTTTAGAATTGATGATAGTATCCTTGTTTATAATTTGGCTTTGCAAAGACAAAAAGTACAAAAGGATAAATTTTTCTTTAAACAAAAAATCAGACAATCCAATTCCTCCAAAATTGAGATATACATTGCTAGCTTGGCTGCTTGTGAGCTTGATAGGACTAGCTACAAATTTTAGTTTGGCGTCACTTGGTTTGTGGCGAGCGTATTTCTTGGAACCAATGATGTTCTTTTTGATTTTTATACACACTGTCCGTGATAAAAAAGATTTTTTGTGGATTATCAAAGCTATTGCCCTGCTTCTATCTTGGTTATTTGTAGTTACTGTGTACCAGTACATGACCAACTGGAATTTTATACCTGCTTACAACCCACCAAATGATTTGAGATTGACGGGGATTTTTTCATATCCCAATGCACTTAGTTTATTGACTGCTCCATTAGCAATATTTTTATCTACTTGGTGGCTAACTCTCAAAAATAAAACTGATAATATTTATTATTTATTAGCAGGGATACTTGGTTTGAGTCTTTCTATATTTGCAATCAGTCAGGGGGCTATGTTGGCTATTTTGATAAGTGTAGCTGTTTTGCTAATTTTGGCTAAAAAAACAAGAAAATGGGCTATTTCATTGTTTAGTCTGGCTATAATCTTGTTTATTGTCGTCCTGCCAAAATTAAACATAGATTTAAATCCAGATCTGAACTTACAATCAAGCTCAGTAGATATTCGTCTCAATCAATGGAACGAAACATTGGATATGTTGGGAGACAAATTTATTTTGGGGGCAGGTATAGATGGATATCAGACAGCTTTACAAAATCACCATCAAACAGAATGGCTAGAGATATATCTTTACCCACACAATATATTTTTAAATTTTTGGACAGAACTTGGGCTTTTAGGCTTGTTGGTCTTTATAGTTATGTTGAGTCTTATTGTTTCTAGATTAATGGACTTGTTTAAAGATAAAAATAAACTAACATGGCCACTGACCTTGGTATGGACAGTTTGGTTTGTACATGGTCTTGTGGATGTGCCATACTTTAAAAATGATTTGAGTATATTATTTTTTGCACTACTAGCAATCACTTTTTATGGAGGATACAAAAAACAAAAACAAAAAAATTAATAGTCTTTCAGTTTCAACCTTGATTATCGCCAACCTATTTCCACTAGGCGGTGTTTTATTTTTTGGGATGGACATAGTATCGGTTATTTTACTTTATTGGTTTGAGAGCATTGTGATTGGGTTTTTCAATGTTTTGAAAATGATAAAAATAAAAGGATCGCTAAATTCTCCTTACATCCCATTTTTTATTTTGCAGTATGTCATTTTTTCTAGTGTACATTTTTATGCAATATTAGGAATACTAAAATTAGGATGGACAACTGGTGAGGCTCAAGATATATTTTTGCTAATCTCAAAATATTTTAATGTAATATTCTTTACACTGTGTACTTTGATTATTAGTCATGCTTTTTCTTTTGTTTCAAATTTTATAAACAAAAAAGAATATTTATATAAAAAATTATTCCAGCAAATGTGGGCACCTTACAAGAGGATTATAATCATGCAGGTGCTTGTTTTGGCTATTGTTGTTGTGTTTATTTATACAAACCTCAATACCAGTATGGTTGCTTTATCTGTTTTGATTGTCTTGAAAATATTATTTGATATGCGGGCACACATAAGAGAACACAATAAAGTTTTGTAAAAATAAAATTTATATTTACATAAGGGCTAAATTTTAGTATAATATATGTATGAAAAAAGTTAGAAAGGTTGTAATTCCAGTGGCAGGCTTAGGTACTCGTTTTTTACCAGCCACCAAGGCTCAACCAAAAGAAATGTTGCCCTTGGTAGATAAGCCTATTATCCAATATATTGTTGAAGAAGCGGTCGCATCCGGCATAGACGAAGTTATTTTTGTGACATCTTCCACAAAAAGGGCCATCGAGGACCATTTTGATCGTAATTTTGAATTAGAATATAGATTGAGACAAAAAGGAAAGAGAGAGCAACTATCAGAAATATATACTATTTCTGATATGGCCAAGTTTATCTATACTAGACAAAAAACACCAAAGGGGTTGGGCCATGCTATCTGGACAGCCAAAGAGTTGATTGGGGACGAGCCTTTTGCAGTGATGTTGGGAGATGATGTGATTGATTCCAAAACACCAGCCCTGAAGCAATTGATAAAAGTGTTTGATAAATATCAAGATATTGTAGTTGGTGTCACCAAGGTGGCCAAAAAAGACACTGGAAAATATGGCATTATAGATCCAGTACCAATAGATGAAAATACAGTAGAGATAAAACGCTTTATAGAAAAACCAAGTCCCGCTAAAGCGCCATCAAACTTGGCGGTCACAGGAAGATATGTTTTAACCTCAGAGATTTTTGATTATTTAGGTAAACAAAAAAAAGGAGCCGGCGGTGAAATTCAGCTTACAGACGCAATTGCTAAGTATATCAAAAAAAGAGCAGGCTATGCGTGTATTTATAAAGGAGATTATTATGATTGTGGTAACAAACTAGAATACGTAAAAGCAATAGTCAATTATACTTTAAAAAGAAAAGATTTTAGAGCGCCATTAAAAAAATATTTGAAAAATTTATAAAATGAAGAGGCACTATAAAAAATTTACATTATTTATTCTAGCAATTTTTTTGGTGGTGTCTGGTTTTGGTTGCAAAGGTGTGAATTGTGGAAATTCACAAGAATTCAAAAAGGTTACTCTCCAATATTGGGGAGTGTGGGATTCTTCAGCCAACATCATACCGCTTATTAGAGAGTATGAAAAGGCTCACCCAACTGTAAAAGTTGAATACAAGCAATTACGTTTTGAAGAATACGAAAGAAAACTTCTAGAAGCTTGGGCTGATGACAGAGGTCCAGATGTCTTTGCTTTACCAGTGAGCTGGCTAAAAGAATACGAACATCGTTTGGCCCCAATGCCAAGTAATACCAAGGTACCCGTCTATGAACTACAGGGAGCTATTCGTTCTGAAATGGTAACTACGCTAAAAACATTTAGTGGCCTAAGTCCTTATGATGTTAATAAATTATTTGTACCAATAGTAGATGACAATGTAGTTATAAACAACAAGGTTTATGGACTACCATATGCTTTGGACACTTTAGTTACTTTTTATAACTCAAATATTTTGGCCAATCAAAATATTCCAGAGCCAATAAAAGACTTTCATGATTTGATTGAGCAAACTCCAAAAATTACCACTTCTCGTGATGGCAGTAGTATTTTGCAGTCAGCTGTGGCTCTAGGAGGCACTGATAATATTCCTGTTTTCTTTGATATATTTTCTAGCATCATGCTTCAAAATGAAGTAAATGTCAAAGGTGATTTCTTTGATCCACTAGACGACAAAGCATCAGCTCAAAGAATGGCAGAGGTATTCAATTTTTACGCTGACTTTGCTAAACCAGGTAGAGCTAGTTATAGTTGGAATGCTGATATGGACAACGCTTTTGATTTATTTATAAATGGCCGCTTAGCTTATTTCTTTGGCTATAGTTATCATGCCAATGAAATTCGTGAAAGAGGAGTTTCTTTCGAGTGGGATGTTACAAATTTTCCTCAAGCTAGAGGTGCTAGTGAAACAAAGTATTATGCAGATTATTGGGTAAATGTAGTACCAAAAAAATCCAAATCTACTAACGTTGCTTGGAATTTTGTTCAAACAACAGCCACGGATAAAGGCCTTATCAAAGGATATTTGAATGCCAACAAAAAACCAACCGCTTTACGTTCACTGGTAAATGAACAGTTAAACAATAACGATGTTAGGATTTTTGCTGAGCAGGTTATGACCGCCGACAATTGGTACAAGGGTTATGACCAGCCATCTGCCGAAAGGTATACCAAAGAAATTATAGATGGATTGTTGGATGGGACATTGTACCTGGATGATAGGGGATCAACTTTAGAACTTTATGTGAGTCGTATAAATAAAACTTATTCAAAAATAGATGAGTAGAATTATTATTACAATTTTTATCCTTTTATTGATTCCTATCTCTGGACACGCTGGATTTTTGGATGATATATCTTGTATCAACAACGGACAATGTGGATTAGATTCCATAGTCAAGGGCTTTGTAAATCTTACTAGGCTAATGCTAGGATCTATGGGAGCATTTGCTTTACTATATTTTGTCTGGGGAGGTATTCAGTGGCTCACTTCTGGTGGTAATGCAGATCGAGTAAACAAGGGTAGGCAGATAATGATAAATACCTTTTGGGCACTAGTGATTGCTTTTGGTAGTTTTATACTGTTAGATTTTTTTGTAAACGATGTTCTGGGAGTAAAAGATGAATATCAAATCACCTCTGTTTGTAGTAATCCTACAACCAGTAAAGGTACCGCCTGTAATCAGACAGTGGGCAGTCCTGGCAATAGTTTTTATATGTGCACGGGTCATGGGTATGAAGGGGCTTTAGAGGTTTATAATGGTAAATGTAGATCTCGATGCGAAGTCAAAGGATTGGACGATGAGATTTATCAAACTCCGTTTGTTTGTAGACATATTTCTTCTTTTGGCGGGGCAATTCCTGCCAATGCCGCTAGTAGTCTTTGTCCAGAAGGATCTGATTTTTTATGTGTACCACCGTCATAATAACCTAAAATATTATATATGAAAAAGAAATTTTTTACTTTTTTAGCACTTTTATTGATACCATTCTCGACTTATGCTGCCGGGGTATCAATAGAAAACCCTCTTAATGCAGGTAGCATAGAGGAGCTTATTGGTAATGCTATTCGAGGATTATTAGGTATTAGTGGAGCCTTGGCTTTACTTATGATGGTTTGGGGTGGTATTTCTTGGATGACTGCTCATGGTAATTCCGAAAGAGTCAAAAAAGGGCGTGATACAATGGTTTGGGCAATATTTGGTTTGGTGGCCATATTTAGTAGTTATGTGGTTATAAATTTTATTTTTACAGAGCTACTAGGCTAATAGATTGCGAAAAACTCGATTTTAATTTATAATATAATTAATAAAGTTTTAAAATACCTTTTAAGAAAGGGGGTGAAAAAATGAGAAAATTAGTTACTGGTTTATTACTTGTGATGCCAATGATGGCATCTGCCCAAACTACAGAAGAATGGGGTATAGATGATTTAGATCAAGTAAATCTAGGTACAAGGAGTTTGAGAGACACTATCGCTGGTGTTATCAATATTGTTCTAGGTTTCTTGGGTATCTTAGCAACAGTTATTATTTTACTTGGTGGTTTCAAATGGATGACTTCACAAGGTAGCACTGATAAAGTTGATGAAGCTAAAAAGCTTATCGGCGCCGGTGTTGTTGGTTTAGTTATTATCTTGACTGCTTATGCAGTATCAAGATTCGTCTTAGAGTCATTAGCAAACGAAACTGTTTAAGTCTCATAGACCTATGTAGTCTAGACTATAGTAGGTCATATTGTATGACCTACTAGAGCTTGGACTAAATTTAAATTATGAAAAAATTAAAACAAAAATTATTTTTATTGATTTTATTGATGCCAACTTTGGCAAATGCTGAAAGTTTAGCAGATAGCAAAGGAGGCTTGGATGATGCGGTTGCTGGGACAGGATTACCACAAAAGACTACTTCTGAAATGATTGGCCTGATTATCAATGCAGCCCTGTCTATACTAGGTGCTTTATTCTTGACCTTGATTATTATTGGTGGCTTCAAGTGGATGACTGCTGGTGGTAGTAGTGAAAAAATAGGCGAGGCCAAACAAACAATTTCCAATTCGGTAATCGGTTTAGTGATAGTAATAGCTTCATATGTGATAGTAAATACTGTCTTTCAAAGATTGGCCGGTGAGCTCGGCAGCGGAGGCAGCGTCAACGGAGTTCCTGCTCCATAATAATAAATTATATAAAATTTAAACCCCCTCAAGTTTTCTTGAGGGGGCTTTTTGTTACCGGTCTACGGTAACGCTATAGTGCCAGTCGACCGGCTCCAGATAACCTTTACCCAGGTCAACCCACTGATCTCCCTTTTCTTTATCGATAGGGATTCGGATTTGCTGGGCCTCTTTGTAGAGGCGGTTACCTTGCCAGATTTCGACAGTGGCCAGGAGAACGCCATCAACGGCGTCGAACAAAGGTGTTCTACCGTAGGGCGGAATCATTCCAAATTTGCGACCACCTGCAGTGATGCGCATAGGATAGGCATCGAGGTTGAAGATACAGCCTTGCTGAAGGGTACGATTTTGGAGCATCATATCAGTGACCACGATGGGCTCACCAGTGTAGAGTCCAGTCTTGATCAGTTCAAGTCCGCGCTTGCTGTCGCCGATCGTATTGTCGAAACCTTCACCGTAGGTGAAAACTTCGATTCGAAGGGTCTCATGGGTCTTCATCCGACGATGGTGAGTCCGACCAGGATCGACTTGCCAGTAGTCCCGGTTGTCTTCATGAATCTTGATGAAGATAGGTCGGGGGGTTTGATTGATCACTACGGGTTGGATCTCGACGTTGGGGTTGTTACGCGGGGCGTTGAGCCGCATACCTTTGGTATTGCGGATTCCAGCTCCACAGCCACCGAGCATCGACAGCACGATAACAGCGAACAGAGCGGTAGTTAGATGCCTTTTCATTGGCTTCTCCTTTATTTAAGGTACTTTTATGGGCAGAATTGCCCTTTTTGAACATCGCTATATTGTATCACATTTATGCTATTTTGTCAATAGTAATTATTGTTTTGTTTTGCTATAATTATGATATGTTAAAAATATCTAAGAAACAAGGAAAATGCGCCAAAATACTGTTTATGGGTATATTTTTTTATGTTTTGGTGTTTTCTTATCTATCTTTACAAAAATATCTAAACTTTGATTATCATATCTATGACTTGGGCATTTTTAGCCAGGTATTTTTCAATACTTTACGTGGAGATTGGTTTCATCTAACGATCAATCCAAATATATATTTAGCAGACCATTTTACGCCTATTATGATTTTGTTGTTGCCGATTTATTGGATTTGGCAATCCCCTATTTGGCTCCTTGTTTTACAAAGCCTTGTTTTTGGATTATCTGCTTGGCCACTTTATCTAATAGCCAAACAAATTACCAACAGTAGTAAGCTAGGAATGATTGTTGGCTTGGTTTGGTTGCTCAACCCATATGTGCATAGCGCCAATCTATTTGAGTTTCATTTGATGCCCTTGGCTGTGTTTTTTATTTTTTGGACTTTTTATTTTTATAAAAAAAATAATTTCGTTTATTTTTTATTATTCTTTATTTTGAGTCTACTGGTGCGAGAAGACATCGCGCTTGTATTACTAGGGTTCTTTGTTTTGAGTTTGGTAGATAAAAGAAAACTAAAATGGAAACTAACAACTTTATTTTTGCCGATCATATATTTTGTTTCAGCTCTAAAGATAATAGATTATTTTTATCAAGGAGGTAACTACAAATTTTTTATTTATTATGGTTGGCTCGGGGGAGATAGTTTGAGTACTATTTTGTGGAGCTGGATTACTCATCCCATTGCATTGTTGATACATATTTTTAGTTTACAAAACCTTGGTACAGCCATTATTGTTTTATTACCATTTTTATTTTTACCGTTACTTAGAAAAAAATATTTATGGCTAATGCTTTTTCCATTTTTACAATTATTGATGACAGCTAGCAGCCTAGATTTTATGGTTTATAGCGGACATTATATATTATTGTTTTTGCCAGCTTTATTTATTGCCCTGATCTTTGCAATCCAAAAGATAAAAAATAAAGAAAGATTTTTGGGTAGTGATTTGATATACAAAAACAAACAGGCATTTTTTATAATAAGTGGTTTTACGGTTTTGTATTTTTTGATTTTCTTATCCCCGGTCAAATCTATTGTTTTTGCAGATTATAATCAAGAAAGACAAAACATAAACCAAGGGTTTGTTTCTATGATTGGGGAGCAAGACAGGATAATAGCCGAGTCTACATTTGTGCCTCAACTTAGTTCCCGCAAAGATTTGCATGCATTATCATATAGTTATTTTGGTGTTAGTCAATTTGCTGGTTTTGAGTTCAAGGCTCCAGAAGTCGAGTATATTTTGGTAGATTTTTCACAAGCTATGTCTATTTTGACTGAAAAACATCAAAATCAACTATTACTAGAGCACAAAGAAAATATGGCCTCCAATTGGAGAGAGTATTTAAATGATTACAACCTGATCAAGGCTAGTAATAACGTACTTTTATGGCAAAATAAAAAAAACAACCCAAATGTAGAAAACTTGGATTTGTTTGCTAGACAGATAAAGCTAGATGAGTTTGATAGTTTAGATTTTTTGGTGGAAAATCAGTACAGTGATAATCATCTCAAGCTAACTTTTCAAAAAACACATGCAGAAGAAAAAGAATACCTAGTGCGTTTTTATAAAGAAGATTATTTTTATGATGTTGTTTTGGACTATATGATGTTTCCAGAAAAAGAATGGGCAGACAATGAGTTGATTAGTTTTTATTATTATCCTGATCAACAAGTTGAGTCTTTCCAAATATTTAGCTGGTATGGTCAAAACAAATTTGGCAAAAGAAAACAATTGGTGGTAGATATAGATGTTGAGCCCGAGTCAGACAAGATCAATCTATCTGATATACAATAACAGACTCATCAGCGTAGACAGGGTTTATGTCAGGCGCTAGATTTAAGTTAGCCACAAAGACTTTGTGTCTAGCTTTTTCTGTAAGAATATATTTAGCTCCAAAATTTTCTTTTATCAGGTTCCCTATGTCATATCTGATATCGCCAGTGGTAATGTCTATGTATGTTTTTTGTAGATCAGCATCATAGTTGTACATAAAAGTAGGATCAAGTCCTATTAGATAATAGTTGTGGTCATTGTGATAAAATAGTATAGGCCATTCGTCCCAGTCAGCATGAAAAATTATAGAATTTTTTTCAGTATTTTCTTTTAGCCAAGTACTTGCTTCTGAAAATTTATCAAATGACCAACGGTCATTGAGGGAGGTGCGGGTTGTTTGTTTGTACATTGCTGGTACAAGCACTAGGGCCATAGCTATGATAGTCAGTCCTATGTAGTATTTTAGGTATCGAGGCATTTTTTGCCATTGGGATTTGATTTGTTTGTAGCCAATCATTTTTTTGACATCGGTAAATCCTGTGGCTACAAAAAATAATGCCAAGGGAGTGAAATATTCTATATAACGACGAGATTTGATAGATAAAAATAAAAAAATAAACATCAATAAAAAGCTAAACCAAGTGTTTAGGCTTATTTTTTTATAATTTGGTACCAAAAGCATCAGTATAAAGAATCCAGCAATAAAAATATGAGGGACATCTGATATCAAATGCATGATAGTAGTGCCGTACCATTCTCCGCCAACATTGAATTGGTTGCCAAAATTGATAATGCCTATTTGAAATACTTGTTGATAATAAAAATTTAGATTTTGTGGCCAATAAGGATTGATAATTAGCCCCAAAAATAAGCCAGTCAAAAGAGCTAGGAATATTTTTATTTTTTGATCATTTTTGTGTGAAAAAACTTTAAAAGTTCTACCCCAAAACATTTTTAATTTATCAGTATGGACATATTGATAAATTTTTTCAGCAATAAAATATATCAAAGTTATCAGTATAGCTAGCGGCCAGCCACCATATAGCCAGACAAAAACAAATCCCAAGACAACAGTTAGCCATATTTTTCTTTTTATCAAAGCAAAGATAAGTAGCCATAATAAAAGGAGGGATAGGCTGTTTGCTTTTATCAAGGCCAGTCGAAAGTTTAGGCCATTGAGCGTGATGAATAATATAGTAAACAAAAGAGGCCAAACAATCTCTAATTTTTTGAGGAGCCAATAGAAAACCATGATCATAGCTACTGTAAATACTACCGTAGCTATTTTGACAGCAATCAAGGGATTGTCAGTCAAATATGTAAAAGGCAATATCAATATATGATACAAAAGATGATGATCAGTAAAATTGTCTCGGAGAGTGCTAAATTGCATCCAGGGCATAGTCTGTAATAATTGTCCGCTTTTTAAAAAGGAGACTATTTTGGCATGATAAAAACCATCAGGATCACCTATATATCTTGGCCACTGTAGCCAGCTATAATATAAAGATATTATTGTAAAAACAAGAACGTAGTCTAGTTTCCACTTTTTTAGCTTTTTTAGCATATAGATAGTTTATCAGAAATATGACAAAAGAAAAATCTCCGCCAGGCATGGGTACGGAGATTTATATTTGCGATTAAAATTTTCTTACTGAACAATGATATATCCATCTTATTCTTTATTTTTTTAATAGTCAAGTCATTTTTTACACAAGCTCAAGAAAAGCCTTTAAGCATTGATTTTTTGCTATATAATTGCTAATATTAATTTGAACATACATAAGTTTAAGCTTATGTTTTATTTTTAAAATAGTTAATTATGAGTGGACATTCCAAGTGGTCAACTATAAAGCGTGCCAAAGAAGCCAAAGATGCAAAGCGTAGTAATATTTTTACTAAGCTATCAAAAAATATAGTAGTAGCAGCTAGAGGAGGTTCTGATCCTGATACAAATTTTCAATTACGAATGGCTATGGATAAAGCCAGAGCTCTTAGTATGCCAAAAGACAATATTGAAAGAGCTATCAAAAAAGGAAGTGGTGAGGATGAAGGTGGACACATAGAAAGTCTTCTGTATGAGGGCTATGGACCAGGCGGAGTGGCTATAATCATAGAGGTGCTGACTGACAACAAAAATAGAGCAATATCAAACATAAAACATATATTATCAAAGCGCGGTGGAAATTTAGGAAATGATGGTAGTGTAAAATGGATGTTTGAGACCAAGGGAGAAATAGTTTTGGATAAAAAAGAAATAAACGAGGATGAAGAATTAAAAATTATCGAAGCTGGAGCAGAAGATATAGTAAACGACGAAGAAATAAAAATAATTACCAGTATAGATGATTTGGAAAAAGTAAAAAATCAACTTCAAGAATTTGGTTTTGATGTGAAAACATCAGATATGATATATTTAGCCAAAGACAAAGTAGAGGCCAAGGACGAAGAAAAGCTCCTGGGTCTCCTGGATGCTTTGGACGACGACGACGACATCAACAATATTTATACTAATGCCAACATCTAATGTCAATTCAAAAAACAACAATTTTGGGATTTGATCCCGGTATAGCTGATACTGGTTTTGGTATTATAGAAAAAATAGGAAACAAGATAAAATTTGTAGACACCGGTAGTATCCAAACTTCTAAGGAAAAAGATTTTTGTGATCGTTTGGAAGAAATCTATGAAGCGGTAGATAAAATCATCAAAAAACATAAACCAGATATAGTGGGGGTGGAAAAATTATTTTTTGCTAAAAATGTAAAAACTGCCATGGATGTAGCGCAGGCAAGAGGGGTGATTATGTTGGGTATCAAAAAAAACAAAATAAAGCCATTGGAATTTACTCCTATGCAAATAAAACAAGCGGTTGCCGCCAGTGGAGCAGCAAACAAAAAGCAGGTTGGTCTAATGGTCAAAACAATTTTGAACCTCAATGCTGTACCAAAGCCAGATGATGCGGCCGATGCACTAGCCGTGGCCATTACTTCATCTTTTTATAATAAAAAATTAGTTTCTTAGTATGAAAAAATTAAAAATAGTATCAGTAAGCTCAGAGGTAGATCCGTATTCAAAGACGGGTGGTTTGGCAGATGTAGCCAGATCTTTACCCAAGTCTTTGCATCGTCTGGGACATGATGTGATGATCGTCACTCCGTTTTATAAAAAAGTAATTGATCAAAAAAAACATAAACTAGAAAAAATATACAGTGATGTCAAAGTGCGCATTGATAAAAAAAACGAAGTAAAGGTAAGTTATTATAGAACAGAGCTTTTGCCTGGCTTGAGAGTATATTTTGTTCGCAATGATAAGTTTTTTTCAAGACGCAAAGATCTTTATGGATCTTCACATGAAAATGCTAGATTTTATATGTTTGATGTAGCGGTTTTAAAATTGATATCTTTACTCAAACACAAGGCAGATATTATCCATTGTCATGATTGGCAGACAGGACTGATTCCTTATCTCAAGAATACTAGTTTCAAAAAAAGTCAGACCATGGCCAAAACAGCTACTGTTTTTACAATTCATAACTTAGTATTTCAATTGGGTAGAAATTGGTGGGAGATACCTTTGAACAAAAAAGATAAAGGAACCGGCTCCCTGCCTCTTTTTAATGATCCAAATTTGGAGTACGTCAATTTTGCCAAAAGAGCAATCCTAAACGCCGATGCACTCAATACAGTATCAGAAACATACGCCGAAGAAATATTAAAACCAAGCTTTGGTCAAGATTTGCAAAGAATATTGATAAACAGAAAGAAAAAATTATTTGGTGTGGTCAATGGTATAGACAATAAAGAGTTTAATCCAAATAATGATCCAAGTATCAAGGTAAACTATGATCACAAAAAATTGCAAAGAAAAAAAATAAACAAAAAATATATTCAAAAATTGTTTAAGCTGCCAATCAGAGAAGATGTCCCTGTGATTTGTAGTACCTCTCGACTTACTTATCAAAAAGGATTTGAATTGATACTGAGGATTATACACAAGATAATGCATTTTGATATGCAAATGATCATCGCTGGTGCGGGAGATAAAAAATATATTAGTGAGCTCAAAAAAGTTGCCAAAAAATATCCAGACAAATTAGTAATCATTCCTTCACATGAAAAAACTCTAAAATATGAAAACCAACTTTATGCAGGTTCTGATATGATATTGATTCCTTCTCATCATGAGCCCTGTGGTATCAATCAGATGAAAGCTTTTCGTTATGGTTGTGCTCCGATTGTCAGGAGTACAGGGGGCCTCAATGATACGGTAATAAATTATGAGCCGGGTAACGAGGGAAATGGCTTTAAATTTAAGAATTTTAGCTCCAAAGAATTATTGGTAGCAATAACTCGAGCTTTGGAGACTTACAAATATCACAAAGTTTGGCGAGATTTAATTTGTCGTGGTATGAAACCATCATTTTCTTGGGAGCATCCCGCCAAAAAATATATAGATCTTTATAAAAAGGCTCTAAAATTTAAAAAAGAAAAAGATGAATAAAATAACTTGGGTAAACTTTTTTCATATTTATCAACCCCCTTGGCAGCAAAGAGGTGTAATCGAACAAATAGCCATAGAAAGCTATGAATATTTGATTACTTTATTTGAAAAATATCCAGAATTTAAGGCCAGCATAAATATAACTGGTAGCCTATTAGAGCAGTTGAATGATATTAGACCTGATTTGTTAGCCAGATTGCAGAAAATAGCTAGAAAGGGGCAAATAGAGCTCACAGGGTCATCAAAATATCATGCTTTATTACCTTTATTACCTGATTTAGAGATAAAAAGACAAATAGAGTTAAATCAGGAAGTTTTGGGTCAATATTTTGATTTGGATAAAATTAAGGGATTTTATTTACCAGAAATGTCATTTAGTTTGTCAGCTGCCAAAATTATCAAAAAATTAGGTTTTGAGTGGCTTATTTTGGATGAAATTCATTATAAAGAAAAAATAGATAATCAGATTTTATACAAAATAAAAAAACTCGGCCTGAAGGTAGTTTTTAGAAATAGAAAATTTTCAAAATCTTATCCAGCTGAAATTATTTTTAATAAATTCAAGAAAAAGTTTGAATCAGAAACAATTATTACGGGTACAGACGGTGAAATATACGGACATTTCCATGAAGACTGGCAAGGGCATCTAGAAAAAATACTACAAAAAAAATATTTGCAAGTAATGAGTATAAGTAAATATTTGGAGACTTTGAAAAAAACAAAAAATATAGATGTACGAGCAGCTTCTTGGGAAAGTACCGAAGCAGAACTAAAAAACAAGACACCTTATAGTCTTTGGAGTAATCCAAAAAACAAAATTCATAAATTGCTTTGGCAGATGGTAGATTTTGCTGAGCAGATGGTCAGTAAATATAAAAAAGATAAAAATTGGCAGTGGTCTAGGCAGCATTTAGATAGAGGTGTGTCCTCTTGTACTTTTTGGTGGGCCACAGGCAAGAGGCCATCGGCATTTTCTCCGCTTACTTGGAATCCAGACATGATAGACAATGGTAGTGAGGAATTAATTAAAGTTGTTAGATCTTTGGAAAGTGCAACAACTAAAGAAAAAATTAAAGCAGAGAAATTGTATATAGAAATCAAAAAAAATACCTGGCTTACTCATTGGCGTAAATACAATAAAAAATAATATGGCAAGACAAACATTATCAAAGGGAGAAAAGGAAGAAATAGCAAAGGTAGCAAATCAAAAATTTGCTGAAGGTTTGCTTAAAAAAGAATTACCAAAATATTTTGATGATTTTAAAGAATTAAAAAGCTTGAGTTTAAAACCTTTTAAGAATCACCTTGGTAAAAGTAGTGCAGTTTTTGTAGTTGAGTATTTGATAAAATATTTAGACAAAGATGGCTCTTCCAAGGAGTTGGATTTATTTTGTTCTGCCCACACCGATGGATCAAGGGAGGGGGCGTACATCAAAACAAAATTTTTGTATGAACAGGGGTTTGATAAAGGTAAATATAGAGTATCCAAGCCTTTATTTTTTGTGCCAGAGCAAAAAGCCTTTGTTTATGTGGCTTCTATTGGAGAGAGTTTATTTAAATTTTTCAAAGAAGATCCAGGGGCCGATTTGGATTCGGCCTTAACCTTGGCGGCTGGCTGGATAAAAAAACTTCATGGCTTTGATTTGAAAAAAAATAAATTTGATTGGCCTGATTTTAGGGTAGCCAATATGATACCAACTCCAGAAAAGTTTATGGCTGATTTTATAGAAGACGACAAAGAACAAGGTAAATTGGTGACTGACCTTTATAATCAAATGCATGAGTTGGAGCTAAAATATCAAACAGAGTATCCACAATCTTTGATTTATGGAGATTATCATCCAGAAAATATTATCATAAATGGTTTGGATGCTAGTGACTTGGAAATGATTGATTTTACCGATCTGGCCTTGGGCGATCCAATGGTAGACTTGGGAGCTTTTATTCAGCAGTTTGATTTTATGGGGCACAATTTTGTATCTAGAGAAAAAATAAACCAGAATAAAAAACTTTTTGTGGAAGCTTATTTCAAAAAACCATTAGATGAAATAAAAACAGAATACATAAAAAGAATAAATCTTTATCAATCTTGGACAGCTTTACGGACAGCTATATTTTTGTTTTATATGAGAGATATGGACAATCCGATTCATGATTTATTAGAAGATTGTAAAAATTATATTAACTTGTCAGCAAAAGAGGAAAAAGAAATTAATTTACACTAAGTATGAAAAATCCAAAACACAACATCATCTTTGAGGGGCCAGAGTTGGCGGGTAAAAGTTTTTTGATGAGCGAAATTTATAATTTTTTGGAACCAAAATACAACACAGGTGGAAAAATATTAGATGGTTGCCACTGGTTCAATTGTGATGTAGGTATTTTTGGTACAAAATTTGGTGAAGTTGTTGTAGAAAAATATTTGGATTTGATGGAGGCTATAAGTGATACAAATGTAATGGCAGAAAAATTTCATCTTACTGAGGCTGTCTACCAAAGACTTTATCATGAAAAAGAATTTGATTATAAAGATATTGAAGATCGTCTAAAAAAACTAAATACAAAGATTATTTTGGTCACTTTTGATGAAGATGAAAAAATGTTGTCCAAGCGACTAGAAGATAGGCTCAATCTTTATCCTCACTATAGCCGAATAGCTCAAAAACCAGGGGATTATATCAAACAACAACGAGTGTATCTTCAGCTCATAAAAGACAGTCAACTTGAGTATTTGGTGGTCAATGCTTCACAATTGCCAAACCCAGAAATAGTCGAGCAAATTTTAAAATTTTTAAAAGAAAAATAGACCAATAAAAGCACCTTTTTAAAATTAGTATAAGAAGGTGTTTTTTGATATAATAGATGTGTAATTTTTAAAGATTTTAATGAAAAAAGCTTTTGTAGGTTTTGATGTAGGAGGTACAAATATAGAGGCTGGCCTAGTATCCGAGCAAGGCAAGATTTTGGCTCTTTTTTCACACCCAGCTCAGACAAACAAAGGCAAAAAACAAATAGCTCAAAATACGATCAAAGTATTGGAAAAGCTTTTGACTCCGGATATAAAATGTTTAGGAATTTGTTTGGCCTGGCCCAGTCCAGCTAATATGCCTTTGACTATTTCGGAGATAAAGAAAATTATCAGTCAAAAGTATAAGTGCCCTGTATTTTTTGAAAATGATGCTAACTTATTTACTTTGACTGAAGCACTGAGAGGGCAGGGTAAAAAACATAAAACAGTGGTAGGTGTTACCCTTGGTACAGGCGTCGGTTGTGGAGTGGTAGATAACAAGAAAATATTCAATGGTCGCGGAGAGGCTTCTGAGTTTGGACACGTATCTTTAAATTTTGATGGACCGAAATGTGTTTGTGGTAATAAAGGTTGTTTTGAAGAATATGCTGGTTCCAGGGCTTTGAAGCGCTTGGCCAAGAAATATAAATTAACCGCCAAGAATGGACAAGAACTTTATAATCTAGCAAGACAGGGTAATAAAAAAGCTTTGAAGCTTTGGCAAGAATTTGGTAAGTATTTAGGCATTGGTTTAACATCAATAACAAATGCTTATGATCCGGATGTTATTATTTTAGGAGGACAAATTTCCAAGGCTTATAAATATTTTGACAAAGCAATGAAACAAGAAATAAAAACCAAAGCTTTGTTGAAGCCACCAATAATCAAAGTATCAAAATTTAAAAATGCAGCTATAGCGGCAGCAGCTTTCGCTAGCAAATAATTTTTATGAAAGATTATACACAAGATTGTTACAAAGAAGCCATTAAAGTATTAAAAGCAAATTCTACAAAATTTGGTGTATTGGCTAGTGGTAAATCTGCCAAGGCCAAGGGTAGAAGTTATCGTTCGGTTTTTGGTAGAGATGCTTCAATATCATCTATGGGCATGGTTTTGAGTAAAGATAAAATATTACTAACTGCAGCTCGTCATAGCCTAGAAACTTTGGCCAAATATCAAGCTGATAATGGTCAAATAGCTTTTTGGGTAAAACCAGAAAAGAAGGAAGCGGATTTTTATTATACCGGTTCTATTGATTCTACTTTATGGTGGCTTATTGCTATCAAGTTTTTTGATAAAAATACAAAACAGAGCTTGAGCAAAAAGTTTAGTAAGCAGATTAAAAAAGCCATCAATTGGTTGGAGTGCCAAGAACATCCCAATTTTCATCTTTTGAGTCAAAACGAAACTAGTGACTGGGCCGACTTGATGCCTCGTACTGGTTTTGTACTTTATAGCAACTCTCTTTGGTATTGGGTAAAGCGTATGTACAATCTAAACAAGGCGGATCAAACCAAAGAATATTTTAATTATATTTTTGATAGAGCAAGTACTCCAAGTAAAAAAGTATTCAAAGAAAATACAAGACTAGAAAAATTACTTTCTCATATCAAAAAAAATAAAAAAGATCCAAGCTATCTTAGTTTTGTAAATTATACTTTTTATGGAACAGAGGGTGATGTCTTTGGGAATATATTGGCTTGCCTGGTTGGCTTGGCTGATGACAAAAAGACAGAAGAGGTTATTGATTATTTATTGGCTCAAAATGCCAACAAACCACATCCAATCAAAGCAACCCTTAGGCCGATAAATAGAAAGGATAATATTTGGCGACCTTATATGTATCATTTGAAGCTAAATAAAGTAAATGAATATCACAATGGTGGTATCTGGCCTTTTATTGGAGGATTTTGGGTGATGCTTCTAAATATTTTTGACCAAGAAATTTCTCACGAAGCATTAAATAACCTTGCCAAGTTGAACAAACAAAACAATTGGCAATTCAATGAATGGTTTCATGGGAAAAATGGTAAAGCCATGGGTATGCCACAACAATCATGGAATGCAGCCATGTATATAGTGGCTTATAAAAGTTTAAATAATTAATTTTATATAATGTCAAAATCAAGAAAACTAAAAGTATTGATGGCTGGGGCAGAACTAGCTCCGTTTGCCAAAGTAGGCGGCCTGGGCGATGTGATGGGAGCCCTACCAAAAGCCCTAGCTAGAAACAATGTAGATGTAAAAGTAATGTTGCCTTTTTATGGTCATATTGATAAAAGAAAACACAAAGTAAAGTTAGTCGAGAAAAATATTTCTATAGAGATTGATAATGAAGTAGATTCTTTTGATCTTTATAAGACAACTTTACCTGGTAGTAGGGTGCCTCTTTTTTTGGTAAAGCATCCAATTTTTGATTTTAAAAAAGTATACATAGGAAGTAAGAATGTTGTTAAGATGTCTGGCAAGAGAAAAGAAATTAAGGATATTCAAAGATTTGCATTCTTTGCCAAAGCAATTGCCAGAACTATTGAAAAAAAGAAATGGGAACTAGATGTTGTCCATGCTCATGATTGGCACTTGGCATTGTTGCCAACTTTTATTGATGAGTATAGTTTGAGACATCCACATTTTAGAAATATAAAAACTTTATTTACAATTCATAATTTGGCTATGCAGGGTATCACGGGCTTGGATATTGTAGATTATGGTGGCTTGCACAACAAAATGACCCCAGCCTTGATGGAAGATTATTATGACAAAGACGGTGATGTGATAGATTTTATGAAAGTAGGCATTTTGTCAGCTGATTATATCAATACCGTTAGTCCAAATTATGCCAAAGAAATTTTGACCAAAGAATATGGCGAAGGCTTAGAACAATATTTACAACGTCGTAAGAAAAATCTTTATGGCATCATCAATGGTATAGATGTCAGGGTATTTGATCCTCAAAAAGATAAATTTTTGAAAAAGAAATATTCCTTGAAGACTGTTGGTAAAAATAAAAAAATTAATAAACAATTTTTACAGACCAAACAAGGATTGGCAAAAAATGATGTACCTTTATTTGGTCTGGTATCTAGACTGGTCAGTCAAAAGGGGATGGATATATTGGTACCAGCTCTAGATAAAGTACTAGCAAAGAATGAAATGCAGGTAATTGTTTTGGGCACTGGTGATCCAATGATTGAAAAACAAGTTGTGGCTTTGGCCAAAAAATATCCCAAAAAAGTAAAAGCCAATATTACCTTTAGTCTGGATATGGCCCAAAGAATATATGCAGGCAGTGATTTCTTTTTGATGCCTTCTCGATTTGAGCCTTGTGGATTGGGACAAATGATGGCTATGCGCTATGGTACAGTGCCAATAGCTCGTAAGACAGGGGGTCTCAAAGATACAGTAAAAAATAACAAAACAGGAGTTGTTTTTGAAAAATATACCATCACTGCTACCAAGGTAGCTCTGGAGCAAGCTTTGAAAATTTATAACAACCCAGTCAAAATGGAAAAAATGGTCAAAGCTGGCATGAAAGAAGATTTTTCTTGGGAGAATTCTGCCAAGATGTATAAAAATTTGTATAAAAAACTAAAGTAAAATATATGTCAATGAAAAAACCTGAGATTAGAAAAGATTACATTCAGGAAAAATATGTAATCATTGCCCCCAAGCGTGGTAAAAGACCACATGATACCGTACGTCCACAGCAAGCCCAAAAGAAAATGGTGACTTCTTGTATTTTTTGTCCAAACAATTTGCATGGCGTACCTAGTTTGTATAAAAAAGGTAAAGATGATGATTGGGATATAAATATTATAGCCAACAAATATCCAGCAGTGTCTCTAGACAATGACAAGGCCTATGGACAACAGGAGGTAGTAGTAGAGACGTCAGACCATACACTTGAGTTGGAAGATTTGTCTACCGAACACATAACAGATTTGTTGGACGCTTATTCTGAAAGAACAAAAGAGATTTCCAAAAATAAAGAAATAGATTATATTTTGATTTTCAAAAATGATGGTGGTGTAGCAGGGGCTAGTCTCCAGCACGCGCATAGTCAGATTTTTGCAACCAAGTTTTTACCACCTCACCTTTTGGATAAATCACAAAGACAGCAAGCCTACAAACTAAAACATGGCAATTGTGTTTATTGTGATGTTATAGCCAAAGAGTCAAAAAGTCCTAGGCTGATATATAAAGACAAAAATGTAGTAGCCTTTACACCGTATGCTTCAATGTTTAACTATGAAGCTTGGATAATGCCAATTGCTCATCGAGATAATATTACAGAGTTGACCACGGCCGAAAAAAAATCTTTTGCCAAAGTGTTAAAACATCTTTTGATAAAAATAGGTGATTTGGATTTACCTTACAATTTTTATTTTCATCAAGTAATAAATGATAACGATCAACATCTATATATGAAGGTAGTACCACGTGGTTCTGTTTGGGCTGGAGTAGAGATAGGATCTGGCCTAATTATCAATCCTATTGATCCTGCTGAAGCAGCTGAGTTTTATAGAAAAGGCTTGAAATAGTTGGTATAAATTATGTGTATCTAAAAAACCCTCCTCGAGCTGAGCTTGAAGGGGGTTTTTGTTTACAAGGTTGACAATTTGGGGCTTTGATGGTATTTTGCTATGAAGTTTAAAGTACTTTAAATAACCCAACAAGGAGTCAAAACCATGGAAATCACGCAAATTGCGCCTTTGTCTGTAATCATAGCAGGAGCCGGCTTTGGTTTACTTATTCTCTACTATACACAAAGATTTTTTGCCCAGAGCTCAATCAAGACAAAATCATTTTTCCTATTTTACATCCTTTTCCCTTTTTTGGTGGTTTCGGTATTATTCCGAGGATTCATCAATATTGGTGAGATGAGTGAGACAGTAGATTATATACTGATTGCAAAATACCTGGGTAGCTACTGGGTAGCTATCAGTGCTCTGTTTTTGCTCGAAAAAGTATTTGACGGATCGTCATTCTTTTATTGTATGATGATACTTCTAGCTTTGGCTGGACTGATACTGACTCCACAATTTGCTCCGCAAGTCTTGGATCAGTTTATGGAGATCCTAAATGAGCAGTTGTCTGCTCTCTAAATACAAAATAACCCCGTATGAGAAATACGGGGTTTTTATTTTATCTATTTTCCCAATATATAAGCTTCGGCTCCTATGGGTTTGTCAGAGTCTTTTTTAATAATCGAGCTCATTATTCTTTTTTTAGAGAATCTCTTATTTCTCGTAAAAGTAAAATATCTTCAGTTGGTTGAGTTGGCTTGGCTTCTTCTTTTTTCTTTAGTTTATTGATTTGTTTGATTACGATAAATATTGCAAAAGCAATAATCACAAAATCAATAATAGTGTTGATGAATAGGCCGTATTTGAGAGTGACAGCTTCTACACCTTCGGAAGCTTCTTTTAAAGTTATTGATAGATTTGAAAAATCAACTCCACCCAAGAGGATGCCGATTGGGGGCATGATGATGTCAGCTACAAATGAGCTAACTATTTTTCCAAAAGCAGCGCCAATGATGATACCAACGGCCATATCCATGACATTGCCTTTGAGGGCAAATTTTTTGAATTCTTTTAACATATATTATTTTAATATTTTTTTTATTTTTAAAATGATTTCCTCAGTATTTTTATCGTGAATCAATAAATAATCAGCTTCGTTATTTTTAGGCTCATCAAAGCTAGGTTTTTGTATTTTTTCGTATAAATCTTTCCAACCATGTCCCCCTATTTTTTTATCAAATCTTTCTATATTTTTATATAGCTTTTCTTCAGTTATTTTGTGCCTAATAATGATGGTTTTTATTTTTTTGTTGCTTTTTTTTATTATTCCTAGTATTTTATCACGAACTTTTTTTCGGCCATTATTTGAATCAAGTAAAACGGAGTATCTTTCTGCCAACAATGTTGATATCAAAGCTTTTTGTATAGCCTTGTTGCTTTTTTGTCTAATTATATAAGCAGGACCATCTACAGAATTATTGTCTTGAAAAACAGGGTAGTTTTTATTTAAAAAATTAAGTATGGAATCAGAATCAATTTTTATTAATTCTGGCACAGCTTTATTTATTTTTTTAGCCAAAGTAGTCTTCCCTGATCTGGAAAAACCATTTAGTATTATCAGGGCCTGTTTCATATTTTTCATTTTTAAATATAATTTAAGACATTACTTAATTTTTTGATAGTTTTTTTGATTTTTTTACCTTGAGGATCTTTTTTCATGTACTCGGACTCAATCAGTAGTGCATCTACACCAACTTTTCTGGCCGGAGTATAATCCCAACGACAATTATCGCCAACCATCAATGCTTTGTTTTTTGGGATAGCTCTTTTTTTTAAAATTTTTACTATAAACTCTCCTTTTGAGCCATGATGCAATCTAGTGGCATGAATTTCATCAAATAAGTTTTCTAATTTAAAGTGAGCTACTTTATTGTTTATTATATTATCAGCTTCTTTTGGTGGATGTGGATGAGTTGAGAGTAATATAGTAATAACTCCGGCTTTCTTTAATTTTTTTAGTGTGTTCAATACAGTGGGTATCATAATCAGGTGTTTGTTGTGATTGTCTTCACTCTCATCCAATAAATATACCCAATGTGGCTTTTCTTTATATCTTGTTTTTTTTGGATACCAAAGGGTGCCATCGCCATCAAAAAATATAATTTTCTTTTTCAATTTCATATCTTAAATCTTTGCTTAAACATATTGTGAGCTTTTTTTAAAGCCAAGGGGTATCCTTCTACCACACCTTGCATCACAAGGATTGGTATTTTTTTGAAATATAGTTGTGATCTATATAGGAATTCTTTATCTTTTTTACCATTGTAAAGTTCATAAACTCTGTGGGTAAATTTATTGCCGTAGATCCATAGGCTTGTAAAATCAATAGCAGGGTCTCCAAATTCACGATCACTAAAATCAATAATATTTAATCGTTTCTTTTTATTGTTCCAAAGTAAGTGTTCCCACTTTAAGTCAGTGTGTATTAAGGTGTTTGAATATTCTTGCTTGAGAACAATTTTTAGCTCATCAAAAAATATTTCAACTGCTTTTATCTCATTTTTCTTGAGTTTAGGAAAAACAAGTTTTCTGGCATTACGAACTAATGCATTGTAGTTTTTCTTTACATTAGTTGGTTGAACTTTAAATTTGCGAATAATAGGCCCAGGGGTTGCATGTAGCGACGTGATGAAGCTGGCTAGCTGTTTAGCAATCTTTTCTTTGTCAACTGCGCTTAAGCGCTTAAATTGCGCTGGTTTTAGCTCTTTACCATCAAGCATCTTATATCCAGCAAATGACTTATCTTTGGATATATAGGTATATTCAGGAATACCAACGGTGACTTTGTTTTTTAGATAATCAAGTAATCTAGTTTCGTTGTATAATTGATTTTCTAAGTTATCAGCAGCTTTTTTGGGAGTACGAAAAATAGTTTTATTATCAAGAGCCATAGCAAAATGATCCCAGCCATGTTCAAGTAGAGTATATTTTTTATATTTTAGTTTTGGGAATTCTTTTTTTATTTTTTCTAAGAAAATTTTTGCTTCCATAAGATTATTTTATCTTGGCAAATTTTCTTTTACCAGCCTGGACTATATCCCCAGATTTTATTCTCAACTCTTCTTTGAAAGATAAAACTTTTTCGTCATTTAGTCTCATACCACCACCATTTATCAAGCGACGAGCTTCACTTTTTGATGTAGAAAAGTTCAACTCTACTAAAAGGTCAATGGGGCTTATACGATTGGCTGATATTTTGTGTTCAGGAATATCAGTTGGCTTTCCTTTGTCTGCAAAGATTTTGACAAATTCATCAGCTGCTTTTTTGGCTTGCTTTGCTCCATGATAGATAGAAACAATTTCTGTAGCTAATTGGAATTTGTAGTCACGAGGATTTTCGCCATCCTTGAGTTGTTCGGCTATTAGGTTTATTTCAGCTTGAGGAATTCTAGTACAAAGCTCATAAGCATCTATAATCATACCATCGGTCCAAGACATTACTTTTCCAAACATATTAGCTGCTGAATCATTGAGGGCTAGCATATTACCTTCGGTCTTGCCCATTTTTTTGCCAGAGTTGTCTACCAAGAGTTTCATGGTGATGACAAACTTTTCTTTGTTTGCCATAGACTTCATCAAGGTGCGACCAGACAGCATATTAAAAGTTTGGTCATTGCCACCAACTTCACCATCGACATCCATAGCTACTGAGTCATAGGCCTGAAGAACGGGGTACATAAATTCGTGTAAGTGGATTGGCTTGCCAGCCTTGATGCGTTCTTGAAACATATCACGTTCCAAAAGTTGTTGGACTGTAAATTTTGTAGATAGATTGAGCACATCACCAAAATTCATTTTGTTGTGCCAAGTGCTATTGTATTTTAGTTCAACTTTATTTTTGCCAGCAAACTCCAAAATAGTCTTAGCTTGTTTTTGGTAGTCTTTGGCATTTTGCAAAACTTGCTTAGGAGTCAGGGCTTGGCGAGTAGCAGACTTGTCAGTTGGATCACCGACAGTACCAGTAAAATCACCAATCAAAAGTATGACCTTGTGGCCCAATTCTTGGAACTGCCTGAGCTTTTCCATGGGTATAATATGCCCTAGATGCAAAGTCGGCCCAGTTGGATCTATACCCAAATACAAAGTGAGCTGTTTATCACTATTTAGTTCATTTTCTAAGAATTCTTTGGAAGGGTAAATATTGGCCACGCCCCTAGTCAAAATCTCTTGAATTTTTTCCTTATCTGTACTAATCTTACTCATACTTTTTACTTTAGTTATTATATTTAAATTATAGCGTATTCTTGCTATAATTAAAACACTATGCCAATACCACAGTTAAAGTCAAATTTTAAGCGCCGCAGTATTGCTGATTCAGATGCTGGATTTAGTTCTAGGCGCATAGTAAGCGATGTCAGGAACAAGAAAAAGAAAAAACCTGGCCGTTTTTTGTATAAAAAAGGCTCTTCTAGCAAATCTCACAAGACAAAAAAGTCTGTTAGTGGTAAATGGTGGGTTCGTTTTATCAAGCGTACTTGGCCATATGCCCTGGGGTTGGTATTTTTGGGTGGTATCTTTATCGTAGGATTATTTGCCTATTATTCAAAAGATTTACCAGATGTTGGTAACTTGATTGATAGATCAGTAGCCCTAAGTACCAAGATTTATGATAGTTCTGGTGAGGTATTGCTTTATGAGCTTCATGGAGCAGAAAATCGTACTCATATTAATTTGGAAGATTTACCTGATTATGTCAAAAATGCCACAATAGCAATTGAGGACAAGGATTTTTATAATCATTCGGGCATTTCTTTGCGCGGTATTATTCGTGGACAGGTCATGCCTCGTTTACAAGGTAAGCGAGCCCAGGGCGGCTCTACTCTTACTCAGCAATTTGTCAAAAATGCCATTCTTACCAATGAGCGCAGAGTCTCCAGAAAGGTAAAGGAGTGGATTTTGTCTTATCAACTTGAAAATAAGTATTCCAAGGATCAAATTTTGGAATTTTATATAAACGAAATACCTTATGGTAGTTCTGCTTATGGTGTAGAATCAGCTGCGCATTATTATTTTGGTAAAGCTGCCAAAGATTTGACTTTGGCAGAAGCGGCAACCTTGGCTGCCTTACCACAGGCACCTAGTTATTATTCTCCTTATGGTGGTAATAAAGATGCTTTGATGGGCAGGCAGCGGACCGTTTTAAAACTTATGGTTGAACAGGGTTATATTAGTGAGGAAGAGGCAGACTTGGCTCGAGCCGAAGAACTAAATTTTAAACAAAGAATTGAAAATATAAAAGCTCCGCACTTTGTGATGTATGTCAAAAGTCAATTGGAAGAAAAATACAGCGCAACTATGATTGAGCAAAGTGGTTGGAAGATTATTACTTCACTTGATTGGGATCTCCAGCAAAAAGCCGAGGCAACTATTGAAGAAATTGCTCCTGATAATCTAGAAAGATTTGAAGCCACCAATGCAGCTTTAGTTTCTGTAGATGTGGAGACTGGGAATATTTTGGCCATGGTCGGTTCCAAGGATTATTTTGATGACGAAATAGATGGGCAGGTAAATGTAGTTACGTCACTCAGGCAACCAGGTAGCTCTCTCAAGCCTTTGGTGTATTTGACTGCTTTTGAAAAAGGCTATCGTCCTGATACAATGCTATTTGATTTGGAAACAAACTTTGCTTCAGCAGGAGAGGCTTATGAGCCAAAAAATTATGACTTAGAACAAAGAGGCCCAGTGACAATGCGCCAGTCTTTGGCAGGCTCTCTCAATATTCCAGCTGTAAAAACTCTTTATTTGGCAGGAGTGCACAATGTGACTGATTTGGCAGGAAAATTTGGCTATACATCTTTGGGTGATCCTGATAGATATGGACTTTCATTGGTTTTGGGTGGAGCAGAAGTAAAATTACTTGAACACACAAATGCTTATGCTACATTTGCCAGAGAAGGAGTCTATAAAGACAGTGTTTCTATACTAAAAGTTGAAGATTCAGACGGTAATATAATAGAAGAATACAATGAAGATAAGGGTAGGAGGGTAATAGAAAAAGAGCATGTAAATTTGTTGAACAATGTTTTGTCAGACAATGGGGCCAGGGCCTATGTTTTTGGAGAGGCCAATTATCTGACTTTGCCAGACAGGCCAGCTGGTGCCAAGACAGGTACTACCAATGATTATCGCGATGCTTGGTTGATGGGTTTTACTCCAAACATTGCCACAGGTGTCTGGGTAGGCAACAACGACAATACAGCTATGGCCGAAGGAGCCAGTGGATCAAGCGCGGCTGCTCCAATTTGGAATAAATACATGAGAGAAGCTACGGCGACCAGAGAAGTAAAATATTTCAAAGAACATGAGCCCGAGGAATGCGACAAGCCAATGGTTTGTGGTGGTGAAGGTCAAGAAAAAACAGTACGGATAGACAAGATGTCAGGTAAGTTGGCCACCGAATATACTCCATACACTCAAATAGAAGAAAAGAAATTTTTGGAACTCCACAATATTTTGTATTATGTGAATATAAATGATCCATTGGGAGAGCCTCTTTCTGATCCAAACAAAGAGCCGCAGTATGGTCTGTGGGAAGGTCCTGTTTTGAAATGGATAGAAGAACAAGGTTACACAAATGAGAGCGTGCCAACTGAAGAGGATGATATTCATTTGGCACATTTGCGTCCAAATATAAATTGGCGCACACCAAATAATAATCAGACAATAAAACAAGCTTCTTTTGCAATGCAGGTGACTGCCAGTGCACCACGAGGGGTGGAGCGGGTAGAATATTTTGTGGGAGATCAAAAAGTAGGCACTTCTTATAACGAGCCTCATAGCTACACTTATAAAGTAGACCCTTTCCTTAGCAATGGTACATATGAAATCAAGGCGATTGCTTTTGATGACCAGGATAATTTTTCTGAAACAATTCGCAATATAAATTTGCAACTAGATAGTTCTGCTAGAGATTATAATATTATTTGGCTCCAACCAAATGATGGAGGTACAATCAGTAAAGCAGATTTGCCAATAAGTATAGAAATAAATATCGACAAACCAAATATGGTTCGTAAGATAGATTTTTATTATCTAACCCCAGATGACAACTCGCATTGGTTTACTTATCTTGATTCTCCAATTCCAAACAATATTTTTACCACTCTAGGAGAAGAACTTGATTTAGGAGTGCACAAACTTTATTTGGTCATAAAGGATAGTTCGGGAAATTTGGTGCGCACTCCGCCACTCATTATAAATATTGTAGAATAAAAAAACACCCTCTATATAAATTTGGGTGTTTTTATTTTTTGCTAATATTTTTAGAATCCTTCATTGGCGTGTAGTTTATCAGCTTGCTCAAGACTAATGTCTTCTCCTCGCTCATGGACTCTATTTAATGAGTTTAAAACAATACTCAGTAGTCCTAGGAGTAGAGACAACAAGGAAAGCCACAGGGGTAAAAAAACACCCCAAGTATGCAGAAAGGCGACTATGGCCAAAAATATCAAGAATAGGCCAATTGTTATATTTAGTGATACAGGGCAATAACAGCGCTGATTCATAATGCCACCTCCTTTCGTTAAAGATAAGAAAGTATGTGATTATATTTATATTGTTCACTTTTTTGGTTTTTTTGTCAATTTTTGGTATTGCTTCGAAGCCCAAAACATTATAAGATGTTTTATATGGAATTTAAACTGGTATCAAAATTTAAACCAGCTGGTGATCAAAATCAAGCAATAAGTAAATTGGTTGATGGGCTAAACAAAGATTATCGAGATCAGACTCTATTGGGAGTGACTGGTAGCGGTAAGACTTTTACTATTGCCAATGTAATCAATAAAATAAAAAAGCCTACACTAGTGATTTCTCACAACAAAACATTGGCTGCTCAGCTAGCTTCTGAATTTCAAGATTTTTTCCCAAACAATGCAGTGCATTACTTTGTATCATATTATGACTATTATCAACCAGAGGCATATATGCCTACTTCTGATACTTATATAGAAAAAGAAACTCAAATAAACGAAGAGATTGATAGGTTGAGGCATGTTTGCACCCAGAGCCTGCTTAGCAGAAAAGATGTAATCATCGTAGCTTCTGTTTCTTGTATTTATAATTTGGGTAGTCCACTTGTTTACAAAGAATATAGAGCAGAATTGAAAGTTGGAGAATATTATAACCGTTTCAAGCTTTTGAAAAATTTAAATCATCTTCAATATCAAAGAAATGATACAGTGCTGACAAGGGGTTCTTATTCTGTCCGTGGAGAGGTGGTGGATATCTTTGCTTCTGGTCAAGAAAAAGATTTTTATAGGCTTACTTTTTTTGGTGACGAGCTAGAAAATATAGAATTGATAGATTTGCTCAACAATCAACCAAAAGAAAAGTTAAAAACTTTGGATATTTATCCAGCCAAGCATTTTTTGGCTATTGAAGAAAATAGAGAAGAGATAATAAAGAGCATCCGTAAGGACCTAGACAAAGAAGTAGCTGGTTTTTATAAAAAAGGAAAAACACTAGAGGCCGAAAGACTCAAGAGTAGAGTCAATCATGACCTGGAGATGATTTCAGAGACAGGATTTTGTACGGGGATAGAAAATTATTCTAGATATTTTGATGGGCGCAAGATAGGTGATCCGCCGCATGCTTTGATAGATTATTTTCCAGATGATTTTTTGTTGATAATAGATGAATCGCACATGACGGTCTCTCAGATTGGTGGGATGTACAATGGAGATAGGGCTAGAAAGATGAATTTGGTAGACTTTGGTTTTAGGCTCGAGGCAGCCCTTGATAATAGACCGCTCAAGTTTGATGAATTTGATAAACAGAGAAAAAATGCTATTTATATTTCAGCCACACCAGCTGATTATGAGCTTGATGTATCAAAACAAGTGGTAGAGCAATTGGTTAGGCCGACTTTTATACTTGATCCAGTGGTTGATATCCGTCCCAGCAAAGGTCAGCTAGATGATTTGATGACTGAAATAGAAGATACAGTAAAGAAAAAAGAAAGAGTATTGGTGACTACTATTACCAAGCGATTGTCAGAAGATTTGACGGAAACTCTATTGGAGAGGGGTATAAAGGTACAATATTTACACTCGGAGATAAAAACCTTAGAAA
>JABJNO010000016.1 GCA_018664825.1 Candidatus Parcubacteria bacterium
ACTACTGCCTTTGAGCTTGGAGAAAAGACTACAGATCCACTTGAGATGTATTTGGCTGATGTATTTACGGTTGGTGCAAATATTGCTGGAATCTGTGGTTTATCATTACCAATTGGAAGTGACAACAAGGGATTACCAATTGGTTTACAACTTTTAGCCAAGCAAAATGATGAAAATAGCTTATTTATTTTAGGAAATTATATAGAACAAAAATTAAAAACATAAACATATGAGTGTAAAACAAAAAATAAATTCAAGGATGGCTGATGCAGTTGCAAAAAGCTATTTTAAGCCTTGGTACAAGCGAGCTTGGGGGATCGCGATTATAGTTGTTTTGGTAATTATATTTCTGTTATCTCTACTTTTTGCTTTTCAAATAATCAGTAGCATGAAGCATTTGGAAAAAGGGGAAATATTTAATCCAGAAACAGGTACTTGGGTTACTCAGGATCAATTTAAAAGTAATCAGCTTTTTATAGCCAATCTAATGACCGAGGATGATCCGTGGTTGGGTGCAGAAGAGCCTTTTATATTTGTGACTGCCTACGAATCTTTTGGCTGTCCTTTTTGTAAAGAGGATCAAGAAAACATAAAGCAAATGTTGGCAAAATTTGGGGGTATTGTTCGTTTTATGCCAAAAGATTTTCCTACCGAAGGCCTACATCCAAATGTAATGGAGGCTCATATGGCAGCTGCCTGTGCTCAAGAACAGGGGGCTTATTGGAAATATCATGATTTGTTATTCGAAAATCAAGGTGAATTTGGAGATGATCGGCTAAAGGCTCATGCCAGAGAGCTGACTTTGGATATAGATCAATTTGATGCATGTGTTAAAGAAGATAAATATGACAAAGAAATAAGACAAGATTATGCTGCTGGAGTTCAGGCTGGGGCAATTGGCACGCCAACTTATGTAGTAAATGGCCAAGTTATTTCAGGTAGTATATCCTATCAAAGATGGGAAGAAATAATTGGTTATATTCTTAAACAATACTAATGGAATTATTCTGGCAAAATTATTTACCTAGTCCAATATTATTAAACATTGGGCCCTTTGAAGTTCGTTGGTATGGATTGATTTTGGTTTCGGCTATCGTTTTGGCTGCTTGGTATGTTCGCAAACAGCTTTTAGCCAAAAATATATTGAGCGCCAAACAGTTTGAAGATTTTGTTTTTTGGACAATTGTCTTGAGTTTGGTGGGAGCCAGATTTGGACATGTGGTATTTTTTGAATGGGATTATTATAGTTATTATCCAGAAAATATCATCAAGATATGGCAGGGTGGCATATCTATTCAGGGAGCCTTGTTGTTTGGATTGTTGACGGTGATATTTTGGGCCAAGAAAAACAAGGTCAATTTTTGGAAATTGGCTGATAATATAGTACCAGCCGTAGCCCTGGGGCAGGCGATAGGACGTTGGGGAAATTATTTTAATCAAGAGCTTTTTGGTAAACCGACGGATGGTTGGTGGGGGATACCTATTGGTCAAGCCAACAGAGTACAAGGTTATGTTGGTTATCAGTATTTTCATCCAACATTTTTTTATGAGTCTATTCTAAATATTACCTTCTTTTTGATTTTACACAAATTATTAAAGAAAAAAATAAAAACAGGATTATTGCTCCTGATTTATCTGGGGGGTTATTCATTTATCCGTTTTCTAATGGAGTTTGTACGGATAGATGATACAGCTGTAGTTTGGGGGATACGTTTGCCTCAGTTGATAAGCTTAGGAGTCATAGCGGTCGTTATATATTTTATATTTCGTCTATACAAAAAACCACCCCGAGCGTAGTCGTGGGGTGGTTTTTAAATTTTAGTGATAACTAGACTTAGCCTTTTCCATGGCTCTGGCTTTTTCAAGTGCATCATCCATGGCCATTTCTCCTTTTCTGACGTCTTTTATAAATTGCATTATCTGAGATATTTCTCCGCTATCAAAGTCTCTGCATTCTTGTATGATCATATTTATCTTTGCTTCAAATACTTCTGTGGGATTATTTTGGTCTATTACCTTACCTACATTTTCATATTTAGGCATATTTTTATTTATTTAATATTTACCATTATATTATATAACATATACAATTTTTGTAAAATAAAAAAAGCTTGACCAATTGTGGCGGGATCGAAGGGACTCGAACCCTCGACCTCCTGCGTGACAGGCAGGCGTTCTAACCAACTGAACTACGACCCCAGCACAATTTTTCAAACTTTAATTACGAAACCAAGTATACACTATAACCAGTGTTTAGTCAACCCTTTTTCATTAAAAATAAAAGACCGCGTAGTGTTGCTACGCGGTCTTGAGCTTAGCCAGTTTTGGCTATCAGACCTTTGTTGGTCAAGTGGACAGCCATAAACAGGGCTTCTTGAATTTCATCCTCAGACATTTGGGGGCCACCCTGATCAGCTACTTGCTGACGGACTTCCTCGATATCTTCACGAGGCCAGCCTTTGAAACGCATTTGAGCGTAGATCCTTTCGGGGCTAGTGCCATGGATGCTGTGCATCATACGTACAAGGGCAGTTCCTTGCATGATACGCATAGTGCGACTGACATCACGGATAACTCGTTCTTCTTCAGCTCGCCGGAACTGCTTCTCGCTAGCCTGCCTCTGTTGCTCAAGGAGCTGGACTACCAGATCGTGATCACGACAGGCTCGGCCATCTCCACCACCTAGGCTTTTGAGGGAAAGGCTCTGACGACGAGAGACTTCGTTTCCGCAAAGGGTACAATTGTACATTTTGGGGGGCATGAGTTACCTCCTAGACTACTTTGCCAGCTTCATGGGCTTTCTTGGAATAGTTGTCCCAGTGTTTTTGAAAGCCATTGCAGAGCTGGAAAGATGCCAGCAATACAATGCCAAGGATGAGTAGGGGCCAGGTAGAAAGTAGAGTCGGAAAGGACTCTACGGCGAAGTAGAGGTAGAGGATGACTACCGCACAGATTGCAGTCAGTACGCCAAAGAAGATTTTAAAGTTTTTGTACAGGCGAGCTTGTCTGGCAGCCTGAGCTAATAGTTCTCTTTGTACATTAATCATCGCACTGGTCTCCTTTTTTGAGGTTTTATCAAGATTTTAGGGTACTTTACGAACTACATAGTATGTCATATTTATCCTGTTTTGTCAATGTTAAATATTATCTTAATATAATATACTAAATATAGTTAATAATTAAGCTTAGAAAGGGCTATACTTATGAAGGGATTACACATGGTTGCTTTTTTGCTGCTAATAATTGGCGGTCTAAATTGGCTGGTATTGGCACTATTTGGCTGGGATATAGGTCAAATATTTGGAGGACAAGATGTTTTAGTTTCAAAGATAATTTATATCTTAGTAGGTTTGGCGGCTTTATTTGAATTATTTACTCACAAAAATTGTTGCAAAGTTTGTAAATGTGATGGAAAAAAAGAAGAACCCGCAAAAGAAGATTCTGCTCCAGTAGAAGACAATACTCCGGTACAGTAAGGTTTTTAATAAAATTTTACCAAATAAAAAACAGCCCTATAATTGAGGTTGTTCTTTATTTTAATAAGGGTTACATGAAGGGAGGCCGAGTAAGTTTGAGGGGTATAGTGTGCCAACTCCATTGCCTATTTCTAGAACATCATTACATCTTCCTCCGTCATTGGCCATGGCGTTGCGGCCTGACTCTAGGTGTGTGGTTAGCATGTATAATTGGCGATCAGCGCTAGCGTGATACCAATAACGATAAGAGACTCCATCTATAGTGTCATGAATAGGGTCTCTGGGACAACCAGTATTTAATACTTCAAAATAGTATAGGCCTTCTGACGGGGCAATTGAGGTGTCACATTGGGTGCAATCACCACCACCACAGCCATTCATAAATCCCTGTTCATCATTTGGTGGAGGAGAGCCACTGCCATTCCATTCACACCAGCCTCCACTGCCATTTGAGTCGACGGTACCTGGACGACCTACTAATTCATTATTATCTCCGCAGGGATATCCACCAAATTCTTGAAAATAATATTCTACCGCTCGGCGTATTTGTCCTAAGTCATTTATTCGGAGAGCATCCCTAGCTCGGCCCTTGGCAATAGAAAGATTTACCATAGATATGGAAGCTAGGATACTTATAATGGCTATTACAATCAATAATTCCAATAAAGTAAAGCCATGGGTACTATTTGTAGGTTGTTTTTTTCTTATTTGCATACAATGATATAATTATACTACACATTGAACATTTTCTCAAAATTAAAAAATCTGGTACAATTTAGTCATGTTACATAAAAGACAGCTATATCAGTTATTATTTTTATTGGCAGCCGCTTTGTGGGGAGGCTTAATTTTTTATTTATCCTCAATACCTGACTTGTCTAGCGGTTTGTCTAGTACTTATGATTTTGTGCTTCGTAAAGGAGCGCATGTCTTTGTTTTTATGGTACTTACTTATTTGATAGCTAGTAGTTTTGATAAAAAAGAAAGATATTATCTTTTGTTTGTTATTATAGCTGCAGTTGTCTATGCTTTGATTGATGAGCTACACCAATCATTTATAGTCAGTCGTTATGGAAGTGCTAGAGATGTTGTGATAGATTCGGTTGGGATTTATCTTGGTATTTGGTTGTACAAGTTTTTTCCACCAGACAAAATGATAAAGTTTTTGAAAAAATAAAAAAGCCTCCAAAAATTGGAGGTTTTTATATTATATTGATTTTGAGTAAAGATTATCTAAAGCTCTTTACTATATTGGCGAATGCTTTTGGATTTTCTTCAGCAATTTGTGATAGTACTTTACGATCAAGTTCGCTTTTATATTTTTTCATAGCACCAATAAAAGAAGAGTAGTTCCAATCGAGGGTCTTCAAGGCTGCACCTAGCTTGGTTTGCCATAGTCTACGATTGACTCTTTTTTTCTTTCTACGATCACGCAAGGCATGAGTACCAGCATGTAAGATGGCCTCTTTTGCTTGTTTGATTTTATTTTTTCGGCCCCATTTATATCCCTTTGTTTTTTTCAGGATATTTTTTCTTCGTTTTACATGGGTTGTACCTCTTTTTACTCTTGGCATATCTTTATTTCTTTAAATTAAAATTACAAATAAGGTAATAGCTTCTTAACATTTTTCATATTGGCAGATGAGATTTGTTTGTCACGTCTTTTATTTTTAGTGACTTTACTTGATTCTCTTGCATTAAAATGATTTTGACCACCAGTACGGATCAAAACTTTTTTCTTGCCAGTAACCTTTACTCTCTTCTTCAATAATTTTTTGGTCTTCAGTTTCATAATTAGTTGCCTTTCGTAATCAAAACAGTTATGGTTGGACCTTGCTGTTCGATTGGTTTATCTATTTTAAAATCAACGTTTGATTTTAATTGTTCTAAAAATTGATTAATTTTGTCTCTAGATTTTGTTCTAAATATTGGAGCTCTTTCACGCCCTTTGAGGCGTAGCTCTATTTTTACTTTGTGACCTTGATCCAAAAATTTTAAGGCCTGTTTTTCTTTTACTTCCAAATCATGTTCGCCGATTTTTAAAGATAATCTTATACCTTTAATTTCAACTTTTTTTACTTTTTGTTGACTACGAGTTTGTTGGTATTGAAATTTACCGTAGTCTATTATGCGACAGACAGGAGGATTGGCTTTGGGAGAGACTTCAACTAAGTCTAGGCCTTTTTGCTCAGCTAAATCCAAAGCCTGGCTCGTAGGTATAACGCCAAGTTGTTCGCCGTCATCACCAATTACCATTATTTCGGGTACACGGATTTGTCCGTTGAGCCGAAAGTGTTTGGTAGTGACTTTTGATTTGTTTCGTCTTTTGGTTCGTATAATTTTGTTTTAATCTTATAAATTGGTGGCTTTTTTATCCTTTAGGGATAGTCAAACCTGGTGGAGATGAGGGGTATCACACCCCTGTCTGTCATGTGTCCTAATAAACATCTACAAGCTTATTCTACTTATTTTTTTTCTCAATTATTAGCTTGAAAGTAGACCAAAAACTAATAATCCAGTTAGCTTGGGGCTTTTAGAATATCTTAGCCAACATAGGATATTCCTAGCCTGATAAATTGGCGTTTTAAGATAATCTCAGGCGATCATAATAAAACGGTCGAGCAAATTTATGCTACGACAGGCGCAAAGCTAGGTACTTGGAAAAGCCCTTTAACTTTGGCTAAAGTGTTTTTTGCACTTATTTTAAACGATTTTTTACGAGATCGAGAACTCAACTTGCAGTCCATTATTTCAAATAACATCGAATATATAACATCCCCATAAATTAAAAATCCTTTAATTTACGGAGTATTCTCCGTTGTGTATCACGTTGTTTAATGGTCTCTCTTTTGTCAAACTTCTTTTTTCCTTTAACCAAGGCAATTTTTACCTTGATAAGTCTGCGAGTAGTATACACTGAAATAGGTACAATTGTCAAGCCTTTTTGGTTGGTTTTTCCTATCAAATAGCTGATTTCTTTCTTCTTCAATAAAATCCTGCGATCTCGGTCTGGATTGTAGTTTTGCTTGCTTTGAGTCGATGCTTTGCTATAAATCGGAATGTGCATTTTTTTTATGTAGGCAGACGAGTCTTTTATTGATACAAAAGCACCACGGAGGCTACCAAGGCCTGATTTGATAGTTTTTACTTCTTGGCCATTTAGCACAAAACCGGCCTCAAATTCTTCGAGGATCTTGTAGTCGTGACTGATTTGTTTGTTTCTGATCAAGGTTGCCATATTGGTAAATTAAAATTCAGAATAGCTCCTTGCTATTCGCCTTAAAGATATCATATTTTAAAGTTATTTTAAAGTTTAGGCTTTAAAAATATTAATTACTTCTTCAATAGATTCTTTGATATTTTTGGTCAAAAAGTCTTCTTGGATGCGGATTTGGTTGTCGCTAAATTTCCAAGCGGGATTAGTATCCAAAAGTTTCACAATTTTTTTGGGATCGATATTTCCTAAAAAGTTTATGGAGACAAATTTTTTATCACGGTTTTGATAATTTGTAATACCAATAATGTCTGTATCTTGGCAGGTGGTTTTTATTTTTTGGAGCCAGAGGATATTTTTTACAGATTCTTCAGTCGCTTTAGATATTTTTTTGTCTATAGTGCTCACGTCACGCATATAGCTGACGGTTTGATAAAATTTTAGCTTGGCTGGTATTTCATTGTATAGTTTGTCTGGTAGATTTGTATCCAAATAAAGTTTTATTTCGATATCTCGCCAAGTTTTTGTCTTTTGACCTTTGAGCTCAGCGATTGTCTCGGTAACGAGCTGTTGATACATGCCCAGGCCAATGCTTTTGACTCTACCTGATTGAGCTCTGCCCAAAATCTGTCCAACTCCTCGTAGCTCCATGTCTTTGTGGGCAATTTTGAATCCATCACCAAGACTACTAGCAAATTTGAGGTGAGAGAGGCGAGTGGATGATTTATCAGTCAGCTTGGGAGCTGAGTAGAGGAAGTGAGCATAAGCTTGTTTGTCAGAGCGCCCGATGCGTCCACGGAGCTGATGGAGTTGGGACAAGCCAAATTTGTTGGCTTCACGGACAATCAAGGTATTGGCGTTTGGTATATCAAGTCCATTGGCGATAATAGTAGAACAAACCAAGATATCGGTCTCTCCAATATCAAAGTTGTGCATTACCTTGGCTAGTTGCTTGTCTTCTAGTTGGCCGTGAGCAACTTCGATTTTCTTTTTGGGGAAAAGTTTTTGGATTTTTTTGTAGGCAAAGTTGATTGTCTCTACTCGGTTGTGTAAAAAATACACCTGGCCTTTTCTTTTGAGCTCTATGTTTATAGCCTTTTTTATTACTTCGTCACTTTCGCTGTGCACTTTGGTGATGATGTCTTTGCGATTGGAAATAGGATCTGTAATCAGAGAGATGTCTTTGATGGCAGATAAAGCTAGGTTGAGGGTGCGAGGAATAGGAGTGGCAGTCAAGGTCAGAACATTGATATGAGCTTTTTGTTTTTTTAGCTTTTCTTTGTCTTCGACACCAAAGTTTTGTTCTTCGTCGATTATCAAAAGTTGAAGCTTTGGGATATGGATATCTTTTGAAAGTAGTCTATGAGTACCGATGACGATGTCTATTTTGCTTTGTTTGATATCTTCAATTGCTGATTTGACTTGTGTTTTGTTTTGCCAGCGAGTAAGTAGAGCTACGTTGATGCCATACTTTTCTAGGCGATTTACAAAATTGTCATAATGTTGTTGAGCCAAAATAGTAGTTGGACAAAGAAAAGCCACTTGCCAGCCATTGGAGACAGCCATGGCGGCGGCTCTGAGAGCCACCTCGGTCTTACCAAAGCCTACATCGCCACAAATCAGACGATCACTAGGGTAAAGAGAGCGCAGGTCACTTGATATGTCTTTTACGGCCCGACTTTGCGAAGGAGTGAGTTGATAAGGAAAATCATCGGCCGCTGCCTGGTCTATTTCCAAAGGAGAGATAGAGGGCGTGGTCATCAATTTGCGGGTAGCTTCTATAGTGAGGAGCTTGTTGGCTAGTTCTAGGGTGTGTTTTTTTATTTTCTGTAAAGTTTGTGGCCAAGTATTACCCACTGATAATCGTTGGACTTTTGGGTTGATTGGGCCTATGTATTTTTCTACTTTGTCAGCTAGCTCTATTGGTACAAAAAGATTGTCGTTTTGAGCATAAGACAATACTAGGTATTCGTGCTCTAGATCATCTACTTTCATTTTGGTGATATCAGTAAACTTGGCAATACCATGGTCTCGATGAACTACAAAGTCACCGATGCTGTATTCTGGTTTAAATTCTTGAGCAGTTGCTTGTTTTTTGGTGACTTCTTCGGTCAAGAAAAACAAAGTGTCGTTGACGATGGTATATTGATCAGTTTCAAACATAGCTGGCCAAATCAAACCATTTGACCAATCTATAATCTTGGCTTGAAATTTATTTTCTTTTATTATTTTTTCAGCCAAATTTTTGTGTTTGCTAAACCACAAAATATTTTTGGTCTTTAAATACTTGATTTTATCTTTATCTGATAGCTGGAGAGGAGTAGTATCAAAAATTTTGCCCTTTGAAGATAATGGATCAAAGATAATTTGGTCATTGTAAATATCATGGAAATATTCAGAGGCATTTTGATGGTGTACTATTAGTGTATTTTCCGGTAGTGATTTTATAAATTGTTGTTTGTGCAAAATTTTGGCTGGCCAAACAAAACATTTTTTGATCAGCTTATCATCTCGTAGCGTAAAAGGGTTTATTTCGGTGATGCCTTCTAGGATATTGCTATCAAAATTGAGGCGCAAAATTTTATTGTTTTGGTAAATATCCAGGATACTTCCGCGGACTGCAAAAGTATTGTTTTCCCAGACTTCTTTTTCGCGATTTAGATCTAGCTCGGCCAGCTTGATGATAGTCTGACCTAGGTTGTATTCTTGTCCAACTTTAAAATCAATTCGATTTTCTTCTAGTTTTTTAAAATTTGCTACAGCCGATTCAAGATTGTCATAAGTAGTCAAGATAATAGAAGGTTGAGACTGATTTAGGCTAATCAAGGTATCGAGGTTGATTTCTTGCCCAGAAGCCCAGGTGATTATTTTTTTGTTATCGTTGGCTATGTTTTTTTGCCAAATACGCAGTAAGTCAGAATAGATCTTTACTTGTTTATTATTTTCCAAACACCACAAAACCGCCTCCTTTTGTCCAAAGAGGGGGGCGTCAAAAATACTTAAAGTATGGTTTTCTGCTGAATCAGCCGTACTGATACGGTACTCCATAGGGTTGACAAATATGTTTTATTATGCTACATTAATATATCCCACTTTTGAGGATAATGCAAATTTATTACTGGTAGCCTGTGTGCTATTTTGTCAGTCGAGTTTTCAAAGCGCCCCTCCTTGCTTTCAAAACTTATTAAAAAAGGATAAAGCTCTTTATGAGCTTCAACCTTTTACTGACAAATAGCTCGTAGTCTATCAGTTTTTTATTTGTATAAAAAAGGCCCTAGTTTTACTAGAGCCCACGATGACTGTGCTACCATGATCTAGGCACGTTGGCCGTCCATCCAGAGCTTCGGTACAGGAAGTCGTGTTTTGGGTCGGTGATTACCCACCTTAGCTACTGGTCTGGGTTTGGTTACCCTCTCGTCTGCTAGATCGGATTTTCCGATCATATCTGGTATTGTCTTTAATATCCAGATTTCACAGGCTTTCACATAATCATCATTTTTATTTTAATACAGTAGTGTCCAAATAGTCAATATTTACAAAATAAGCTATAATATTAGTATTATTATTAATTACAAAAATTATGTTTGGAGCCGTTTTGATTATTGTAGGTGTTTATTTTTTACTTAAAAATGCTGGCATTATCGAAGGAGATTTTTGGAATTATCTTTGGCCAATATTGATTATTTTATTAGGACTTAGTATGGCTGATAAAAAAAAGAAAAAGAAAAATTTTGATAGTTTTTGGTGTAAAGTAAAAAATAAAAAAAATATAGTTGACGAACAATAATGTACGAGGTAGTAGCAGAAAAACAATCACAGGTCGACGTCAAGCGGTCCAAATTTTTGGGATTTGCTTTTTATGTTGACTCAATGCCTAGGGTCAAAGAAATTTTGACAAGCTTTGAGGGTAAGTATAAAGGATCGGCTCATACAGTCTATGCTTATCGTTTTTTGGACGAGGGCGTGCTCAAAGAAAAATTTGATAACGACAAAGAACCAGTTGGGTCAGCTGGACCACCGTTACTTTCTCTTTTGCAGAAAAAGGGGATCATGAATGCTATGTTGGTGGTGGTTAGGTATTATGGAGGTGTCAATCTGGGGACAGGAGGATTGGTACGGGCTTATACCGAAGCTGGTCAGCAAGTATTGGAGGATAACTATGTTCAAAAAAACTGAAGATAAAAGATTAAATATAAACGGCGAGGACTATCCATATACTTTACGTCGTAAGCGATATGCCAAGTATGTCCGTCTGACTATAGAACACGACGGTGCTTTGATGGTGACAGCTCCTGTCACTTATCCTGTATTTTTGGTCAAGAGATTTCTTTTGAGTAGAGCACGGTGGCTAGTCAAAAATCTGACCAAGGTAAAAAATAATCCAAATATTTTTTCTTTTAAACATTCGGAGAGCCAAATCAAAGAATATAAAAAACAAACCCGGACCTTTGTTTTGGATAGACTTAATTATTATAATCAATATTATAATTTGGAGTTTAAGCGAGTAGCTATCCGTAATCAAAAAAGTAGATGGGGCAGCTGTTCTTCACAGAAAAATCTAAATTTTAATTATCGACTTTGTCTTTTACCATCTGATATAGCAGAGTATATTATTGTGCACGAGCTTTGTCATTTGCAAGAAATGAATCATTCTGTCAAGTTTTGGCGACTAGTCGAGAAGACTATTCCTGACTATAAATTTAGACAGAAGAGATTAAAGAAAATTTAGCTAAAACTAGCTAAATTTTTTGTTTGATGGAACAGTTGTTTTTTGCTAAACTTAATAAGATAATAATTTACTATTTAACCTACAAAAATATGGCAAATGGACCTAGAAAAGATTTCTTATCATGGAACGACACCTTTATGCTTATGGCCCAATTGATTGCCCAAAGATCAAAAGAGCCTAGTACTCAGACAGGTGCCGTGGTAGTTGACGAGCGCAATGTAGTATTGGGTATGGGATACAATGGATTTCCACGAGGGATTGAGGCTGATGAGTTGCCCTGGGGAAAAGAACAAGATTCTTGGGTATATACCAAATATCCATACACTGTTCATGCAGAAAGAAATGCAATTTACAATTCCAACAAATCAGTAGAGGGCGGTAAAGTATACTGTACTTTATTTCCTTGCAATGAATGTGCCAAAACAATCATCCAAAATGGAATCAAAGAATTGATTTATATGGATGACAAGTATATCAACGAAGAATATTCTGTAGCTGCCAAAAAACTTTTTGATTTGGCTGGAGTACGATACAAAAAATATGTCCCTAGCAAAAAAATGCTAATTTCAGACAACGATGAAAAATAAAAAACTTGTATTGGGATTTACTGGGCTTATATCTTGTGGCAAAGATACGGCTTCTGATTATTTCGCAGAAAAACACAACACTAAACAGGTCAAATTTTCTGCTTCCATGAAAGATATTATGGACAGGGTATATATTGAGCCTGTACGAAAAAATTATCAAATAATCTCTAGAGTACTGCGAGAAGCTTTTGGGCAAGATTTGTTTTCCAAGGTAGTAGCCAAGGATGTCAAAAATGCGGATGTTGATTTGGTGATAGTAGATGGTATACGGAGGATACCGGACATAGATTATTTGAAAGAAATAGAAGGATTCAAACTAATCGCTGTAGAGGTAGATGCCAAGACTAGATATGAAAGATTGAACAAAAGAAACGAAAAGCCAGGGGATACTACCAAAACTTGGGAAGAATTCCAAAAAGATGATATGGCTGAAACAGAGATTACTATCCCAGAGATCATGGCGCAAGCTGATGTCACTATAGACAATAACGGGACATTGGAAGAATTTTATAAAAAATTAGATGAATTAGTAAAATAATTATGCAACAATATTTAGATTTACTAAAAAAGATAAAAGAAGAAGGAAATGACAGGGGAGATAGGACTGGAGTTGGGACAAGAAGTATTTTTGGTGCCCAGCTTCGTTTTGATTTGAGCGATGGTTTTCCTTTGGTGACTACCAAAAAGATGTTTTTGCGTGGCATCATCCATGAATTGTTGTGGATACTCAGAGGTGAGACCAATGTAAAATATTTGGTAGATAACAATGTCCATATCTGGGATTCCTGGCCTTATGCTGTATATAGTGATGTCAAAAAAAGTTCTGGTGAAAAGGTAATGTCTCAAGAAGATTTTATTGCCAAAATAAAAGAGAGTAAATCTTTTGCTCGTGAATGGGGTGATCTAGGACCAATATACGGCAAACAATGGCGTCGTTGGCTTGGTCCAGGTGGAGGAGAGGTAGATCAAATAGCGATTGCTGTTGATGATATCAAAAATAATCCAGGATCACGTCGTATTTTGGTCAATGCCTGGAATACTGGTGAGCTACAGGTGCTCATAAAAGGAAAGAGGAGCTCACCGCCACCATGCCCAATGCTTTTTCAGTTTTATGTGCATGAAGGTAAATTGTCTTGCCATTTGTACCAAAGATCTGCGGATGTATTTTTGGGAGTGCCGTTTGATATTACTAGCTACTCACTACTGACTATGATGATTGCTCAGGTGACAGATTTGAAACCTGGGGATTTTATAGTTTCTTTTGGTGATGTTCATATTTATAAAAATCATTTTGAACAAGTAGATAGACAGCTCAAACGAAGTCCAAGAAAATTGCCTAATATCAAGATAGATTCAAGCGTCAAAGATATAGACGAATTTTTGTTTGAGCATTTTGAATTGTCAGACTATGATCCACATCCAGGTATAAAAGCACCAATAGCAGTATAAATTATGTCAGAAGCTTGTGAAACATCCAAAAGACTGGCCAAGGATTTGAGAAAAATGCTAGATATTGATTTTGATAGTCTAGAAAAGGATAAAGATATGTTGCACATTATAGATCTTCATAAGCGGGTAGTACCAAAACTAGATAATATAAAAAGTTGGGTAGAGTCTTTGGCTTTTAGGCATTACAAAAAATGGTCAATAGGTTTTGATGGGGTAGCTGATGGTTCGGAAGCAGAAGAATGGGTTGATGATAATTTTCATTATAATTGGGATACTTTGAGGATGGAAATTGATATACTTGATTTACGAGATACTTCAGTTGAATATTTACCAAAACATTTGACTGTAAAGGGATATTTAAGCTTGGGAAGTGAGGGTATAAAAACCTTACCAGACGACTTGATAGTAAAGGGAAATGTGACGGTCTGGGGGCAAGATTCGGAGCTTACAAAGGAAGTGAAAAGATTAATCACTAAAGGTAATATCAAAGGCGTAATGATAGTCAGGGGTTAGCAATTTATTATGTATAAAGAATGTCCTAAAGCAAAAAGCGAAATAATTGAACTAAGAAGATTGTTCAATGCTTATGTTGATGGTTTGAATAATGCCAAAAAAATAGAAGATTTAAAAATACTTCCCCATTTAGAGAATTCAATAGGAGATATGCGAGATATGCTTAGTCGTACTTTAGGAATATTACTTGCCGAACATTATTTGAGATGGATGAAAAGCATCTATAGAAATGAAGCTGACTATGAAACAGAGGGTTGGGTCAATGATAAATTTATATATAACCCAAAGACCTGTCGTATGGAAACAAGGTCCATTGATTTAAGCGAGTCAAGGATGACTCATTTACCAAAAAGTCTGACTATCAAAGGTGATCTTGATATGAGTATGGAGTCAAATCATTCTTTACAGGATTTACCGGATGATTTGATTGTAGAAGGAAAATTGATTATTTGGTGGCGAGATGAGTTGATACACAAAGCTAAATTTACATTGATGGGTCAAATAGGAGAGTTGGTAGAAGATATGAGTAATTAGTATGCATAAAAAATTATGAAAGTAGTATGTAAAAAAGCTAATGAAGTTTTGGTTGAGCTAAAAAAAATAATGAGTGCATATTCCACAAATCTTGCAAGGGCTAAAAACACACAAGATCTTTTGAGTGTTGATAAAAAAAAATTAATAGCTTTGCTGTTTCGTCTAGCTTGGCATTATAAAAGAAATTTAATTGAAGAACATTATAAAAAATGGTTTAAACTCTCATATCAAGCATCTAGGAGAATTGGTGTAGAGCCACAGATTGGTGATATAGATACTAATTTTGAAAAGAACGAGGGTAGAGGTTTTACAGAAACTTTAGATTTACAAAACACGGTAATTGATTATTTGCCTAGGCGATTGACTATAAATGGTGATTTGGATTTGTCCTTGAATAAAAATACAAACATCAAAACTTTGCCTGATGATTTGATAGTAATAGGAACAATGACTGTTTGGCAGGGGAATTTGGATGTACTGGAACAGGCAACAGAATTGTACAGAAAAGGACAAATAGGGGAATTGGAAATAGATAGTAGTAAATAGATTATGCACAAAGAACGTTGTGAACAATTTAAAGAAAAATTAGATAAGCTAAAAGAGCTTGATGATATTTTGAATATTAAAGAAATAAATAGCGAAAATCTAGATGATTGGAAAGTTTTGGCTGATTTTATGGAGCGTCTTTTCGATGAGTTGTTTAATTATTTTATTCGTAGGGATTATATAAGGTGGTATATTCTGGCAGATGATGATGATTCAGGCTTGGGTACAATAAAAGATGCAGTATTTCGACAGATAAAAATTGATACAAAAAAAAGAACAGCCACTTTCCGAGGAATATTTACTATATCTGATAATCATGTAACTTATATTCCAAAAGGATTTATAGTTGACGGTGAGCTTCATATATGGAATAGTAAACTAAAAGAATTACCAGAAGATCTGAGAATAATAGGAGATATTCATTTGTCAGATCCAGATGCTAAGCATTTATTGAAACAAGCCAAAAGACTTAAGGCTACGGGACAAATAAGTGGAAAAATAATATTAGTATAAATTATGTCAAAAACAACAATTTGCAAAAGAGCTAGAAGAAAAGTAAAGCAAGCCAGAGAACTTGATGGGAGATTGGCTGGTTTTCTTGAAAAAAGTGACAGTATCAAGCAAGTGCCAAATATAAAAAATACCAGAAAACAAATTGCCAATATTATGGCCGAAGCTCGTGAACTTTGGTTTGAGAAAGTAAAATCTTATTTAGAAGAATATGTAGAGGCGCGTATGTTTTCTAAAAGATTAAGGAGAGGAAATCAAGCAGTCTTTTCAGAAAATCTAAGAGCCCCCGATAAAGAAGGAAAAATTGTTTACCAAGGAGATATAGGATTCAAAGATGGGCTTACAAAATTACCAGCAGGACTAGAAGTGATGGGCGATTTAGATTTGGAAAGCGTGAATAGTCTATCAAAGTTACCACCTCGATTGACCATCAAAGGTGTTCTGAATATCGCAGGCACAAGCATTACGGAATTACCAGGAGATTTGATAGCAGAATCGGTAACATGTAAACAACAAGACGCATTAGATGGGCTAGAAGATCAGTTAAATAAATTAGGGGAAAAAGGTCAGGTGACTCATTTTAAATTTGTTTAATATTTTGAATCTACTATGAAAGTACTGTGCCAAGAGGTAAAAGAGGATTTTGAAAATATTGTAAATCAACATAATAATTTTTGTGATAAACTTTTAGCCAAAGATATCTGGGGAGCAAGGGATATTGGGCAGAATATAGAATTTTTATTTAAAAATTTAAAAAAAGAATTGGCAGGAATTGGAGTTGATATGTTGGTAGCTTTGTTAATACGAGCTAAGATAATAGTCAACAAAGGTGAGGTTATGAAAAATATTTTTATAAAAGATGGTGGGGTTTTTATAAAACACAGTCTTGATTTTACAGATAAAAAAGTTGATTGGGATATAGACAAACTACCACCAAACTTGACCATACGGGGTGATTTAAACTTATGGAATGATAAGAAAATTCTTAGACTACCAGTAGGTTTGATTGTGGGTGGTGATCTAAAATTGGGTTCTACTAAAAACTTAGATACATTACCCGATGATTTGATTGTAAAAGGTGCTTTGATTTCAGAAAATATTTATGTTTTAGACAAGGCGATTGAGCTTTATAGAAAAGGCCAAATAAAAAAAATTAATCCAGGTCAAATAAGATGGGCGAAATACAACAGCTAGAAGAGTCGATATTTATAAAAACAACATGATAAGTATAATTTGCGCAATAGCAAAAGACAGGGGAATAGGAAACAAAAATAAACTATTGGTTCACTTACCACCTGACTTGAAACATTTCAAAAATATTACTAGTGGACACATGGTAATCATGGGACAGACTACTTTTGAGTCTATTGGATTTCCGTTGCCAAATAGAGTCAACGTCATTATGACCAAGGACAAGGATTTTGAGGCAAAGGGATGTACAATAGTATATTCTATGGAAGAGGCTCTAGAAGTAGCCAAAAATAGCGGAGATGACGAAGCCTTTTTTATTGGAGGAGCTTCTATATATGCTCAGGCCATCAAATATGCCGACAAACTTTATTTGACTATTATGGACAAGGTATGGGAAGCAGATACATTTTTCCCTGAGTATGATGAATTTAATTTAGCTTCAGAATCAGAAGAGCAAGAATACGAAGGGCTCAAATTTAAATACACAGAATTTACAAAATAATGGACATACAAGTAAAAAAAATAGATGAGGCAGCTATTTTGCCAAAAACGATGAATCCTGGCGATGCAGCCATGGATTTTTCTAGTCTCAAAGATTATCAAATACAGCCCGGAGAAAAAATAATTGTAGAAACTGGGATAGCCGTAGCAATACCACAAGGATATTGGGGAAATATCAGAGATAGAAGTGGTCTAGCTGCCAAAAATAGTATCCATACTATGGCTGGTGTGATAGACTCGAATTATCGAGGTGAAATCAGAGTAGTCTTGATAAATTTGGGTAAAGAGGTATACAATATCAAGGCCGGTGATAGAATAGCTCAAATGATTGTAGAAAAACACGAAGATATATTAATAAAAGAAGTAAAGGAATTGGATGAAACAAATAGAGGTGAAAATCGTTTCGGTTCAACCGGACAATAAAGTTCTTTTCAATAAAAGGAGACAACAATGCAGATCCATCTAGATGTTTTGATGCTTACCCAAAAGAAAGGGGGCTTTGTCTATGTGATTTTCGGCCCAATGTTTTCTGGAAAAACAGGGGAACTTTTTCGTAATTTACGAAGAGTAGAAATCTCAGAAGCCCTAAAGGGAACAGCGAAAATAATTATCCTTTTCAAACCACAAAAGGATGGTCGCTACTCAGATACCGAGGCAGTCACTCACAATGGTGAGATCAGAGAGGCAGTGGTAGTAAGGACGATCCAGGATATAAAAGATTGGATTGCGAAAAATCCAGTTGACATCATTGCTATTGATGAGGGGCAATTCTTTGATATTCACGAGCTGAATATTTTTGCTTCAAGTCAGGCCGATCAAGGCAAGATAGTAGTGATTGCTACCCTGGACCAAGACTTTCGTACAATACCTTTTGATGGTGTACCCAAACTAATCGTAGATGCTGATTTTACTCAGCAATTGCACCCTGTGTGCGTCGGTTGTGGAGGTTTGGCTTCACGAAGTCGTCGAACTGTCGATGTAGGAGATACTATCCATGTTGGAGGCAAGGAGGCCTATGAGCCACTATGCCGTACTTGCTACAACGAAAGGGAAATGGACGATTTCCAAGAACATGCAACAGAAGAATAGGTAAAGCCCCTGTATTTTTACAGGGGCTTTTTTTCTCTTATTTTTTATGATATATTTAGTCTATGAAAAAAGGAAAATTTATAGTAATAGACGGTACTGACGGCTCTGGAAAGGGTACGCAAGTAGAAATAATGAAAAAGCGTTTATTAAAAGAAGGAAAAGATGTGGCGGTAGTAGATTTTCCCCGATATGGGAAGCGTTCTGCCTTTTTTGTTGAAAAATATCTAAACGGTGAATATGGTGGAATAGAGGATGTGGGTCCCAAAATGGGCTCTACATTTTATGCTTTGGACAGATTTGATTCTAAGCAGGAAATCGTCGATATGTTAGAGCAGGGCAAAGTCTTGCTTGCCAATAGGTATGTATCAGCTAGTATGGGGCATCAAGGCTCAAAAATATCTGATTTAGCAGAAAGAAAAGAATTTTTGGATTGGCTTCATGAGTTGGAATACGAAATATTTGCTATTCCAAAACCAGATGTCAGTATTATCTTGCATGTTTCAGCAGATATCAGTCAAAAGCTTGTTGATAAAAAAGGTCATCGTGATTATGTGGGGGGAGAAAAAAGAGATTTGCACGAAAGTAATAAGCAACACCTTAAAGATTCCGAGGCTACTTATTTGCAAATAGTAAAGGATTATCCTGACTTTCACTTGATAGAATGTGTAAAAGATGATGATATTATGAGTAGAGAGGAGATTCATGATCTTATTTGGAATCAGATAAAACACTTGATAGATTAAAAATATGTCAAAATACGAAACAATCATTGGACTAGAGATTCATTTACAGCTCAAAACAAAGAGTAAGATGTTTTGTAATTGTTCAAACGAAGGTGAAGACGAGGCGCCAAATACTACTGTTTGTCCAATCTGTTTGGGACATCCAGGTACATTGCCCACCCTAAACAAAGAGGCAGTCAAACAGGGTATTGCTATGTCTTTGGCGATAAACTGTCAGATAAATAAAAAATCAAAGTTTGATAGAAAAAATTATTTTTATCCAGACTTACCAAAGGGTTATCAGATATCTCAATTTGATCAACCTTTGGCGTATGAGGGACACTGGGTAGTAGAGGCGGATGGTAAAAATATAAAAATAGGTATCGAGAGGCTACATCTAGAAGAAGATGCTGCCAAAAATATTCATAAAGGTGACAAGACTTTGGTGGATTACAATAGAGGAGGTACGCCGCTAGCCGAAATTGTCACCAAACCAGATTTCAAGACTCCACTGCAAGCCAAAATATTTTTGCAGGATTTACGTTTGATTGCTCGCTATCTCAAGGTCAGTGACGCTGATATGGAAAAAGGGCATATGCGTTGTGATGCCAATATATCTTTGAGACCCATGGGTGATAAAAAACTTTATCCAAAGATAGAAGTAAAAAATTTAAATTCTTTCAAGGCTGTTGAAAAAGCCCTGGCTTTTGAAATCAAAAGACAAACCAAATTGTGGAATGCAGACAAGGCACCCAAGATTACCGAGACTCGTGGCTGGGATGAGGTCAAGCAAGAAACAGTAGCTCAACGCACCAAAGAAGGTTTTGCAGATTATAGATTTTTCCCTGAACCAGATCTACCGCCTTTGATAGTAAGTGAAAATCTAGTTACAGAAATAAAAGCCTCTATGCCTGAGCTACCAGAAAAACGAGTACATCGCTTTGTTAAAGAATACGGCTTGAAGCACGAAGACGCCAAAACATTGATCAATCAAAGGTTTTGGGCTGATTATTTTGAAGGTGTAATGTCAGATCTCAGAGCTTGGCTTTTTAAGGCCAATAGTATAAGCCCAGATAGTCCAAAGGCTGATAAACTTTGGGATAAACACAAAGAAAAACTATCAAAGCTAGCTTACAATTGGCTTACTTCTGAGCTTTTTGGCTTACTTGGTGGTGATTTTGTAAAAGAAGAATTCAAGATCAAAGCCGAAAATTTTGCCGAGCTATTGAAGCTAATCCATGATAAAAAAATAAATAGTTCTGCTGGACAAACTATTCTCAAAGAAATGTTTACAGGTAAAGATGATGATCCTTCTCGTATTGCAGAGAGCATGGACCTCGCTCAAATAGATGATGATAGTACTTTGGAGGGGATTGTGACTCAAGTGATTATGAGTAATCCAGAGCAAGTAGAACAATACAGGGCAGGTAAAGAAACTGTTTTAAAATTTTTGGTGGGACAAGTGATGAAAGAAAGTAAAGGTAAGGCCAATCCTCAGACAGCTGAAAAAATACTCAAAGAAAAACTTAAATAAAAAAATCCCCGAGAGGGGATTTTTAGTTTGCTAAAAATTGTTTGGTGATTTTTTTGGCTTGGACCAGAGTTTTGTTCCAGTGTATTTTTATACCTTGTTTTTCCATCCGCCTAAACCAGGTCAGTTGTCTTTTGGCGTAGTGCCGAGTATTTTGTTGGACCTTGGCTATAGCGGTATCAATATCAACTTTGCCATCTATATATTCGATTAGCTCTTTGTAGCCGATTCCTGAGAGGGAGGATAGTTTTTTATTTGGATATTTTTTGTAGATTCGCCTGACTTCAGTCAAGGATCCGTCATCTACCATCTTTTCTACTCGCTGATCAATTTTTGTGTACAGTTTTTGTCTGTCTGGTGATATGCCAAATACCAAAAAATCATATGGGCATTCGCTAGTTTGTGGATTTTTATCATCCAGGTCGTAGTTTTGGATAATTGACGATATATAAAGTCCAGTTCCACCTGCAATTATAGGGGTTTTGCCCTTTTTTAGTATTTTTTCAATAGCTACGAAAGAATCTTTTTGCCAGTCAAAAAGAGTATAATGCTCGTCAGGCTTGGCCACATCTAGTAGATGGTGTGGTATACCGGCCATTTCTTTTTTGGTAATTTTGTTGCTAGCTATGTTCATACCCTTGTAGATTTGGCGGGAGTCAGAAGAAATGATTTCTCCTTTTATGTCTTTGGCTAGTTTGACAGCCAAGTTTGATTTGCCGGCTGCAGTGGGGCCCAAAACTACGATGATTTTGTCTTTGGTATAAAGTTCGGCCTCTAATCCCCAAAGTGTAGTAGCTGTAATTTTGACTTGATAAAACTCTCCAACCTTGAGAGGTTTTTTTGTTTTTATATGAACGGGTAAATAATTGGCTAGTTTAGCAATATTTGTATAACCTTTCTTTTCTTTTTTTACTAGGTCTATCAAAGCTTCTTGTTTTTGTCCTAGTAGATTTTTGTTGAAAGCTAGAGATTGTTTGGACATTTGAGTATTGAGAATATTCCAACGAGCTTTTTTGGTTTTGTTTGGTACATCGTCTTTATATAATTTTGTAGCCACGGTATCAGCACGACTAGAATATTGACCCATGTAGGCCATGTTATAATCTATTTCTTTCATTAGTTTCTTTGTAGCTTCAAAGTCTTTGTCGGTTTCTCCGCAAAATCCAACAATGATGTCAGTAGAGATTGCAATATCAGGAATAGCTTTCTTTATTTTTTTGATCAGTTTTTTATAATGAGCTACTGTATAGTGACGATTCATCTTTTTCAAAATTTTGTTTGAACCAGATTGCACAGGTAAATGTAAATAATGATTTATATTTTTGGCTTCTGTCATCACCTCAATCAACTCGTCGGACATATCATAAGGGTGAGAAGTGAGGAATTTTAACCAAAAATGATCAGATAGACTATCTATCTTTTTCAATAATTCTGGGAAAGTTATTTCATTTTTAAGATCTTTACCGTAGCTATTTACATTTTGACCCAAGAGCATTATTTCTTTGTAGCCATTGTCTAGAAGCCCTTTGACTTCTTTGAGGATAGACTGGGATGATCTAGATATTTCTCGGCCACGAGTGTATGGTACAGCACAATAAGAACAAAATTTGTTGCAGCCAGTCATAATCGGTACATAGGCTCTAAATTTGGATTGATAGCTAGGAGATATATCAAAAAAGTCAGGTAAGGCCAATTTTTGTTCAGGAGCTATATTTTTGAGATCTTCGGCTAGATTGTCTAGATTTTTGATATCTATAAACAAATCAAATTGGTGAGCTAGTTTTTTTTGATCAGATTCCAAAACACAACCAGACAACATGGTGATCAGGGGTCTCTTTACCTTGGTCAGTTGCCAATTGTGTACTTTACTGTGAATCCTATCGACCGCCGCTTTACGTACAGAGCAAGCTACAATACCTATGAGGTCGGCTTTGCTCTCGTTATCAGTTTCAACATAGCCTAGTTTTTTGAGGACAGTGGCTAGTCTTTCGGCATCAGAATAGTTCATCTGGCAACCAAATATAATAAGATGGAACTTCTTTGTTTTCATAAGTCGTATTTTACCTATTTTTGCTTGAAAAATCAACCCAGGGCTTGTATAATGTATTTATGTATATAAGCTGTACTAAAGCCAGGAAATTACTAGATCTTCTTAAAGAAAGAAAAGAAGTTTTTGATTTTGATTATGAAAGAGATATAGGGGGCCAAGATTTATTAGAACTGATCAAGGGCAGGAAAAAAGTACAAGAACTTTTGGCCTTATCCAGAGAAGCTGTTTATCAATATATACCAGAGGGAGTTGTTACTGCGCGTATCCAGCAGGCCATGAAAAGACTTTCCGAAAAAGAAGACACAAAGGCTTATGAGTGGGCATCTTTTTTAGAAAATATGGCCACCATGGATAGTGCGGTAGCTTGGCATATTAGGGAGCAGCTTGTAGAAAAAGCAGACAAGGATAATCTATTGGATTATAATTTGTTGGCTGGTCTAGCTGGAGTGGACGGAGAAAGAGCTTGGGCAATAAGAGAACAAACATTGGCAAAAGATAAAAAGGGTCGAGAGGCAGTAGTTGCTAGTTTGGTTGGGCTTGATAGTGAGCGGTCTTGGAAAATGAGAGAGCAAATCTTTGAGGCTGATGACGGAGTAGACGAAGAAAACATTCTTTCAATTTTTGGTTTAAATAGTGACCGAGCCTGGGAATTGAGAGATAAAGTCATGGAGGGGGTAGATGGCTCGGGTTCTAAAAAGAGTATAAATTTGGAAAACGCAGTTTTAATGACTACTCTTGGAATAGACAATGAAAGAGCCTGGGAAATTAGAAAACAGGCCTTTAAGCCTGATAGGCATATACAGGTAGTGAGTGCTGCTCTGATGTCTTTGGCAGGTATAGATAGTGATCAGGCCTGGATTATGAGATATTCGGCAATAGAAAATTTGGAAGAGTTTTCTGGAGATGATAAAGAAGATATTTTAGAAACATTGGTAATGTCTTTGGCAGATATAGATACTGATCAGGCCTGGAAAATAAGAGAGGAGGCAATATCTAAAATTGAAAACAAAGGAAAAGTAGCCATGGCTTTGGGAGGATTAAATTCAGAAAAAGCTTGGGAGATGAGACATAGGTTTTTGGAGCAAGGTCTCTTTGATGATCAGCAATATATAGAATCGATAAACGGTAGTTTTTTCTTTGCAGGTCTAAAAATATCTAGGAAGCAAAGAGTGACGAAATTGTTGGAAAGAAATGGTATTTAAAAACCCCGACTTAAATCGGGGTTTTTTATTTATTGTCTAGCTCTCGTAGGATCTCCTTGTTGAAGTATTGGATTTTGAGTTGGAGCCGGTATTTTCCTTCTTTGTTCCCGAGCTTCTAGCCGTAGGGATGGATAATTTTGTAAATTTGTTTCTAGTGTGCGGAGTTTTATTGGGTTGGTGGTATTTTGGATTTTTTTCTTAACTCCTTCTTCTTGGCGTTCACGGAGTTGTTGGAGTTTTGTCCTTAGATTTTCTGGCACTTCAAAATCTTCTAGAGCTCGTAAATATGTAGGGTGAGCACGAGTGTCAAAGTTTTCCAAAAATTTTTCTTTTTCTTGGTCACTCAAATTATTGAATCTTTCCCTCATATCAGTAGAGTAGCCGCTATTTATTTTTTTGACTCTAGCTTTGACGGCTTGAGGTAATTTTTCGGAATCTTTTAATTCGTCGGTGATTACTTGTTTGCGAGTGGCAGATGTTTTTATATTATGGATATATTTTTCCAACTTTTCTTGATCTTCTGGACTTATATTATCCAATTTTTCACCAAGCTTTTCTTCGGCCTTTGCTTTGGCGGCATCTATTTTTGCACTTAGCTCTTCGGGCAAAGCAACACCCATTTCCTCTAGGGTAGTGTAGTTTCTGATTTGTTTAAATTTGCTTCCAACACCATTGTTTTCAACGGCCTTTTCCAATCTTTCTTGTAATTTTTCAGGATCTACATTGTACCAGTTCAAAGCTTGTTTTTCTTTGATTTTTTTGATTTTATCAAGTTCTTCGGCACTTAATTTACTTGATAGCTTATCAGAGACATTTCTCAATACTTGCTGATGACGGAGTTGATTGGCATCAAATTTTTCTAAAACCTTTTCTTTTAGTTTTGGATTTTCTGCAAGCCGTTTGGTGACTTTGGCCATAGTAGCTTCGTATTTTTCTAGAGCCTTTTCAGCATTTCCAGCTGCTTTGTCTGTCCCTTTTTCAGCTAGTTTTCTAGCTTCTAGGAGACGTCGGTTTGAATGATCTTGTAATTTTTGGAGTTTCTTTTCTTTGTTAAAAGTAAACCAAAGTCCGACATTTTCTTTGGTACCTTGCCACCAATACCACGTATCACCTGGTAGGGTTTTTGGTTCTTCTATATCAAGTGATTTTGCAGTGACGTCATCATTTTCAAATTCAGCTAGAGCATTTTCTAGATTGTCCTGAGCAAAGGCAGAAGATGAAAACAAAAATCCTGCAAAAAAACTCAATAGAATAGTAAAGCTAATAAATTTTAGAGCACGCATATTTTTATGATTAATTATTAATCATAAATATTATAGCATTTTTAGAGTTTTTATAAAACTTCGTTGTCGTGAGAATTTGACTCAGTTACTCCAGCGTTGGTGATGCGGATAAACTCAGCGTTTTTACGTAGCTTGGATAAATCACCAGCATTACCGTAACTCATACCTGATTTTAAGCCTCCGACATATTGATTGAGAATACTTTGGACTGGTCCACGGTAGGGGACGCGAGCCTCTACACCTTCTGGTGTAATGTCTGATATTTTTTCTTTGGCATCTGGTCTACCTAGAGCGGCAGTGAGTGAAGCCATCCCTCGAGATATTTTGTATTGACGACCATGATAATTGATAGTTGGTCCAGGACTTTCGGTAGTACCACCAAATTGTCCACCCATCATCACAGTATCAGCACCAGCAGCCAGAGCTTTGACGGCATCACCTGGTTGCTTTACGCCACCATCAGCAATCAAGGGTATTTTGTGGCGACGAGTGACAGAGGCAACATTCATGACAGCGGTCAGCTGAGGCACACCATAGCCTGTGGTGATGCGAGTGGTGCAGATTGAGCCTGGGCCGATACCTACTTTGACGGCATCAACCCCAGCCTTGATAAGGTCAGAAGCTGCTTTGGCAGTAGCAATGTTGCCACCTATCAGATCAACACTTGGGTATTTTTCTTTTATTTGTTTGATAGCTTCTAGCTCATTGCTAGAGTGCCCATGAGCAATATCAAGCACCAAGACGTCGACTTCAGCAGAAACTAGTGCGTCGACTCGTTTCATATAGTCATTACGTACACCAACAGCTCCTCCAACTAGCAATCTACCTTTGGCATCTTTGCTGGCATTTTCATTGTTGTAGTTGTCTGCAATATCTGTAGCTGTAATCAAGCCCTTTATTTTGAATTCTTCATCAACCAATGGTAATTTTTCGATTTTGTTATTATTCATCAATTCCTTGGCTTTTTCTGGGCCAATATTGTAGGGAGCAGTGACAAGTTTGCTTCTAGGAGTCATTATGTCACTTACTAGGGTGTCATTGTTTTTTTCAAAAATCATATCTCGATGAGTCAATATACCCAGCAAGTCTTGTTGATTGTTGGTCACCAAAAAACTTTTACAGTTGTATTCTTTTATTTTTTCTTTTACCTCACCCAGAGTATCATCAGGGGAGACAATAAAAGGATTATCAATGATGATATTTTGTTTTCTTTTTACTATCATCACTTCTTTGGCTTGAGCCTCGATACTACAAAAACGATGAACAATACCAATACCACCAGCCAAAGACATGGCAATGGCCATTTTGCTTTCAGTGACAGTATCCATATTGGCACTGACAAAAGGAATTTTGAGGTGTATATTTTTGCTTATTTTAGTAGATGTATTTACATCTTGACGAGAGATGATGTTGGACTTTTGAGGCACCAACAAAACATCATCGTAAGTGAGGGCTGTCTTGATCTGCATTTTTCTATAATTTACTTATAAAAGCTCCAATTCACGATTTTTGATGTCTGTTTTTATTTTTGAGATAAATTTTTGTTTGTCTATGTTTAATAAATCTTTTTTACCACGTACACGTACGGCCAAATCATCTGAATTCATTTCTTTGTCACCAATCACTAGAGTATAGGGCATTTTTTCTTGAGAACTTTTGCGGATTTTATTTCCAACTGTCTCATCTGAATGGTCTATTTCTACGCGAATACCTTCGGATTGAAATTCTTTGGCCATTTTTTTGGAAAATTCGATATGACCTTCGCCGACGGTAATTATTTTGACATGAATAGGTGATAACCATAGTGGGAAGGCACCAGCAAAGTGTTCGATTAAAAATGCTATGACACGTTCCAGGGCACCAACAGATGATCTATGAATAACGATGGCCTTTTTTTCTTTACCTTTTTTGTCAGTATAAACCAAATTGAATCGTTCGGGCATCACAAAATCATATTGTACAGTAAAAGCTGTATCTTCTTTGCCTAGGACATTTTTCATTTGTACGTCGATTTTTGGACCGTAGAAAGAGGCCTCGTCGGGAGCTTCTACAAAATCACGCTTCATCTCTTTCAAGGTTTGCCTTAGGATGTCTTCGGCTTGATCCCAAGCTTTGTCATTTTTGTAATACTTTTTGTCATCTTTACGATCACCCAATGATAGGCGATATGTAAAATTTTTGCCAAATTCCAAGCCAAATGTCTGGGCGATATATTCAATCAAATCCAGAGCTCCGCCAACCTCTTGTTTGGCTTGTTTGACATCGGCACATATAATATGAGCATCTGCCAAGCAAAAACTTCGGACCCTAATCAGTCCATTTAGTTCACCGGATTGTTCGTAACGATATAGTTTTGCAAGCTCGGCAATACGCATCGGTAAATCACGATAACTTTTTGGTTTACTCAAGTAGAGCTCATAGTGATGAGGACAAGACATAGGTCTAAGCATAAACTCCTCTTTGTCGATTTTGATTGGAGCATACATAGAATCTTTATAGTATGGATAATGTCCTGATTTTTTGTATAGATCAATTTTGGCAATATCAGGAGTATAGACATGTTGGTAATCACGTTTTATTTCTTCATCAACTATAAATGTCTCTAGTTCTCGTCTGATAGTAGATCCCTTGGCAGTCCAGAGAGGTAAGCCTTTGCCTACTACATCTGAAAAGACAAACAAATCTAGTTCTTTGCCCAGTTTACGGTGATCACGTTTTTTGGCCTCTTCGACCATCTCTAGATATTCGTCTAGTTCTTTTTTTGTTTCAAAGGCTACGCCATAGATACGGGTAAGCATTTGATTTTTTTCATCGCCACGCCAATAAGCACCTGCTAGGTGAGTAATCTTGAAAGCGTCGTTTTTTATGGCTCCTGAATTTTTGACATGAGGACCAGCACATAAATCAGAAAAAGTATCAGATTCATAAAAACTTATTTCCTCATCTTTTGGCAAATCATTAATAAGTTCTACTTTGAAATCCTGTTTATCTTTTTTAGCTTTTTTTAGAGCCTCGTCACGAGATGTTATTTTTTTTTCAAAAGCAATGTTTCTTTTGATCATTCTTTTCATCTCTTTTTCAATGGCAGGCAAATCAGAGTCAGATAGCTTGTCCGGCAAAAGAAAATCATAATAAAAACCATTTTCAATGGTCGGGCCAATGCCTAGCTTTGCATCTGGGAATTTTTTTAAGACAGCCATCGCCAATATATGGGACAGGGAGTGTCTGATTTCATCGATTTTTTGTTCTTTTGACATAGTTTAGTTGTTTTTAGGGCTAAAAAATAAAATAACCCAAGACTACTTAAGTCTCGGGACCCGAATATTTAATCGGGCGGTTCCACCCAAGTTGCACAAGAAAAACAAAATCCTGAGCCACTCTTTTTATTTGATTTACTTTAAACTTAGCCATTTCTGGTCCTCTGTGAGAGGGAGTAGTTGGTAGCCACTCCAATCATCTAAAGCCTTATATATTATAGCGCCTTTCAAAGAAAAGTCAAAATATTTAAAAACTCCCATTTCTGGGAGTTTTCTTTATTCTATAATGATATGATCTTTTAGTTTTGGCGCCTTATCTATCCAGGGTGGGAAAAAGCTTACTTCAGCATCATTGATATTGAGGTCTTGTAGATATTTTTTGATTCCTTCTTGTCCTTGGCCGATCAATTTTTCTTTATCGATGTCTAGCTTTTTTTCGTTGGTACTTATCTTGGCAGATAGACTTACTTCTAGGATGGCCTTGTTTTCATCTATGTATGTTTCGACAACTTTATAAGAATATCCTTCTGGTAAAAATTCTATCAAAGATTGTTCTCCGTCTAGCTCTTTTGTAAACTTTTCTTCAGCAATATTTTTTAGACTACTTTCATCAAAAATTACAGCGTAGCCTCGAACTTTTTGTTTTAGGTAGGCTTCTTTACTAGTTTCACCAACAACGTTTGATTCCAAAGTTTCAAATTCTAGAGATAGTCGGCTGGCATTTATTTTTAGGGCGTCTACCAAAAGTTCGTTTATTTGATCAATAGCTTGGGTAATGGCTAGAGCCTCAATGTCTGCCATGGCCTGATCTATATTGTCTTGACTGACTATGTATTGTGGTACGGCTTGTAGATTCATACCAGTAGCAGTTTCGGCATAAATATATTCTTGCAAGTCTATCCATAATCCAGGAATAATAAATTTGGTAGCTTCAGTGATAAATTGTTCTCCACCTTCATCTGCTTCGGCCCAAACTTCTATACTGCCACCAGCTGGCACATTGATCTTTTCGGTGATTCTAAAAAGTTTGCCATCAGGAGTAAGTAGGCGAGTGGTAGCTACTAGCGCTTGATTTTTGGAATAATTGTTTATAATAGTGACATATCCGCCAGCTTTTTCACTAGGGACATTTTCTTGGCTACTAGGGACAGTGGTCTCTAGCTCAAATTCGGTACTAATAATTTTGCCCAAAATAGCATCAGGAGATTTTTCTTCAGAATTTTCTGCTTGCATTTCTACCAAGACAGTACCAGTGTTTGTGTCTGTTTGGCTAAAAATCTTGATAGTTGCCTTGGCTAGGGCAAAATGGAGGATAGCAAAAATTGCTACAATAGTTAGAAAAAGAAAAAATCCGACGATTTTTACATATACATTATTACTTTTAGCTTTGTTTGTCATAGTTTTTAGATTATTAGTATATTATACAGAAATATTAGAAAAAAGTCATTTATCCTGCTTTTAGTTGCCATGCTTGAGGACTCAAGAATTCTGTTATTTTTTCTTGGAGTTCAGGAGTCGGTAATATTTTTATCTTGGTTTTTATTTTTCTGATTGTGCCATTGTGTATTTCTAAGTAGACAGGTGTCAGGCCCCTGCTTGTTTCCAGAATACTTTTTAGTTCTTCCATTTGTTTTTTGTCAAAACCAGAGGGGAGTACTAGCCAAAGTTTTTTTTGCTCTTCTTTTTTTGCTTCTAGATTGTTTATTGTATCTTGGGTGATGAGCTCAGCTCTTTCTACCAAAATTTTTGGTTGGCCATCTTTATTTGATACTTTACCAAATATTGATATTTTGTTTTCATCCTGCCAAAGCCCAAAGGTGGTTTCTAGCATTTTTGGAAAAACGATTACCTCGGCACTACTTATAGAGTCTTCTATGACTACAAAAAGCATGGCCTTCCCTTTGTGAGTGATTATTTTATGTATATTGGTGATCACGCCGGCTACTTTTATATTTTCTCCTTCTTTGCCCTTGAGCCTGTTTAGGGGGACGATATTTTTTAGTATGCGTATATGTTTTTTGAAGGGGTGACTAGATAGATACAATCCAAGTAATTGTTTTTCCCAAGAAAGTTTTGTTTCTTCTGCAATATCTTTGAATTCGTCGAGCTTGAGAGAAAAGCTGATTTCAGCCATTGGTAAACCAGCAAATAAATTATCCTGGCCACTTTTGTGATCGTTTTGTATTTTTTTGTTGTATTCAAGAATTTTTTCTATATTACCCAAAGCCTGTCCGCGAGTAATCAGGCTATCAAAGGCTCCACTCTTTACTAGGCTCTCTAGCGACTTTTTATTTAAATCTTTATTTTTGATTCTAGTCAAAAAGTTTTCTAGTGATTTATAGGGTCCATCTTTTTTTCTTTCTTCTATGATTACTTGGGCGATATTGTGTCCGACATTTTTGATAGCATTGAGACCAAAGCGAATTTTACCCATTTGGTCTTTTTCTTTTTTTTCTACTACTGAAAAGGTGCTAAAACTTTCATTGACATCTGGTTGGAGAACTTCGATGTTCATCTTTCGACATTCGTTTACTTCGATAGTGACTCTATCTATATTGTCTTGATCAGCGGTCAGTAGAGCAGCCATAAATTCTTCTGGATAGTTGCTCTTGAGATAGGCGGTCTGATAAGCAATCATGGCATAGCAGGCAGCATGAGAACGATTGAAACCGTACCTAGCAAAAGGAATGATAAATTCCCAGATTTTGCCGGCTGTTTTTTTATCAATGCCATTTTTGACCATGCCACCGATTATTACCTCTTCTTGTTCATCTAGGAGTTTTTGGATTTTTTTACCCACGGCTTTACGAAGTACATCAGCCTGACCATAGGTAAAGCCTGCTATATCTCTAGCGATTCGCATGATTTGTTCTTGATAGATGGCGATGCCATAAGTATTTTTGAGGATTGGTTCTAGTTTGGGGTGGAGGTAGGTGACTTTTTTGGTGCCATGTTTACCACCGATAAAATCAGGGATAAATTCCATAGGAC